>JBBRAV010000028.1:0-52967 GCA_038206535.1 Caulobacterales bacterium
CAGACACGCGGAGCGCTTTGCGATACCCGCTCAGAGCGGGCAACTCGCGGTGGAAGCGCTCAAGGAACATCTGGCCGCCCTTGCGACCAGCGAGGGTTTTCAAATCACCGCCATTCAGGATCTGGACGCCGACACTCCCGCCGAGGCCAAGGTCCGCGCCGACCTGCAGATCACGCTCACACAGTTGCAAGAGAGTCTCAGGCGACTCGAAACCGAGGGCCCCTATGTCGTCGAATACCTATCCGTCTCAGCCGATCGAGCGCTCGCCACCGGCCGGTCGTCGCGACTTCTGGTCCGTCTTGAGATCGGCGCTCCCTGGAGGCCGGTACGATCACGCGCGTCCTGACTATCTGCCCGTATTCGCCTGCGGCGTGTTGCTCGCCGCCCTGGTCGCGCAGTTCGTGATCCCGAGCGGCCAACCCTTGACCGAGGCTTCGCCCGTGCTCGCGCGCCGACCCCCTCCTGTCGTCGCGCCGGTCCTGCGGGACTATGCGGCCATTCTGCGGGCGCCGATCTTCAGTCCCGATCGCAAGCCCGGCGAGGACGAGGACGTGGTCGCCGGCTCCGGTCCGCTGAACGGTCTCGCCGTCGTCGGCGTCGCGACCGGTCGGAATTTCGCCACGGCCCTGGTCAAGGGTCCCGACGGATCGCTCAGGACCTTGCATCGCGGTGACACTGTACAGGATTGGCGCGTCGTGGGCATAGAGACATCACAGATCACCTTCGCGCGCGGCGCCGCGCATCACGCTATTCCGGTCGGAGCGGCCGCCGCGGCCGCCGCAACCGCCAACGATAATGGAAACGATCAATGATCCGTCTTTCCGGCCGCGACGGGGCGGCCATGCTCGCGGTCGGGGCGCTCAGCCTGCCGGTCATCGGCCTGGCCGTGCACGCACAGACCGCCAATCCCCAGGTGCGCACGACGATCCTGCGGGGGACCATGACCGCGCCGCCGCCCGCGCCGTCGCCGACCACCCTGGCGCGGGGTGACGTCGCGCTGAACTATCCCTCGGTCGACGTTCAGGTCGTCGCCAAGGCGATTCTGGGCGACATCCTCGACCTCAAATACACCATCGATCCGGCGGTTCACGGAGTCGTCACCGTCCAGACGGCGCAGCCGATCCGCCGCATGGACGTGCTGGCCCTGTTCGAGGAGTCGCTGCGCGCCGCCAATCTGGCGCTGATCAGTCGTCAGGGGGCCTATGCCATCGTGCCGCTGAGCGCCGCGCAAGGCGCCAGCGGCGTGCTTGGGCCCGCCGACACCGGTTTCGGCGACGAGACGATCACCTTGAAATACGCGAACGCGGAGGAGTTGAAGAAGCTTCTCGATCCGATCGTTCCGAACGCCATCGCCCAGGCCGACCCGGCGCGCAATGTCCTGGTGGTCGCCGGCAACACCACCCAGCGCAATTCGGTCCGGCAGCTGGTCAAGCAGTTCGACGTCGACTGGCTGCGCGGCATGTCGTTCGCGATCTACATCCCCCAGCGCACCGACGCCCGGCTGATCGCCCCCGAGCTCGACAAGCTGATCAACGCCCCCGGGTCCCAGACCGCCGGCATGGTCCGTCTGATCACCATGGAGCACCTTAACGGCATACTGGCGATCTCGGCGCAGGCTCAGTACCTGGACGACGTCCGCCGCTGGGTCGAGGTTCTCGACCGCGAGGGCGAAAACGCCGAGCGGCGCCTGTTCGTCTACCGCGTGCAGAACGGCCGCGCGATCGATCTGACCAAGGTGCTCGACGGGGCGTTCGGTCTGGCGGCCCCAAAGGGCGGCGAGGAGACCACGATCAACGACGCCGGCATCAACAGCGGCGGCAGCTCGAGCGGAAGCGGAGGCAGCAAGTTTTCGGTGACCGGGACCGGAGGGTCGCAAGGCGGAAGCGGGAACCCGGGGCAGACCATCATCCAGATGGGCGGCGCGACGCGCTCCGGAATCCAGCCGGTCGGCACGCCCAACGCGGGCGCACAGCTGGAAGAAAACAACGCCGGCGGCGCGAACGCCGACCAGAACGGCACGACGATCACCGCGGACGAAACCAACAACGCCATCCTGGTCTTCAGCACGCCGCGCAACTACGCCCTGATCGAGGACGCCCTGCGCCACCTCGACGTGCCGCCGCTGGAAGTGCTGATCGACGCGGTCATCAGCGAGGTGAGCCTCGACAACAACCTGCAATACGGCGTCCAGTGGTACTTGCACGACGGCAGCAACAGCGGCACCTTGTCCCAGTCCGCGACCAATGTACCCAGGACGACGACCGATGCCAACGGCAACACCGTCACCGTGCCCGGCTCGCCGTTTCCGTCACAGATCCTGCCCGGCTTTTCCTACGCCTTCCAGCATCGCGACAATGTCTACGCGACGCTGAACGCCCTGCGCGCCGTCACCGACGTGCACATTCTCTCGGCGCCGAAGTTGATGGTGCTGAACAACCACACAGCCTCCATCCAGGTGGGAAACCAGGTGCCGATATCGACCGGCTCGGCGACCAGCACGGTGAGCGACACGGCCCCGATCGTCAACTCGATCGACTACCGCGACACCGGGGTCATCCTGAAGGTGACGCCGCGGGTCAACAGCAGCGGCCTGGTGTTGCTCGACATCGCCCAGGAAGTGAGCGACGTCATTCCGCAGACCGCGTCCCAGGCCCTGATCCAGTCGCCGTCCTTCTCCGAACGCAAGCTCTCGACGTCGGTTGCGGTGCAGGACGGCGAGACGATCGTCCTGGGAGGGCTGATGAAGAACGAGGTGACCAAGTCGCAGAACCGGATCCCGTTGCTGGGCGACATTCCCTACATCGGCGCCCTGTTCGGAAGCACGGGCAAGGAATTGCAGCGCACGGAACTGCTGGTGCTGCTGACCCCGCGGGTCATCCGCACGCCCGTCGACGCCGACGCGATCACCGCGGAGTTGAAGGCGAAGATGGAGCTGGCCCAGCCGGCCCCGCTGCCGCCCCCGCCGGGGGCCCCGACACCGATGACGCGTCATGGCTCTTAAGCGCGAGCATGGCTTCGCCATGGTCGTCGCGGTCACCGCGCTGGGCGCGTTCGCCTTCATTTCGTTCGAAGTCCTGGCCGCCGACCGCGGCGTGATCGCCGCGGTCTCGGCCCGGGTCGAGCAGGCCAGGCTGGCCGCGGCGGCGGACGCGGGCATGATGATGGCGATCCATGGAATCGCCCAGGAGGACGCGAGCCAACGCTGGGCGATCGACGGCCGCGGCCGGGCGCTCTCGTTCAGGGGTGTCGACCTGGTGATCACGATCCAGGACGAGCGCGGCAAGGCGCCGCTGGACGGGCTCAATCCGGCCCAGTCGCGGGCGCTGTTCCATGGTGCGGGAGCGTCCGACGACAGACTTGACGCCCTGGTGGACGAACTGCGCGATTTTCAGTCCGCGGACGATGACCAGACCGTGGCGAGCGCGCCGACCGAAGCCCAGGGCCTTGCCGCGGCGCCTCTGCGCCGCGGAGGCTTCCGCACGGTGGGCGATCTCATGGTCCTCAAGGACATGGACGCCAATCTGTACGCGCGCCTCGCGCCGGCGGTCACCGTGTTCTTCGAGGAGAGTGGTCCGTTCGAGCGCAGTCACGCCACGCCTCTGGCCGCCGCGACCATGAGGGCGACCGAGAATGATTCGCCCGAGGACGAGCAGATGGCTCAATCGGTCGAGGACGAGCGCCCCACCGAGTCGATCGAGGATGAGAACATGATCGGACGCTCGGTGACCGTGAATGTGATCGCGCATGGGCCCGCCGGCGCGCAGACGCATCGCATGGCCATCGTCGAACTGACCGGATCGGGCGAGGCGGCGACTCGCGCGGGTAACACGGCCTCCGCCTCGGGCAAGGTGTCAGTGCCCTACTGGATCCGCTACGTGGAATAGACGGGCGCCTCACAGGGTGAGCGGTCCGTACAGCCAGATCAGCCACGTCGCCAGGCAAAGGGGACCGCCGAACGCCAGCCTTTCCTGGAGCGCCGACCGACCCTTGGAAACGGCCATGACGCCGACCAGGACGATCGCCAGGGCGCAGGCGACGAGGACGACGGAGGGCAGGGGACGCCAGCCCAGCCATGCGCCCGCCGCCCCCAGCAGTTTCGCATCGCCCAGTCCGATGCCTTCGCGCCCGCGAAACCGCTCGTAGGCCCAGCCGAGAAACGCGAGGACGGCGAACCCCGCCGCGGCGCCGACCGCGTGGTCCAGGATCGGCCTGCCCGGCAGCACGATGGAAACAGCCAGGCCCAACACCAGCATCGGCGCGGTGAGCGTGTCCGGCAGCCGGAAAGACGCGACGTCGACGGCGGTGAGCGCCGTGAGCAGCCAGGCCAGCGCCAGTGTGGGCGCCAGTATCCACGTCGTCGGCATGACCCAGAACGCCCAGACGAACATCAGCACCGTCATCGCCCAATGGACCAGCCCGCCGCGGGACACCGGCGCGCCGGCGTAAGCCGCGGCGATCCGCGAGACGGCCCAGCCCAACGGAAGGGCCGCCAGGACCACGATCGCCATAAGGATCAGTTTCGCGACATCAGCCAAGTCTCGTTTCTCCCGCGCACGACTTGATCCATAGCCGCAATCGATCGGCATCGGGCGCCGCGTAATGAATCTTCCAGGGTGTTTCCGGCGGTTCGATCGGCTATAGGGGGCGTCAACCAGGGCGGCGGTGGAGAGCGTTTGTTTCCGATGTTTTTCTCTGGCCGCGCGGCGGCGCCGTTCGTGATCCTCGGCTGGGCGCTCTGCGTCCATCCCGCCGTGGGCGCGACCGTTCAGGAGTGGCGGGTTCTGGATCCATCGCCGTCGCCATTGTCGTCGCCTCCGCCATCGTGGTCGTCGGCCGCGCCGATCGTTGCGCCGCCCGTTCAGACGTCGCCGGGGGTGGCATACGCCGTCGCGCCGTTCGTGCTCTCGATCGGTGACCCGATGCGTGACCGCGCCCTCGATTGCCTGACGGCGGCGGTTTATTACGAAGCGGCCAGCGAGCCGCGCACGGGTCAGGAAGCCGTGGCCCAGGTCGTCCTCAACCGCCTGCGTCATCCGGCATTCCCCAAGTCCGTCTGCGGCGTCATTTATGACGGCGTGGGAACCGCGAGCACCTGCCAGTTCACGTTCGCCTGTGACGGATCGACCTCGCGCCGGCCGGTGGCGCGCCTGTGGGAGACCGCGCGTGAAGTGGCCGCGGCGGCGTTGTCGGGCCACGTGGCCTATCAGGTCGGGACGGCCACCCACTATCACGCCGCCTGGGTCAGTCCCTACTGGCGCGCCTCCCTGGTGTCCGTGGGCCGCATCGGCCACCATCTGTTCTACAGCATGCCGGGCGCGCGCGGGCTGGCGTCCGCACTGACCGGGCGGTACAATGAGAACGAGCGCGCCGCGCCGCCGACAGTTCGTTCGGGCGTCGTGCAACAGGCTTCCGCAGCCAGGCCCGAGCGGCCCGGCGATCAAAGCGTCGACTTCACCGTCTGGGGTCTCAAGATGGCGACGATCTCGGTCAAACGCGGCCAGATCAGCGTCAAGTCGCCGTCCTGAGATGACCTTGGCGCCCGCGGCAGATCTCGACACTCAGCGCGTCGACCGCGCCCGCGCCTGGTTCGACGACCTGCGCGATCGCCTCGTCGCGGCGTTCGAGGCTCTGGAGGACGCTGCGCCGGACCACCTCTATCCCGGCCTGCCGGGGCGCTTCGAGCTGAAACCCTGGGTCCGCGCCGAGGGCGGCGGCGGCGTCATGGGCTTTTTGCGCGGCCGGTTCTTCGAGAAGTGCGGCCTGCATATCTCCCGGGTCGAAGGTGTCTTCAGCCCCGAGATGGCGGCCAGCATGCCCGGCGCCGGCGAGGACCGCCGCTTCGTGGCGACCGGCGTCAGCCTGATCACCCACATGGTCAGCCCACGCGTTCCAGCCGTGCATATGAACACCCGCTATATCGCCACCACGCGCGGATGGTTCGGCGGCGGCGCCGACCTGACGCCGCTGCTCGCCGATCAGCGCAGCCAGGACGCCCCCGACGCGCTGGCGTTTCACGCCGCGCTGCAGCGCGCCTGCGATGCGCACGATCCCGACTGGCACGCCAGATACAAGGCCGAGTGCGATCGCTACTTCTTCCTGCCGCACCGAAACGAACCGCGCGGCATCGGGGGCATCTTCTATGATCACCACGACAGCGGCGACTTCGAACGTGACTTCGCCTTTACCCGCGACGTCGGCGCCGCCCTGCTCGACATCTACCCGAAGATCGCGAGCGGCCGGATGAGTGAGCCCTGGACGGACGCCGAGCGAGAGGAACAGCTGATCCGCCGCGGCCGCTATGTCGAGTTCAACCTCCTCTACGACCGCGGCACCATGTTCGGCCTCAAGACCGGCGGCAACATAGAGTCGATCCTGTCCTCGATGCCGCCGACGGTACGCTGGCCCTAGCAAGCTGAAGGGCGCTACCTCCGGAGTCGGTCGTCTATGAAGGGGATGAAAAGGGGGGAGACGTGAACCAGATCGTGCGATGCTCGTCCTGCGTCTGCGGACGGGTACGGTGCGAGGCCGTGGGTCCGCCTATCTTGGTGGCGGTCTGTTACTGCGAGAGCTGCCAGGCGGGCGGACGGCGCATTGAGGCGCTCCCAGGCGCGGCGCCGGTGCTCGACCCCGACGGCGGTACGCCCTACCTGACCTACCGTGACGACCGGTTCCACTGCGTGGCCGGCGCCGACCGTCTCGTCGGCTACAGGAACAGCGAACGCGCGCCGACCCAACGCTTGGTGGCGTCATGCTGCAACACGGGCATGTACCTTAAATTCGGCCCTGGCCACTGGGTGTCCGCCTACCGCACCCGCTTCGCGCCCGACGCGCCCCTCATACAGATGCGCACCCAGACGCGATACCGCCGCGCCGCCGCCGCCCTCCCAAACGACGCGCCAAGCTATCGTGGGTTTCCCTCCCGTCTGTTCCTGAAACTCCTCGCCGCGCGAATCGCCATGCTCGCCGGCCGATGACGGTGACGCCGACGTCAGGCGCGGATCGACGTTCCGATTGACGAGAGACCCGTCATGCCGTCCACCTGCCTGCAACGAATGTCGTTGCCGATCACTCGAAGGAAACTCCCCATGCTCAAGCGTTCAGTGCTTGCGTTCGCCCTCGTCCTGACGCCGCTCCTTTCGGCGAACGCCCAACCCGCGCCGCCGCCGGCGGGCGAATACACGCTCGAGCCGCACCACACCCAGGTGTTGTTCGCGATCAACCATCTGGGCTTTTCGACCTTCTATGGGACCTTTTCGGGCGCCAGCGGCGCGCTGAAACTCATTCCCGGCAACCCTGTCTTGAGTCAGCTGGACGTCAGCGTCCCGACTGCCAGCGTCACCACCATCAACGACACCTTGAACGGCGAACTGAAGAGCGCCGACTGGCTCGACGCGGGCGCCTTTCCGACGATGACGTTCCATTCCACCAAGATCACGATGACCGGTCCGCAAACAGCCGACGTGACCGGCGATCTGACGCTGCACGGCGTCACCCGTTCCGAAACCTTGCAGGCGAAGCTGAACACGCCCGGCGTCAACCCGATGGACAAGGCCTACACGATCGGCTTCGAGGTCAGCGGCCACATCAAGCGCAGCGACTTCGGCGTCACGAAGTACGTGCCCCTGGTCGGCGACGACGTGCAGCTGATCATCAGCGCGCCGTTCGAGCACAAGGTGCTCTGATCGAGGCCCGCGCATGAACGGCGCCGAGAGCCTCGTGCGCACCCTCGCCGGCGCGGGGGTGGACGTCTGTTTCGCCAATCCAGGCACGTCGGAGATGCACTTCGTCGCCGCCCTCGACAGTGTCCCGGGAATCCGCCCGATCCTCGGCCTGTTCGAAGGCGCGGTAACCGGCATGGCCGACGGCTACGGTCGCATGACGGGCAAGCCGGCGGCGACCTTGCTGCACCTGGGGCCCGGCCTCGCCAACGGCCTGGCTAATCTGCACAACGCCCGAAGGGCGGCTACGCCGATCGTCAACATCGTCGGAGATCACGCCACCTATCACGCGCGCTACGACGCGCCGTTGGCTTCCGACATCGCCGGGTTCGCCCGGCCGGTGTCCGGCTGGCTGCATTCCTCGCCGAGCGCCGCCACAGTCGCCACCGACGGCGCCCGGGCGGTGGCCGCCTCGCTATCGCCGCCGGGCCAGATCGCCACCCTGATCCTGCCCGCCGATACCGCCTGGGACGAGGCCGAGGGGCCGGCGGCGCCACTGCCGCGGCCCGCGCCGGAAAGCGTTTCGAGCGACGCGGTCGATCGGGCCGCGCGCGCGCTTCGCGCGGGCAAGCGCGCCGCCCTCCTGATGCGCGGCGCGGCGCTGAGCGAGCAGGGTCTCGTCGCGGCCGGACGTATCGCGGCGGCGAGCGGCGCGCGGCTGATGTGCGACACCTTCGCGCCCCGCCTCGCCCGCGGGGCCGGCCGCGTGATCGTCGAGCGGATTCCCTACTTCGCCGAGCAGATCGTCGACTTCCTCGAGGACCTCGAGGTGATGATCCTGGTCGGGGCCAAGCCGCCGGTGTCGTTCTTCGCCTATCCGGGCAAGCCCAGCTGGTGCCTGCCGCAGGGTGCGCGGGTCTGTCATCTGGCCCACGCGCACGAAGACGGCGTCGGCGGACTGGAAGCCCTGGCCGGCGCCCTGGGCGCGCCCGCCGAGCCGATCGGCGCCGCCCCCTACGCCCGGCCCGATTCGCCGTCGGGAGCCTTAAATCAGTTCACCATCGGTCAGGCCATCGCCCGCCACATGCCCGAAGGCGCCATCCTGTCGGATGAGGGCGCCACGTCGTCGGGCGGCACGGCCCTGGCCACGGTCGCCGCCGCGCCGCACGATCACCTCTCATTGACCGGCGGATCGATCGGGCAGGGGATACCGCTGGCCACCGGCGCGGCGGTGGCCTGTCCTGACCGCAAGGTCGTGTGCATCCAGGGCGACGGCGGCGCGATGTATACCTTGCAGGCGCTTTGGACCCAGGCCCGCGAGCGTCTCGACGTCGTCACCGTCATCTTCGCCAACCGCTCCTACTCGATCCTCAACATCGAACTCGCCCGGGTCGGCGCCGGCAATCCCGGTCCCCGGGCGCTTTCCATGCTCGACCTGCACAACCCCGAACTGGACTGGGTGCGGCTGGCCGGCGGCATGGGCGTCGAAGCCTCGCGCGCCGAGACGATCGCCGATTTCGAAGCCCAGTTCGCCTCCGCCATCGCCGCGCGCGGGCCGCGCCTGATCGAGGCGGTGTTATAGAGGAGCGCGGGTGTCCCGACCGCTGGTTTTTTCAGCGGGCGGGACGCCCGCGCTCCCTCAGGAACGAGCCGATCCAGCGGCTGAGGCGGTCGCGGTCGTCGGGGGCGTCATAGGAGGCCAGCGCGCGATCCGCCTGTTCGACGCCATAGAGGGCGCCGCGCCGGCCCTCGATCAGCGCCCTGGCGTAGTCCGGGTCGAACTCGGGATGCAGCTGGATCGAGATCGCCGGCTGATCGTCATAGGCCAGCATGCCATAGGGCGTGAACGCGCTGCGGGCGACGACGCTCGCGTTCGGCGGCGCCACCACCACCTGGTCCTGGTGCGAGGCGGCCGCGGCGATGGTCTTGGCGCCGTCCATCCACGGCCTCTGTTCTCGCACGTCATAGGTGTGCAGGCCGATTCCCCAGCCCTTGGGCGACTTGATCACCTGTCCGCCGAACGCATCGGCCATCAGCTGGTGGCCGAAACAGACGCCGACGATGGCCGCCTTGCCCTTGGCATGTCGCAGGAAATCGCGTGTCGCGCCGATCCAGGGGTCAGGATCATAGACGCCCGCCGCCGAGCCGGTGATCAGATAGCCGTCGTAGTCTTCCGGGCGCTCGGGAAGCGGCGCCGACCGCACGTCGATGACCGTCCAGTCGTAGGCGCTCTCGCCCAGCAGATGTTCGAACATGGCGCCATAGCGCCCGAAACGAGCCGCGAGGCTCGACGGCGGCGCGCCGGTCTCCAGGACAGCGATCTTCAAAGCACCATTCCTTGAACCACGGACTTCAGACGCTCGACCACCGATAGCTTGTCGAGCGTGAAATCGCTATCCACCCACCAGGTTTCGACCTCCCGCATGACGGCTCCGACCATCGGCCCGCGCGGGACGCCGGCGGCCACGACCTCTTCGCCGGAAAGCGGCAGCGTGGGCCTGGTCCAACCCCGCGCCAATGGCAGAAGCGCGCGCCACTGGATCCCCGCGCCGGGGCGGGACGCGCCGGCCCAGGCCAGGGTCGCACGGTCGCAGAACGCCTCGACCCCGGTGCGCCAGACCGCGTGGCGCACCTGTCGCGGACTCATCCACGACACCAGCGCTGGTTCGGTCCCCAAGGCGCCGATGAGACGCTCCTTTTGCGCCTTCGACAACCGAAGTCGGTCGGCGACGGCGGCGCCGGCCGACGGGTCATCAGGCAGCAGGGCCGCCAGCCGCAGCAGCGCGTCCTCGGTGAACAGCTGCTCGGTCTCGATCGACACCAGCGCCTCGAACCGCATGAGACCGACTGCCCCAGGAACGACGTGCGCCAGGACGCCGGCCCCGGCCATCAGCCGGACGGCCGCGCGCGGATCCTCCGCGCCGAGCAGGGTGAGCAGTTCCTTGGCGACGCGCTCGGCCGAAAGTCCGGCTACGAGCGGGCTCAGCGATTTGCACGCCGCGATCGCCAATGCGTCGGGTTGCGCGCGGCCGTACCAGGCGAGGAAGCGGAAATAGCGCAGTATGCGCAGAGCGTCCTCGCGGATGCGCGTCCGCGCATCGCCGACGAACACGATCGCGCCGGCCGCGATGTCGCTGAGCCCCCCGCCCGTCGGGTCGAAGATCTCGCCGTCGCGGCGGGCGTAGAGCGCGTTGATGCGGAAGTCGCGCCGCGCGGCGTCTTCCGCCCAGTCGAGCGTGAAGGCGACCACCGCCCGGCGACCATCCGTCTCGACATCGCGCCGCAAGGTCGTGATCTCGAACGGCTTGCGGTCGGCGACGGCGGTGATGGTGCCGTGCTCGATTCCGGTGGGAACCGCCTTCAGTCCGGCGTTGCGCAGAGCCTGCATGACCTGGTCGGGCGTCAGGGTCGTGGCGATGTCGATATCGTTCACCGGCTGTCGAAGCAGGGCGTTGCGAACGCAGCCGCCGACGAACCGCGCGCAGTCGCCGCCCCCCTCCCCGGCGAGAGCGTCCATCACCTGGACCGTCGCCGGATGGGTCAGCCAGGCCTGCGGGGGCAGTTTCGCGGACACGCTCAGACCACCGCCGCGGCGACCAGGCGATCGTAGAGCGCGCGCAGTATGCCCGCCGTGGCCCCCCATATGAAGCGGTCTTCCCATGTCATGCCGTAAAAGCGACGGGTGATCCCGGCGGGTATCTCCCGTTCGTGCTGCACGTGATTGGCGGGATCCATCAGGAATTTGAACGGCGTCTCGAAGACATCGGCGACTTCATCGGAATTGACCGTCAGGCTGAAGCCGGGAGAGATGAATCCGACAACCGGGGTGATGTGGTAGCCGGTGCCCGTGCGATAGGGCGTCGAAAGCCCGGCCAGGGTCACCAGGGAGGGGTCGAGACCGATCTCTTCCTGCGCCTCGCGCAACGCCGTCTGCCACGGCGCCTCGCCGGGATCGCAGCGCCCTCCTGGCAGCGCGACCTGGCCTGTGTGGCTGCGCAGGCTGTCCGAGCGGCGCGTGAGGATGACCGAGGGACCACCGGCGTGCTCGACCACGCCGATCAGGACGGCCGCTGGTTTCAACGTCGGCCGCTCGGCCGGCGCATTGTGAGGGTCAAGGTCAAAATCCGACCGGGTCACCCCCGTATCGGCAAGTCCGACGTCCAGGGGATCGAGCCTCCCCGTGATCCAGGCGCGCAGATCGCTCACGTCGGATCCGGCTGGGCCGGGCCGACCTCGAACCAGGCGCCGTTGGACGGGACGCACATCGCCGGTCCAGCGGCTGTATCGCGTTGCTCGGCCATGTCCGCGAGCTCATAGAACACCGGACGCGCGATCAGCGCCTCGAGACCGCGGCGCACGTGCAGGTAGGGGCGCGGCTCCCCGGTCGCCGAATCCATCCGCACGCGGATGGCGTTGTCCGGTCCCGCTTCGACCACGTCGCCCACGTTGGTGACGAACCGCAGCGCCATGCCCACCTTGTCGACCCGAACGGCGATGAACGGCGCGTCCTCGACCTTGATCGCCAGTTTCTCGACCGGAGTCACCAGGACGTAGCCTTCCGGGTCCTTGCGCAGCACCGTCGAGAACAGCCGCACCAGCGCCTCCCGCCCGATCGGCGAGCCCTCGTGGAACCACAGGCCATTGCGCTTGATGACGATGTCGATCTCGCCGCAATGGGTGGGATTCCACAGGTGCACCGGCGGAAGGCCGCGCCCTGGCGCCTGCTTCGCCGCCGCGATCACACCGTCCAATCCGCCAACGCCCTCGGTCATGGTTGAGAGGTAGGGCCGAAGCCGGTGCGTCTCAAGCGCCTTGCCGCTCGCTCGCCCACGGCCCTCGTCATCACGAGAAAATAATCCCGTCTCCCCCGGATCCCGGCTCCCCAGCCGGCGGGGGCGGAATTGCGGCCGGATGGTGTGAACGCGCGACAGCCCCGGCCAGCTCCACGGCCCTGTACGACTTCAGCGCCCGAGCCAGCACCCTGCGCCGATCCACCGGGCCCGGCATGACCAGGTTGCGTGCGACAGAGAACCCCAATGGCGCGAAATAGTCAGGGTCGCCGACCAGCACGATCAGCGCGTGCCCGGCCTCGGCAGCCGCCTCACAAGCACGGTTGATCAGCGCGGCGCCCAGGCCCTGGCGGCGCCGCTCGGAGTCCACGGCGAAGGGGCCCAGCAAGATCGCCGGCGCTGGCCCGATCGTCACCGGCCACATGCGCACACACCCCACCGCCTCGCGGCTTGCCCAGGCGACAAAGGAGAGGTTGAGGTCGGGACGATTGCCCTCACGCAGGCGCTCCGCGGATTTGGCGAACCGGCCGGGGCCAAAGGCGCGGGCGATCAAGGCGTCGACCAGAGGAGCGTCCTCTGGGCGTTCGCGAAGCAGCTCATAGGCGGTGGGATTGTCGAACATGGCGCGGCGCCGTTAGGACCCCTGGCGGGCCCGGTCAATGCTTCGATTGCACGTGCGCCGCCCGGGAGCTATTGGCGCCCATGTCCGATCAGGCGCCCGCCCTGCCGTCCGCCCGCGCCTTGCTAGGCGAGCGCGACTACCTCAGCTTCTGGGCCTCGCGCTGGCTGGGAAGTTTCGGATCGCAGATCCAGAGCGTGACCATGGGCTGGCAGGTCTATGAGCTCTCGCGACGCGCGCACCTGGGCATCGGCCAGTCGGCGCTGAATGTCAGCCTGATCGGCCTGATCACCTTCGCGCCGCTGTTCTATCTCGCCCTGCCCGCCGGAGAGACCGCCGACCGGCATGACCGGCGGGCGGTGCTGCTGTTCTGTTACGCCGGCGAGAGCGTCGCAGTCGCCATACTGGTCGCGGCGTCGCTGCTGCATTTCGCCTCGGTGCCGCTGCTGTTTTGCGTCGCCCTGCTCTTCGGCTCGTCGCGGGCGTTCTTCTCGCCGGCCAGCACCGCGCTGGGCCCCATGCTGGTGCCGCGGGAGCACCTGCCACGCGCGATCGCCTGGAATTCGCTGGCCTGGCAGTCTG
Source organism: Caulobacterales bacterium (assembly GCA_038206535.1). Taxonomy (GTDB): domain Bacteria; phylum Pseudomonadota; class Alphaproteobacteria; order Caulobacterales; family Caulobacteraceae; genus Acaudatibacter. The sequence goes on from JBBRAV010000028.1 coordinate 13,650, forward strand.
CGTCGATCGCCGGACCCGCCATGGCCGGCCTGCTGATCGCCGTTTCGTCCGCGGCGTCCTATGCCGCGACCCTGGCCCTCTATCTGCTGTCGACGTTCGCCCTGCTGATGATCCGCCGAAACACCCGACCGGCGCTCCAGCCCGGATCGCGGCTGGAACTGGTGAAGGAAGGCCTTAGCTACGTGTGGCTCAACAAGGTGGTGTTCGGCGCGATTTCCCTCGATCTGGCCGCGGTGATCCTCGGCGGCGCCCGGGCGCTTTTCCCCGCCTACGCCCGCGACGTCCTGCACGTGGGGCCCCAGGGGTTCGGGCTCTTGCAGGCCGGGCCGGCGGTCGGCGCGACCGTGGTCGGCCTCTATCTGGCGGCGCATCCGATCCGCCGCCGCGCCGGGGCGATCATGTTCGCGGGCGTCGCGATCTTTGGCGCCATGACCGTGGCTTTCGGCGTTTCGCGTTCGTTGTGGGTGTCGGTCCTGGCCCTGGCGGTGCTCGGCGGCGCGGACATGCTGAGCGTGTTCGTGCGCCAGACCCTCGTCCAGCTGATGACCCCGGACGCCATGAGGGGCCGGGTGGCCGCGGTGTCTACCCTGTTCATCAGCGCATCCAACGAGTTGGGTGAATTCGAAAGCGGCATCGCCGCCCGCCTGCTTGGGGTCGTCGGGGCGGCGGTCTTCGGCGGCGTCGGGGCCATGATCGTCACCGTCGTGTGGGCCAGGCTGTTTCCCGACTTGCGTCGCGCCGACCGCCTGCAATAGGCCATGCTGCGGATAACGCTGCGTGAGGAAACGCCCGCCCATGTCCCAGCCGATCTCATTTGGCGCACGCTTGCGTGAGCTCGCCGCGCAGCGGCCCGACCGGCCGGCGGTGAGCGATGCGAATCGCACCGTCACCTGGCGCGAGCTTGATGCGCGCACCGACCGGGTGGCGCGCGGCCTGCTGGCGGCGGGCGTCGCACACGGCGATCTGGTCACCCTCGGGCTGGCGAATACGGTCGATTTCATCGAGGCCTGCTATGGTCTGTGGAAGATCGGCGCCACGCCGCAGCCGATTTCCCATCGCCTGCCCGCCGCGGAGGCGGAGGCGGTAATGGCTCTCGCCGACACGCCGATCCTGATCGCCGGGCCCTCGATCGAGAGCGCGCTCCGCCGTTTCGACATCGACGACCTGCTGGCCATGCCAAGCCGCGGCGATCCGCTGGAAGACGCCGTGTCGCCGGTCTGGAAGGCTCCGACATCGGGCGGCTCGACCGGCCGGCCCAAGCTGATCCTGTCCGGCGGCGCCGCTCTCTACACGCCGGTCGAGGTCGGTGGCTGGCGCACGACCGGCGAAGACGTGATGATCATGCCCGGGCCCCTCTACCACAACGGTCCGTTTTCGAGTGCGTTCGACGGCCTGAACCAGGGCGCCCACCTGGTGATCATGCCGCGGTTCGACGCGGAGGATACGCTGCGCACCGTCGTTCGCCATCGCGGAACGTGGATGTACCTGGTGCCGACGATGATGAGCCGCATCTGGCGCCTGCCGCCGCAGGTTCGCGCGCGGTATGACGTCACCTCGCTGACCACGGTCTGGCACCTCGCCGCGCCTTGCCCCGCCTGGCTCAAGGAGGCCTGGATCGAATGGCTTGGCCCGGAGGTGATCATGGAGCTCTACGGCGGCACCGAAGGGCAGGCAGTGACCTTCATCACCGGCGAGGAATGGCTCGCCCATCGCGGCTCGGTGGGAAGGGTCGGCATCGGCGACATGCGGGCGGTCGACGCGCGGGGACGCGCCCTGCCGCCCGGCGAGGTCGGAGAGATCTACATGCGCCGCCCCGCCGACGCGGCGCCGACCTACCGCTATCTGGGGGCCACGGCGCGCACGCTGCCGGGCGGCTGGGAGTCGCTTGGCGACATCGGCTGGTTCGATGAAGACGGATACCTTTATCTCGCCGACCGCCGCACGGACATGATCCTGGTCGGAGGCTCGAACGTATACCCGGCCGAGGTCGAGGCGGCGCTCGACGAACATCCGCTCGTGCAGTCCAGCGCCGTGATCGGCCTTCCTGACGACGACCTCGGATCAAGCGTCCACGCCATCGTGCAACCTCGGGCCGGCTTGACCGAGGAGGCCCTGCGCGAACACGTCCGCTCGCGGATGGTCGGCTACAAGCAGCCCAAGAGCTATGAATTCGTCGGCGAGAACATTCGCGACGACGCGGGCAAGGTCAGGCGTACGCAACTGAGGCAAGAGAGGATTCGCCGACACTGAAGGCCCGGGAAGCGGCCCCGCGCCTAGAGGGGGCGCCCAATTTCGGCCCCTTTATGTCGGCCCAATGGTCGCGGGGAACGAAATGTTACAGGAGCGATAGAATGCTGAAATCAACACGCCTCACCGTGGCGATGGCGGGATTTGCGCTTGCCGGGATCAGCCTGGGCGGGTGCGCCACCAAGGGCTTCGTGCGCCAGCAGGTCGCCGTGACGCAATCGCAGGTCGATGCGCAAAAAGCCACGCTGCAGGCAGACGACGCCCACCTCGCAACGCTCGACCAGGGCACCCGCGACGCGCTTCAACGCGCGGAAGCGGCCCACAAGCTGGCCGAAGGCAAGTTCCTGTATTCTATGGTTCTTTCTGACGATTCCGTGAAGTTCCCGACGGCGCAGTCGGAACTTTCACCCGAAGCCAAGACGCGGCTGATGGACTTCGTCCAGAAGCTCAAGAGCGACAACCGCAACGTCTATGTCGAGATCCAGGGGCATACCGACAACACCGGCTCAAAGATCGGCAATATGCATCTGGGCGAGGCCCGCGCGGATGCGGTGCGTCTGTTCATGAACCAGCAGGGCGTGGCGCTGAACCGGATGTCGACGATCTCCTACGGCCAGGATGCGCCGGTCGCCCCTAACGACAATCGTCAGGGGCGGGCGCAAAATCGGCGTGTGGTGGTGATCGTGCTCGACTGAGCCTCGGCGCGACGTTCTAGCGTCGCCCCAGAAGGTCGGACCAGCGCCAATCCCGAGACCCGACCGCAAGCCTGACCGACCCGGGGGCCGCGGTCATCGACAGCAGGATGATGCCGTGCACCGTCTGCGCGCGGCACGCCGGCGGCGCGAACCCGACTTCCCACATGATCGCCTCCCGGACGGCGGCGAGGCCCTTGCCATCCTCGCCGCCGCTCTGAATCCAGTCTCCGTTCCAAACCAGGATGGCCTTGCCGGTCGAGGCCAGTACGGCGGCCCGCACCAGCGGATCGCGGCGTAGCGCGCCCTGCAGCCGGCGCGCCATGTCGCAGGGGCCGGCGGGCGGTCCGGCGTCCGCGTCCGAAGCGCTCGCAAGGTCGGCGATGTCGAGACCGCTCGACGGGCCGGCGGCCAGCGTCGGCGCCGTAGCCCTGGCGACGACCCGGGCGGCGAGGCGGGGAGCGCTCGCCCTCACCGGCGCCGGCTTGGTGACCGGCGCGGTGGACTTCACCGGACTGGGGCTGGGCTCGGGCGGGGCGGGCGGCGGCGGGGGACGCGGAAGCTCGACGAAGGCCACGTCCATGGGCGGCGAGGGCGGCGAGCTGGCCGCGCGCGGATTTAGGTAGACCACCGCAAGGCCGACAAGAACATGTCCGGCCACGCTGGCTGCCGCCACGACGGCGCGGCGTCGATTCGAAAGGGCGTAGGAATCACTCACCTGATGTTTGACGGCCGTGACGCGGAGCGCCGCGGCCGTCTGCACTCCCGATCACGCCTGGCGGCAGGATGGCTCACGACTCCGCGGCGATATCGTGGCGGCCCGTGTCACGCGCCAAGGCCCAGCTCGGCAAGGATTTCGCGCGTGTGTTCCCCCAGCTTGGGCGGGTGCCGGCGGATGTTGGCGGGGGTGGCGCCGTATTTCACCGGAGGCCTGAGACTGATGTACGGCCCCGCGTCGGGGTGCTCATAGCGCTCGAACAGTCCCACGGCCGCAAGATGCGGATCGTCTTGCAGGTCCTCCAGGCGGTTCATCTTCGAAACCGGAATCTGCAGCGGTTTGAGAAGGTCCAGCCACTCGGCGGTGGTGAGCGAGGGCGTGACTTCCTCCACCAGCTGGTAGAGCTCGCGAACATGACGCGCGCGGGTCTTGTAGTCGGCGAAGCGCGGGTCCTTGCCGAAGGTGTCGGCAAGCCCGGCGGCCGCGAAGAACTGGTCCCATTGCTTGTCGGTGTAAGGCAACAGTCCGATGTAGCCGTCCTTGGTCGGGAACGGCTTGCGCTCGGGGTTGGCTACGCGGGTGTAGCCCCACGGACCCGTGGGCGGATCATAGACATGGCCATAGAAGTGTTCGGCCAGGGTGAAGCTGGTGACGCACTCCAGCATCGGCACCTCGACGAACTGGCCCTCGCCTGTTTTCTGGCGGTGAAAAAGGGCGGCGGTGATGGCCTGGGCCATGAACAGGCCCGACACCTTGTCGGCGACGAGGGCGGGAATCAGTCGCGGCGTCGGGTCGCCGTCGACCCTGGGAAGCAAGTCCGCCAGACCGGACGCCGATTGGATCAAGTCGTCATAGGCGGGTTCGCCGGCGTAAGGCCCCTCCGCGCCGTAGCCACATCCGTGCACGTAGACGATATCCGGCCGCATCGCCTTGACCGATTCATGGTCGAAGCCCAGCCGGGTCAGGCCGTCATAGCGGACAGAGGCGGCGAACACGTCGCAGGTCGCCACAAGACTGCGCAGCGCTGCCGCGTCGCTTGGAACTTTGAGGTCCAGAAGCACCGAGCGCTTGTTGCGGTTGATGGTCATGAAGATCGGCCCGAGGTCGTCCGGCGCGCCCTGCGGCGGATGTCCGGCCCAGCGCATGATGTCGCCGCCGCCGCCGCGCCGGCCGCCGGGAAACTCCACCTTGATCACGTCCGCGCCCTGGTCGCCGAGGATCTGGGTGGCGTAGGCGCCGAACACGACGCTGGTCATGTCCAGGATGCGCACACCCTTCAGCGGGCCCGTGGCTTCACCGGCCAGTTCGTGAGTGTTCGGCAAAGTTTCCTCCATGGACATGACGCGCGCGACTTCACCCCTTACAACGTCCGGCATATTCGGGAAAATCGAACGGCCCCGATGGCGGGTCGCAGGCCAGGGAACGCAGTATGGATTTCGAACTCGCCGAAGAGCATCGCATGCTCAAGGATCTCGTGCGTCATTTCGTCGATGACGAGCTGATGCCGCTCGAAGCTGGCGTGCTGGCGCGCGAAGCGGACGGCAAGGGCCTTGGACTGGCGACGGATGAAAACGCGCGGCTGGACGCCGCCTCCAAGAAACTCGGGCTTTGGGGCCTCGACGCGCCCGAGGACATCGGCGGCGCTGATCTGCCGGCGGTCGCCATGATCGGCGTGAACGAGGAACTGGGCCGCACCATCACGCCCTACACCCTGCCGCCGGATTCGCCCAATCTACGTATGATGATGGCCACGGTGACCGAGCGTCAGCGAGAGGCCTACCTGGCTCCGTACGTGCGGGGCGAGACGGTCTCGGCCATCGGCATCTCGGAGCCGGGCGCGGGCGGCGATCCAGCCGGAATGATCACACGGGCGGACCGCGACGGCGACGACTGGATCATCAACGGGCGCAAGATCTGGATCAGCCGGGCGGACCATGCCGACTTCACCATCCTGATGGCGGTGACGGACCGGGAGAAGGGCGCGCGCGGCGGCATCTCGGCTTTCCTGGTCGACAAGGACACGCCCGGCTTCACCGTCGCGCGCCGCATTCCGATGGTCGGCGGCGCGGTGACCTACGAAGTCTTACTCGAAGACTGCCGCGTCGAGGGCTGGAAACTGCTCGGAACCGAAGGTCAGGGATTCGCACCGATGCAGTTGCGTCTGGGCACCCGCCGTCTTGAGATGGCGGCCTGGTCGATCGGCATGGCGCAGCGGGCGCTCGACATGATCTGCGAGTATGCGCCGCAGCGTGTGACCTTCGGCCAGCCGCTGTCGCAGCGCCAGGCGATCCAGTGGTGGGTGTCCGACGCCGCCACCCAGATCCATGCCGCCCGGCTGATGACCTACGACTGCGCCTGGAAGATCGACCAGGGCCGCGACACGCGCCAGGAGATCTCGATGATCAAGGCCTTCGCCACCGAGATGGCCTGGACCGTCGTCGATCACGCCATGCAGACGTTCGGCGCCATGGGCATGACCAAGGAAATGCCGCTGCAACTGATGGCCTCGAAGCTGCGCACCATGCGCATCTACGATGGGCCGACAGAGATTCACAAATGGGTCGTGGCCCGCAATCTTCTGGGATCAAAACGATGAAAGACCAATACGGCGAGATTTCCGCCCGCGTCGACGGACATGTGGCCCTGCTCGAAATGAACCGGCCGCCGAACAATTTCGTCAGCGTCGAGCTTATGCGCGAACTGGCCAATGCGCTGGAGGACGTCGACGCCGATCGCGCGCTGCGCGTCAGCGTCCTGATGTCGGCCGGCAAGGCGTTCTGCGCCGGCGCCGACCTCGCCTCGCCGACGGGCGTCGGCGGCCAGGGCATGGCGGGCATCAATCCGCTCTACGAGCAGGCGGTGCGGTTGTTCTCGGCCAAGAAACCCATCGTCGCCGCCGTTCAGGGGGCGGCGGTCGGCGCCGGGCTGGGTCTCGCCCTGGTCGCCGATTTCCGTGTGGCGGCGCCTGAGGCCAGGTTCACGGCCAACTTCGTCAAGCTCGGCTTCCACCCCGGTTTCGGCATCACCCACACCCTTCCCCGGGTGATCGGCATGCAGCGCGCCCAGCTGATGTGCCTGACCGGCCGCCGCATCAAGGCCGACGAGGCGCTGATCTGGGGGCTGGTCGACGAAGTGGCGCCGCTGGCGGGTCTGCGCGAAGCGGCGCTCACTCTCGCCCGCGAGATCGCCGAGAACGCGCCTCTGGCCGTGGAATCCACGCGCGCGACGCTGCGCGCCGGCCTTGCCGATGCGGTGCGCGCCCAGACCGATCATGAACTGATCGAGCAGACCTGGTTGCGCGCCACGACCGATTTCGCCGAAGGGGTACGCTCGGTAAACGAGCGCCGCGCCGGGGTGTTCGTGGGGGCCTGAAGAGGAGGCGAGGTCATGCCGAAACTAAATCGCGACGGCGTCGATATCTATTACGAGACCCATGGCGAGGGACGGCCTTTGTTGCTGGCCCACGGCTACTCGGCGACTTCGCAAATGTGGCGCGGACAGATCGGGCCGTTCGCCGCGCGGTACAAGCTGATCCTTTGGGACATGCGCGGACACGGCCAGAGCGACTATCCACTCGATCAGGGCGCCTACAGCGAGGAGGCGACCGTCGCCGACATGGCCGCGCTGCTGGACGCCGCGGGGGCCGAAAAGGCCATCGTCGGCGGCCTTTCCCTGGGCGGCTACATGAGCCTTGCCTTCCACCTCGCCCACCCCGAAAGGGTCGATGCTCTGCTGATCATCGACACCGGCCCGGGTTACCGCAAGGACGAGGCGCGCGACGCCTGGAACCAGAACGCGCTGCGCACTGCGGAACGCTTCGAGACCGAAGGGCTGGCGCGGCTGGCGGGCGGAAGCGCCGAGACGCGCGCCAGCAGCCACTTGAACGCAGAGGGCCTCGCGCGCGCCGCGCGGGGAATGCTGACCCAGCGCGACGCGCGGGTGATCGACAGCCTGCCGACGATCGCCGTTCCCTCGCTCGTGGTCGTCGGCGCCGACGACACGCCGTTCCTGATCGCCAGCGACTACATGGCCGCCAAGATCCCCGGCGCGCGCAAGCTGGTGATTCCCGGCGCCGGCCACGCGGCGAACATCGACCAGCCCGAAGCGTTCAACGCCGGCGTGCTTGGCTTCCTGGCGGACGTGGGGTTGTAGAAGCTCTTCCTCCTGCCCCCCCTTTATGGGGAGGGACAGACGGCGAAGCCGTCAGGGTGGGGAAGAGTCGAAGAAACCCACACAGCTGTTGAGCCTGCCAGACTTCCCCACCCTGGACGCTGCGCGTCCTGTCCCTCCCCATAAAGGGGAGGGAGGGAATATATCGGACCCCCGATCTAATCCGCGAACCCTCCCGTCTGCCGCAGCGCCTCGCCCAGCGCGACGGCGGCCGCTGTGACGACGTTCAGCGAGCGAGCGCCGATCACCAGCGGAATACGGACGCGCAGCGCCGCCGCGACATGCACGAAGTCCGGGGCGCCCGCGCTTTCGGCGCCCATGATCAGTGTGTCGCCTGCTTCGAAGGAGATCTTATGGAGCGGAACCGCGACCCTTGTGCTCAGCAACACCAGCCGGCCTTCGCCGCGGGGGGAGGCGACGATGAAATCCGCCCACGAATCATGTCGCGTGATCACCGCCAGCGGACCATAGTCCAGCGCGGCGCGGCGCAGGGCGCGGTCGTCCAGGGGGAAGGCGCAGGGCTCGATGATGTCCAGTTCGACACCCAGGCAGGCGGTCAGCCGGATGGCCGCTCCGACGTTTTGCGGAATGTCTGGTTGAAAAAGAGCGAGACGCATTCTAAGCGAACCACGTTGAAGGACCGCCGCGGCGGTGACAGTACAAGGGGTGACCCGAAAGTGGCCGATAGCCTAGCGCAATCCGCTTCCAATCCAACCGAAGATCCCGCCGATCCACATCGGCGGGATTTCATCAATATCCTCGCGGTGACGGCCGCGGCGGGCGGGGTGGCCGCTGTCGCCTGGCCACTGATCGACCAGCTCAATCCGGCCGCCGACACGCTTGCCCTGGCGTCGCTCGAATTTGATCTGTCCAAGGTGGCGCTCGGCCAGGAGGTGACCATCGCCTGGCGAAAACAACCGGTGTTCATCCGCCATCGCACCCCGGCCGAAATCGCCAAGGCCAAGGCCGACGACCATGCGCCGATGAAGGATCCGGCCACAGACGCCTCGCGCGTCAAGCCCGGCCACGAAGAGTGGCTGATCGTTCTGGCCAGCTGCACCCATCTCGGTTGCGTGCCGACTTTCGCCCAGGGCGAATACGGCGGCTGGCTCTGCCCGTGCCACGGTTCGGTGTACGACACCGCCGCGCGCATCCGCAAAGGCCCGGCGCCGAAGAACCTCTATCTGCCGGACTACGCATTCCTCTCCGACACAAAAGTGAAGATCGGCTAGGTATCAACTCATGAGCGGACCTTCGACCTACGAGCCAAAGACGGCCTTCGAGCGGTGGCTCGACGTGCGCCTGCCGATCATACGGTTCGGCGCCGACCTCGCCGAATTCCCGACTCCGCGGAACCTCAACTACTGGTACACCTTCGGCGGCATCCTCGCCTTTTGCCTGGGCGTCCAGATCGTCACCGGCATCGTGCTGGCCATGCACTACGACCCCAGCGGCGCGGGCGCCTTCAAGAGCGTCGAGCAGCACATCATGCGCGACGTCAACTACGGCTGGCTGGTCCGCGGCATCCACGCGAACGGGGCCTCGATGTTCTTTCTGGCTGTCTACCTGCACATCCTGCGCGGCATGTACTATGGCTCCTACAAGGCTCCGCGCGAGGTGCTCTGGCTGTTGGGCTGCGTCATCTACTTCCTGATGATGGCCACCGCGTTCATGGGCTATGTGCTGCCATGGGGCCAGATGAGCTTCTGGGGCGCCAAGGTGATCACCAATCTGATCGGCGCGATACCCGTTATCGGCAACACACTCACCACCCTGTTGTGGGGGGGCTTCTCGGTCGACAGTCCGACCCTGAACCGCTTCTTCTCGCTGCACTATCTGCTGCCGTTCGTGATCGCGGCCGTCGTGGTGCTGCATATCTGGGCGCTGCACGTGCCGGGCAACAGCAATCCGGTCGGCGTGGACGTCAAGAGCAAGTCGGACATGCTTCCGTTCCACCCGTACTACACGGTCAAGGACGGCTTCGCGATCGTACTGTTCATGATCCTGTTCGCGGTCTTCGTGTTCTACCTGCCCGACGCCTTCGTGAAGTCCGATAACGAGATCCCGGCCAACCCGCTGGTCACCCCGGCGCACATCGTTCCGGAGTGGTATCTGTTGCCGTTCTACGCCATCCTCCGCGCGATTCCGGACAAGCTGGTGGGTGTGCTGGGGCTGGGCGGCGCCGTATTCATGCTGTTCCTGCTGCCTTGGCTGGACACCTCCAAGGTGCGCTCCATGCGCTATCGGCCGACCGCGCGGATCTATTTCTTCATCTGGATCGTCGCCTGCATAGCCCTCGGCTGGTGCGGATCGCAGGAACCCCAGGGGCACGTCATCCCCGGCGTCACGGGCCCGACGCTGATCGACTACGACATCAACAGCGTCACCTGGCTCAGCCGGATATCGGCCCTGTACTATTTTGCGTATTTCCTGGTCATTACCCCCCTGCTCGGGCTGCGAGAGACCCCGCTTGCCGTGCCAGATACGATTTACACGCCGGTGCTGTCGCACCCCGCGGCCGCGGAATAGGCTGGAGACAGGCTGGTGCGCAAAGTCACTCTATTCGCCGTTCTTTTCGGCGGGCTGCTGCTGTCCGGACCGGCGCTCGCCGAGTCCACGGAGGCCCCGCCCGTAAACGTGCATTGGTCGTTCGAGGGCCCGATGGGCCACTACGATCAACGGCAGTTGCAACGCGGCTACAAGGTCTACCATGAGGTCTGCTCATCCTGCCACGCGATGAGCATGGTCGCGTTCCGCAACCTGGGCGACAAGGGCGGTCCGTTCTGGAATCCGAAGTACCCCAATTCGAACGACAACCCGGTGATCAAGTCGATCGCCAAGGATTTCCAGATCCCCGATATCGACAGCGACACCGGAGACGTGATCAAACGCCCCGGCATCACCGCCGACTACCTCCCCTCTCCGTTCGCCAACGAGGCGGCGGCGCGCGCCAGCAACGGCGGCGCCCTGCCGCCGGACATGTCCCTGCTCGCCAAGGCGCGCGAGGGCGGCGCGGCCTACATCTATTCGATCGTAACCGGCGACAACGAAAACGTGCCGGCCGGCCTGACGGTGCCCGACGGCAAGTACTACGACAAGTTCATCGCCGGCGACCTGGCAGCCAACTGGAAGGGCGACCCCAAGCGCGTTCCGATCGGCGGTTTCATCGCCATGCCGCCGCCGTTGATGGACGGCAGGGTTACGTTCGACGATGGAACCTCGTCGTCGCGCGCCCAGGAGGCCAAGGACGTCTCCGCCTTCCTGCAATGGGCCGCCGATCCGAAGATGGAAGAGCGCAAGCAGAGCGGCGTGCCGGTGATGATATTCCTGCTGCTTTTTGCCGGCATCGTCTACGCCAGTTACCGCAACGTCTGGCGGAAGGTCGGCCACTAGCGGCCGTTCGCTCGTATCGCGGGCTTCCAGCCCGCATCTTTTCCGCGGAACGTCTTGATCGTCGCGGATATTACAAGCGGGCTGGAAGCCCGCGATACGAGAAGGGAAACCCCTACGCCAGGGCCTGGCGGAGCACGCGCCCCAGACGGGCTGAAAACGACCTTGGATCGTTGGGAACCTCGCCATCGGCGATCTTCGCCTCATCGAGCAGCAGGTGCGCGGCGTCCTCACGCAGGTGCAGCTTCTCCTCACCGAGCCTGGCCAGCGCGGCGATGAGTTCGTGGCGCGGGTTGATCTCCAGCACCGGCTTGACGCCGGGCGGCGCGCGTCCGGTCCCCGCCAGGAGCTTTTCGAGCTGGCGGTCCATGCCGTGTTCCGGAGCGATCAGGCAGACCGCGCTCTCGGTCAGGCGCTCCGAGGCGCGGACATCAGAAACCGCGTCGCCGAGAGTCGATTTGATGAAGGCGATGAAAGCGGCGACGTCCTGCGGCGCCTCCGTGGGCGAGGCCTGCCCTTCGGCGAGCGGTATCAGCCCAAGATCGGCCATGCCCTGCGTCACCGACTTGAAAGGCTTGCCCTCGTAATCCAGCCCTGAGGTGACCCAGAAGCTGTCGACCTGATCCGTGAGCAGCAGCACCTCGATGCCGCGCGCCCGGAACCCTTCCAGCTGCGGCGATCCCGCCAGCCGTTCCTGGTCCGCGCCGTTGGCGTAGTAGATGGCCGTCTGGTTTTCCTTCAGTCCGGCCACATAGTCCTTCAGCGAACGTTTCTCTCCGGCGGCGGCCGACGTGGTGAACCGCGCCAGCCCCAGCAAGGTCTCGCGCCGCGTGAAATCCTCGTAGAGACCTTCCTTCAGCACGGCGCCGAAATTGTCCCAGATCTTGCCGTAGGCCTCCGGATCGTTGGCGCTGAGCTTGTCGAGTTCGGACAGGACGCGGTTCGTCACGCCCTTCTGGATGGCGGTGAAGACGGGGCTTTCCTGGATCATCTCGCGCGAGACGTTTAGCGGCAGGTCGGCGCTGTCGACCAGCCCGCGCACGAACCGCAGGTAGCGGGGCAGGATCTGCGCCTCGTCGGTGATGAATACCCGACGCACGTAAAGCTTCATTCGCCCGGGGCGCTCCGGATCGAAGAGGTCGAACGGCTTGTTTTCCGGCACGAAGGCCAGGACCGAATATTCGTGCAACCCCTCGGCCCGGTAGTGCAGGGTGAGGGCCGGCGCGTCGAATTGCCCGGCCACGCCGCGGTAGAAGTCGGCGTACTCCTCGGCGGTCACGTCCGCCTTGGGGCGCGTCCACAGCGCCGCCCCATCGACGATCCGCCGTGGCTCGGCGTCCGGCGTATCGCGCAGGAAGATAGGCACGGGCACGTGCCCCGACTGCGTCTTGACGATGCGCTCGACGCTGTAGGCCTCGTCGTAGCCGTCGGCGCCTTCCTTCAGGTGCAGGGTCACACGCGTGCCGCGGGCGGGCGCGTCCTCCTCAGGCAGGGGTGATAGGGTGTACGCCCCCTGTCCGTCCGACGACCACAGCGCCGCGCCCTGCGTGCCGGCCCGTCGAGAGACTACGTCGACGCGATCGGCGACCATGAACACAGAATAGAAGCCAACCCCGAATTGGCCGATCAATTGCGCGCCTTCGGCCTCCTTGGCGCCGGCGATCCGCTCCATGAACGCCTTGGTCCCCGAGCGCGCGATGGTGCCGAGCGCCTCACCCATCTCCTCGAAGGTCATGCCGATGCCATTGTCCTCGACGATCAGCCGCCGCGCGTCCTTGTCCAGGGTCAGGGTGATGCGCGACTGCGCATCGTCGGTCAGCAGCGACGGGTCGCTGACCGCTTCATAGCGCAGCTTCTCGCAGGCATCGGCCGCGTTGGAGATCAACTCCCGAAGGAATACGTCCTTTTCGGAATAGACAGAGTGCACCATCAGGTGCAGCAGCTTGGCGACATCGGCCTCGAACGAGCGTGTCTGGCTCAAGTCTTCCGTCACTGTGGTCATGGCGCGTGTCGCGAGGCCTCTGGTGGATGTCAGGGCCCGAAATGGCGGCGACCGTCGCCGGTTTCAAGGGAAACGCGGCTCTCTCTTGGTCTCCATTTGGCTTGGACGCCTCTACGCCGGGCCGTCACTGTCGATCGAGATAATCCTGGACCGTGAGATTGAACTGCGACAGTCCCTCTTCGAGAAAATCGCTCACCAAGGGGATATCGGTCACGAACTTGGCGACGTGCGCGCGTCCGATCGTGCCCGCCTCCTGGCGCGCGCTTGGCCACTCTTCGAGGGTGTAGTCCTCGCGGCCCACGAGAATCAGCGCGATCAGGTCGAGTTGCTCGTCGTCGTTCAGGTCGCTGATGGCCGACGCGATCTCCCGCTGGGTATCGTCCGACGGGCCGGTCTCGAGCGCGTCGACGCCGCGGTCGTCGCTGGGGTTAGAGCCGCTGTCGGGATCCGTCTGTTCTACCTTGGCGTCGAATTCGCGCGTCTTGAGCATGATGGCGAACGCTGCGTCGGGATTGAGGGTCAGTTCAGGCATGACGTCTCCGATGTCGCCGCGTGTGGGGCGATGTGCACTAAACCCCGAACGGGACGGGGGTTCCCGATTCCGCGATGGGCCGCGTCGAGGCGCCATGCCGCCGGCACATTTCATTTGCTATTGAGACGCGTTCGCACACAGTCGACGGAGCCACTGGGAGATGAGCGATGTCGGATGAAATGTTGGCGTGCGTCCAAGCACGACCCATCGTGGAGCCGGAGAGGCTGCTGGTGTGGGCCCTACGCGCCATGGCGGTGGGCAGGGGCGACTGTCCCTGCTTATTGCGGGCGTTCAGCGACGCTTGCGGCCGCATGGGACACCCCGTTCTTCACGCCTATTTCGTGCTCGTGAGAAGCATCGGCGTGACGAGCCGACGACGCCTGCGCGTACTTTATCCCGGTTGCCCCGACACGACCTTCGACGAACGCGCCATCGTCGGCGTCGTCGCCGCGGCGCTGGAGCCGATGGACCAGCCGGATGAGGTCCTGCTGAGAATGCGGCTGCGCTTTCTCGTCGACGGTGAGCCCGATCCCAATACCTTGTTCGCCGCCCGCGCCGTGGCTCAGATTTTCGCGGCCAGCGGACATGTCCTGCCGCTCGACGCGCAGCGTCCGCACCAATGCGTCGACACCGCCACGCCTCTCAGGGTCGTGCACTGAGCAGGCGACCATCGATGCGCAGATGAACCCGCGCCCATATTGACAGCCCAAGCGAGCCCGCCAGGCCCGGTGTCGCGCTCATCAGGCCGGCGGGCGTCTGCTCCACCAGTATGCCGTCCAGGGACACGGCTCGCAGGCGCGCCGGCGGCGCCGCGCGATCATCCGGATCGACGCCTTTCGGCAGGGAACGCGAAAATCCCGCGTCGGCCAATCGCGAGCCCACCGAAGCGGTGTCGACGGCGAACCAGCCTGTCCGCGTGACGACGCCGTCGGAGATGGCGGCGAACACCGCCGGCGCCCCTGCGATCATTCGCGTCCTCAAGCGGCGGCCGTGACCCCGCGAAGAGGCAGGCGACAGGCGCAATCGGCAAGGATCCAGGTCCAGGTCCAGGACCAGTCGGTCCAGGACGTCGGCGCCCAGAATGCCGGTGATGTTTGTCGGGAAGCTGGCGATGCGTGCGTCGAGATCGGCGACTTTCATCGTATAGCGGGGCTTTCTTTGCCCGGCGAGCCGCAACGTCCAGCGGGCCACATCGTCCGTCGAGCCGGCGGTCCGCGCCGCCGTGTCGTGCAACTGGCTCTGGGCCTGAGACAGGTCGAGGATGAAGTCGCCGGCGATCGGGCCGTAGGCCGCGGGGATCACCACCGCCCCGCGGTCGATCCAGCAGCGGACCTCGGCCGCCCGCGCCCCACCAGCGAGCGACTGGCCGACGCAGGCGGCGATCAGGGCTATGCGGGCGGCGCAGTTCATGGTCGGATCATAACCCAGACCGGGACGTCGAGCGCGGGTGTCCAGCGCTGCTTGCGCGCCGCGCGCGGGCGGCGTCGGATTGCACGGTTGGTCGAACATCTCTCGCCAACGGCGCACGGCTCGGCAATAACGCGAGCAGCGCGGACAATACGAAGGATGGCGAATGGCGGCCTGGGTTTTGGGGGTGATCGGCGGCTCGGGGGTCTATGATATCGCCGGCCTGGAAAATCCGCGCTGGGAAACGATCGAGGGCCCGTTCGGGGCGCCGTCGGATCAGGTTCTCACTGGAATCCTGAGGCGGCCAGCTGGCGAAATTCGCCTGGTTTTCATGCCCCGGCACGGCCGTGGACATCGCCTGCCGCCGACCAGCGTCAACGCGCGCGCCAATATCGACGCGCTCAAGCGCGCCGGCTGCACCGACGTCATCTCCCTGTCAGCCGTGGGTTCATTGCGCGAGTCGCTCGCGCCGGGCGATTTCGTCGTGGTCGACCAGTTCATCGACCGCACCTTCGCCCGCGACAAGAGCTTCTTCGGTCCCGGCCTGGCCGCCCATGTCTCGATGGCCCATCCGGTCTGTCCGCGCTTGTCGGCGCTGGCCGCCGCCGCCGCCCGCGCCGCCGGCGCGCGTGTCGTGGAGGGAGGCTGCTACATCGCCATGGAAGGTCCGCAATTCTCCACCCAGGCGGAAAGCGCGTTGTATCGCGCCTGGGGGTGCGACGTGATCGGCATGACCAACATGCCAGAAGCCAAGCTCGCGCGCGAGGCTGAGCTGCCCTACGCTTCCGTGGCCATGGTCACCGACTACGACTGCTGGCACGACGAATTCGCTCACGTTGACGTGGCCTCGATCCTGGCGATCCTGGCGGCCAACGCCGACAAGGCCCGCGCTCTGGTTCGGCTGTTGGCCGAAAGCCTGCCCGCCACCAGGGACGCATCGCCGATCGACACCTGTCTCGACGGCGCCCTGATCACCGCGCCGGCCGCCCGCGATCCGGCGATGATCGAAATGTTGTCGGCCGTCGCCGGCCGCGCTTTGAACGGAGTGCCCGCGTGAACCTTTCCGAAGCGATCCGCACCATTGCCGACCATCCCAAGCCCGGGATTCTGTTCCGGGACATTACGACCCTTCTGGCCGACGCCCGCGCATTCCGCCAGGCGGTCGATGAACTCGTGCAGCCGCTGGCCGGCATGAAGATCGACAAGGTCGTCGGCATAGAGGCGCGCGGCTTCATCCTGGGGGGCGCGGTGGCCCACCAGCTGTCCGCCGGCTTCGTCCCCTTGCGCAAGAAGGGCAAACTGCCGCACCGCACGCGCAGCGTGGAATATGCGCTCGAATACGGGACCGACTGCATAGAGATGCACCTCGACGCGGTGCTGGAAGGCGAAAGGGTCATGCTGGTGGACGATCTGATCGCTACCGGCGGCACGGCCCTGGCGGCGATCGAACTGCTCAACCACGCGAAGGCCCACATCGTGGCGGCCGCGTTCGTCATCGACCTGCCGGACCTGGGCGGCGCCGACCGCCTGCGCGACGCCGGCGTCGCGGTGTCGACACTGGTCACTTTCGAAGGTCATTGAGTGCAGCAACCGTCGGACTGGAAGAAATTTCGACGGATGCACACCAGTCTCGCCCTGGCCGCCATCCTCGCTTACGCCGCCTGCGCAATGGAAGCGTGGCGCCTGCCTCACGTCGCGAACTTGCCGCGCACGGCGGCGTTTTCCGCCTTCTTCTTCCTGGGGACGCTGGCTGCGACCCTCTGGGTTCCAATGTTGCGCAACGCCATTCAGCTCCACCTGATGACCAGCTATCGCACGGGCTTCGGCCAGGGTCTGGTGTCCGTGGCCGTCAGCCTGACGACCATCCTGGCGGCCGCCACCTTCCTGCTATGGCGTATCCACGGATCGGGCGACCCGGCCCCGGCGTTCTCCGCATTTGCGGCGGGGATAGGCCTGCTGGTCGCCCAGGTGGTGTTGGTGCGCAGGTTGGGGCGCGGACCGGGTTAGAATTCTCCCCGGCCGCTGCCGCGAGCGAACAGCTGCAACGTCCGCAGCCGCGCCAGCCGCGCCGCGTCGGGCTGATAGTCGGCCCCCCGGTCCGAAGCGAAGCCGTGGCCCGCGTCGTAGACGTGGATCGGCATGTCCGGGTAGGTCTCGCCGATCGAGTCCACCACCGCCGCGGGAATACTCGCGTCGTGCCGGCCGAAATGCAGGATGATCGGGCAGCGCGGGGTCTCGCTGACCAGCTCCGGGATGCGCCGGCCGTAGAAGCTCGACGCCGCCGCCACGCCTTCGCACCGGCAGGCCGCCAGCCATGCCGCCGTTCCGCCCCAGCAAAAGCCGACCACGAATACCGGCGGAGTCAGGGCGGCGACACAGGCCGAGAGATCGCCCGCGACCTGATCCCAGGGCGTCTTTTCGGAAAACGCGCGGCCGGCTTTCACGCCCTCGGCGTCGGCGTCGACCGAGAAACCCGGCGACAGGCGATCGTAGAGCGAGGGCGCGATGGTCTCATAGCCTTCCGCGGCGAAGTCGTCTGCCACCCGGCGGATGTGTTCGGTGACGCCGAAGATCTCCTGGATCACCACCAGGCCGCCTCGCCGCGCGTCCGGCGCCTGGGCATGCCAGGCGCCGAATTCATGTCCGTCGAAAGGGCTCGTCAGTCGGATCGTCTCGCCCATCTCAGCCGCCGAACGTTTCCAGGGTCCTGCGCCGCGCGAGGTCGGCGCTGTCGGCGTTGTTGCGCGCCGGGTCCTCGTTGTTGAAACCGTGGCCGGCGTCGTCATAGATGTACACGGGGACCTCCGGATTCGCCGCCTGCATGGCTGCCTTCACGTCATCGGCCGGTATGTACGTATCCAGCCTGCCCAGGTGTACGATCGTCGGACAGTTTGGCTTCAGCGCGGCGTTGGCCTGAACCATGCTGCCGTAATAGCTGGATGCGCCCGAAAGCCCGTCCAGTCTGCCGGCGGCCAGCCACGCCAACGACCCGCCGTAGCAGTAACCGACGATGAACACCTTGCCCCTGGGCGCCAGATAGTCGCGGCACGCCGCGATGTCGGCCAGAGCCTGCTCGATCGGAGTAGCCTGAGCGTGGCCCATTCCCGAAGCCATGCCCTCGGGGCTGTGGCTCGACACATAGCCCGGCTCGCGCCGATCGAAGAGAGACGGCGCCACGGCCTCGAACCCCAGCGCCGCCCAGCGGTCGACATCGCGGCGGACGTGTTCGTCGATGCCGAAGATCTCCTGCAGCACGATGACCCCGCCGCGCGGGGCGCCGGACGGCGTCGCGTGGTAGGCGCCCAACTCGAACCCATCCGGCGCCGTGCTTTTGATACTGATCGGCTCGC
Source organism: Caulobacterales bacterium (assembly GCA_038206535.1). Taxonomy (GTDB): domain Bacteria; phylum Pseudomonadota; class Alphaproteobacteria; order Caulobacterales; family Caulobacteraceae; genus Acaudatibacter. Next base: position 32,158 of record JBBRAV010000028.1, read on the forward strand.
CCATGGCCTTCCTCCTCTTCGGTGCTCGGCGCGAAATCGCCGTTAGACGTTGAACCTGAAATTCATCACGTCGCCGTCGCGAACGACGTATTCCTTGCCTTCGGAGCGCAGCTTGCCGGCTTCGCGCGCGCCGGCTTCCCCGCCGAGCGCCACATAATCCTCGAACGCGATCGTTTCGGCGCGGATGAAGCCCTTCTCGAAGTCGGTGTGGATGACGCCGGCGGCCTGGGGGCCGGTGGCGCCGACGGGAATCGTCCAGGCCCTGGTCTCCTTGGGGCCGGCGGTGAAATAGGTCTGCAGACCCAGCAGGGCATAGGCCTCGCGGATCAGCCGATCGAGGCCCGGCTCGTGCAGGCCGAGGGTCTCGAGGAACTCGCCGCGCTCGCCCATGTCCAGCATGGCGATCTCGCTTTCGATCTTGGCGGAGATCGCCACAGCCTTGGCGTTGTCGCGCTTCGCCCGTTCGAACACCTTATCCGACATGGCGTTGCCGGTCGCGGCCGATTCCTCGTCGACGTTGCACACATACAGCGCCGGCTTCGAGGTCAGCAGCTGCAGCATCCGCCAGGCCTTGGCGTCGTCCTCGGTGATCTTGGCCGACCGCGCCGGCCGCCCCGCGTTCAGGGCTTCGAGCGCCAGGGTCGCCAGACGCAGGCTCGCCACGCTTTCCTTGTCGCCGCCCTTGGCGCGCTTTTCCAGGGCGTTCATCCGTCGTTCCAGGCTCTCGAGGTCGGCGAGCATCAGCTCGGTCTCGATGATGTCCAGGTCGTCGATGGGATCGACGCGTCCCTCCACGTGGGTGACGTCGCCGTCCTCGAAGCATCGCGCCACCAGGGCGGTGGCGTCGCAGTCGCGAATATTGGCCAGGAACTGATTGCCGAGGCCCTCGCCCTTGGCGGCGCCGCGCACCAGGCCGGCGACGTCGACGAAGGTGATCCTCGCCGGGATGATCTCCTTGGATTTGGCCACCTTGGCCAAGGCTTCGAGCCGCGGCTCGGGCACCGCGACTTCGCCGACGTTCGGCTCGATCGTGCAGAACGGATAGTTCGCCGCCTGCGCGGCGGCGGTCTGGGTCAGCGCGTTAAACAGTGTCGACTTTCCGACATTGGGCAGGCCGACGATAGCGACTTTCAGAGCCATGGATACTCGCGTGGAAAAAGGATAGCGCGCGACCTAGCATGAAACCGACGCCCACGAAGACTTCCTTCTCACCCGGACGCGGAGGCGGCCGGTCAACGCGCGTCCGACACCGCGCGCGCCGCCAACTCGCGCCAGACGCGGCCTTCGCCGCGAAAGGCGGGGTTGGCCGCGGCGAGGCGGCGGTCGATTTCGCTCAGGTTCGCGGCGGCTTCCTGCGTTCGTCCGCTGTGGGCGAGAAAGGCCGCATAGCGGGCCAGACCCTCCAGTCCGGGCAGCCGGCCCGCCGCCCATTGGTAGTTGCTGTCGGCCTCCGAGGTTCGCCCCAGTCCCTCGTAGGCGCGGCCGAGCGCCAGGGCCACGGCCGGCGCGTGGCCGGCGTCGTCGCGCCGCAGGGTTTCGAGCAGGGCGAGCGCCTCGGCGTGGCGGCCGAGCTCGAGCAGGCTCTGGGCCCGGCCCAGCAGCAGCGCGGGGTCGTCGGCGTGAATGCCGGTGGCCGCGCGGCCATAGAGCTGCTCCGCCTCGTCGTGCCGCCCCTGGTGGGCGGCCGCCTTGGCCAGGCGCATCAGGTTGTGCACGGTCGGCGTGTCCTCGCACGCGGCCTTGGCCTCGCGGTACTCGCGGGTGGGATCGAGCGCGGCGCGCGCTTCCTGGCCCAGTCTCCGGGCGGCCGGCCCCCCCGCGACGCCGGGCAGCACGATGGCGATCAGATAGACCAGCCCGCCCAAAGGCTGCAGCAGCAGGATGATCATCAGCCAGTACATCGACTGGCCCGTGCGCACGGCGTGCACGCACAGGGCGACGGAAAACACCAGCGACAAGCCGAACGCCGGAATCATGCCGCGGCTCCTCTCAAAGTCAGTCGGCCGAGCGCGTGGCCGCTCGGGGATCGAGCTTCGCCGACGGCGCGAGGCGCATCACCTCGGCTTGATAGCGTTCATCCTCGCCGGCCGCCAGCAACGACAGCGCCGGCCCGGAGCATGCCTCGATCAGGGCCTTCACCCATTCGGCGTCGACCTTGTGAAAGTCCGACAGCACATGGCCCTGCACCAGGTCCTTATGCCCCGGATGGCCCGAGCCCATGCGGGCGCGGCGGAAGTCGGGGCCGATGCGCGCCGCGATGGAGCGAATGCCGTTGTTGCCGGCCGCGCCGCCGCCGGTCTTCATTCGGAAACGCCCCGGCGCAAGGTCGATCTCGTCGTAGAACACCACCAGGTCCGCCGGCGTGAGCTTGTAGAAGGCCAGGGCGTCACCCACGGCGCGTCCGCTTTCGTTATAGAACGTCTGCGGCTTGAGGATCAGCGAGCGGACGGGCCCCGCGGGCGTCGAGATTTCGCCCTCGCGCGCAAGGCTGGAGAACTTCGACCGCTCGGGGCCGAAGCGCCAGTGTTGGGCGATCGCGTCGACCGTCATCGCGCCGAAATTGTGCCGGTTGCGGGCATATTTCGCGCCGGGGTTGCCGAGGCCCGCGATGATCAGCATCGGATGAGTCCGCGTCGTGTCGGGACCCCTTCCGGGTCTTAGACTTCCGCCTCGCCTTCGGCCGCCTCGGCCGACTCCATCGCCGACGAGGTGGCGATCGAGGCGATCGTGGCTTCGAGGTGCTGCGCGGTCACCTGCACGCCGGCCGGCAGTACGATATCGGCGCCACGCACCGAGGCGCCGATGTCCAGGCCGGTGAGGTCGATCACGATTTCCTCGGGGATGTGGTCGGCCGGGGCCATCACCTCCAGTTCGTGCAGATTGACGTTGAGGGCGCCGCCGCGCTTGAGGCCGGGCGAAGCCTCGTGATTGCGGAAGTGAACCGGGATGGAGATGCGCACCATGGCGTGCTCGTCGACCCGGAACAGGTCGAAGTGGATCGGGCTGTCAGTGACCGGATGAAACTGCACGTCCTTGGCGATCACAGGCTGGCTTTCATCGCCGTACTTCAGCGTCACCAGATGGCCGAGCAGCTTGCCGGTGTGCAGGGCCTTGTGGAACTCACCGTACTTGACCGCGATCGGCACCGGGGCCTTGTCGCCGCCATAGAGCACGCCGGGCACCAGGCCCTCGCGGCGCGTCTGGCGTGAACCACCGGTGCCGGCGCGCTCGCGAACCTGCACATTCAAAACGATCTCGGCCATGGCCATGCCTCAAAATGCAAAAGCCGCGCGGGACAAACGGCCGCGCGGCCGGGAGTTTCCTTGTGGGACCCCAAAGTCCCGGTAAAATGGGTGCGGCTAGATACACGCGCCCGCGCTGAGATGCAACGTCCGGCGTAGCGACGTCGGGCGGAGGGGTGACATCTCATTGGCGAGCTGGCAAGCTGTCGTCAACCCACGAGGTCAGCACGCCGATGCAGACGCACCGCAGGCAAGTCCGCCGGGCCCCGCTGATGTTGCTCGCCGTTCTCGTGGCGCTCGCTGGTTGCGATCGCGCGGCCCCCGCGGGCCAACCGGCGCAGGCCCCGGCGCCGACCCCCGCTCCGGCGCCGCCGAAGCCGACCTTCACGCTGATCATTACCTGGATGTATGGCTCCCAGCCGCCCCAGACGACGCAGACGGTGTTCCACGATCAGGCGGCTTGCGACCAGGCCCGCGACGCCGCCATCGCCGAAGGCCGCCGGCTCGCGCTCGAGTCGTTCAGCGACACGCCGCCCACCAGCCCGGCCAGAGCGGCGCCGCCCGTCAGCCGCCGCTACATCGGCTCGGCTGTGCTGCCCGCTGACCAGGGCTCGTCGGCGACCCCGGCGACGGCGAGCGCGCCTCAGTCGGCCCCGCCGAAGGTAGCCGCCCTTTGCGCCGCCACTTCCACGCCGTAGGCTCGCAACAGGACGTCCACCGCGCTCGCCGCGCAGCGCCTGAGGTTGGCGGGACGGGTGTCCACGTCGGCGCCCAGCAGGGCGCGGTGGACGATGTCGGCCTCGAGCAGTCCGCGCAGGTGCATGGCCATCACCCAGGGGTCCTCGTCGCGCAACCGGCCGGCCTCCACGGAATGCCGCAGGAAATCGGCCATCTTCGACCAGCTGATCTTGGGGCCGCGATCGAAAAGACGCTGGCCAAGTCCAGAGCGCGAGCCCTCGGCGATCAAGATTCGCCGTACCGTCAACACGTCCGGCGAAAGGGTCAATTCCAGGAAGCGGGCGCCAAATCGCTCGAGAGCCGCGCGCAGATCCTGGGAGGGACGCAGCAGGTCGAACAGTCTGATCGCCTGATCGTGGGCCGCGTCCAGCAGGGTGGTCAAAAACAGCTCCTCCTTGGAGGAGAAGTACCGGTAGAGCGTCGCCTTGGACGCCCCGATGCGCTTTGAAACCGCCGCCATGCTCGCACCGGAAAACCCGTGCTCGCGAAGAACCGCGGCCGCGGCGTCAAGAATTTCCTGGCGTTTGGCGTCAGTCTTGACGCGCATGGATGGGCCTCTTTTCGAAACCCGACAGTATCCATTCGGGTTGACAGCCGCTAGTCTCGATCCCTATCGAACCGCTCGGCATCGATTGGAATGACCGCCGCCGCCCCTTGCCGGGGCCGCGACCCGATCGCAATGGAAAGGGGCGCTACCGCGTGACCGCGAGCAATGACGAGGCCGGCGCGGCCGAGGGCCGCAGTGGCCCGCTTGGCCGTCTGCGCTGGCCGTTGATGCTGGGCGGCCCCCTGCTGATTCTCGCGATCGTCGCCTATGTCGTGCTGACGGGCGGTAAGACCCAGACGACCGACGACGCCTACGTACAGGTCGGCAAGGCGCCGATCAGCGCGGCCGTCCCTGGTCGTGTAATCGAGATCGATGTCAAGGAAAACCAGACCGTCAGGAAGGGTCAGGTCCTGTTCAGGCTCGACCCGGTCGATCTGCGGGCGGTCGCCGACCGTGCGAACGCCGAGCTGGCCGCCGGCCGCCTGCAGGTGGTCTCGCTGCGCAACGCCTATGCCCAGCAGAAGCTCGTGCTCGCCTCGGATCTGACGACGCAGGCCTTCGCGCGCAAGGAAGCCAACCGTCAGCGCGCCCTGGTCGCCGCCGGCGTCGCTTCGGAGCAGCAGGCGACCGAGGCCACGCATACCGCGGATATGGCCGACGCCGCCGTGGCCGTCGCGCGCCAGCAGGTCGCGACCGCCTTGGCGAACCTCGGTTCGGCGCTGACCAATCCCGACGCCTATCCGACGGTGCTGCAGGCCAAGGCGGCGGGGTCGGCGGCCGCCGTCGACCTCACCCATACTGTGATCGTCGCGCCGATGGACGGCATCGTCACCCGCGTCGACCAGCTTCAGGTCGGCGCCTACGTCAACGCCTCCCAGACGGCGTTCTGGCTCCTGTCCGGGGATCCCTGGGTGGCGGCCAACTTCAAGGAGGATCAGCTCGGCAAGATGCGCGTCGGCCAGCACGCCACGATCGAGATCGACGCCCTGGGCGGGCGCAAGTTCCAAGGACACGTCGAAAGCTTCAGCCCCGGCGCCGGCGACAGCTTTTCGCCGCTTCCCGCCCAGAACGCGACCGGCAACTGGATCAAGGTCGTCCAGCGCCTGCCGGTACGGATCGCCTTCGACAAGGCGCCGCCCGAGGTCGCGGCCCGCGCGGGCCTGTCGGCGAAGGTCACCGTCGACGTTCGCCAAGCGTCGCGAGGCTGACGATCGTGGGCGTCGCGCCCGGCTCGAGGCGGAAGTCGCCATCCGCTGCACGGGCGATCGTCGCCCTGGCGCTCGCCGCCCTGCTCGCCGCCTGCGCCGCCGTCGGCCCCAACTTCAGGCCGCCGTCGCCCCCTGGCGTCGCCGACTATACGATGGCCGGCGACAAGCCTGCGCCGGCCGTCAGCCTGACGCCCAACGCCCGGACCGCCGGGCGCTGGTGGACCGCGCTAGGCTCGGCCGAGCTGAACGCGGTGATCGACCAGGCGCTGGCGGGCAACCAGACCATCGCCGAAGCCGACGCCAACCTGGAAAAGGCTCTGGCCGAAGCCGGCGCGGCGCGCGGCCTTCTCGATCCGCGCCTGGACCTCAATGCAAACGTCGCGCGCGAGCGGATCAACTTCCAGACCTTCGGCTTTCCCAACATCCCCAACCCCACGCTCAACGTCTACAATATCGGCGGAACCGTCTCCTACGACCTGGACCTGTTCGGCGGCGGCCGGCGCACGCTCGAGGCCGCCAGGGCCAGCGCGCAATCCCAGTCATGGCGGGCCGACGCCGCCTACCTGTCCCTGAGCGGCAACGTCGCGCTGCAGGCGGTCCGCATCGCCGCCCTGCGCGCGCAGATCGACGCGATTGTCGAGATCGTCGCCGATGACCAGCATGACATCGATCTGATCCGCGCCGCTGAGGCCGCCGGCGGCGAGCCGCAATCGGCGACCACCGGCGGGCGCGCCCAACTCGCCGCCGACGAGGCGCTGCTGCCGCCCGCGCGCCGGGAACTCGCCGCCGCGCGCCACGCCATGTCCCTGCTGGTCGGCAAGTCCCCCGCCGAGTGGGCGCCCCCCGATTTCAACTTCGCCGGGTTCGCGCCGCCGGCCACGATTCCAATCGAACTGCCGTCCGCGCTCGTGCACGAACGGCCCGACATCCTCGCCGCCGAGGCGACACTGCACGCCGACACCGCCCGCATCGGGGTGGCGATCGCCAATCTCTATCCCGACATTCGCCTGAGCGGGAACTTCATCCAGGGCGCGGTGACGCCTGGAAACGTGTTCTCGTACAATTCGACCGGCTGGATGGTCGGCCCATCGCTTACCACGCCCCTGCTCAACGGCGGCGCCCTGCGCGCGGAAAAGAGAGCGGCCGAGGCCCAGGCGCGCGCGTCCCTGGCGCGGTACCGGCAGACCGTGTTGACCGCCTTCGTCCAGGTCGCCGACGTCCTCACCGCTCTTGCTCACGACGACGACCAGCTCAGGGCCGTGGCAGACGCGCAGAGTGCGGCGGAGGCGGCCCTGAACGACGCGCGCAACGCCTTGCGCCTGGGCGGCGGCACGCGGCTCAGCCTGCTGGACGCCCAGCGTCGCCTCGACCGGGCCCGGCTGCAGGCGGTCCAGGCGCGCGGTCAGCGGTTGCTCGATATCGTCACCCTATTCAGCGCGACCGCCGGCGACTGGCGTTCCAATCGAGGGTCGTTGGCGTCGACGTCGGCTCCTTCGGCGTCGGCTCCGGGCGGCCCGCGCCCGGGAAACCGGCGGAATTGAGTGGATCAACGCTAGCCAGACGGGATCATTCACCCTAAAACAACGGTTTGAATGATACACAGTAGCGAATCGAACTCGGCGCGCCGATGCGGCGCGACATGGGTCCGGGGGAAAGGCACAGGAGGGTAGAGCGCGTTGGAGCCGACGAATATCGAGGCGCCGGAGTACTTCCATAAAGTTGTTGATTGCCAGTGGGCGTGTCCAGCTCACACGCCGGTGCCCGAATATATTCGGATGATCGCGCAGGGGCGCTATGGCGACGCCTATATGGTGAACTGGAAGTCGAATGTCTTTCCCGGGATACTCGGCAGGACGTGCGATCGACCGTGCGAGCCGGCGTGTCGCCGGGTGCGGGTCGAAGAGGAACCGGTGGCGATCTGTCGCTTGAAACGCGTCGCCGCCGACAACAAGGAAGACATCTCCGGGCGGCTTCCGCCGCGCGCGGCGCGGCAGAACGGCAAGCGCATCGCACTGGTCGGCGCGGGCCCCGCATCCCTCACGGTCGCCCGCGATCTGGCCCCCCTAGGCTATGAGCTGGTCGTGTTCGACGGCGACGCGAAGGCGGGCGGCATGATCCGCAGCCAGATTCCGCGTTTCCGCCTCCCCGAGAGCGTGATCGACGAAGAGGTCGGCTACATTACCGGCATGGGCCCCCAAATGCGACTTGGGCAGCGCGTCGACAGCCTCGCGGCGCTGCTGGCCGACGACTATGACGCCATCTTCGTCGGCTCCGGCGCGCCGCGCGGTCGCGACCTCGACATACCGGGCCGCGCCGAAGCGGCCGCCAACATCCATGTAGGGATCGACTGGCTTTCCAGCGTCTCGTTCGGCCACATAGAGAAGATCGGCCGGCGCGTGATCGTGCTGGGCGGCGGCAACACCGCCATGGATTGCTGCCGCACCTCGCGCCGCCTCGGCGGCGAAGAGGTCAAGGTCGTCGTCCGTTCAGGCTTCGACGAGATGAAGGCCTCGCCGTGGGAAAAAGAGGACGCCATGCACGAGGACATTCCGATCCTCAACTGGCTCGTGCCCAAGGCCTTCACCCACGACAACGGCCGGCTCACCGGCGTCACCTTCGAAAAGGTCGGCGCCGTGATCGACGAACGAGGCCGCCGCAAGCTGGCGCCGACCGGAGAACCTGACGAGCACCATGCCTGCGACGACGTTCTGCTCGCGGTCGGCCAGGAAAACGCCTTTCCCTGGATCGAGCGCGATATCGGCCTCGATTTCAACGAATGGGACATGCCGGTGGTCGACGAGGCCACGTTCGCCTCCACCAATCCCAAGGTGTTCTTCGGCGGCGACGCCGCCTTTGGTCCAAAGAACATCATCTGGGCGGTCGCCCACGGTCATGATGCGGCGATCTCGATCCACAAGTTCTGCCAGGGCCAGGACGTCGCCGATCGTCCTGCGCCGGGGGTCACCCTGGTCAGCCAGAAGATGGGCATCCACGAGTGGAGCTACGACAACGACATCTCCAACGCCCTTCGCCATCGCGTGCCTTTGCGCGCCAAGGCCGAAGCGCTCAGCAGCGTGAAGCTGGAGGTGGAACTCGGCTTCAACGCCGGACTTGGCTACAAGGAAGCCGAGCGTTGCCTCAATTGCGATGTCCAGACGGTTTTCGCCGAGCCCCTCTGCATCGAGTGCGACGCGTGCGTCGACATCTGCCCGATGGATTGCATCACCTTCACGGAAAATCGTGACGAGACGGATCTGCGGTTTCATCTGAAGGCGCCGGCGCTCAACCCGGAGCAGGACCTCTATGTCTCCAGTCTGCTCCCGACCGGCCGGGTGATGGTCAAGGACGAGGATGTCTGCCTGCACTGTGGACTTTGCGCCGAGCGCTGCCCGACCGGCGCCTGGGACATGCGCAAATTCCTGCTCGAGATGACACACGCGGAGGGCGCATGTCGGATGTGATGGATGATATCGCCGCGCGCGGCGGTCCGGCGCCGCTGTCGGCGATCAACGACTTCGTGGTCAAGTTCGCCAACGTCAACGGCTCCGGCTCGGCCAGCGCCAATTCGCTGTTCGGCAAGTCGATCCTGCGAATGGGCGTGCCGGTGGCGGCGCGCAACATCTTCCCCTCGAACATCCAGGGCCTGCCGACCTGGTATGAAGTCAGGGTGAGCGAAGCCGGCCACCTCGGACGGCGCGGCGGCGTCGACATGATGGTGGCGATGAATCCCCAGACCTGGAGCAAGGACGTCGCCTCGATCGAGCCGGGCGGCTATCTGTTCCACGATTCGACCAAGCCCCTGCCGCACGACGGCGTGCGCGACGACATCACGCTGATCGGCGTGCCGCTGACGGCGATGTGCAATGCGGCCTACACCGATCCGCGCCAGCGGCAGCTGTTCAAGAACATCATCTATGTCGGCGCCCTGGCCGAACTGCTCGGGATCGATCAGGACGCCACCGACTCCCTGATCGGCGAGGATTTCAAGTCCAAGCCGCGGCTTATCAAACCCAACCTCGACGCCCTCGCCATGGGCCGCGGCTATGCGCGCGAGCACCTCTCGCCCGTCGGCCTGAAGGTTCGCCGCGCCGACAAGGTGGGCGACCGCATCTATGTCGAGGGCAACAGCGCCGCGGCGCTGGGCGCCGTCTACGGCGGCGCCACCGTGTGCGCGTGGTATCCGATCACGCCCTCGACCGGGGTGGCCGAGGCGTTCATGTCGTATTGCGAGGACCTTCGCCGCGATCCGCGGAGCGGCGAGGCCCGCTTCGCCATCGTGCAGGCCGAGGACGAGATCGCCTCGATCGGCATCGTCGTCGGCGCCGGCTGGAATGGATCGCGCGCCTTTACCTGCACGTCTGGGCCGGGCATTTCGCTGATGCAGGAGTTCGTCGGCCTGTCGTACTTCGCCGAGATTCCGGCGGTGATCTTCGATGTCCAGCGCGGCGGGCCGTCCACCGGCATGCCGACCCGCACCCAGCAGTCCGACATCCTGCTGGCCGCCTACGCCTCGCATGGCGACACCAAGCACCCGTTGCTGTTTCCGGAGGATCCGACCGAGTGCTTCGAGATGGGGTCCCTGGCCTTCGATCTCGCCGACCGCCTTCAGACCACAATCTTCGTCATGCTCGATCTGGATATCGGCATGAACGAATGGCTCTGCCGGCCGTTTTCCTGGGACGACACCCGCCGCCTCGATCGCGGCAAGGTGATGACCTACGAGGCGCTGGAGGAGGGCGTGCCCTTCGGCCGCTATCGCGACGTCGACGGCGACGGCATTCCCTACCGCTCCCTGCCGGGCGTCCACCCCGACCGCGGCGCCTATTTCACCCGCGGCACGTCGCGCGATCCCGACGCGCGCTACAGCGAAGAAGGCCCGGTCTACGTCGCCAACATGGAGCGGCTGCTGACCAAGTTCGAGACCGCCAAGTCGCTGATCCCCGCGCCGATCACACGCAAGGCGAAGCGGCGCACGCCCTATGGCGCCATCTATTTCGGCTCGACGACCCCGGCCATGCACGAGGCCCTGGAGATGCTGGAGGCGGACGGCATCCACATCGACGCCATGCGCGTTCGCGGCTTCCCGTTTTCCGAGGAGGTGATCGGCTTCATCGGCGCGCATGAGACGGTGTTCATCATCGAGCAGAATCGCGACGCCCAGCTGCGCACGCTGGTGATGAACGAAGGCGGCGTCGATCCCGCCAAGCTCCTGGCCGTCCTCAACTACGACGGCTCGCCGATCACCGCCCGCTTCATCGCCGAAGGCATTTCCGATCGTTTGCGCCGGCTCGCGGCGCGTCCCGCGCATCAGGCAGCCGAATGACCTACATCTCCAAACCCCGCCTGCATCATCCGCTGCTCAAGCCCAACGGCCTTGGCTTCACTCGCCGCGACTACGAAGGCAAGGTCTCGACCTTGTGCGCCGGCTGCGGGCATGACTCGATTTCGGCGGCCATCATCCAGGCCTGCTACGACCTCGATCTGCCGCCGCACAGGCTCGCCAAGCTCTCCGGCATCGGCTGCTCGTCGAAGACGCCTGACTATTTCTTGGGCAATTCCCACGGCTTCAACAGCGTTCATGGCCGTATGCCGTCGGTCCTGACCGGCGCCAACCTGGCCAATCGAGAGCTGATCTACCTGGGCGTCTCCGGCGACGGCGACAGCGCCTCTATCGGCCTGGGGCAGTTCGCCCACGCCATGCGGCGCGGCGTCAACATGGCCTACATCGTTGAAAACAATGGGGTCTATGGGCTCACCAAGGGCCAGTTCTCGGCGACGTCCGACCTGGGCTCGAAATCGAAGAAGGGGGCGGTCAACCACGACGAGGCGATCGATCTGGTCGGCCTGGCCCTGTTGCTGGGCGCCGGGTTCGTCGGGCGCGCCTTCTCCGGCGACAAGGCGCAGCTGATCCCCCTGATCAAGGCGGCGATCCTGCACAAGGGGGCGGCCTTCATCGACGTCATTTCCCCATGCGTTCAGTTCAACAACCACGTCGGCTCGACCAAGAGTTTCGACTATGTGCGTGAACACAACGCGGCGGTGAATCGCATGGATGTGATCGTCGAGCGCGACGAGATCACCGTCGACTATGCGCCCGGGACGGTCGAACTCGTCACGCAGCACGACGGCTCGGTGTTGAGGCTCAGCAAGCTGCCCAACGACTACGATCCGACCGACCGCTCGGCCGCCATGGCGCAGCTGCAGAGCCACCATGCCAAGGGCGAGATTCTCACGGGTCTGCTGTTCGTCGATCCCGACTCGCGCGACCTGCACGATCACCTCGGCACCGTGGCCGAGCCCCTCAATCGGCTCGCCGATGCGCAACTCACGCCCGGCGCCGCGGCGCTGGCGGCGATTAACGAAACATTGCGGTAGGCCCCGGCGGCGGCTAGGACCTTGCACGAATGAGCCCGGCGGCTCATCCTTTACAGCAACTGCGAGATTGGTAACGCGATGCCGGACGGAGCGACCTCAACCCAGATCGGAGTGGCCCCGGGGATCGATCCGGCGCCCACGAAGCACGCTGGGCTGGTTGCCTGGGTGCGCGAGATCGCCGCCCTGACCAAGCCCGATCGCGTTTACTGGTGTGACGGCTCGCAGGCGGAATGGGAGCGCCTGACCCGGGAAATGGTCGCCTCCGGCACGCTGAAAGCGCTCAATCCCGCGAAACGGCCCAACTCCTTCTACGCCGCCTCGGACCCCAGGGACGTCGCCCGCGTCGAAAGCCGCACCTTCATCTGCTCGGACGAGCAGATCGAGGCGGGCCCGACCAACAACTGGCGCGAACCGGCCGGCATGCGCGCCGAGCTCAACGGCCTGTTCGACGGCGCCATGCGCGGACGCACCCTGTACGTCGTGCCGTTCTGCATGGGTCCGCTCGGCTCGACGATCAGCGCGCTGGGCGTGGAGATCACCGACAGTCCCTATGTGGTCGCCTCCATGCGCATCATGACCCGCATGGGCAAGCCGGCGCTCGATCAACTGGGCGAGGACGGCTTCTTCGTCCCGGCGGTCCATTCCGTGGGCATGCCGCTGGCCAAGGGCGAGGCCGACGTTCCCTGGCCGTGCAACGAGACCAAGTACATCGTGCATTTCCCCGAAACCCGTGAGATCTGGTCATATGGCTCCGGTTATGGGGGCAACGCGCTTCTGGGAAAAAAATGCTACGCCCTGCGCATCGCTTCGGTGATGGCCCGCGACGAAGGCTGGCTGGCCGAGCACATGCTCATCCTCAAGCTCACCTCGCCGCAGGGCGCGGCCCATTACATCGCCGCCGCCTTTCCCAGCGCCTGCGGCAAGACAAACCTCGCCATGCTGCAGCCGACCCTGCCGGGTTGGAAGGCCGAGACCATCGGCGACGATATCTGCTGGATGCGTTTTGGAGAGGATGGTCGCCTTTACGCGATCAATCCGGAGGCGGGTTTCTTTGGCGTGGCGCCGGGGACCAGCGAAGGCACCAACGCCAACGCCCTGGCTTCGCTCGCGGAGAACTGCATCTTCACCAACGTAGCGCTGACCGACGATGGCGACGTCTGGTGGGAAGGCCTGACCAAGCATCCGCCCGCCGGACTGACCGACTGGAAGGGGCGTCCCTGGTCGCCGCAGAGTGGCGAGCCCGCCGCCCATCCCAATTCGCGCTTCGCCGCCCCCGCCGGCCAGTGCCCGGTGATCGCGCCCGAGTGGGAAGATCCCAAGGGGGTGCCGATCTCCGCCATCCTGTTCGGCGGCCGCCGCGCGAGCGCCGTGCCGCTGGTCACCGAGGCGTTCGATTGGCGCCATGGCGTGTTCCTCGCCTCCAACGTGGCGTCCGAGGGCACGGCCGCGGCGGAGAACAAGGTCGGCGAACTGCGCCGCGATCCCTTCGCCATGCTGCCGTTCTGCGGCTACAACATGGGCGACTACTTCGCCCACTGGCTGAAGTTGGGCGCCGGCGCCGACGCGGCGAAGCTGCCGAGGATCTTCTTCGTCAACTGGTTCCGCAAGGACGCCGCCGGAAAATACGTCTGGCCGGGCTTTGGCGACAACAGCCGGGTGCTCAAGTGGATCGTCGATCGCCTCGAAGGCCAGGCCGAGGCGAGCGACAGCGCGATCGGCCGCCTGCCCACCCCGGACTCGCTCGACACCAGCGGCCTCGACCTGTCGGAGGAGCACCTGCGCCTGCTGCTGACGGTCGATGCGGAGGTCTGGCGCGAAGAAGCCGCGCTGATCCCGGCCGCCTACGAAAAGTTCGGAGACCGCCTGCCGCAAGAGCTGTGGCGCGAATACGAAGCCCTGCTGGAGCGCCTCGAAACGGCCTGAAGGCTTTACCTCGCGACACCTCTTCGAGACGGTTGCATCGCCTTTCGAAGGCGGGCATGGACAGAGCGCCAGGGACACGCCTTCAGAGCGTGAACTGAGGGAGTAAAGCGCCATGTCGCCGTCCGCCGCGCTCAGCGAGCCGATCCTGGAACCGGATCTGCCCATCGTCGATCCACACCATCATCTGTGGGATCGCCCCAAGGCGATGGTGGCCGCCCTGGCCGATTCCCGCCACGACTTCAGCCGCGTGATCGAGCGGGTTCCGCGCTATCTCCTCGACGAACTCAACGCCGACCTCGACAGCGGCCACAACATTCGCGCCACCGTCTACATGGAGTGCGGCGCCTTCTACCGCGCCGACGGCCCGCCGCAGATGCGTTGCGTCGGCGAAACCGAATTCGTCACCGGCGTCGCGGCGATGAGCGCCAGCGGCGTGTATGGCGAGGCGCGCGCCTGCGCGGCCATGGTCGGGCACGCGGACCTGACCCTCGGCGCGCCGGTCGCCGAAGTCTTGCAGGCCCACGTCGCCGCGGCCGGCGGCCGGTTCCGGGGCATCCGTCACGCCGCCGCCTCCGACCCCGACCCGGACGTCCTGGGCCCGTTGCACGGCCGGCCGGCCGGCCTCTACCTCGACAACACCTTCCGCGAGGGCTTCGCCCAGCTGGAGCCGCTTGGGCTGTCCTTCGACGCCTGGATGCTGGAACCGCAACTGCCCGACCTGCTCGACCTGGCGCGCGCTTTCCCCCACACCCAGATCATCCTCGACCACGTCGGCACGCCGCTGGGCCTGGCCTCCTATCGCGGCCGGCGCGAGGAACGCTTCGGCCTGTGGCGCGACACCATCCGCGCCCTGGCTCAGCTGCCCAACGTCGCCGTCAAGTTGGGCGGACTGGCCATGGTGTTCCCGGCCTTCGACTCCTTCCTCGCCGACCCGCCCGCCCCTTCGTCGCAGCTGGCCGCCGAATGGAAGCCGTATATCGAGACCTGCATCGAGGCCTTCGGCCCTGGGCGGTGCATGTTCGAGAGCAACTTCCCCGTCGATCTGGGCAGCTGCAGCTACGCCGTGCTGTGGAACGCCTTCAAGCGCATCGCCGCCGGCTACTCGGCCGACGAAAAGGCCGCCCTGTTCAGCGGCGCCGCGTCCCACATCTATCGCCTGAATCTTTGAGAGCTCCATGCATTACAAGGAACTGAAGGTCGCCTGGGCCGAGCTCACCGCGCCCGGCGCGCCGTTCGAAGTCGGCCAGATCGTCGTGCGCGGCTCGCCCATGCGCATCTACAAGAACGCCCCGCCGACCGTGCGGGACCTGTGGCTTTCGTCCGCCCAGTTCGCCGAACGCGAGTACCTTGTCTATCGCGACGAGCGCATGACCTATGGCCAGGCGCACGCCCGGGTGAACGCCATCGCCGGCTGGCTGGTCCAGCAGGGCGTACAGCGCGGCGACCGCGTCGCCATCGCCATGCGCAACTATCCCGAATGGATTCTGATCTATTGGGCGTGCGTGAGCATGGGCGTGGCCGCGGTCGGCATGAACGCCTGGTGGGTGCCCGAAGAGCTGGCCTATGTGATCGCCGATGCGCGCCCCAAGGTGATCTTCTGCGACCGCGAGCGCCTGGACCGGCTTCTCGAAAAGCCCCAGATCACGCTGGGCGCCAGGCTGGTCGGCACGCGGGCCGATCCTCTGCCGGGCGGCGTCGTCGCCTGGAGCGAGGTGGTCGCCAAATCGGGTAGCCTGCCCGATGTCGCCATCGATCCTGATGACGATGCCAGCATCTTCTACACCTCCGGCACCACCGGCTTCCCCAAGGGCGCGCAGCTGACCCATCGCGGCTGCATTCACAACCTCTTCAGCCTGATGTTCGCCGGCCAGGTCACCGCCCTGGCGACGCAGCGCGCCACCGGCGTCACGCCCGACCCTGATGCGCCGGCGCCGATCCCCGTCGCGCTGATCACCACCCCCATGTTCCACGTCACCGCCAACAACTGCGGCGCCTATCCGGTGACCGCCGCCGGCGGCAAGATGATCCTGATGTATCGCTGGGACCCCAAGGAAGCCCTGACCCTTATCGAGCGCGAGCGCGTCACCTCGATGAGCGGTGTGCCGGTGATGTCGCGCGAGCTCATCAGCCACCCCGATTTCGAAAGCCACGATCTGTCCAGCCTGATGGCGCTGGGCGGCGGCGGGGCGCAGTTGCCTCCGGACCTGGTGCTCAAGATCGACCAGCGGGTGGCGACCGCCCGGCCCAGCACCGGCTATGGCATGACCGAGACCTGCGGCATCATCACCGCCCTGTCGGCCGACTTCTTCGTCGACAAGCCTTCCAGCGCCGGGCCCGCCATGCCCTGCTACGAGGCCAGGTGCGTCGACGACGACGGCGCGGAGGTCCCCCACGGCGCGCTCGGCGAACTGTGGGTGCGCGGCGCCCAGGTGATCAAGGGCTACATCAACCGCCACGAGGCCACCGCCGAGTCGATCACCGACGGCTGGATGCACACCGGCGACGTGGCGCGTCTGGACGACGACGGCTTCATCTACATCGTCGACCGCAAGAAGGAGATGGTCCTGCGCGGCGGCGAGAACGTCTACTGCGTCGAGGTCGAGGCCGGCGTCTACCGCTGTGACGCCGTCGCCGAATGCTCGGTGTTCGGCGTGCCGGACGAGAGGCTGGGCGAGGAGGTCGGCGTCGCCATCCACGTTCGCCCCGGACGCACCCTGACCGCCGCGGCCCTGCGCGAACACCTCGCCGCCATCATGGCCAGACACAAGATCCCCCGCTACATCTGGTTCCTCGACCAGCCCCTGCCGCGCAACGCCAGCGGCAAGTTCCTCAAGCGCGAACTGCGCGAATCGCTGGCGCTGGCCGAGGCGGCCTGAGGCGCGCCAACGAGGTGACGGCCGTCGTCGAAAGCCCTCGCCCCGCCCTTCGCGGTGACGCCAACCTTGGGTGAGGGGTCCTTCCACGCAACGATTTTCCTGAGCGAATTCCCCCAAAAGAGGAACGTCATGGCCGGGCCTAAGTCCCGGCCACCCATGGCGCCACCGAGGGCGGTCGTCGCCAGCCGCGCCCACGCGGCTACGCGGTTCGCTTATGTAGAGAGCCTGCTCGATCCGCCGCGACGTGGCCGTGCAGGGGCACGGCCAGATTGACGCTGCCCCCGGCCGTTCCATGGGTCTCCGGGACTTACGCCCGGCGATGATGGGTGGACGGCCTCCGAACGGCATCAAGATGTGCCAAGCTGGTCGTGTTGGACCCCAGCAGAGGAGACCGTCCATGTCGCAAGTTATCAGGTTTGGAATTGATCTGGCCAAGAATGTTTTCCACGTTCATGGCGTGGGCGCCTCGGAAGAGGTTCTGGTGCAGAAGCCGTTGAAGCGCGGAGAACTGCTGAAGTTATTCGCCAAGCAGCCGCCAGCGCTGATCGGGATGGAGGCCTGTGGTTCGGCGCACTATTGGGCGCGCGAGCTGAGGAAGCTGGGCCACGAGGTAAGGCTGATGCCTCCGATCTACGTGAAGCCCTACGTCAAGCGAGGCAAGAACGACATGCGCGACGCCGAGGCGATCTGCGAGGCGGTGAGCCGCCCGACCATGCGCTTCGTGCCGATCAAGTCGGTGGAGCAGCAATGCCACCTGGCGATCCACAAGGTGCGAGATCTGCTGATCCGTCAGCGCACCCAGCTGGGCAACGCCGTGCGCGGCCTGCTCTACGAGGTCGGCGTCACGGCCGCCAAGAGCCTGCCCCCGGCGAAAGCGGGGGGCGATGGCGGCCTGGAGATGCTGCTTCGCAAGGTGGAGGTGGCGAGCGCGGACATAGCCGAGCAGATGGTGGCGGTGGTCAAGTCCATGGTCGAGCAGTTCAGAGCCATCGATGAACAGTTGGGCCTGCTGGACAAGCAGATCATCCGCGAGGTGAAGGTCAACCCGGACATGCGCCGGCTGATGACCGCGCCGGGCGTGGGGCCGATCGGCGCCCACGCGGTAGTCACCAAGATCGGTGATGGCAGCCAGTTCAACGCAGGCCGGGACTTCGCGGCGTGGACCGGACTGACGCGGCTCAATCACAACACCGGCGGCGTGGATCGAAAAACCGGCCACATCAGCCGCGCCGGCGACAAGGGCCTGCGAAGGCTCCTGGTCCTGGGCGCCCGCTCATGGCTGCGCCAGGTGAAGGCCAAACCCGAGAAGGGCTCGGCCTGGATCAATGGCGTGATGGGCAGAAGGCCCGCCAGGGTCGCCGAGGTGGCGCAGGCCGCCAAGACCGCTCGCATCCTCTGGGCGATGCTGCGGTCAGGGCAAGACTATCGAGCCCCAACCGCCGCGGCCTGAGGCCACGGCGAAAAAGGGCTCTCCAAAGGTTAAGGAGCGAAAGGCAGTAAGGCAAAATGGTCAGGACCTGGGTCGGAACACTCCGTACCGTCATTGCCCTTCGAGGGCGCGGCGATGATTGGAATCCGATCCGCGATACCCTTAGGGGCCAGCGGTCATCACATCGACCGCATCAACAGGCCGTATACATGACCGCTCCAGATCGTTCGCCAAAAACTGCCAATCAACCCTTGCCGGGAGGGGGCCGTCCATACATGACGGTCGTACGCAGGGTGATGATCGACGAGGGCGGGCCGACGGAACGACGGCCCTCTTCGCGCGGACTCGAGGGGCCAAACGCCCTCAGGATCAGATCCTTTCAGGCCAGCGTCACGCGCCGTTCGCTATCCGCTTTCGCGAGCCACCTGACCTTCACTGGTCGTCGGGGCCGGTGCGTTTGGTCCATTCAGCCCTTGAACGGGTCCACTTATGCATGACCTCCTCGTGGCCGCGGCAGTCTGGTCTGAGCCGGCGAACCAAGGCAAACGCCCTCTCCCGCGTTTGCGGAAAAGGGCGTTTGCCGGACCAGAATGGCGGGGAAGAGGCCGCTATTTCTTCGACACGCTGAACACGACGCCATTCTCGTTCGCGCCGCCCGACTGGGTCGTGCCGTATAACAGGCCGAGCGCCGGCGTCAGGCCGGCCGAGTAGCCGCTGCCGTCGGCGCCGGTAAAGGCGTGCAGCACCTTCTCCTTGCCCGTCAGGCTGACTTCGTAAACGCCGCCGCACTGGCAGCTGGGATCGCCGCCGCCCGTGGCCGTGCTGTCGAGCCTCTTGCCGACCAGGCGCATGTCGCCTTCCGGACCGCCGACATCCGATCCGCCCGCGAAATTATACAGCGTGGTCAGCGTTCCGGTCGATGAGAGCTTGAACACCGTTCCGGCGTCGGAGGCGCCGCCGTCCACCGTGCTTCCATAGAGATTGCCGTCCTGGTCGATGGCAAGGCCGCCGTAGAGGAAGCCGCCGTCGGCGCCGCCGGTAAAGCTGTGCAGGGTTGTCAGGTTTCCACCGGTGTCGATCTTGTACACCGTGCCTTCTCCGCTGGCGCCGCCAAAGGCGGTCACGCCATACAGATTGCCCGCCTTGTCGGCGACGACGCCATGTTCGGGGTATTGGCCATCCGAGCCGTCGGCGGCGAAGGCGTGCAGCACGGTGAAGGTCCCGTCGGAGCCGTACTTGAAGACCGTGCCCGAACTGTTGGCGCCGCTGAACAGCGCGGTTCCATAGAGGTTGCCCTGCTTGTCACGGTAAAGGTTGCCGCGGATGAACGAACCGTCCGTGCTCGTGAAATCGTGCAGGACCTTGAACTTGCCTTTGGCGGATAGCAGGAAGAGCACGCCGTTGCCGCCGGCGCCGCCGCTGCCGGCGGAGCCGTAGATGTCGCCGTTGGGCCGCACGATCACGGCGCCGTCGGGTTGGGCGCCGTCGGGACCGCTGAAGGTGTGCAGCAAGGTCTCCTTGCCATTGGGCGCAATCTTGAACACGACTCCGTCGAAGCTGGCGCCGCCGAAGTCAGTGGTCCCATAGATGTTTCCGGCGTCGTCTACCGTGACATTCGCGCCCGAACCGCTGCCGTCCTGGCCGCCCTTGAACTTGTAGAGCACCGTGTAGGTCGCTTTCGCCCCGGCGCGCGCGGAAGCCTTCGTCGCGGAATCGGCTTGGACAATCGCGTGTGCCGCTGGGAGAACCGTCCCATGAAGCGCGCGCTCTCGCTTCACGTCGGCGCTGGATCTGTCGGCGCCCATGGCCGGCGCCAGGGCGATGATCGCCAACGCCGAGCCGAGCAGCGCGCCGCGCAATGGTCTCTGATACGTGTTCATGGATTTCCTTGGATGCTTGTGGCGTGTGCCTTGGCGCCATTAGCGACGGGCTCGCCGATTTGGCAATCCTCGGATGCGGCAGGCGCGGGCCGGCCCGCGGACCGCCCGGCAAGTACGGTAGAGGGTGATGCTCATTCAGCGCGCGACAGACATTGCGCCCATGCTAAAACCCCGCGCCAAGTGTCGTCATAATTGGGGTCGGGCATGCCTTATATCCTAGGTTACCAACCGCGCCGGGGCGCTCCGGTCAGCACGGAGGATTTCGATTCCGCTTCCGAGCTGTTGCAGATTGCCATCGGACTTCAGCGCGGCGGCGAATCCATCAAGTACATCCGAACGCCGGAGGGCAAGGACATCTCGATGGGCGAGCTGAAAGCTCTCGTCGACGCCGGCGCCAAATCCTAGGTAATACCAGCCCTCCTTAAGCCTCACCGCCCCTAAGACCGTCATCGCCGGGCGTAAGGGTGAGTAGGCCGACGGGTTTCCCCGCCAGCCTCTCGTAGAACCGTGCGTGAAGCTCTCACTTCACACGGCTCCGATCAGACGAACCCGCTGGTCATGCCGAGACGCCAGTGTACGAAGAGATTAGCGC
>JBBRAV010000029.1:0-52810 GCA_038206535.1 Caulobacterales bacterium
CGACCGCACCAAAAAGTCTGTGCGCATCGCCCTGGCTCGGAAACTCCTCGTCAGACTCAACGCAAAGGCGAAAGAAATCCGTCTCGCGATGGCAATTACAACTTGACCCGCCAGACAGTCGCTCATCCGTCTGCTTCGCAGAGCGAGTTTCTCCCGCAAGGGGGAGAAGGGCAGGTGTTGACATATCGCAATATATTTGCAATATGCCTAAACACCTTTCTTGGAGCCAAATCATGCCCGCCCTCGAAAACCCACAATACGAAGTCTTCGCCATCGCCCGCGCGCGCGGCGCCTTGCTGGAGGATGCCTATGACGAGGCGGGTTACGCCGCGCGCAACGGCCACGCGTGGCGTGTCGCGAACCGTCCGGAAGTTCAGGCTCGCATCGCCGAGTTGCGCGACGAACGGTCCCGGGTCGAGACCGGGGTTCCGCGCACCATCATCAACGTCCTGATGCACCTGGCTCACGTCAACGACGTGCTCGGAACCCCCGCCGGTTCAAGGGAGACGCGGGCGAGCCTGGCCGAAGTCCTGCGTCTGGAGCGCGACATCGCCGACGCGACGCGGCGGGAGCAGGAAGCTCTCATAAAATCAGTTAGTTACACTTTTCGAAGGCCGCCGTCGGGCCGCCGCTCACGCGCCATCGAGCCGCCCGCCGACCGCCCGTCGACCGCCATCGAACCGCCGTCCGACAGCCCGACGGCCGCCCTTCCAGCGCCCGCCGACCGCCCCGCTACCGCCGTCGCTTGACTGGGCGCCGCGACGAACCGTGTTCCTTCGTCTACCTGATGGCGAGCCGGCGTAATGGCACACTGTACACCGGCGTGACCACAAATCTGCTCCGCAGGGTCTGGGAGCACCGCGAGGGCGCCATTGAAGGATTCACCAAGACCTATGGCGTCAAGACGCTCGTCTGGTTCGAACAGCACGAGTCGATCCACGACGCGATCGCCCGCGAGAAATCCATCAAGCGCTGGCGCCGTGCCTGGAAACTCGCCCTGATCGAACGCGAAAACCCGCTGTGGCGCGATCTCTACGACGATGTTCGTTGATCCCACACAGTTCCGTCATCCCGGAATGGCGGCGCAGCCAACCCCACCCTTCCGTCATCCCGGAATGGCGGCGAAGCCGACATATCCGGGACCCAGAAGGCCGCAGCCCGTGTCCCGCCGACCCGCCCCCGCAGCTGCAATGGAGTCTCCCGTGGCCCTGTGGGTCCCGGCTCTCCGCTGCGCTCCGGCCGGGATGACGCAAATGAGAGGGCTACCGCCGTCCCCTCTTGCTGAACCGCGCAGCTTTTTCCGCGCGCACCTCGGCCTTCACCCGCGTCACCGCCTCCTTGTCCACCGCCTCGCCGGCCGGGGTCAGGGCCTCGTTGGCGAACTCCAGGTCGAGCAGTTTCAGGCGCTTGATCTCGTCGCGCAGGCGCCCCGCCTCCTCGAACTCCAGGTTGCTGGCCGCCTCGCGCATGCGGTTTTCCAGGTCGCGCAGGGTGGCCTGGAAGTTGGAGCCCAGGAACGGCTTGGCGTCCTCGGCCACGCCGACATCGACGTTGACCCGGTCGCCGCGCTCGTACGGGCTGGCCAGCAGGTCCTTGATCTGGCTCTTGATGCTCTCGGGCGTAATGCCCTGCTCGAGGTTCCAGGCGTGCTGCTTCTCGCGCCGCCGGGTGGTCTCGGCCATGGCCCGTTCCATCGAGCCGGTGATGCTGTCGGCGTACAGCACGACGCGGCCGTCCACGTTGCGCGCCGCCCGGCCGATGGTCTGGATCAGCGAAGTCTCCGAGCGCAGGAAACCTTCCTTGTCGGCGTCCAGGATGGCGACCAGGCCGCATTCGGGAATGTCCAGCCCCTCGCGCAGCAGGTTGATGCCGACCAGCACGTCGAACACGCCCAGGCGCAGGTCGCGGATGATCTCGATGCGCTCCAGCGTATCGATGTCGCTGTGCATGTAGCGCACGCGCAGGCCCTGCTCGTGCATGTATTCGGAAAGGTCCTCGGCCATCTTCTTGGTCAGCACGGTGACCAGCGCGCGGTAGCCGCGCTTGGCGAATTCCTTGCACTCGGCGATCACGTCGTCGACCTGGCTGAAGCCGTTCTTGCTCACCGGGCGCACCTCGACCGGCGGGTCGATCAGGCCTGTGGGGCGGATCACCTGTTCGACGAACACGCCGCCGGTCTTCTCCAGCTCCCACTTGCCGGGTGTGGCGCTGACGAACACGCTGTCGGGGCGCATCGCCTCCCACTCCTCGAACTTCAGCGGCCGGTTGTCGAGGCACGACGGCAGGCGGAAGCCGTATTCGGACAGGTTGAACTTGCGGTTGTAGTCGCCCTTGTACATGGCCCCCAGTTGCGGCACCGTCTGGTGACTTTCGTCGACGAACAGCAGGGCGTTGTCGGGGATGTATTCGAAGAAGGTCGGCGGCGGCTCGCCGGGCCGGCGGCCGGTCAGATAGCGCGAATAGTTCTCGATCCCGGCGCACGACCCGGTCGCCTCGATCATCTCTATGTCGAACGTCGTGCGCTGCTCCAGCCGCTGCGCTTCCAGCAGCTTGCCGTTCTCGATCAGCCAGTCGAGCCTGGGTTTCAGCTCCGCCTTGATCGAGTTGACCGCCTGGCGCAGCGTCGGCCGGGGCGTCACATAGTGGCTGTTGGCATAGACCTTCACCGTCTCCAGCTCGGCGGTCTTCTTGCCGGTCAGCGGATCGAATTCGCTGATCGCCTCGATCACGTCGCCGAACATCATGATCCGCCAGGCGCGATCCTCGTAGTGGGCGGGGAAGATCTCGAGGGTGTCGCCGCGCCGGCGGAAGGCGCCGCGCTCGAAGGCCTGGTCGTTGCGCTTGTACTGCTGCGCCACCAGGTCGCCGACCAGCTGCTTCTCGTCGACCCTCTGGCCGACGGTCAGGCTGAAGGTCATGGCCGTGTAGGTCTCGACCGAGCCGATGCCGTAGATGCACGACACCGAGGCGACCACGATCACGTCGTCGCGCTCCAGGATCGCCCGGGTCGCCGAGTGGCGCATGCGGTCGATCTGCTCGTTCCGCGAACTGTCCTTCTCGATATAGGTGTCGGTGCGCGCGACGTAGGCCTCGGGCTGATAGTAGTCGTAGTAGGAGACGAAGTACTCGACCGCGTTGTTGGGGAAATAGCTCTTGAACTCGGAATAGAGCTGAGCGGCCAGGGTCTTGTTGTGCGCCAGGATCAGGGCCGGGCGCTGCGTCGCCTCGATGATCTTGGCCATGGTGAAGGTCTTGCCCGAGCCGGTGACGCCCAGCAGCACCTGGTCGTGCTCGCGCGCCTGGACCCCCGCCGCCAGCTCGGCGATCGCCGCGGGCTGGTCGCCGGCCGCGTCATAGTCGCTGACCAGCTCGAACCGCTTGCCCCCTTCGCTCTTCTTCGGCCGCGCCGGCCGGTGCGGCGTCCAAAGCGTCGGCATCGCCGGGAGGTCGTGGACAAAGGCGCCCGACACATCGGAAACGCCGGCGGGCGAAGCGGAACGAGGCATGAACGCGAAGGTAGGGCGGAGGAGGGCGGTTGGCTAGGGAGAACACTCGACTTCCTCTCTCCCCTTCATGGGGAGAGACAGGATGCGAAGCATCCAGAGTGGGGCCCGCCGCAGCGTAGAAAGCGTGGGGTTTGCCGGCCGCACCCCACCCTGATCGCTTCGCGATCTGTCCCTCCCCATGAAGGGGAGGGAGGTCTTTACTTCCTCCCAACGCGCAAAAACGCTATCCTCCGCCCCCATGCGCCAGTGGACCATCGACGCCTTCGCGACCGCGCCGTTTCGCGGCAATCCCGCCTGCGTGCTCGAACCCTTCGACGCCTGGCCCGACGCCGCCTGGATGCAGGCCCTGGCGGCGGAAAACAACCAGGCCGAGACGGCCTTCCTGCTGCGCACCAGCGATCCCGCGCGGTTCGGCCTGCGCTGGTTCACCCCGGCGCTGGAGGTTCCGCTGTGTGGCCACGCGACCCTCGCCAGCGGCCACATGCTGTTCGCCGAAGCGGGACTGGCCGCCGAACGCGTCACCTTCGACACCCTGTCGGGCCCGCTCACCGTCGCGCGCGCGGGCGCCGGCTATGAGATGGACTTCCCCGCCTCGCCGCCGTCGCAAATCGCGTCGCCCGCCCGCCTGGCCGAGGCCCTCGGCGCTGCGCCGGTCGAGGTCTGGGCCGCGCAGTTCGTGGTCGCGGTGCTGGAGAGCGAGGCGGCCGTGCGCGCCCTTTCGCCCGACATCGCCGCGCTCGCGCCGATCTCAGCCGCCGCCACCCAGAGCCGGGGCAATGTGGCGGTGGTCGCGCTGGCCGACGCGGACTCGCCCTACGATGTCGTCAGCCGTTTCTTCGCCCCGGGCTCGGGTATTGCCGAGGACCCGGCCACCGGATCGCTGCACTGCATCCTCTCGCCGATGTTCTCGCGGCGGCTCGGGCGCGCGACCCTGCGCTTCCTTCAGGCCTATCCCGGCCGCGGCGGCGATCTGGAATGCGAGCACCGCGGCGAGCGCGTGGCGCTGCGCGGCCAGGCGGTCACGGTTCTGGACGGAAATCTGCGGCTTTAGCAACGCTGGCCACGTAAAGACGGTTCCCAATCGTCCGCGCCGCGACTATATCGAGAATCGAACACGCCCGGCCGAAAGGCCGGGCGCCGCTGTTTCTGGAGAGCCCCATGTCCGACATCCTCATGCCCAAGGCGACCGCCGTCTGGCTCGTGGACAATTCCTCGCTGACCTTCGAGCAGATCGCCGATTTCTGCGGCCTGCACCCGCTGGAAGTGAAGGGGATCGCCGACGACGAGGTCGCCCGCGACATCCGCGGCGCCGATCCGATCTCGAACGGCCAGCTGACGCGCGAGGAACTCGACGCGGCCCAGGCCAACCCCAACTACATGATGAAGGCGCAGAAGAGCCGTCACGCCGAACTCCTCAAGCCGATGAAGAAGTCGCCGCGCTACACGCCGGTCTCGCGCCGCCAGGACCGGCCCGACGCGATCGCCTGGTTCGTGCGCAACCATCCGGAGATCTCCGACGCGCTGATCGCCAAGACGCTCGGCACCACCAAGGCGACCATCGAGCAGGTGCGCAACCGCACGCACTGGAATGCCGCCAACATCAAGCCGGTGGATCCGGTGTCGCTGGGCCTGCTCGGCCAGCTCGAGCTCGATGCCCTGGTGAAGAAGGCCGCCGACAAGAAGACCAAGGACGACGCCAAGCGCGCCGCCGCCGAACCGGCCGGCGAATCCCTCACCCCGCTGGAAGACGCCCACGGCGAGGCGTGATGATCATAAGAGTCCTTCTCCCCTTGCGGGAGAAGGTGTCAGCGAAGCTGACGGATGAGGGGTCCGCGCCGGCCTATCCGGGTGGCGGACCGAAAGGTCGGATGCGCCGGGGAAGACCCCTCATCCGACCCTTCGGGTCACCTTCTCCCGCAAGGGCAGAAGGAAGCGGTCAATGCATGCGCGTCTTCAGGCTTTCGAGCTCCTCTTTCAGGCGCAGCTTCTGCCGTTTCAGCGTGGTCAGTCGGGCGGAGTCGGCGATCGGGCGGCTTACTTCGTCCTCGATGGCGCGTTCGAGCGACTGCTTGCGTACGCTCAGTTCGCGAATGCGGGATTCTAGGGCCATGACGATGAGCTCCTTCGCTGGTTGGACATTCAGTGGACACCCTTTCGGGGCGTCTGTCAGATCACAAGTTCTTGCGTTCAGGGTAAGGCCTGACGGCGCCCGAATCGTGGGCTGGAATCGATGCGTGTGACCGAACCGACACCACATCGCCTGGTCGTGGGGGTGACCGGCGCCTCGGGCGCGGCCTACGGCGTGCGCGTGCTCGACGCCTGCCGCGATCTCGGCGTCGAGACCCATCTGATCGTCAGCAGGGCCGCGGCCCTGACCCTTGCGCAGGAAACCGACCTGACCCTGGCCGACCTCGCGGCCAAGGCCGACGTCGTGCACAAGGTCGGCGACATCGGCGCGAGCGTGGCGTCCGGCTCCTTCCGCACCATGGGCATGATCGTCGCCCCGTGCTCGGTGCGCACCATGAGCGAGATCGCCACCGGCGTGACCGCGTCCCTGCTGACCCGCGCCGCCGACGTGACGCTCAAGGAGCGCCGTCCGCTGGTGCTGATGGTGCGCGAGACTCCGCTGCACCTGGGCCATCTGCGCACCCTGGTGGCGCTGGCCGAGATGGGCGCGACCATCGCTCCGCCGCTGCCGGCCTTCTACACCCGGCCGCAGAGCCTCTCGGACATGGTTGACCAGTCGGTCGGCCGGGCCCTCGACCTGTTCGGCCTGGCCTGGGCCCCCGTGCGGCGATGGAGCGGCGCGTGAGCCTGTGGGATTTCGCTCTTGCGCTCTACGCGCGGCCGGGCGTGCAGGCGGCCGGCCTGACTCTGCAGGACGAGCACGCCCAGAGCGTGCCCCTGCTCATCTGGCGATTGTGGGCGCACGACCGGCGCGTCGGCGCCGCGACGCTGCGCGCGGCCGCGGACCTCGCCCGCGACTGGGAGGCGCGGGTGGTCGCGCCGCTGAGGTCGGCGCGCCGCGGCCTGGTCGCGCCGGCGTCGCCGATCGCCGACGGGCCGCGCCTGCATCTGCGCGAAACCGTCAAGTCGAGCGAGCTCGGCGCCGAGCGCCTGCTGCTCGATGGGCTCGAGGCGCTGACGCCGCCCGACGCGGCCGTCGGCACGGCGGCCATCGATGCGCTCGCCGAGGTGGTCGAGGCCTGGGCGGCGCCGGCCCCGATCTCGCTCCTGAGCCTGCTTGCCGCCGCCGCCGCCTCTGTTACAGGCTGTGCGACCGGCAAGGGGGGCGAGGCCATGAACGACGACGTCGAGCCGGGGGAGGACGAGGCGTCGATCCGGATCGTGCTCGCCGACCTTCGCCTGGCGCACCAGGATTTCGACGCGGCCATCGCCGCCCTTGAGGCGGGACCGAAGGTGGACCAGTTGCAGATCGCCCGCCTGAAGAAGCGCAAGCTCGGCCTGCGCGACCAGATCACCAAGCTCGAAGAGCGCCTGACCCCCGACATCATCGCCTGAGGGCCGCGGCGGCCGGGCGCGCGCCTTGCCGTGGGGCGTCGCATCCGCCATATCGCGACCATGGATGAAAACATGCTGCACGACATGGTCGCCGCCGCGCGCCGGGCCGGCGCCGACGCCGCCGAGGTCGCCTACGCCAACCGCGCCGCCCTGTCCGTCAGCGTGCGACTGGGCGCCCTCGAAGAGGTCGAGCGCGAGGAATCGCGCGACCTCGGCGTGCGGGTGTTCCTCGGCGCCCGCCAGGCGTCGGTCTCGGGATCGGACATCTCCGCCGTGGGCCGAGCCAAGCTGATCGATCGGGTGGTCGCCATGGCGCGGCTCGCTCCCGAAGATCCATACTGCGGACTCGCCCCGCGCGATCGCCTGGCCGGCGGACCCCATGCCGACCTCGATCTCTACGATCCCACAGAGATGGGCGCGCAGGCGCTGGAGGCGCGCGCGCTCGCGGCCGAGGAGACCGCGCGCGCGGTCGAGGGCGTGATCAATTCCGAAGGCGCGTCCGCGTCCTGGTCGTCGTCGGTCTGGCGCCTGGTGACGAGCGACGGTTTCTTCGGCGACCACCGCGGCGCGTCGTTCAGTGTCGGGGCCCAGGTGATCGCCGGCGACGCCGCGGCGATGGAGCTCGGCTACGACGGCCGCACGACGCGCTGGAACGAGGACCTGCCGACGCCCGAGAGCATCGGCGCCGAGGCCGGCCGCCGCGCGGTCGCCGCGGTCGGCGGGCGCAAGATCGGTTCGACCACCGCGCCGGTGATCTTCGAACGGCGCCTGGCGACGTCGCTGCTGGGGCCCCTGATCGGCGGCATTTCCGGGCCGTCGGTGGCGCGCGGCGTATCCTTCCTCAAGAACAAGCTCGGTCAGTCGGTGTTCGCGCGCGGCGTGACCATCACCGACGATCCGCACCGCCGTCGAGGCCTCGGCTCCTCGCCGTTCGACGACGAGGGCGTCGCCAATCAGATGCGCGCGATCATCGACGACGGCGTCCTGACCACCTGGCTGCTCAACGCCAGTTCGGCGCGCCAGCTGGGGCTGGAGACCACCGGCCACGCCTCGCGCGGCCTCGCCGGGCCGCCGGGCGTCTCGCCGACCAACCTGACCCTGTTGCCCGGCGCGGCCGATCAGGCGGCGCTGATGCGCGAAGCGGGCGCCGGCGTGCTGGTCACCTCCATGTTCGGCCCCTCCCTCAACGCCAACACCGGCGACTGGTCGGTCGGCTGCTCGGGCCACTGGTTCGAGAACGGCGAGATCTCCTACCCGGTGACGGAGATCACCGTGGCCGGGAACCTGCTCGATATCTATGCGCGCCTGATCCCCGGGTCCGACCTGGAGATCCGCGGCTCGTCCAATTCGCCGTCGATCCTGGTCGATGGCCTGGCCATCGCCGGGAAGTGAAGCAGAGGGGAACAGCCATGCCGGACCGTCAGCTCCTGCATCTGGTCATCGGCGGCGAACTGAAGGACGTCGGCGGCGTCGAGTTCCGCGACCTGTCGAAGATCGACATGGTCGGGGCCTATCCCAGCTACGAGGCCGCGTTCAGGGCCTGGCAGGCCAAGGCGCAGGCGACGGTCGACAACGCCCTGATGCGCTATTTCATCATCCACGCCCACCGCCTGCTCGACCCCGCCACCGGCGAGACCCACGACGAGCACAACCACTGAGCCGGCGCTATTCCCGCCGCAGCAGCCGCTCGCTCAGCAGCGTGCCCCACCAGCCGGCGCGGAACTCGGCCTTGATCCTGGCCGGGTCGTAGGCGGGGCTCTCGACCCATTCTAGGAAGCTGAGGCCGCGCGGTTCGCCTTCCGCCAGGTAGCGCTCGAAAATGTAGTCAAGGACGCCGGTGAGGCCGGCCTTCACGTGCAGATAGCGCGGCGAGAGTTCCGTCACAGCTTCGGCGATCGGTCGGCCCTGCCGGAAGTGCCGGTAGAACACCGCCATGATCCCGGCCCGGTCCGCCCCCGACTTGCAGTGCATCAGCGCCGGGTATTGGGTCGTCTCGAACAGGGCCTTGGCCCCGCGCACTTGCGCCTTGGTCGGCACGTCGCGCGAAGCGATCGTGAAGTTCACCAGCGTCAGGCCGAGCTCGGCGCAAGCCGCTTTCTCGAGGGCGTAGAAGCTGGCGCCGAAGCCGCCGCGCAGGTTGATGATCGTGCGAACGCCTTGATCCCGCCAGGCCCGCAGCTGGAACGGCCAGGGCTGGTTGGCGCGCACCAACTCGTTCGACATCCAGTGGGCGTTGGAGAAGCCCAGCCGAAGATAGGCGTGGTCACGCCACAGGTAGTCGAGCACCGCGCGGCGGCGTCCGGCGGGCGAGGTCAGGTCGAAGCGCGGAGAGGGGGCCTCAGTCACGCTTTGAGAACAGGGCGTCGGCCGCCGCCCGGGTCGACTGCTTCCTGGCGATCTGCGCGCGGACGCGCTCGATCTCCACCTCCAGAGCGGCGATGCGCTCGCTCAGTTCGTCGGCGCCGAACAGCTCCAGGTCCTCGCGCCCAAGGTCGACCAGGCTCTGCCCGCGCTGGCGTCTTGCTTCGGCTGGTTCCTCGGCCATGAGTGACGTCTCTTCCTTTGCCCGTCGCGTTCGAGCGCGTTATCTGAGGCCGCGCGGCCGATCGCGCAAGATTGCGCGAGGACGCCCGATGACCGACGAAACCATGACCGCGATCGAGGTGAAGGGCGGCAAGGGTCCGGCCGAGGCGCTTCAGGCCGTGCGGATCGCCCGCCCGACGCCGGGCGAGGGGCAGATCCTGATCGCGGTCAAGGCGGCCGGCGTCAACCGTCCCGACATCGTCCAGCGCCAGGGGTTCTACCCGCCGCCCGCGGGCGCCCCCGACACGCTGGGCCTGGAGGTCGCCGGCGAGGTGGTCAAGGCGGCCGGCCGCTGGAAGGTCGGCGACAAAGTCTGCGCCCTGCTGGGCGGCGGCGGTTACGCGCAATTCGCCGTCTGCGACGCTCGCCACGCCCTGCCGATTCCGGAGGGGCTGTCCTTCGCCGAGGCCGGCGCCCTGCCCGAGACGGTGTTCACCGTCTACGTCAACGTCTTCGAGCACGGCGCCCTGAAGGCCGGCGAGACGATCATGATCCACGGCGCCACCTCCGGCATCGGCGTCGCCGCGATCCAGATGGCCAAGGCGGCCGGCGCCCGGGTGATCGCCACCGGCCGCGGCGCCGACAAGGCCGCCCAGGCGCTCAGCCTCGGCGCCGATATCGCCGTAGACACCTCGGCCGACGACTTCGAAGCCGTCGCCAAGACCGAGGGCGGCGTCGACGTGATCCTCGACATGGTCGCCGGCCCCTATTTCCCCAAGAACCTCGAGGCGCTGAAGACCGGCGGCCGGCTGGTGCACATCGCCACCCTCGGCGGCGCGGTGGTCGAGTTGCCGATCCTGAAACTGATGATCAAGCGCCTGATCGTCACCGGCTCGACCCTTCGTCCGCGTTCGGCCGAAGAGAAGGCTCGCATCGCCGGCGAGATCGAACGCGTGGTCTGTCCGTGGGTCGCCTCCGGCAAGGTCAGGGCGATCATCGACCGCACCTTCCCGCTCGAAGACGCCGCCGCCGCCCACGCCTGGCTCGAGGGCGGCGCGCACCTGGGCAAGGTGGTGCTGACCACCTGATGCGAAATTCTCAGCTTGCATCCCGCCGCGAATTGAAGTCTCTACGCGGCGGGCCACGCCCTCCCAACGGGGCGCAGTCCATCTGAAAGGATGGGATACATCGCCATGAACACCCCCGCGAAGCCGGCCATGCGGCCGGCGCGACCTGAATTCTCATCCGGCCCCTGCGCCAAGCGCCCCGGATGGACCCCTGAAAATCTGAGAACGGCCATCCTGGGGCGCTCGCACCGCTCGAAGGTCGGCAAGGCGCGCCTGCAAGCCGCCATCGACCAGACCCGCGTGGTGCTACAGGTTCCGGCCGACTATCTGATCGGCATTGTCCCAGGCTCCGACACCGGCGCTGTGGAAATGGCCCTGTGGTCGATGCTCGGCCCGCGGCCCGTTCAGCTCCTGGCGTTCGAATCGTTCGGCAAGGACTGGGTCACCGACGTGGTGAAACAGCTCAAGCTCGACGCCGAGGTGCTCGACGCCCCCTACGGCCGCCTGCCCGACCTCGCCAAGGTCCGCGCCGACGCAGACCTGGTGTTCACCTGGAACGGCACGACGTCCGGCGTGCGCGTCCCCAACGGCGACTTCATCGCGGCGAAGCGGCAGGGCCTGACCATCTGCGACGCCACCAGCGCCTGCTTCGCCCAGGATCTCGCCTGGCCCAAGCTCGACGTCGTCACCCTGTCCTGGCAAAAGGCCCTCGGCGGCGAGGCCGCGCACGGGCTGCTGATCCTCTCGCCGCGCGCCGTGGAACGCCTCGAGAGCTATGCGCCGCCGTGGCCGATGCCGAAGCTGTTCCGCATGACCAAGGGCGGCAAGCTGAACCGCGAGATCTTCGAGGGCGCGACGATCAACACGCCCTCGATGCTCTGCGTGGAGGACTGGCTCGATACGTTGAAGTGGGCGGCGTCGATCGGCGGCCTGCCGGAGCTCAAGGCCCGCGCCGACGCCAACCTCGGCGTTCTGGCGACCTGGGTGGACGCCACGCCGTGGGTGGCCTTCCTCGCCGAGGACGCCGCCAGCCGGTCGAACACCTCCGTCTGCCTAAAGGTCGTCGATCCCACCATCACCGCCCTGCCGGCCGACGCGCAAGCCGACTTCGCCAAGCGCCTGGCGAGCCTGCTGGAAAAAGAGGGCGTCGCCCTGGACATCGGCGGTTACCGCGACGCGCCGCCGGGCCTGCGCATCTGGTGCGGCGCGACGGTGGATGCCGATGACCTGCAAGCCCTGACGCCCTGGCTCGATTGGGCCTTCGCCACCGTCTCAGCCGAGCTGGCGCCGGCCTGATTCCGACTTCCTCCCTCCCCTTTATGGGGAGGGACAGGACGCGCAGCGTCCAGGGTGGGGAAGTGTCGATGAAATCCCACACTGCCGTTGATGTCCGCGCACTACCCCACCCTGACGGCTTCGCCGTCTGTCCCTCTCCATAAAGGGGAGGGAGGAAAAGCTCTCAAAGGAAATAGTTTCGCATGGCCCCTCGCGTTCTCATCGCCGACCAGCTCTCACCGGCCGCCGTCGACATCTTCGTCCAGCGCGGCGTCGAGGTCGACGTCAAGGTCGGCCTGACCAAGGACGAACTGATCGCCATCATCGGCGACTACGACGGTCTCGCCGTCCGCTCGGCCACAAAGGCCACCAAGGACGTCATCGCCGCCGCCAGAAACCTGAAGGTGATCGGGCGCGCCGGCATCGGTGTCGACAACGTCGACATTCCCGCCGCCACCGCCGCCGGGATCGTGGTGATGAATACGCCCTTCGGGAATTCGATCACCACCGCCGAGCACGCCATCGCCATGATGTTCGCGCTGGCCCGGCAGCTACCCGCCGCCGACACGTCCACCCAGGCGGGCAAGTGGGAAAAGAACCGCTTCATGGGCGTCGAGCTCTACGCCAAGACCCTGGGACTGATCGGCGCCGGCAACATCGGCTCGATCGTCGCCGACCGCGCCAACGGCCTGAAGATGAAGGTCATCGCCTACGACCCGTTCCTTTCTCCCGAACGGGCCGTGGAGATCGGGGTCGAGAAGGTCGAGCTCGATGACCTGCTGGCGCGCGCCGACATCATCACGCTGCACACGCCGCTGACCGACAAGACCCGCGACATACTGTCGGCCGGCGCCCTGGCCAGGACCCGCAAGGGCGTGATGATCATCAACTGCGCCCGTGGCGGTCTCGTCGACGAGGCCGCACTGCGCGCCGGCCTGGAGAACGGCCACATCGGCGGCGCCGCGTTCGACGTCTTTGTCGAGGAGCCGGCCAAACAGAACGTCCTGTTCGGCGCGCCCAACTTCATCGCCACGCCGCACCTGGGCGCCGCCACCGGCGAGGCGCAGGAGAACGTCGCCCTGCAGGTGGCCGAGCAGATGAGCGACTATTTGTTGACCGGCGCGGTGACCAACGCCCTCAACAGTCCCTCGATCACCGCCGACGAGGCGCCCAAGCTGCGCCCCTATGTGGCGTTGGCCGAGAAGCTCGGCGCCTTCGCAGGTCAGATGGTCGACGCCGGTCTCAAGGGCGTCGACGTGGCGTTCGAAGGCGACATCGCCTCCTTGAACGTCAAGCCGCTGACCGCGGCCGCCCTCGCCGGCGTGCTCCGCCCCATGCTGGCCGAAATCAACATGGTCTCCGCCCCGGCGGTGGCCCGCGATCGCGGCGTCACGGTCTCGGAGTCTCGCCAGGAACTCTCGCCGGTCTATGAGAACCTGATGCGCATCACCGTCATCACGGACATGGGCCGCCGAAGCTTCGCGGGCACGGTGGTGGCAGGCGCGCCGCGCATCGTCGAGGTCAAGGGGATGGAGCTCGACGCCGCCTTCGGCCCGGCCATGCTCTATGTGAACAACCTCGACAAGCCCGGCTTCATCGGCGCCCTGGGCCATTTACTCGGGGAAACAGGCGTCAATATCGCGACCTTCAACCTCGGCCGCGTCGCGGCGGGCGACGACGCGATCGCCCTTGTCGGCGTGGATCAGGCGCCCGACGATGCCCTGATCGCCAAGATCCGGGCCCTGCCGCACGTGAAGGAAGCCAGGTCGCTGACGTTTTAGACGGGGTGTAGCAATGGCGCTGGAAGCCAGACCGCGCGGCGAGACGATCGCTCCGCAACGACACGGCGGCAGGATTTCCGCCGTGATTTCCGATGTCGATGGAACGCTCGTCGCCGACGACAAGAGCTTGCCGGAGGCGAACCGCCAGGCCGTCGCGAAACTCGCCCACGCTGGCGTCGCCTTCGCGCTGATCAGCAGTCGCCCGCCGCGCGGGATGGCCGAGGTGATCAAGGCGCTGGACGTCCCGCTTGTGTTTGCAGGCTTCAATGGCGGCGTGATCTCGACGGCTGAAAACGAGGTCTTGGAGCAGCATCTCCTGGAGCCCGACGAGGCGAGGCGGACCGTCAAGTCGCTCGCGAACGGCGGGGTCGACGTCTGGGTCTTCGCCGGCCAGGAGTGGTTCGCGCAGAACGCGACCTCGGCCTACAACGCACGCGAGATCCGCACGGTGCGGTTCGAGCCCACCATCGTCCAGAACTTCGGCGCGGCGCTCGACAAGGCGGCCAAGATCGTCGGTGTGAGCGACGACGCCGCGCTACTGGGCCGCTGCGAGGCCGAGCTGCGCGCCCAACTGTCGGGCAGGGCCACGATTGTCCGATCGCAGCGATATTATCTGGATATCACCGACGCGCTGGCCAACAAGGGCGCGGGCGTGCGCTCGATCGCCAGGCAGCTGGGCGTTCCGCTCGAAGAGGTCGCAGTGATAGGCGACGGCCCCAACGACGTCGACATGTTCAAGGTCGGCGGGCTGAGCATCGCCATGGGAAACGCCGAGCCCGCCGTCCGGCAAGCCGCGAACTATGTCACCGGCGGCAACAACGAGGGGGGGTTCGCCCAGGCGATGGAGCGGTTTATCTTCAGCCAGATCTGACGGGCCCTGAACGTCGACGGCGGAACCTGATGGAAAAGCTCTTAACCTTCACGGGCGCCCTTCAGAGAGACCCGAGCGTCGACGCCTGGTTCTCCACGCCAGATCATGAGCTCAGGCGGATCGCGCAGCCCTGGTTCGAGCGCATGCGAGGTTGCGGCGCCGATGTTCGCGAGCTTCTGCACGATGGCCATCCCACGGCGTGCGTTGGCGACGCGCCGTTCGGCTACGTCGGCGCGTTCAGTGCTCACGTGAATGTGGGCTTCTTCTACGGAATGGCGCTCGGCGATCCCGCCGGACTTCTGGAAGGCTCGGGCAAGCGCATGCGCCATGTGAAGCTCCGCTGGGGGCAGGGCGTAAACGAAGGCGCTTTGGTCGACCTGATCACGGCGGCCTATCGCGACATACGGTTGCGCCTCGCATGAGCGGGGGAAATTGCCGCCGGCTGGCGATTCCCGGCCCGAACGGACTCGACCGTGCATCGTGTTCCAAAAGACGGCGCGGCGACCGCGCGAAATTCCCGGGTGTCCAGCGCGACCAATCCGACCCGCGGGCGTTTGCTATGGCAGTCCAACATGGAGTGACGTTATGAAGCTTTATTTCGCGCCTGGCGCGTGTAGCCTGGCCGACCACATCGCCTTGCACGTGGCGGGCTTGTCTTTCGAACACGAGAAGGTCGATCTGAAGACCAGGAAGACCGAGAGCGGCGAGGATTTCGCCGCGATCAATCCGAAGGGCTATGTCCCCGCGCTCACGCTCGACTCCGGTGAGACGCTCAGCGAAAACATCGCCATTCTAGATTGGATCGCGCATCAGTCGCCGGCCCTCGAGCCAGCCGGCCCCATGGGCCACACCCATCTCCTTGAGGCGCTCGCCTACATCTCCACCGAAATACACAAGTCTTTCAAGCCTTTCTTTTCCGGCGCCGGGGATGACGAAAAAGCCAAGGCCGGCGAGGCGATCAAGATGCGCATGGGCTACCTCGCCGACACCATGAAAGGCGACTTTCTGTTCGGGGCGGACATCAGCGTCGCAGACTGCTATCTTTTCGTCATGCTTCTCTGGGCGCAGAAGAATGCGATCGAAGCGCCCGCGGCGCTCGTCGCCTTGCGCGACCGCATGATGGGCCTGCCCGCCGTCCACAAGGCCATGAAGCACGAGGGATTGATCTAGACAGGCGCCGCAGGCCGCCGGAGGCGCCCGAACTTCCTGATCCTGCGCCTCCTCGTCTAGCGAAGCTGGCTGTCCTTGCTGCCGCGGCGGTTTATGCCGGGTATGACGATACGACTGTCGCGCCCGGACTGGCAGTGAACGCAGGTTCGCGCGCCCGGCAGCGCGCGGCGGCGCGCCGGCGGGATTTCCTCACCGCACTCCACGCAGTTGACCGTGCCCTCGCCTGCGGGGATTCGCGCCCGCGCCGCCAGAACGCCATCGGTGATGGTGTCGTCGATCTGGTCCAAAACGGCGCCGTCGCGCGTCCAACCGCCTGCCATGTTG
This sequence comes from Caulobacterales bacterium, assembly GCA_038206535.1. Lineage (GTDB taxonomy): Bacteria > Pseudomonadota > Alphaproteobacteria > Caulobacterales > Caulobacteraceae > Acaudatibacter. Next base: position 16,040 of record JBBRAV010000029.1, read on the forward strand.
TCTCCGATCTGCCCGCTCGTCGGCGGGTAAAGATAGGAGTTCGCAGGCCGGTTCCAATCAAAGTGGTGATTTCTGATCGCTTGGCGCCGTACGTCCCTGGCCATAAAAAGCGGACGGACGGGTGTTTCTTCCCGATTCGCGCGAGCTACCACCCCTGTTCACTCCCCCTTCCGACCGCGAAGCCGCCCGTCGGGCCTTCCTCGCAGAGGCTGGCCTTGCCGACGCGAAGCGCGAGACGCTCCAGGGGGATGCGTCGACCCGGCGTTACGAACGCCTGCACATGCCTTCGGGCGCCACTCTGATCCTGATGGACCAGCCGCCGTCGGTGGAGACCCACCCCTGTCCTCCGGGCGCCGACGCCGCGACGCGCGCGACTTTGGGCTACAATGCGATGGCGCGGCTCGCCGCCGGGCGCGTGGACGCGTTCGTCGCCTGTGGCGGCTATCTGCGCAGTCTGGGTCTTTCGGCCCCCCGTGTGTTCGCCAGCGACTTCGCGGAGGGCCTGGCCGTGCTCGAGGATCTCGGCGACGACCTATACGCGCGCCTGATCGAAGGCGGCGCGGACGAAGCCCCCATGTACGACGCCGCCACCGATGTCCTCGTGAGACTGCATTCCGAGACCGCGCCCGATGTGCTCGCGGCGGACGGCGCGACCTGGCCGCTGCTGACCTACGATGCGGTCGCCCTCGAGACCGGCGGCGATCTCTTTCTCGAATGGTTGCCGCGACTGCATCCCCATCTCGATTTCGGCGAGGCCGCGCGGGATGAATGGGAGGACCTGTGGGCGCCGATCCGCGCCGCGGGGGAGGCGGGCGCGACCGTTTTCTGTCACCGGGACTTTCATGCGGAGAACCTGATCTGGCTGCCACGCCGTATCGGCGTCGCCCGCGTCGGCCTTCTCGACTTCCAGGACGCCCTGCGCGCCCACCCCGCCTGGGACCTTTCCATGCTGCTGCACGACGCCAGGCGCGACGTTTCTTCCGAACGCGAGGATGCGGTGCTCGCACGGTATTTCGGCCACCGCTCCGAGGTCGATCGCCGGGCCATGCTGGCCGCCTTCCACGCTCTGGGCGCCCTCAACTTGGCGCGCATCCTGGGCCTGTTCGCTCGCCTCGTGGTCCGCGACCGCAAGCCGCGCTACAAGGCGTTCATGCCCCGTCTGTGGCGCTACCTGGATCGTTGTCTCGCCGATCCGGCGCCGCCGGGGCTGGGTCTCTGGCTCGAGAGACATGTTCCCAAGGAGGTGCGCGCATGAGAGGACCAACCACCGCCATGGTCCTGGCCGCGGGCCTGGGCACGCGCATGCGCCCCCTCACCGACGATCGCCCCAAGGCTCTGATCGAGGTGGCCGGCAAGGCGCTGATCGACCATGTCCTGGATCGGCTCGTCGAAGCAGGGGTCACGCGCGCGGTGATCAATGTCCACGCTTTCGCCGACGCGCTGGAGGCGCATCTCGCCCGGCGCCGCGACCTCGAGATCGTCATATCGGACGAGCGCGCGGCCCTGCTCGAAACCGCCGGCGGCATGAAGAAGGCGCGCCCGCTGGTGGGCGATGCGCCGATCCTGGTGGTCAACATAGATTCCCTCTGGATCGAGAGGGGCCGGTCCGCCCTCGGACGACTCGTCGACGCCTGGGACCCTGAGCGCATGGACGACCTTCTGCTGCTCGCGCCCGTCGCCGACAGCCTCGGGTTCGAGGGCAGGGGTGATTTTTTCCGGGCCGAGAACGGGCGGATCGCCCATCGCGGCGGCGCGCTCGACGCTCCCTACGCGTTCATGGGCGCGCATATGCTCGATCCTCGCCTGATCGACCTCTGGCCCGCCGGTCCTCACGGCATCTTTTCCCACTGGATGGCTTACGCCGAGCGCGGTCGTCTGCACGGGGTGGTCATGGACGGTGTATGGATGCACGTCGGCGACCCCGCCGCCCGCGCCGCCGCCGAAGCCCGGCTCGCGCGCGAGCCATGATCGACCCGTTCGATCGCGACACTTCGGCAAGAGACGGCCTTTGGGTCTGTCGCGCAACCCGCTGATGGGGCGCCGGCCCGCCACGGCGGCACACAAATATTCTCGCGCGCTGGGAGCGGCATCTTGCGCCCGACGTTCTCCAAACACCCGGCGCGCGTCCCGCGGAATGACGCCGCGGGTCCTGCGTCGACATCAAAGGTAGGTATTCGAATGGTTTCCTCAGCGATTGCGCAATCGTCCGTGCATGAAGACGGCTCGCCCGAACGGCTGGCGATCGACACCATCCGCACCCTGGCGATGGACGCGGTGCAGAAGGCCAATTCCGGCCATCCGGGCACGCCGATGGCCTTGGCGCCGGTGGGCTACACGCTGTGGCGCGACCACCTGCGCTACGATCCGACCACGCCCGACTGGCCCAACCGCGACCGCTTCGTGCTGTCGGTGGGGCATGCCTCGATGCTGCTCTATGCGCTGATCATGTTGGCCGGGATCGAAGAGATCGACGGCGACGGAAAGAAGTCGGGTAGGCCCGCTGTCAGCCTTGACGACATCAAACAGTTTCGCCAGCTCAATTCCAAAACCCCAGGCCATCCCGAATACAGGATGACCACCGGGGTGGAGACCACGACCGGGCCTCTCGGCCAGGGCTGCGCGAATTCCGTCGGCATGGCGATCGCAGAGCGTGCGCTCGCGGCGCACTTTAACCGGGATGGCTTTACCCTGTTCGATCACGACGTCTACGTCTTCGCCGGCGACGGCGACATGATGGAAGGCGTGAGCCAGGAAGCCGGCTCGCTCGCCGGGCATCTGGCGCTGTCGAATCTCTGCTGGGTCTACGACTCCAACCACATCACCATCGAAGGCAGGACGGACCTCGCTTTCACCGAGGACGTCGGCAAGCGCTTCGAGGGCTACGGCTGGAACGTCATCCATCTCGACGACGCGAACGACACGGCCGCCTTCGGTCGCGCGATCGAGGCGTTCAAGGTCGAAGCCGACCGGCCCACCTTCATCGTCCTCCATTCCGTAATCGGCTACGGCAGCCCGATCCAAGGCACCCAGAAAGCCCACAGCGACGCCATGGGCGAGGACGTGATCCGCGCCACGAAGGCCGCCTACGGCTGGCCGCAGGACGCGCAGTTCCTGGTGCCGGATGGCGTCGAAGCCTCGCTCGGCGATCCCATGCGCGCGCGCGGTGGCGCGCTGCGGGCCGGCTGGGAGGAGATGTTTGCCCGTTACAGAGTCGAGCACCCGGACCTCGCCGAGGAATTCGAGGGGCTGCGGTCGGGCAAGCCGCCCAAGGGGTGGGATAGGGACATCCAGACCTTCCCGGCCGACGCGAAGGGAATTGCGTCACGCGAATCCGCCGGCAAGGTGCTCAACGCTATCGCGCCCCACTTTCCCATGCTGATGGGTGGCGCCGCCGACCTCGCGCCTTCCACCAAGACCCTGCTCACCTTCGAGGGCGCGGGGTCTTTCGAGCCGGGCGGCTACGGCGGGCGCAACATGCATTTTGGCGTTCGCGAACACGCCATGGGGGCGATCGCCAACGGCATGACGCTAAGCTATCTGCGCGCCTATACCGCGACCTTCATGGTGTTCTCGGACTACATGCGGCCGCCGATCCGGCTGGCGGCGATCATGGAGGCGCCGACCATTTTCGTCTTCACCCACGATTCGATCGGCGTTGGCGAAGACGGGCCGACCCATCAGCCGATCGAACAGCTGGCCTCCCTGCGCGCCATTCCCGGGCTCGACACCATCCGACCCGGCGACGCGAACGAAGCCGCCCAGGCGTGGAGGGTGGCTCTGACACACACGCGTGAGCCCACCGCCCTGGTCTTCTCGCGCCAGGCGATCCCGACGCTGGATCGCACCGAGTACGCTTCCGCCGATGGCTTGCAGAAGGGCGGCTACGTGCTCGGCGATAGTGACGGCGAACCGGAACTGATCCTGATCGGGACGGGCAGTGAACTGCCGATGGTGGTCGCCGCGCACGAAAAGCTCACCGCCGAAGGGGTTCGCTCGCGCGTGGTCTCCCTGCCGAGTTGGTATCTGTTCGAGAAACAGGATCAGGCGTACCGCGACCGGGTGCTGCCGCCAGACGTCCTGGCGAGGCTGGCGGTCGAGCAGGGCGGCGCCATGGGCTGGGATCGTTATGTCGGGTCCAAGGGCGCGACCATCACCATGTCCACCTTCGGAGCCTCCGCGCCTCTGGCAAAGCTGCAAGCGAAGTACGGTTTCACCGTGGACAACATCTGCGCCACCGCACGGGGCCTGATCACCAAAGCAAAGCGCTGAAGCCGGTGAGCGGCGCGGGCTCCATGAAAGTCGACGTCTGCGCGGAGACCGATCGCCGACTTGTGCGTTGATGCCTTTCGACAACGGCGCACAAGGAGAGTCCCTTGATCGACATGGGCTGTCCGAACTGCGGGGCCTTGCAGACTCGCCCGCCGGAAGCCGGCGCCGCCGTCGCGCGCTGTCGGGTGTGTCGTTCGGTGCTGGAGCGTTCGGGCGGGCGCAGCCTGACCGCCGCCTTGGCCTGCGCCCTGGCGACTCTGCTTCTGCTGTTTCCGGCCAACCTTCTGCCCTTTATCACCAGCTCTGCGCTCGGAGTGTCTCGCCAAAGCGTGCTCGGCTCCGGGGCTCGGTTCATGTGGACCGACGGTTGGCCGTGGCTTGCGGTGGCGATCGGCCTTTTCGTGGTGGCCTTTCCGTTCGCCCGTTTCACCCTCCTGTGCGCAGTCCTAGGAGCCCTGCGGTTCGGCGCGCGTCCGGCCTGGCTTGGGCGGGCGTTCAGGCTGGCGAACACCCTAGAGCAGTGGGCGATGCCCGATGTGTTTCTGCTGGCCCTATGGGTCGCTTACGCCCGGCTGTCGGCGACGATCACGGTGCAGCTGGGTGCGGGCGCGATCTGCTTCATCGCCGTCGGCGTTCTGTCGCTCTTGACGCGCGCCACTTTGAACAGGGCCGCCGTATGGCGGCTGCTGCGGGCCGACGCTACGCTGGCGCCTGGCGATATCGCTTGCTCCTGCCTCGGGTGTGATCTCGTGGCGCCCGCGACGGCGGTTGGCTCACCGTGCGAACGTTGCGGCGCGCGACTGTCGGCGCGCGAGACCGACTCGATCGCCTGGACCCTGGCCCTGACGTCGGCCGGTCTGCTTCTCTACATTCCAGCCAATTTCTTCGCCATCGCCACCATCCCCATCGGCCTGCATCCCACGCCATACAATATACTGCAGGGGGTCATCGATCTGGCCAGGGCCGGGCTCTACGGTCTGGCGACGCTGGTCTTCTGCGCCAGTTTCACCATTCCGTTCCTGAAGCTGGCCGGGCTCGGCTATTGCGTGGTGTCGGTGTTCCGGCGATCCACGCGGCGGCTGGTGCTGAAGACGCGCGTCTACAAGATCGTCGAGGAGATCGGCCGCTGGTCGATGGTCGATCCGTTCGTGATCGCCTGCTTCGTGCCGGTGATGCAATACAACAACTTCATCTATGGCCGCGCCGAGCCGGCGGCGCCGGCGTTCGCCGCGGTGGTGATCCTGACCATGATCGCGGCGCGGACCTTCGATCCGCGCCTCATGTGGGACGCCGCGAGCCAGCGCGCGCCATCCCGGAGCCCCGTATGACGATGCCGCCTGATCCGGCGACGTACGCCGCGGGCGCGCGGCGCACCGCCGCCATCGAGACCCGCGGCCGCTGGCCCGGTCTCGTCTGGGCCTTGCCGCTGGCCGCCCTGCTGATCGTCGCCTACTTCGGCTTGCAGGCGCTGGTCCACAATGGCGTCGATGTCGTCGTGAGCTTCGATTCCGCCGCCGACGCCAAGCCGGGCGACACTCAGGTGGTCTACAAGGGCCTCTCGATCGGCCACGTGACGAAAGTCCGTCTCAGCAATGACGGCCGCCGCGTCGACATGACGCTGAAGCTCGATACATCGGCCAAACCGCTTCTGCGAGCCGGAACCCGCTTCTGGCTGGTGGGGGCAAAGCCGAGCCTGACCGACATCAACTCCTTGCGCGCTGCCCTCGCCGGTGTCGTCATCGGCATGGCCCCAGGGGACGGCCCCTACACTCGGCGGTTCGACGGCCTCGACCAGCCGCCTCCGGTCTTGCCCGGGACCGCCGGCAGTCGCTACGTGCTGGTGTCGAGCGAGATCGGGGCCGCGCGGCCGGGAGCGAACGTCTTCTATCACGGCCTCGAAGTGGGCAAGGTCACCGACGTCGATCTGCTAGGCCGCAACAACTTCAAGACCAAGATCTTCGTCAGCGCGCCGTACGATCGGTTCGTGCGCGGCGGAACCTTGTTCTACAATACCAGCCCGGTGTCGATCTCGCTCGCCGGCGGCAGCATCAACACCCAGCTCGCGCCCGGCAACGCCGCGTTCGGCGGCGGCGTGGAGTTCGATACGCCGGCCGACGTGATTGATCAGTCTCCGGCCGCGTCGGGGTCGACCTTCACCCTGTTCTGGGACAAGCCTCACGCCATCGCAGGTCCTCGGGGACCGCAGGTCTTCTATCGCGTGCTGTTCGACGGCCCGGTCGGTCAGCTCGACGTCGGCTCGCCGGTGATGTTGCGCGGCTTTGAAGTCGGATCGGTGACCAGTCGCTCGCTGGAGATCGATCCGGCGACCGGCGCTCTGTCCACGCCGGTGACGATCGGCGTCGAGCCAGAACGCCTGCGTCCACAGGCCGGGGTCGTTTCGGTCCTGACGCCGGGGATGATCGCCGATACCGACAGGACCGTCGGCGCTCTTTTGCGCGCGGGCTACCGGGTTCGACTGGCGCAGAACCCACCCTTGTTTGGCGGACGGATCGTGGAACTGGCGCGGGCGCCTGGCGCGAGCAGAGCGATGCTGGGCGCCCGGCGCGACGCCATGGCGTTCCCCATTCTGCCCAGCGCCCCCTCGGGCGACCTGTCCTCGGTGACGGCCAACGCCAATGTTATCCTTTCGAAGGTCGACCAGATCCCGATCGTCGAGATCGGCCAGGCCGTGCGCCGCATCATGTCGCGCCTCGACGCCCTGACCGCTTCGCCCGCCACCAGAGAGAGTGTGGCCCATCTGTATCACAGTCTGGGCCAGCTGGACGCCATGATGACCGAGACCCGCCCCAAGGTCGGTCCGCTGATCGATAACCTCAACCGTTCAGCCGAACAGCTGCAGGCGCTGGCGACATCGGCCAACGCCATCGTCAGCGGTGATGGCGCCACCCAGGACGCCAGCCTGCCGGGAACCCTGCGCCAGCTCACCGACGCCGCGCGATCCCTGCGCGCGCTGGCGGACTATCTCAGCCGGCATCCAGAGGCCGTGCTGCGCGGCAAGGCGAAGGAAAAATGAGACAGTTGACCGCTCCCCTCCTGACGCTCGCGCTGTGCGCATGCGCCGGCGCCCAGACCCGCTTCTACACCCTGCAGCCGACGACGCCGTCCGTCCAGGCGCGGGCGGCGTACGCCGGACCGCCGGTGCGGATCGACGCCGTGCACATTCCCGCCAGCCTCGACCGACCCGAACTGGTGCGCGACGAAGGCGGCGACCGGTTCACGGTCAGCGACAACGATCATTGGGCCGCCCCGGTCGGCGAGCTGCTCCGCCGGGTGCTCACCCAGGATCTCGCGGCGATATTGCCGGCCGACAAGGTGACCTTCCCCGACGCGCCCAAGCTGCCGGGCTCGCGGGGCCTTGTCGTCGATATCCTTTCGATCACGCCCAGCGCGCAGGGCGTGGTCATGCAGGCCAGCTGGACCGTGCTATCCGCGCCCAGGGGCGCGGCGGCGCGCCAGCGCTCGGTGACGCTGACGGTTCCGTCGTCGGGCGCCGGCGTTCAGGGCAACGCTACGGAACTCAGCGCCCTTGCGGGCCAGCTGGCGGGGGCGATCGCCGCGGACCTCGGTTAGGCGGCTCGCGCCGCCCCGCGGGATCCCGCGATCGTCACTTCGAGCCGGCGCCAGTCGCCGCGTCCTCGATCAGGCGGGCGGCGACGTCCGGGTGCGAGATGAAGGCCACATGGCTGCCGGCGACATCGCGGGTCGTCGCCTTCATGCGCTTTGCGTACATCCGCTCGACATCCAGCGGGATGACCTTGTCGTTTGCGGACACCAGGCGCCAGGACGGCTTCGTTCTCCAGGCGGGGTGGGTGTTGACGGCGGAGAACACCGACACCGCCAGCGGAACCTGCGAGTCGAACATGAAGAACCGAATATCCATGGGCGCGTCCGGGGCGAAGCCGCCGAGGAAGGGGTCGCGGTTGAAAAAGGCGAGTCCGTCCTTGAAAACGGTGATCGGCAAGGGACCTTCCCCTATCGTGCGATATTCGGGCCGGTCTATCAGGCGTAGAAGACGGCGCTCAACGCCCTGACGGTCGCCATGGCGCTGGAGCTCGAGGCTGAGGGGATCAAGGTCAACACCGTCTCGCCTGGCTACACCAGGACCAATCTCAACGGATACTCTGGCGTCGAGACGGTGGAGGAGGGCGCCCGCGAGGCGGTGCGCGTGGCGTTGCTCCGCGCCGAGGGTACGACCGGAACGTTCACGCGCTGGCAGGCTGAAACCATTCCCTGCTAAGCGGCGCCGCCGGTCCCTCAGTCCCGCGACCGCGACCGGTTGGTGCGCAACAGCTCCTCGCTGAGTATGGTGGCGAACGCGAGCCAGGCGATCAGCGGGGTTGTGAGCTTCGCCGCCGACTCGTCGACGTCGCGCGCCGCAATGGCGGTGGTCGCGGCCGACGCCAGCATGGCGCCCGCCGCGAAGGTGCTTGCCGTCAGGCGTCGCTCGCGGAAGAACAGCCACGGAAAGCCCGCCAGCCCGAACAGGGTCAAGCCCCAACCGCTGAGCGCGACCGTTCGCGCCGCCGAGTCGCGCGCGCGCAGCAGGCGATAGCCGCTGGCGACTAGCAGGGCCTCGAGCACGCCCCAGGTCGCGCCAATCGCCGGACCCGGCGGCGTGAAGTCCGGCTTGCGCAGGCGCAGATACCACGCAGCCGCGCGCGGCTGCTGAGGCCCGTTGGCGCCGCCGACAATGGCGCAGGCGACAACGCCGAGCGCCGCGATCCATGCCGAGGGCAGCTTGTTCACGATCAGACCTGTCGCTGGCTCGAAAAAGGCGATGCCACGGCCGCCTTACTTTCGCTGGTCGTCTTCGGTCGGGGCCATGGTGTGGCCCGCCTGACTGGGCCGTTCGACGGGATGACGGTTGCTGCGCTTGCGCAGGAACATGGCGTAAGCGACGACGGCAATCACCAGGGCGGCGATCAGCGTGAACAGGAAGAGCGCGGGAATCATTTGCGGGGTTGACATGACCGGATCCTTTTGGTGGCTCGATGCGAACACCGGGCGACGCGCGCCGGTTCCTACGCCAGTCCGCGAATCGCTCGGCAGGCGGCCTTACATGAGGGTTCTCGGCGCGAGACCCCCGAACTGTTCCCGACTGAACGTGAATGTGAAAGGTAACTCCCATGGACCGGCGCTCTTCTCCCACGAGAACCTGGCTGATCATCGTCGGCATACTGATCGTCGCCGGGGTGAGCGCCTACTTCGTCGGCGGCGCTGTCGGACGTGGGGCAGGGACGCGGGAAACAGCCGACGCCAAGGCGCGGCTGCAGAGCGCCCAGGCGCGGCTCTCCTCGCTCGATTCGAACAACCAGCTCCTGAAAGCGGACGTGTGGACGTATCGCGCAGCCGCCGCGCTGGACAGCCGCAACTTCGGCGTGGCCAATGAAGCCGTCGCGAGCGCTGTCGCGAGTTTGAACGGCGTCGACGCCTCGGCGGGTGGGGTCGACAGCGGAGCTCTGGCGTCGGTCAAGACCGAGGCCGCCGGCGTCAGGATCTCGGTGGCGACCAATCTGGAGACACAGCGAGCGCAACTCATGCGGTTGGCCGATGACATCGCCGCGCTTTCCGGCCCGTCCGCCACTGTCAGAGGGCATTGATGGCGTCGCAAGGCGCCGGAGCGGGGGGCGACCTTCCTTAATCGCGTCACATCGATCCGCTCCCCTGGGGCTTCACGAATCGTCAAGGCCTGCTTAGGCCACATCCCAGACCAGCGCGCACTGACGGCCCAGTCGCTGGTCGATGCATGGGGATCGGCCATTGAACGCAGACCCGTCGACCGTGACGGCCAGGACCGAGGAAGAGAGCCAGGCGCCGTCGACCATCCTGATGCGCGGCCGCAGCATCCTGGCTCTGGTCATCGCGCCGCGGTGGCCTCTCGCGGCGTGGCTCTGGGCGCTCGACGAGCAGGCGCGGCGCTCGGCGAACATGTTCGAGCAGCGCCCGGTGGTGTCAATCTTGCCGCGGCCTTGGAGGACGAGCGGGGACCTGAGGCCGCCCTGGAGGCCCTGGTCGCCCTGGCCGCCCGCAACATCAAGGCGGTCGGCGTCGAGGGAATCGATCCCTCGGTCCTTGGCCAGACGCGGTGGGCCCGCCTGCCGATAATTCCCCCGGGGCGCGAGACGGCCGTCGCGGGGGGCGCCGTCGTCTTTTCTGATCGACCGGCCCGTGCGCTCGGGACAGTCGATCGTCTTCGACCACGGCGACGTCGGTCGAAGCGCGCCAGGCCACTGCCACATCGGCCGCTGCAGGCCGCGTCTGCGTCTCCGGGGCGTGGGTTACGGGTGCTTGAAAAGAGAGGCGATCACCTTGGGGTTAGCAGGGCCGTTCCTTTCCGGTGGCTCGGCGACAACACACGGCGAGCGCCCCGGGTTCCGGCGCACAGCCGCGGCCGACGAACCTGGGGCGCTGCGGATCGGCGCTCCTGAACCGTGTCCCAGGTCCATTCGTCCATTCGAAATACTGAACCTTGCCTTGTGTCGTGCGTTGGCTTTTGAGCGGTGCGTAATGCTCGCAACCCATGCCTCGAGGAGACACATCATCAACCGCGTCATGATCTCTGCGATCGCCTTTTCAATGGCCGCGACGGCGGGAGTCGCCGCGGCACAGCACGACGAGCACCGCGGGGATTCACATCACGAACGGTCCCGTCACGTGGGCTCCCATCACGAACATTCCCATCACGTGGGCTCCCATCACGAATATTCCCATCATTACGATCACGGGCGCTCGCACCGTTGGCAGGCGCGCAGCGACTGGCGTCGCGGCGGCCATATCGGCTCGTACGACTGGAGACGCGGACGCGTCATCGATTATCGGGTCCATCACTTGCGCAGGCCTCCTCGCGGCTATGCCTGGCGCGAAGTGGACGGAAGATATGTTCTTGCGGCTATCGCGAGCGGCGTGATCGCCGACCTCATTTTGAGCGGACACTGACCGGGCCGGCTCTGGATTGCGCGCGCGCCGCTCGAGATGAGCGGGCGCGGATCGCGACTCATGAAAGGTTCCGTCGTGTTCCGCTCGTCGTGAACTGGCCGGTCTGGCCGGCAAAGCAGCGAAAGGTTTGCATGGATATTCCGCACAACGCGCATGTGCTCGTGATCGACGGCAGCAAGGTTCTGCTTTTCAGGAACGACGGTGGCGTCGCCGACCCCGAGCTCTGCCTCGTCACACATTCCGAGGAAGAGAGCACAGCCACGCGTGATCAGGGGACCAGTCAGCCTGGAAAGACCCAAGCGGGCGGCGGAGATGCGCGATCCGGCTATGAACAGACCGATTTCCACCAACAGGACGAGGACCGCTTCGCCGCCGAGGCTGCCGAGATGCTCAAGCGAGAAGTCCTGGCAGGCCGAATCCAGACGCTGATCGTCGTCGCCGCGCCACGCACCCTTGGAGAGTTGCGCAAGCACTATCATGCGGAGGTCCAGAAACGTGTGATCGGCGAGATCTCCAAGGACATCGTCGGGCGACCGACGCACGAGATTGCAATGCTTGTCGCGCGCAGCTGACTCCTCCGGCGCGATGCCGGCTCAATTCCATAGAGGCCAAATTCCTATGCAGATTCAAATCAATACCGACAACGCTACTGACGGGCGCGATCGATTTGTCGCAGGGGTGGAGGCCACGGTGCGCGATCGCCTCTCGCGTTATGCCGACAGGATCAGCCGCGTCGAACTTCATCTGTCCGACGTCAACGGCCACAAGGGCGGCAATGACAAGCACTGCCTGATCGAAGTGCGGCCAAGCGGTCTCGAACCCCTGGTCGCGACGGACCAGGCGGCTACCATTGACGCCGCCATCAGCGGCGCGGTCGGCAAGTCCCTTGCGGTTCTCGATCGGACCTTCGGCAAGCTCGCTTCGAAGAAAGGCCAATAGCGCTCTTGAGGCGCCCGACCGCTTCGCGGGTGCGTGCGGCAGAGGTGACGTCCTGAGTCTGCGGGCGCCCATGCCTGGAAAACAAACGAAACCAAGGGTCGGTACGTCCTCGACGCCAGTCTTGTATGCCTCACTCGCCGGCAATCTCGTCGTGGCCTTAGCCAAGTCCGGCGCAGCGGTGTGGACGGGCAGTGCGGCGATGTCGAGCGAGGCCATCCACGCGGTCGTGGACACGTTGAACGAGCTCCTCCTGGTATATGGCGTCCACCGATCCGCTCGGCGCCCGGACATGGAGCATCCGCTGGGTTATGGGCGCGAGCTCTACTTCTGGAGCTTCGTCGTCGCCCTGCTGGTCTTCTCGATGGGCGCGCTCGCCGCGCTCTACGAAGGTGTCGAGCACATCCTTCGCCCGGTCCCCATCGAGAGCCAGACAATCAACAACCTGGTGCTGGCTTTCGCCTTCGTCGTCGATGGCGTCTCGTGGACCCTCGCGCTGAAGCAGTTCATCGCCGCAAAGGGAGAGTCCGGTTTCTATGAGGCGGTTCGGCGCAGCAAGGATCCGCCGTCCTTCATCGTCCTGTTCGAGAACAGCGCCGCCCTTCTGGGTACGATCGTCGCCGTCGCGGGCACGCTCGCCGCGGTGTACCTGCGCGAGCCCCTGTGGGACGGCGTCGCGTCGATCGCAATCGCCGCGATCCTGGGCGCGACCGCCGTTCTGATCGCCCGCGAAAGCAAGAGCCTGCTGATCGGGGAACGGGCCGATTCCGTCCTCTCGAAGTCGATTCTGGAGATCGCGGCCGGGGTGCGCGGAGTGGTCGGCGCGAAGTCATTGGTGACGATGCAGCTTTCACCCAACCAGGTCGTGGTGGCCCTGAGCCTGGAATTCGCCGATGAATTGCGCACAGCCGATATTGAACAGCTGGTGATCGACGTCGAACACGAAGTGTGTTTGAAACATCCGGAAGTCGTCGCACTGTTCGTCAAACCGCAGACAGCCAAAATGTTCAACGACTGGCGTCAAAGCAGATACGGCGACAGGGTCTGACGGGTGCCGCCCACTGAACATGATATGAGAGGTAGTATTCGATGGAACGGCGCCCTTCCGGCACACGGACTTGGTTGATTGTCGTCGGCGTGCTGCTCGTCGCGGGCGTAGCCGCCTTCTTCATCGGCAGGGCTGTCGGGCATGGGGCAGGGGCGCAGGAGGCCGCCGACGCCAAGGCGCGACTTCAAAGCGCCCAGACGCAGATCAAATCGCTGCGGTCGGCCAAGCAGCTGTTGAGTGCGGACGTGTGGACTTATCGCGCCGCTGTCGCCCTGGACAATCGAAACTTCGGTGTGGCCAATGACGCCGTGGCGAGCGTCGTCGCGAGCCTGAACGGCGTCGACGCATCGGCGGCGGGGCTCGACAGCGAATCTCTGGCGTCGGTCAAGACCGAGGCCGCGGGCGTCAGGATCTCCGTGGCGACCAATCTGCAGACGCAGCGGACGCAACTCATCCGGCTGGCCGATGACATCGCCGCTCTTTCCGGATCGTCCGCGAATGTCCGAGGACATGATTGATGACGTCCATCGGGCCGCGGGCTTTCGCCGCGCCTTAATCGCGTCACATCGAACCGATCCCCTGGGGCTTCACGAATCGTTAAGGCCTGCTTAGGCCACAATCCAGACCAGCGCCCGCGGACGACCCCGAACGGAGGTCGATGCATGAGGATCGGCCATTGAACGCAGACCCGTCGACAGCGGCGGCCAGGACCGAGGACGGTATCCCGGCGCCGTCGACCATTCTGATGCGCGGCCGCAGCCTCCTGGCCCTGGTCATCGCGCCGCGGTGGCCGCTCGCCGCCTGGCTCGAGGCGCTCGACGCCCAGACGCATCGCGCCGCCAACCTGTTCGAGCAACGGCCGGTGGTGGTCAATCTGGCCGCGGCCTTGGAGGACGAGCGGGGACCTGAGGCCGCCCTGGAGGCCCTGGTCGCCCTGGCCGCGCGCAATATCAAGGTCATCGGCGTCGAGGGCATCGATCCTGCGGTCCTCGGCCAGACGCGATGGTCCCGCCTGCCGATCATTCCCCCGGGGCGTGAGACGGCCGTCAGGGAGGACGTCGGCGCGGTGCCCCCCGCGACGGCCACGGCGCCGGCGCCGGTGCGCCCGCCGCCCTCTTTGTTGATCGATCGGCCCGTGCGTTCGGGACAGTCGATCGTGTTCGATCACGGTGACATCACCGTCATCGGGGCGGTGGCCTCGGGGGCGGAGGTGATCGCCGGCGGTTCCATCCATGTCTATGGCGCCCTGCGCGGCCGGGCCATCGCCGGTCTGAGCGTGGGCGCGGCGGCCCGCATCTTCTGTCAGAAGCTGGAGGCGGAAATGGTCGCCGTCGATGATCGCTACCGCACGGCCGAACACTGGGGGGCGGATTTGCACGGGCGCGCCGTGCAGATCCGGCGCGATCGCGACGGACTGAGGTTTTCGGCGCTCGATTGAGCGAATCGTGGGCATCTGGTGGCTCAGGGAGTTGTTGATCGCATGTCCAAGGTAATGGTGGTGACGTCCGGCAAGGGGGGGCGTGGGCAAGACGACGTCCGCGGCCGCCCTGGGCGCCGCCCTGGCGCAGGCCGGACAGAATGTCGTGGTCGTCGATTTCGATGTCGGCCTGCGAAATCTCGACCTCGTCATGGGGGCCGAGCGCCGCGTCGTCTTCGATCTGGTCAATGTCGTGCAGGGCGATGCGAAGCTGCCCCAGGCGCTGATCCGCGATCGGCGGATCGACAAGCTGCATCTGTTGCCGGCCTCCCAGACCCGCGACAAGGACGCGCTGACCGAGCCGGGCGTGGAGCGCGTCATGGACGAGTTGCGCCAGCAGTTCGACTGGATCATCTGCGACAGCCCCGCCGGAATCGAAAAGGGCGCCACCCTGGCCATGCGCTTCGCCGACGTGGCGGTGGTGGTGACCAATCCCGAAGTGTCCTCGGTGCGCGATTCCGATCGCATCATCGGCCTGCTTGACGCCAAGACTCTGCGCGCCGAGCGCGGCGAGTCGATTGAAAAACACCTGCTGCTGACCCGTTACGACGCCGCCCGCGCGGCCCGTGGCGAAATGATGAAGGTCGAGGACGTGCTCGAGATCCTGGCGATTCCATTGCTCGGCATCGTCGCCGAAAGCCCCGACGTGCTGACCGCCTCCAACGTCGGCTGTCCGGTGACCCTGCACAACCCGGCCTCGAGCGTCGCCCGCGCCTACGACGAGGCGGCCCGCCGGCTGCTGGGTGAGACCATCGTGGTCACCACGCCCGCCGAGCGCCGGGGCTTGATGAGTCGGCTGTTCGGAAGAAGGGCGGCCCTCGCATGAGCCTGCTCAACTTCTTCAAGCGCAACCGTTCGGCGCCAGTGGCGCGCGAGCGGTTGCAGGTGCTGCTTGCCCATGAACGCGCGCTCTCGGGGCGCACGGATCTCGCCAGGGTGCTGCAGCAGGAGATCCTGGCCGTCATCTCCCGGCACATCGCCATCGATCACGACAGGGTGATGATCAAGTTCGACCGCGGCGAGCAGGTCTCAACGCTCGAGATCGACATCGAAATCCCCGAAACCACGCTCGGCGCCGCCCACGCCGGCTATTGATCATCGTCCCGCAACGCGTTGAGCAGCGAGGGTGCAGGTCGTGGGAGAGATTGGCGGTTTCTACCGGGCTAGCGTGTTCGCCGCGATTGTGTATTCCTTGTCGATAACGGGCGAGGAAACAGCGCATGGCTCAACAGAGCGCCTATTTCGACTTTGACCGCGGCCCGGCCGCCGCGCCGCCCTGTCACGCGGTTCTCGACGCCGAGCGCTACATCGGCGCGGACTTCATGCGGCGGGAATGGAGCCGGATGTGGACGCGCACCTGGCTGCTGGCGGGCCTCGAGAGCGACGCGGCGGAGCCCGGCGACTTCTTCGTATTCGAGATCGGCGCAGAGTCCATCATCGTCACCCGTGGGCGCGATGGCGCTCTTTCGGCGCTCTACAACGCCTGCCAGCACCGCGGCAATCGCATCCTGACCCGCCAGCGCGGCAGCCTGCCGGCGCTGACCTGTCCCTACCATGGTTGGCGCTACGACCTCGACGGCGCGCTCCTGCTGGTCCCCGACGCCGATCGCTTCGCGCAAGGGACGCCTTGCGAACGGTTGTCGCTCAAGCCCGTGAAGGTGGAGTCCTGGGCGGGTCTGGTCTTCGTAAACATGGATCCGGGCTGCGAGCCGCTGGCCGAGTTCCTGGGCCCGATCCCGGACCAGCTGGCGCCCTATCGCTTCGAGGACATGATCCTCACCCAGGAGCAGACCGTCGGCATCGACGCCAACTGGAAGACGGTGATCGACAATTTCAGCGAGCAGTACCACGTCGATTTCATCCACCCCCAGCACGCCAGCTTCGTCGACTGCGCCAACGCGCGCAATGAGCTTATGCCGTTCGGGCATCGCCGGGTCCTGGTCGAAGGCGGCGTCATCAATCCCCGCTATCCGGTCCCGCGCGAGCCGCCGCCCCCGCTGGCCGCGCTGCTGCGGGCGATCGATCTCGATCCCGCCGATTTCAGCGGCCTGGTGAGCGAGGTTCGACGGGCGATCCAGGTGCGCAAGCGCGAGATCGGGGCGCAACGCGGCATCGATGTCGACGCCTTCACGGACGATCAGCTTTCCGACGTCTATCAGTACGATATCTTCCCCAACATCATCTTGACCGTGCAGTCCGACGAGCTCTGGATCATGCGTCCGCGGCCGCATCCTACCGATCCGGGACGCTGCTGCTTCGACAAGCTGACCCTGAAGGCGAGGTTCAATCCCTCGGCGCCGCCGCTGTCCTCGACGGGGCGGCCCGAGCCAGAGAGTCTCACGCGCGAGGATGTGCTGGCGGGCAGGACGTCGATGAATATCACCATCGACCAGGACCTCTTCTACCTGCCCTTCATGCAGGCGGGCATGGCCTCGCGCGGCTTCACCCACGCCTGGCTCAACCAGGATGAATCCCGCGTCCAGCACTTCCACGACTGGCTGGACATTCGCCTGGCGGATTGATCCTCTCACGCGGCCGGGCGCACTCGCGACGGAGCCCTCCTTCGGCTTGACTTCAGCCACAATTTCGCCCTCTCTTCCGCCACCCGGTTGTGCGGCCACGCGCCGCCAACGACATGCTGGAGCATCTCCCCATGAGACTTGGATCTATCGCCGCGCTGACCGCGCTGGCCCTGTCGGCGTGCCCGCCGATGTCTGCAATCGCCGCGCCTCAGGGCAAGGCCTATCACATCTACCAACCGAACCTGTTTCCCAAGGGCGCGGCGCCGGCCCAGACCTCGATGCTCTATTACGGCGGGCCGGTGATTTCGAAAACCAAGGTGGTCGTGGTGCTGTGGGGCCCCAACGTGCCCAAGGCGACGACGAGAATCCTCAAGCCGTTCTTCAAGGCCCTCACCAACAGCACCTATATGGACCAGCTCGCCCAGTATTCGACTGTGGGCATGGTGGGCGTAAACGGCGACCCCGGCAGCAACCAGACGATCAGTCGCGGCAGCTTCCACGGCAAGTTCGTCATCACACCCGTCAACAAGAAGACCAGCCTCACCGACGCCGACGTGCAGACCGAGCTGGAAGGACAGATCACCGCTCAGCACCTGCCGGCCGCCGACCTCAACACCCTGTACATGATCTACTTTCCCGCGGGGGTCAGCATCACCCTGGACGGTCTGCACTCGTGCTCTTCGTTCGGCGCCTATCACGAAGCCGTATCGTCCCAGGTGACGCCCAACAACATTTTCTATGGCGTCATGCCCGATTGTGGCTACAGCCCGGCCGGCATGGAATCGGTGTCTTCGCACGAGTTCGCCGAAGCCACGACCGACGCCATTCCCACGCCAGGCAGCAACCCCGCCTTCCCCCAGGCCTGGAACACCTCCAACGGCTACGAGATAGGCGACCTCTGCGAATCTTCCCAGGGCAGGCTGACAGCCGGCGGCCAGACCTACACGGTCCAGCAGGAGTTCCTCAACTCGACTCACGCTTGCTCCACGGGCAACTACACCAGCCCCTGACGGACAGTGGCAGCCGACCTGTCGCCAGTGCGAGCGCGCCATGGTCGGCTGCTCAACCCGAGAAGCCCCTTGGCCGAGGGGGAATGCGGCCGGGCGACGAGATCTGCCATGGGGTCAGCGACCTGCTTTCTCCCTCGACCGAGCAAAAAGCCGGCTGCAGAATTTGTGATAAACACGACGTTAATTTTGTGTAAAAACCGACATTCAGATTGACACGCGCCGTGCCTCGGATATTGCGTTCGTGAGAACCATTCGCGCCCGCCGTGGGCGCCGCGCCGTCCGCTCCAGCACGAAGATCATCTGACAAATGCCGACCGGGATATATCTGGAACGTGAGGCGCTACTGGACCGGATCCAGTTTTGCGAATCTAGCGCCAGACAGCTGAACGATGATCGCCGCGCCCGGGCGCTCGAGTTCACCGACAGGCACCTGGCCTATGCGAGGGCGAGGCTCGAGCACGTCGACCGCGTCATCGCCGGCTTCGAGAAAGCCGCCGGGGCCTAGGCGCCGCACAATCCCGATCCGACATGTGTCGTAGCGGGTTTCCCGCTGATTGATACGCCAGCGCCCCGAGTGACGCTTTCGTCTCCACGCGCAGGCGCCCGACGCTCTCGTGGCTCACCGAGCGACAGATAAGGGTCGGGTCGACATCGGGAAATTCCCGCTTCGCGGGAACTTGGTGACCAATGATGAATTCCGGAGGTTGTGCACTAGCACCAAATACAACCCAGGGAGAAATCGACCATGATCTTGAAAACCACGGTCGCCACGGTGGCGGCCATTCTCAGCCTCGGCGCGGTGGCGCATGCGGGCGACCTCTATCGGCTCAATCCAGCCAATAGCACATTTACCGCCACCGGCCAGGGCACGGTCACGGGTTCCGCCGGCAGTTACACGTGCGCGGTCACCATGACGGGCGTCACCGGCGCGTCCACAGGTTCTGTCACGGGCTTGACGTTCAGCGGGGTCCCGGGTTGCGAAAACGTCATGCCGATGGGCCTGCCATGGGATATGCGCGCGATTTCGCTCAAGAAACTGCAGATCTCGCACGTCTCCCTCCGTTACGCCGGACTGGGAAGGTGCGGGCCCAACCAGGTCAAGGCGGTCCTCTCGCAAGGGACCATCACGATTCAGGATCACCTGCCAAGCAAAACCGGCGTGTGCTACATCGACACGTCGCTAAGCTCTTCGCCGGCTCTTTCGATCACGGCCGCCAAGTAGTCGAACTGCCCCCTGTGCCGGGCCGATCGGCCGGTTGGCCCGGCGCAGGTGTCGGATGACATTGGCGAAGTGAGTGATGAGAGCCGGAGACCATGCGGCCCGGCGTCTCCGCCCACCTTGTTGCCAAGTTTTAGGTGAACCTTGGGCCAGGTTTGAGCGTTGTTCTGTCACATAGATGGAAATTACCTCATGAAGACGATAATCCTCGCGCTGGGCGCTGCAATGACCGTGTCGGGAACGGCGGCCCTGGCTCAGACGCCTAGCGATCAGGCCCAGGCCGACTACCAAGCCAAGCAGGCGCAATACCAGGACCAAAAGGCCCAGTACGACGCTAGCAAAGAGCAATACAAGGAACAGAAGCAGGCGTATCACCATGAGCTCGCCCGCTGGGCCGCCGGTCAGGCATGGCCGGAACGCTATTGGGGCGATCGCTATGTCGTGGACGACTGGAATGTCGTCCACCTCCGTGACCCCGGCGTGGGCTATCGCTGGTATCGCGACGAGGATGGCAACTACGTCCGCGTCGCGACCCGCACGCACGTGATCGAGGAAATATACGTCCACTGAGGCTCGAAGGGGCGCCGCGGCATCGTCGGCCAAGTCGCGGCGCCCGCATGGGCGTGCGGCGTTTGTAGTCGCGGAAGGCCTCTTCGAAGGCCTCGACCAGATCGCGCTCCTCCCAGCGGATGGCCACGACGATGTAGGCGGTGGCCGCCAGGGAAACCAGAAGGTGGGATCCGGTCATGATCGGCGCCGACCAGAAAATCACCAGCCACCCGGCATAGCCATGCCAGGGTCGGCAGCTCGCGGATCCAATACCTGATTCAATGGCGGATGCTGCGCCTTCGAGCCTTTTGTGCCGCAGCAACGCCCCGCTCTCCCGCATCGCCGAAAAGGTCGGCTACCAGACCAACGGCCCCTAAGCCGCGACTTTCGCCGCGAATTCCGCGCGCCGCCGGCCGCCTGGCGGCGCGACCAACTCGCGCGCGACAACCTGCCTGCACTGAAGCCCCCGGCGATCACGCATCGCGCAGGCAGATTGTCCGGGAAAGAGACTTCCGCAACTCCAGATGTTGCAACTCTGCGCGCGCGGCGTACGGTGATGCTGCAAGGTCTCCAGTCACTATACGATTTCCATTGAAAGCGAGGTCTGGTTTGGCCCACTTGACCCTCGACCAGGCGGAAACGGCGATTGATGCGGCCCTGCAAAAAGCCCGCGAACTGGGTTTGAAGCCATTGACCATGGCGGCCCTGGACGCCGGCGGCCATCTCATTGCGCTCAAACGGCAGGACGGCGCATCCAACCTCCGGCCCCAGCTGGCCATCGGCAAGGCCGCGGGCGCGCTGGCCCTGGGCGTCTCCTCGCGCGCCATCGGCGAGATGGCGGCCGAACGCCCGACCTTCATCGCCGCCCTTGGACCCCTCGCGTCGCAAGGTCTCATTCCCGCGGCTGGCGGCGTGATCGTCGTCGATGGCCACGGAGATGTCATCGGGGCCATCGGCGCGACCGGAGACACTTCGGACAATGACGAAGCCTGTGTGCTCGCCGGCCTCCTTGCCGCGAAGCTTCTGGCGAAACGCTGAGCGTCGCAGCCCCCAGCAGAGGCCGCTAGTCACCCTTCCCTGGACACGCCGGAACAGGAAGCCCTCTGACCGGCGACTATTCGCAGCTGACCCGCACCCTGGATCGACCGTCGTGCGCGTCGATGTCGATGCTGGTTTCGACGAGGGCGGCGATCAGGGCGTCGACGTTGTCGGGCCTGAGATGGTTGAAATCGAACGCCATGCCTTTTTGCCGCATCGCCGCGTTCAGATCGTCCCGCGCCTTTGGAGGCAGCAGCCCTGGCAATTTCACGCCCGCGCGCAGCAACTGCAGAGGCACGCGGATGTTGACGTTCTTGGTATCGTCGCCGTCGCCGCGAAGTTTGCTGACCTCGACGCGCAGGAATTTCGGCGCCGAACCCATGGGGCGAACCTGATCGCCGGCGCGCCCGTCCGAGGTGCCGCGTCGGGCGAGCGCCGCCAGCAGTCGTTCCGCCTCGTCGGCGGAAAGACGTCCGCTGGCCAGCATGTCCAGGATCTTGCGGCGGTCGTCGCTCATCGGTGTTTCCTTTCGAGACCAGAGGGATCGGGCGCGAAGCCGCGCTGGTGTCGCGCTTCGGGACCAGAGGGCGAGCAAGGCGTTCATCGGGGGTCCTCCGATCGGTGGGCTTCCAGGGCGCTGATGGCGTCCTCGGGCGAAAGTTCGCCCTTCGCCAGGCGGTCGATGATGTTCGCGCCGGTTGCCTCGTCTGGCGGTCCATCCGGCCGCGAAGGCGCCGCCTCGACAAAATCCATCGCGGCGGCCAGCCGGTTCAGCCGCGCCTTGATGGTCGGATAGCTGACGCCGAACACCTGTTCCATCTCCTTGATAGAGCCGTGGCCGCGCACGAAGGCGGCGATGAACACCTGATCTTCCAGCGTCAGCTGGGCCAACTGGGGCAGGGCGAACTGACCCTCGATGGCGATGCCGCTTTCTGCGATCCGCACCCGCTCCACGACCAGCCGCGCGCCGCGCGTCAGCTCGGTGAGCTCGCGCCACTCGCGTGGTGGTTTTTGCGTCGTATCCATGGACCGGAGATTATCAAGATTCATTCCTAGGTCAACAATATTAATATTATGACGAGAAATAATAATTAAAATGAACTTTGGGGCGGAGATCAGCAAGGCGTCATGGCCAATCAGGGGACGGGAGTCACGCCTGAGACAAAGCCGGTTGATGGTCAATTCAGCTGACTAACTCTGTTTCAAGGCGTTTGTTCGGGACCATGAACGACCCGCCCATGAGCCTCGCCCCGTCGATGCCGACCCTGTTGCGCCAGGCGCAGCAGACCTATTCCAACGCCTTGCGATCCGCGCTCACGGATGCGGGCTATGACGACCTTCCCACGAACGGACTCTTCATCATCGGCGGTCTGGCGCGACGCGATGGCGTGCCGATCAGTCGGCTGGCGCGGGCGCTCGGCATCACCAAGCAAGGCGCGGGGCAATTGGTCGATACCCTCGTCACGCGCGGCTATCTGGAGCGAACGCCAGACCCCCATGATCGCCGCCAACAGATCGTGACGTTGACGCAGCGCGGCCGAGCCGCCGCGGAGATTCAAACGACGGCCCGCGCCGCGCTGGATGGCGCACTGGAGGCATCCGTCGGCCCCGCGGCGGTTGGCAATGCGCGCCGCACGCTGGCGGCGCTGATCGATCTTGGACGACCATGGGTGGAAGGCGAGCGGAGATGACCAAGGACAGACGGTTCGACGACGAGGCCTTGGAAGCTGCGGTTTTCCACGATTGCGCCATGGCTGGCGCGCGGTTCGAAAATGTCGACCTTTCGAATTCACACTTCACCGATGTGAACATGCGCAGCGCCCACATCCGCAACGCGAATCTTTCGGGCGTGGTGATCGAAGACGCCAATATAACGGGTCTGACCGTGGACGGGTGTGACGTGGCGGCGCTGATCGCCGCGCACAGGTCCGGTCTTTCCAGCGGCGCTGTCCGCGCAGGCGCCGCGCGCGTTTCTTCCCACCCTCGATTTCGCCGCCAGCACCGCCTTTTACGAGACACTGGGCTTTCCCAAGCTGCTCGACAGCGACGTTGCAATTTTCGCCGCCGGCCCTGGCGCCTTCATCCTGACGCGCCGCTACGACCCGGTTTGGGCCGAAAACTGCATGATGCAATTGATGGTCGACGATCTCGACGCCTGGTGGACGCATATCGCGGCGCTGGACCTGCCAAACCGTTTCGACGTCGCATCGGCGCGCGCGCCGGCGATGCAGCCATGGGGGCTGCGCTTGGCCTGCCTGGTCGATCCCGCGGGTGTGTTGTGGCACATCGCACAACGCCGGCCAGACGTCGCGGCCGATTAGGCCTGGATCGCCGATATTTTCGGCGAAAAGGATTTGCTGAGGCAACCGCAGCGGGGGCCCACCTTTACTCTGCCAGCGGCAGCCTCACCTGGAACCTGCTCCCCAGGTTCAACCCTTCGCTCGACACCGAAATCGTCCCCCCGTGCAACTCCACCAGCTGCTTGACCAGCGCCAGCCCGATCCCAAGTCCCTCGTGCGCCTTCGTACCCGGGCTGACTTGGGCGAACATTTCGAAGATCTTGGGCTGCACGTCGGCGGCGATGCCGATGCCGTTGTCGGAAATGTCGATGTTCACGAAGCCGCCGCCGGCGCGCGCGGCCATGCGGATCTGGCCGCCCGGGGGCGTGTACTTGGCGGCGTTGTCCAACAGATTGCTGACGACCTGTGTGAGCCGGGTCGGGTCGGCGTTCAGCCAGGTCGGCCCGGTCAGGATGTCCACGCTCAGCGCATGGTGCTTGCCCTCGATCTGCGGCCGGCTGGCCTCGGCCGCGAACTCGATGATGGTCTGCAGCGCGACCGTTTCCTTCTTCAGCGAGATCTTGCCCTGGTCGATGCGCGATATGTCGAGCAGATCCTCGATCAGCCGCGACAGATGCTGCACCTGCCGCTCCATCTGCGCGCTTATGGTCCTGGCCTTCTGCGGATCGTCCTGCCGCTGTAGGATGTTCAGGCCCGCGGTCAGGGCCATGACCGGATTGCGCAGCTCGTGGCCGAGGATCCCCAGGAACTGGTTCTTGTTGCGGTCCGACGCCTGCAGGGTGCGCGCATAGGCTTCCAGCTCGTCTCGCTGGGCGACGATCTGCTGGCGCTGCTGGTTGAGGTCGAAGAAGACATTGGCCTTGTGGCGCAGGATGTCGGCCTCGATCGGCTTCTGGATGAAGTCCACGGCGCCGGCTTCATAGCCGCGGAAGCGGCGCTGGGTGTCGGCGCTGCCGGCGGTCAGGAAGATGATCGGGACGTGCCGCACCCGCTCGGCGCCGCGCATGAATTCGGCCAGTTGAAAACCGTCCATGCCGGGCATCTGCACGTCCAGCAGGGCCAGGGCGAAGTCATGCACGAGCAGCAGCTCGAGCGCCTCCTCGCCCGAGCGCGCCTTGTGGCATGCCAGGCCGTCGCGGTGCAGCAGCGCCTCCAGCGCCAGTAAATTCTCCTCCAGGTCGTCGACCAGCAGGAAGTTGATCGGGTCCACGCGGGTCATGCCGGCGCCAGGCCAGACAGGTAGGAGGCGATCGCATCCAGCTTCATCGCGCTCGCCGACGGACACGCCGCCAGCGCCGCGGCCGGCATAGTGGGCGAGTAGGCGCTCCCCGGGTGCTCGACGATGGCGACGCCGCCCAAATGCGCGACCGCCGTGAGGCCTCTCGCCCCGTCATGATTTGCGCCGGTGAGGATCACCCCGGCC
The DNA here is from genome assembly GCA_038206535.1 of Caulobacterales bacterium. Classification (GTDB taxonomy): domain Bacteria; phylum Pseudomonadota; class Alphaproteobacteria; order Caulobacterales; family Caulobacteraceae; genus Acaudatibacter. The sequence continues at coordinate 40,788 of JBBRAV010000029.1, forward strand.
AGGGCCGGACCAAAGGCGTCCGCCGCACTTTCGAACAGGACGTCGATGGAGGGGCGGGAATGGTTCACGGGTTCGTCCGACGATAGTGACAGCGATCCGTCCGCTTCGATGAGCAGATGATAGTCCGACGGCGCGAAATAGACCACGCCCCCTTGCGCGGGTTCCTTGTCCTCGGCCTCCTTCACCGCGACGCGGCACTTGCTCTGGAACAGCGGCACGAGGGCGTTGCCGCGGTCGGGGGGCACGTGAACGACGACGAACACCGGCAGTGGAAAGCCGGCCGGCAGCGCCGGCAATATGCGCGAGAGCGCCTGCACCGAGCCCGCCGACCCGCCGATCGCCACAGCCCTGATGGGCCCGCAAATTTCGGCGCCGTCGCTCACGGCTCGCGCCTCTGATAGATCTTTTCCTCCTGAACGAAGTCGGCAAAGGCGCCGGCGTGCGTGGAAAACCGCAGGCTCTCCTTCGATCCCAGGCCCAGGAAAGCCTTGCGCGCCAACGAGTCGCGGAACAGGCCGATGGCGCGGTCCTGCATCGAGCGGTCGAAATAGATCAGGACATTGCGGCAGGAAATCAGGTGCATCTCGCCGAACACGGCGTCGGTCACCAGGCTGTGGTCGGAGAAGACCACGCGGCGGCGCAGGGTCTTGTCGAACACCGCCCGCCCGTAGTCGGCGGTGTAATAATCCGACAGCGACGACCTGGGGCCGGACTTCTGGTAATTCTCAGTGAATTTCTGCAGCCGCTCGATCGGATAGACCCCCGCCTCGGCGGCGTGGAGCGCCGAGGGATTGATGTCGGTGGCATAGAACATGGTGCGCTGGTCGAGGCCTTCCTCGCGAAACAGGATCGCGAGGGAGTAGAGTTCCTCGCCGTGGCTGCATCCGGCGATCCACACCTTCAGCGAGGGATAGGTGCGCAGGTGCGGCAGCACCTTTTCCCGCAGCGCCTTGAAATAGGACGGGTCGCGGAACATCTCGCTGACCTGCACGGTCAGATAGTCGAGCAGCCTCGGCAGCATTGTGGGCTCGTGCAGCAGGGCTTCCTGCAGGGCTGAGATGCTGGCGAAATCCAGCTGCGTGCGCGCCTGCAGCAGGCGTCGCTTGATCGACGCCCTGGCATAGTGCCGGAAGTCGTAGTGGTAGCGCTGGAAGAGCGCCTCCAGCAGAAGCTGGATCTCGATATCCTCAACGCCGGCGGGCATGGGCCAACTCGCGACAGACGTTGCTCACCCGCCACCTCCACCCCTTCGGGGTCCCCCTCCACCGTGAACAACGGGGAGGATGAAAGCGGGATCGACTCTGAGCCTCTCGCGCCCAGCCGGGGAGGGGGCGGCCGCCTCACCAGACGAGGCTGGTTTCGAACGAGCCCTCACCTTGGCATCCACACCCGGACCAGGGAAAGCAGCTTGTCGACGTCAATAGGCTTGGCCATGTAGTCGTTTGCCCCGGCCTCGATGCAGCGCTCTTGATCGTCGGGCATGGCCTTGGCGGTCAGCATGATGATCGGCAGCTTGGCCCATTGCCGATCGCTTCGAATGGCCCGCGTCGCCACCAGGCCGTCCATGACCGGCATCATCACGTCCATCAGCACCAGGTCGATCGCGCGGTCGGCGTCGTTCGCGGCGCTGGTCAAGGCGTCGACCGCCTCCTGCCCGTTGCGAGCGATCTGGACGACGGCCCCGCGCGGTTCGAGCACGCTGGTCAGGGAAAAGACGTTGCGCACGTCGTCCTCGACGATCAGTATGCGCCGGCCCTCGAGGACAGCATCGCGGTTGCGCGCCTTCTGGATCATCTTCTGCTGCTCAGGCGGCAGCTCGGCCACCACCTGGTGCAGGAACAGCGACACCTCGTCGAGCAGGCGTTCGGGCGATTTGGCGCCCTTGATGATAATCGAACTCGAATAGCGGCGCAGCTGCTGCTCGTCGTCGACCGAGAGGTCGTGGCCGGTGTAGACGATGACGGGTGGGTAGGCATGGTCGCCCTGGCTCAGCGTCTCCAGCAGGGAGAAGCCGGATGCGTCCGGCAGCGACAGGTCCAGCACCATGCAGTCGAACACCCGCTTTTGCAGTTGCTCGAGGCACTCGGCGGCCGTGCCGACGCCCACGGTCTCGACGTCGCTCGAGCCGAGCAGCTTGCCGACCGCTTCGCGCTGAACGGCGTCGTCCTCGACGATCAGCACCCGTCGCACGCTCTTGGTGAGCTTTGCCTCCAGGGTCTGCAGGACCTCGGCCAGGGCTTCGCGTTGCACCGGCTTCATCAGATGGCCGACCGCGCCCAGGGAAAGGGCGGTCTGGCTGTGGTCGGTTCCGGAGACGACATGGATGGGGATGTGGCGGGTCTGGCCGTCGCGTTTGAGCCGGTCGAGGACCGTGAGGCCGGACTGGTCGGGCAGGCCGACGTCGAGCACGACGGCGCTCGGCTTGAATTTGCGCGCCAGAACCAGGGCTTCCTCGGCCGTGCCGGCCACGATGCACTGGAAGCCCATCTCGTGCGCCAGGTCGCGCACGATGGTGGCGAAGGTCTCGTCGTCCTCGATGACCAGGAGCAGGCGCCGGCCGCTGGTCAGCACGTCGCGGTCGTCCTCGACCTTTTCCGGCGCCGGCCCGCGCCTGGCGGGGGACGCTGAGGGCGAGGCCGCGGAGCTTGCGGGCGCGGCGAGCGTGTCGCGGTGATCGGGCGGCGCGACCTTCGCCGGTTCGTAGGCGAGCGGCACGGTGATGGTGAAGGTGCTGCCCTCGCCAGGCCGGCTCTCGACGGTGATCGCGCCGCCCAGCAGGCGGGCCAGCTCGCGCGAGATCGACAGGCCCAGGCCCGTGCCGCCGTATTTGCGGCTGATGGTCCCGTCCGCCTGGCGGAAGGCCTCGAAAATGCTCTCCTGCTGTTCGGCGGAGATGCCGATTCCGGTGTCAGCCACAGCCAGCATCAGGCGGTGGGCGCCGGCGCGCGAGAGGGTCAGGGTGACGCCGCCGCGTTCGGTGAACTTGAAGGCGTTGGAAAGCAGGTTCTTCAACACCTGCTCGAGACGCTGGCGATCGGTCTCGATCGCCGCCGGGCAGTCGGCGGCGATGCGGATGTCGAAATCGAGCCCGCGCTCGTCCGCGACGGGCTGGAAGACGCCCCGGATGTCGCCCGCGAGGCGCTGCAGCGGGACGCTCTCGGGCTGCATCTGGATCTGACCGGCCTCGATCTTCGACAGGTCGAGGATGTCGTTGATCAGCGTCAGCAGGTCGTTGCCCGAGGACTGGATGGTGCGGGCGTATTTCGTCTGTTCGTCGGTCAGATTGCCGTCGGGATTGTCGCCCAGCAGCTTCGACAGGATCAGCAGGGAATTGAGCGGCGTGCGCAGCTCGTGCGACATGTTGGCCAGGAAGTCGGACTTGTAGCGGCTGGCCTGTTCCAGCTCGCGCGACTTCAGCTGCTCGGCGGCGCTCGTGCGTTCGAGGTCGTCGCGCTGCGTCTCAAGCGCCTGGGCCTGTTCCTCGAGCTGGCTGTTGGTCGCCTCCAGTTCGACCTGTTGCAGCTCGAGCCGCGCCTGCGACTCCTTCAGCGCCCGGCCCTGTTCCTCCAGCTCCTCGTTGGAGACGCGCAGCTCCTCGCTCTGCACCTGCAGTTCCTCGGCCTGGCGCTGCGTCTCTTCGAGCACCTCCTGCAACTGGACCCTATAGCGCGCCGAGCGCAGGGCGATGCCGACCGCAGCCGACGTCTGGTTCAGCAGTTCGAGGACGTCGTCGCCGACGGGGTGCAGGAATCCCAGTTCGATGACAGCGTTGACCACGCCGTCGGCGATCGCCGGTACGATGACGAGGTGCCTGGGCGCGCCCTCGGCGAAGGCCGAGCCGATGGTCAGATAGCCCTCTGGAACATCGCGAACGATGTTGGGCCGCCTTTCGGCCGCCACTTGGCCCAGCAGCCCCTGCTTCACGCGGAAACGCGCGGGGATGTCCGTATCCGCCGGCACGCCGATCGTTGCGGCCAGATTGTAGTGCAGGCCCTCGCCTTGGTAGAGCGCGCCGGCCTGGGAGCCGAGATAGCGGGCCAGAAAGGTGAGGATGCGTTCGGCGAGGTCCGCGACCGACTTGTCGCCCAGCATCGCCTCGGCCAGGCCCACCTGACCGGACTGCAGCCATTGCTGTCGTTCGCGCGCCCGCGCGTTCCGGCGTATCAGGGTGAACACCGCCAGGGTGAGGACGACGCCGAGCAGGCTGGTAAGGAACCCGCTGATCATCGCCGTCCTGAAGGCGCCGGCCATCTCGTCGATGCGGCCGAGCCGCGCGCGCAGCTCCTCCTGCCGCATCACGTCGATCTGCGCGCGGACGGCGTCCATCTCGAACTTGCCCCGGTCGGATTTGACCACCGCCAGCGCCGCCGGCGCGCCCTGGCTCTTGCGCAGGTCGATGGTCTCCCTCAGCTCCGCCAGCTTCGCGTCGATGTGACGCTTGAGCGGCCCCAGGTTGGCCTGCTGCACCGGATTGTCGTGGGTAAGCGCCGCGACGGTGTCCAGGCGCGACGTGACCGCTTCAACAGCGGTTTCGTAGGGCTCCAGATACCGGTCGTTTCCGGTCAGCAGATAACCGCGCTGGCCGGTTTCGGCGTCCTGCGTGGTCGAAAAGAGGTCGTCGAGGGAAACAAGCACGAGGTGCGAATGCATGATCTTCCGATTGTTGGCCTCGAGCCCCTGGATGTTCAGATATGCGATGGTCCCGCTGATCAGGAAGAAGGCGAGCGCCGCCGTCAGGCCCAGCGCCGTCCATCTCTCCGCGGCGGATCGAAGCTTGTGCGCGGTCAACTGCATGTGGATCCAAAGCCGGTGGCCATGGCCGCATGCCTAAAGCGTGCCGCCGAACAATCAAGCCACGAGGCTATAATCCTCCCTCCCCCGAAGTGGGGTGGGACAGACGGCGAAGCCGTCAGGGTGGGGAACTCTCTCCGCGCCCGCAAACGCCGTTGAGGGTCCCACACAGCCCCTCCCTGGATGCTTCGCATCCTTTCCCTCACCAAAAAGGGGAGGGAGGGAGGGAAATCCCTCCGGGCGAGACGACGTCCAAGCCCCTATCTGCATGGCCGTGACCCCAGCGCCTCCTCCCATACGCGTCATCGACCTGGAAACCGCCGGAAACGGCCCCCAGGGCGTCTGCGAGATCGGCTGGCAGGACGTCGAGCAGGGTTCCGATGGGCATTGGCGCGTCGGCGATCAGCGCGGCGCCCGCCTCGTCGATCCCGGCGGCCCGATCTCCCCTGACACCATGGCCATCCACCACATCCTGGACGAGCAGGTCGCCGGCGCCCCCTTCTGGAGAACGGCCGCTCCAGAAATCCTGCGGCCCGTCGGAGGGGTCCTGGCGCTGGCGGCGCACAGGGCCGCCTTCGAGCAACGATACTGTCGTCCGTCCCTCTGCGGCGGCGTGGACTGGATCTGCACCTGGAAATGCGCGCTTCGGCTGTGGCCCGACCTGCCGCGCTTTTCCAACCAGATGCTCCGTTATCTGCGCAGGCCCCAAGGTCTCGTGCACGAGATCGGGCTTCCCGCGCATCGCGCCCTGCCGGACGCGTACGTGACCGCCCACCACCTACGCGACATGCTGAACGAGGTTTCGGCCCAGCAGCTCGTCGCCTGGAGCCGAGAACCGGGGCTGCTGCCGCGCGTGCCCGCTGGCCCTGAACGCGGCAAGTCCTGGCGGGACGTTGGCGGCGAGGCTGTCCAGGCGCTCGCGCGAGAGCGGGATCCTGACGTCCGATTCAGTGCGCAAACCGAGCTGCGCCGTCGCGGCGGCCTTTCGGAGATCTCCCCGGCGCGCCCCGCGCAGCTGACGCTCCTGTGATCCCTGAGGCCTGATTTGTCTCGGCGTTGGGACGAGCGGCTCGAACGGGAGGGCCTTTTCGGTCGCGATCCGCGTCATCATCATGCGGAAGGCGTCGGACACTGTCAGGCGCGGCGGCGCACGAAGGCATGACTCATGTCGCCATCCAGGAGGCCGTCAACGGCTCACCGGTCACTTGGATGGAGAAGGTGAGCGACGAGGACTATCTCGCATCTTTGGCGAAGGACTGAGCCGCGCCGCATTTCACGATTGCGGGAACGTTTCGCCACATTTCACGTTGACGCCCCCAGGTTCAAGACGCGGCGTGCGGACGCGCCGCCGACCAAGCAGAAGGAGCCAGGCGCTTGCGGTCAATTCTTTTGATGTTTCTGGGGGTGCCTCTTCCTCTTATACTTCTTCTTGCCCTCTGCACGCACCATTTTTGATGCCCGTTCCAGAGAGCCGACCGATGTCGGGGGAAAGTTCAGCGCAGTTCGGAGCCGCGGCAATCAGCGGCGAACCGCATGCCACCATTTCATGGGCGGCCGTTCTAGCCGGGTCGGTGGCTTCGCTGGCTTTGTCGCTTGCGCTTTCCACACTTGTCGCAGGCTTTGGGCTGAAGCTGGCCGCGCCCTGGCCGGGCCAGCCATCGCCATCGGCGGGATTCACTCCGATGCTTGGCGCCGCGATCGTCGCGGTACAGGTGCTATCGAGCGCACTGGGTGGTTATCTAGCCGGCCGTTTACGTACCAGGTGGTTGAACCTTCATAGCCACGAAGCCCATTTTCGCGACACCGCTCACGGCTTGGTTGCCTGGGCCGTCAGCACGGTTGTCGGCGCCGTTCTCGTCGCCAACGTCTTTGTCGCGCCCACAGGCGCCGCTGTCGGTCAAGGCGCTTCGGTCGCCCTGGATCCCGCGACCGTGGGAACGCTGACCCAGAATGCCGCCGATATAGCCGCGCAAATGTCGTTCTTCATTGGCTTTGGGCTGTTGCTCAGCGCGTTTACCGCAGCCGTTGCGGCGGCTATTGGCGGTCTGCGCCGCGAAGAGATGTATGTCAAATACTGGGCGGAGCAACACGCGACGGATCAAGCGTCCAGCCGTTGATCACGCTCTATTTGAACAGATCAGGCTGTCTGATCATTAGAGCCCTGCATATCGCAATGCCGCTCATTTTTTCTCGAGGCATCGCAAGGCATGATTTCAAGACGATCGCGTCGCTCTTGGAAACTGTCGGTCCATTCTGAACTGCGCGGTCAGCGAGGGCGGGCTCCGAACCGGGGCCATGACTAGGGGCGGCCGCCCCCGGTCCCGCCCCATTGGGATCACCGATGCTGCCGGCGGGACCGGCGCCGGCGCCATCGCCCATATTCGGGTGGCTGGCGGCTGGAGCCGCCCCCTGGTCGGGCAGGATGGGTTGGGCTAGCGCTACGCCGGCTAAGGCCACGACGGACATGCCGACAATCAACAAACCTCTCATTCGGTGTCTTCAACCTCATTGGGAATCGTTGCGTATTGGCGGCCGATGTTCGCTCCTCAAACGCTGTGCGCTGAATCAGGCCGCCTTGGCCTCACGCTCGGGGGCAGGGTAGCGCCAAGCTTCCGCCTTTGATCTTGCCGCCAACCATTGGCCGTTGGCGAAGCGCCAGTTGGCCACTGAGTCGAACCAGGATTCCAAGTACCGCTTGCGGTCGTTTTGATAGTCCAGGTAGTAGGCGTGCTCCCAAAGATCGCACACGAGCAACGGTGTGACGCTTGCGTCGGTCACGGTATCGTTGGCGTCGTGAGTGGCAAAAATTTTCAGCGTTCCGCCGCCATCAGCCGCCAGCCACACCCAACCAGAGCCAAAGTGCTCCACGCCCGCCTTGACGAAAGCTTCCTTCAGTGAGTCCAAGCCACCAAACGCTGCATTTACAGCGCTGATGAGATCGCCATCGGGTCCTTGCCTTTCGGGCGACATGCATGCCCAAAAGAACGCGTGGTTCCAGGCTTGAGCAGCATTGTTGAACAGCTTGCTGGCGCCTTTTTGGGCGCTCGACCTTATCACCTCCTCCAGGTTCGCGGGAGACTCTCCGGCGTCCTCGAGCAGTTGATTCAACGTCTTCACGTAGGTTGCGTGATGCTTGTCGTGGTGAAAGTGAAGCGTGTCAGCCGATATGGTCGGGGCCAGGGCGTCATAGGGGTAGGGGAGTGCGGGAAGATTGAACATGGTAGGGCTCCTTTGGCCGATGAACGCCCTCGTTACGGTTTGGGTTCAACCATCCGAAAATGGGCGCGTGAGTTTCTGGCATGCGCGCTGATCGACGCGGCGGGTCAACGAAAAGGCCCGGTCAGTTGACTGACCGGGCCTGGCCGCGACCGACTGCGGGGGGAGGGAGGCGGACGCAGCTGATATGTAACTCGCCAATCGACACCCGGTTCCGGCAAAGCAGACACAATTTGGCGCGGATTTCCTCAGCTGATTAAAACCGTCCGTTGCGACTCCGAGCTCGCTCGAGGGCGCCCGGCCACAGGCATTTTGCGAGACGTGCGATCAGTGTGGGCCCGACGGGGTCTGGACCCCTAGATTGGCTTTCGCCGACGTAGGACTTGTCGGGGTGGTCGAGGCGCCGATAGCCTTCACGGGGGCGGCGCTAGCCAGGCACGACAATCTGAACGCAGCGCGCTCGCGATCCTTCAGGCCGCGGCGATCCGCTTCAATAGTGCACTGTTGAGATCGCACGGCGGGAGCGTGTCCGCTAGGGTTGACGACCGATTGAGCGCTCGCCCCCGGCCTGATTGGCATCTCAGGCTTGGCCGGGACCATGGCCCCTTTCGCGCACTTCGCCAGGAAGGTGCGTCGGTCCGCGCCGACGAGCGATTCGCGGTCCGCCTGCGCGACGCACGACTCTCCCTGCACGGTCGTTCCAGCCGCTACGGGACGGGCGCCCGCAATGACCGCGAGAGCGGCACACAGACTTAAAGAAGTGATGATCGAACGCATTATCAGTCTCCACGGGTGTGTGACCACAACGGCGACAAGCGCATTTGGTTTCGCGCGATACGAACTGGTAAGCCACGTGAGCAAATAATGGCGCCAACCCTGCGAGGGACGGTTCGAAGCGTCTCAACCGCCGCCAGCTAGCAGCATGAGGCGGCCGTCAGTTTGCGCACAGCATCGGTTCGATAGCGTCCCAAGTGTATTCCTCAAGTACCAGATCCGCCTCGTCGAAACATTCATCCTTCATGTATACGCTCGGGCTCACGACGCAGCGAATCCGCGCCGCCTTCGCCGCCATCATGCCGTTCCTGGAGTCTTCGAGCGCGATGCAGGCCTTCGGCGGCAGGCCCAAACGCGCAAGGGTGAGGTCATAGACATCGGGAGCGGGCTTCTTGCTGGCGACATCTTCGCCTGTCGACACAGCCTGGAAGAGGTCCTCCGGCGCCTGGTGGAACATAGCGCGGCAGAGCGCGTCCACATTGCTGCGGCTCGTCGTCGTTGCGATGGCGAGGCCCACGCCCTTCGACCTTGCCATCGCGATGATGCGCTCGACGCCGGGTCTTGGCGCAATATCGCCGTCGGCGAGACATCGCGCGAAGCAGCGCGTCTTCGCCGCATGGATCTTGGCAATGACAGGTTGAAGATTCGCCGGATCCACGGACAGATCATCGCGCAGATACGACGCTATGCGCTCCTTGCCACCCGTCGTTTTGAGCAGGCGGCCGTAGGTAGCCACGCTCCAGCACCATCCGGATGCGACATCCGGCCAGAACCGATCGACGCCCAGATCGGCAAAGGCCTGGTTGAAACTGCGCCGATGCAGTTCCTCTGTTTCCGCCAGCGTACCGTCGACATCAAAGATGATGGCCGTCATCGATCGCGCAAACCGCCCGGCGGCGTGCGGCCGGCGTTCATCGGTCGGGTCCGGCCGCCGGGTGCAGGCCACCTTGAAAGACCCGGCTGGCGAGAATGTCGGGAGCATCGATTGCCGACAGGGCCGCGGCGTCGAGCGGTCCGGTCGCTGTGTCGAACAGGCGGTTGGCCTGACGCAGTCTGGCTCGGTCTAGGGCATTGCGGATCGACCGGGCGTTGGCGAAGTGCGGCTGGGCACGGCGCTGCTCGATGTATTGTCGGAGGGCGGACCGGGCGGCATCGGTCAGGTGATAGTTCTGACCGGCGAGCATTGTATTGGCGATCTGGAACAGTTCCTCTTCCGCGTAGTCGGGAAAATCGATGTGGTGGGCGATCCGGGAACGGAACCCGGGATTGCTGGCGAAGAAGGTCTCCATCCGGTCAGCGTAACCGGCAAGTATAACCACCAGATCGTCGCGGTTATTTTCCATCACTTGCAGGAGGATTTCGATCGCCTCTTGTCCATAGTCGCGCTCGTTGTCGGGACGGTAGAGATAGTAGGCTTCGTCGATGAAGAGTACGCCGCCCATGGCCTTCTTGAGGATTTCCTTGGTCTTTGGCGCGGTGTGCCCGATGTACTGTCCCACCAGGTCGTCCCGGGTAACCGAAACCAGATGACCTTTGCGGATATAGCCGAGGCTGTGCAACAGGCCCGCCATTTTCAGGGCGACCGTGGTCTTGCCGGTGCCTGGGTTGCCGGTGAAGCTCATATGCAGGGTCGGAGGACCGTGCGCCAGTCCGAGCCGCTGGCGCGCACGGTCGACCAGCAGAAGGGCCGCAGTCTCGCGAATGCGCTGCTTGACGGGTTTGAGGCCGATCAGTTCGCGGTCGAGTTCGGCGAGGACCTCACCGACTCCGGAGTCGCGATAGTCCGCCGCGAGGTCGACAAGACCGTCGGTCAACCCCTCCCTCGACAGCCTCGTCGTCGTGAGGTCGCTCATGCGCCGCCCCGCCTCAAGGGACCGTGGTCATGGTGATGTTGACCGTGCGGCCGGCGACCTCGGTGCGGGTCATGCGGAACGTCGGTTCGACCTTGGGACGATTGACGATGAACGACAGCCGCACGCTCTCGAAGCCCCGGGTCGAGTCGAAGGCGTTGATGCGGATATAGCTGTCGCCATGCGCCTCGCGGCAGGCTTTCAGCTCCATCATGGCGCCGGCGGCGTCCTTGAGGTCAAACATGGGGTTGCCGAACATCTCCCAATAGACGTTACGCGGATGGGGATCGTCTGTGTACTCGATGCCGACCGCCCAGCCGTTGCGAAGGCAGTATTCGATCTGGGCGACAATCTGCTCGTCGGTGAGGTCGGGAAGGAACGAGAAGCAGCCTTGGGTTACACGCATGGGGCGGTGTCCTTTGAGGGTTGAAGGAGATCAGATGGACACGGACGGTGTCGGGACGAAGTCGGAGGTGTCGGTGGATTCGTAATTGAAGGTGATGTCGCCCCAGACGTCGAGGGCGGCCTGCAGCGGTTTGCACCAACGCGCGGCGGCGCGCAGGATGTCCGGTCCCTCGTTGGCGATGTCGCGCCCCTCGTTTCGGGCCAGGACCATGGCTTCGAGCGCGACGCGGTTGGCGGTGGCCCCGGCCTGGATACCCATGGGGTGGCCGATGGTGCCGCCGCCGAGCTGCAACACGACATCGTCGCCGAGGAGGTCGAGCCGCTGGTGCATCTGGCCGGCGTGGATGCCGCCCGATGCTACGGGCATGACCTTCTTTAGATTGGCCCAGTCCTGCTCGAAGAAGATCCCCCGTGGCAGATCCACGGCGTTGTGCATCTCGCGGCAGATGTTGTAGTAGCCCTGCACGGTCGGCGGGTCGCCTTCCAGCTTGCCGACGATGGTCCCGGCATGGATGTGATCGACGCCGGCCAGCCGCATCCACTTGGCGATCACCCGGAACGAAACGCCGTGGCTCTTCTGGCGCGTATAGGTGCCGTGGCCGGCGCGGTGCAGGTGCAGGATCATGTCGTTCTGGCGCGCCCATTCGGAGATCGACTGTATGGCGGTGTAGCCGATGACAAGATCGATCATGATGATCACCGATCCCAACTCCTTGGCCAGTTCGGCGCGGCGATAGATCTCTTCCATGGTGCCGGCGGTTACGTTCAGGTAGTGGCCCTTGACCTCGCCGGTCTCGGCGTTGGCCCGGTTGACGGCTTCCATGCAGTAGAGGAAGCGGTCGCGCCAATGCATGAAGGGCTGGGAATTGATGTTCTCGTCGTCCTTCATGAAGTCGAGCCCGCCCTTGAGCCCCTCGTAGACCACCCGCCCGTAGTTCTTGCCCGAGAGTCCGAGCTTGGGCTTGGTGGTGGCGCCCAGCAGCGGAC
>JBBRAV010000030.1:0-52571 GCA_038206535.1 Caulobacterales bacterium
GCTCTGGTCTGGCCTACATACGACGACATCCTCGACGCCTGCCAAAGCGCCTGGCGCTTCCTGATCAACGACCCCGACCGCATCCGATCGATCGGCGCCCGCGAGTGGGCGTGTGTCAATCTTTAGGAGGGATGGTATTACCCGCGCTTTTCAGGAAATGCCGGTTGAAGGATGAACGCATCATTGTGGGCCCCAAGCTTCGCACTGCGCCTGGTTTCTGCTTGGTGTTCAGTGCTTCTTCACCAATCTACACCGTCGGCCACCGGGCGTGACATCGCCCCGCATAGACCGTGACCCGCTCGGCAGGCGCCGCCGCTTAGGAGCGACCCCCACAGAGCATCGATCGGATCTAGGCCCGCGCCCGGGCGGCGCTCCCACCCGCCTGCTAAGCAACCGCTGTAGGGGCCTCACCTGCATCAAGGCCGCGCGCATTTTGCCTGCCAATCAATCCGCACCTGCTGCTAATCCGCTAACCAGGAGCCGCACGGCCATCGCAATATCGCCAGGCTCCGCCGGCGTCAGTCTGCCGTCCAGCTCTATCGTCGCCAAACCCTGCGCCAGTGACCGGCAGGCGAGCGTGGCGGCGGCGACCTGGTCAGGCCGTATCGCAGCCACTCTTTTGGCCAAGACCTCATATGTGCCCCGGACGGCGTCTGTGACCGCGCCTCCGTAGTGGTTGCTATACATCAGCCGAAACAATGCCGGATGCGCCCGGGCAAAATCGATGAAAGCCATTCCCTGGGCAAACAGGGCTTCGCCAGCGTCAGGCAGGTTGTCGGCCGTGACGAGCTCGTGCTGCAAGATCGCGAAACCGCGGTTTGCGACAGCGGCCAGCATGGCGGCCTTGTCGGCGAAATGTCGATAAGGGGCCATGGCCGACACCCCTGCCGCTCGCGCCACCGCCCGCAGGCTTGGCTCCGCCCCATCAGCCTCAAGAAGCTCGAGCGCGGCTTCGATCAGCGTAGTTCGAAGTCCGTTTTGGATTTCCACTTGGCGGGCTCCTGCTTACGGTGTACGCATCCAGTCTACACTGTAAGCAGATTAGTGTCACAATGATCATACCTACCGTCCTTGGACCCATCTACGTTGACGATCAGGGAACCGCCAGTGAGCCGGTCGCGCTGTTGTGGCCCAGCCTCTTCACTGATCACCATATGTGTGATTATCAGGTTTCAGCTCTACGAGCCGCTGGCTGGCGCACGCTCGCCCTGGACCCGCCAGGTCACGGCCAGAGCCCAGGCCCAGGCCGTGGGTTCACAATGGACGAGTGCGCGCTAGCGGCCATCCAGGTGCTCGATAGGGCTGGCGTACAAACGCCCATTGTCCTCATCGGGATCTCCTGGGGCGGTATCGTCGCACCGCGCATCGCGTTGAAAGCGCCCGATCGCGTGAGAGGTATGGTCTTGTTCAACACCACAGCGGATCCACCGAATTTCTCCGCCTGGGCGAGCAGTACGATGTTGACCTGGATGCTGGCGTTAAGTGCGATCGACCCGTTCGTCGACAATATGCTCCTGTCGATACAGCTCAGCGCCGCAACGCGGCGTGACAAGCCGGAAATCGGCGAGAACATCGTAGCCCCTTTCCGATCCTGGAAACGTCGCGCCCTCATTAAGACCGTGCGTTCTGTCCTCGTAGATCGGGACGGCGTCCTCGAGGCGCTTTCCCAGGTGGAGGCGCCCACGCTCGTAGTATCGGGCGCGGAAGACACCATCTTGCCCTCGGCGATGAGCCGCCGGATTGCGGCGATATTGCCCGAAGCGCAGCACGTCGAGGTGCCTGGCGCTGCTCATCTCGTGCCTCTTGAGCGGCCCGAGGTCGCCACCGCGCTGATCTTTAATTTTATTGAAAAACTAGGGCGTGTCGTCATTTAAGCCAGATGGCTGCCGCCACGAGATATATCGCTGCGACGAAGCTTCGCGCGGCTTTATCGTAGCGAGTGGCGATGGCTCGCAATTACCCACCCCCATTTTCGGGCCCCTCGCCAGGGGCGTAAACGTCTGAATCCATGGGGGGAATCAATCGGGATGATTTGCATCGGCTCAGCAAGGAACACTTGATCGAGCTGGTCCTGCGGCTGCAGCGGCCAGAGAAGACCTCGCGCAACTCGTCCAAGCCGCCGTCGACGGACAAGAAGGCCAAGCAGGAAGCGTCGCGGCCGGGCGGGCGGGGCCAAGCTTGGGCATGAGGCCGACAACCGCGCGCTGGCGGAGAACCCGGATGATTTTCGCGATTGCCGGCCGGATGTGTGCGGAAAGTGCGGCGGGCGGGTCGGGCTGGACGCGGCTGAAGAGCTGATCGGCGAATACGACGAGATCGAGATTCCACCGGTCAAGCCCACATCTTACGTCATCGCCGCTACGCCTGACGCTGCGGGCGTTGCGGTCTGTCGGCCGAGGCTCCGGCGCCGGCCATCGCGGGGATGTCACCGTTCGGTCCGCGCATTCACGCCCTGGCGATATAGTATAAAAGCTTCCAGGCCCTGTCGTACGAGCGGCTGCGGTACATGTTCGCCGGTCGCGCAGCCGGCAAGCAGCTTTAATGATGACGAAAACGAGGTGCGGGGTCTGCAAGCTGCGACGAAGGGCGGCGCTATCGCGAAATCAGAAAGCCGCCGGGCACTCAGCGCTCCCTGCGAAGAAACGGGGGCGCTATCGAGCGCTCGGCCGCTAAATCGCATGAACGAAAACGAAGGGAAACGCGAACATGGGTGTGCAATCCGTGCACATGTCTGTTCATAACTCACTGATTTTATTATTGACTATGTCCAGTCCATCATCGGGGCGACACAAAGTCTATGGGCTTGAAATTGCTTCATTTTTCTGGAAGGTTTGGACCGTTCGGCCGGGCATGCGCGCCGAGGCTCCCGAGGCTGCCGGCGTGGCATGGCTCGGCCCTGGGACGGTATAGATCCGAGACGCTCCCGCGCAAGGCCTCCGCGTGCGGTGACCAGGCGACGATTATCCTTACTGTACGGAACGCAATCTCGGGTTCGGCGTTTTTGTCCTAGGGATAAAACCCTATTTCGCGTGGAGGACTCGTCTCCAGCGTGGCCCCCCAAAAGCAGGCGCGCGGCGCGCCCATTGGGAGAAGGGTGAAGGCGATGCCTTACCGTCAGCGGGACGCAACGGCCGAGATGCCCGCCGGCGCTTACATGGCGTGGGTGTCGACGGGCAAGGCGCTGGCGGACGCCGGCGACCTCGTCAAGGCCCGGGACGCCTTCATCGAGGCCGCCGCACTCGAGGGGCATCAGCTGGAGCCTCAACTTTGGCTGTGTCGGCTGGCGTACAAGGCGGCAGACTGGAAAGAGCTTCACCAACGCGCCGGGACTTATCTCGTCGAGTCGCCGAACGACCGCGAGGTGCTGCTGCTGTTCGCGCGCAGCTGCAACGGTCTGGCCGACTGGCCAGGGGCGGCCCGCGCCTGGTGCGAAGTGTGCGAGGATCGGCCCGAATGGGCCGAAGCGCGGTTTCAGCACGGGCGCGCCAGGCTGCGACTGGGGGAACATTCCGCGGCGTCCCAGATTGCCTGCGATCTCGCCTCCATGCCCGGCGGAGGGGCCTATGTGGTGCGCCTGCGCCTGGATCTGGATGAGTTCGCCGGGGCCAAGACGGCGTTGGAAGCCCTCTTCAGATCCGATCCGGAGATCGCCGCGAGGGAACTGGACCTGCTGAGCCGGCAAAGAGATCAGCGCGGCCTGGCGGTGGGCATGCGCGCACGGCTCGACGCCGAGGGTGAGGCCGCGGTCGACGCCGAAGAGCTGCTGACGGTGTCGGAAGCCCTGTTCCGCCGCGCGATCAGTTACGAACGGGCGGGAGATCTGCTGCAGGCGCACTTCGAATACGAAGCCTTGCTGGTCCTCGCGCCCGACGACGACATGGCCAGGCGCAGCAGCGCTCGCATCGCGCGCGCTCTGCGTGACATCGCTCAAGACCATCTGATGGCGGAGTCGCTGCCGCAAGCGGCCGAAGCCTACGGGCGGGCGGTGCGCGCGGCGCCGGCGGACGCCAGCCTCTGGCGAAACTATGGTCGGGTGTTGATGCGCCTGCGAAACTGGCCGCAGGCCGTGGCGGTGTGGCGCGAATTCGTGCGCCTGCGGCCGGACGACCTGGAGGGGGGTGTCCAGCTGGCCCGGGCCTTGGACCGCTCCGGATTCTATCCCGAGGCGGTGCACGCCTGGCGCACGGTTCGTGACAGGGAGCCCGACCAGGTAGAGGCGGCGGAGGCTCTGTCCACCGTCAACCAGCGCATGATCGTGGCCGGTCGTCTGGCGATCACCGAGGAACGCTTCCTAGATGCCCATGATTTGTTCAAGGCCGTTCTGCGCGAAGATCCGCAGAACGAAGAGCCCGGCCGACGGCTCCAACAAGTCGGCCGCAATCTGCTGAAGGCCATGCGGGCCGCCTACAAGGTGAGCGACCCGCGCCGCGTCCTGGCCCTTGGCGTCGCCGCCACGGAAGCCCTGCCAGGCGATGCGGAGGTGCCGCTTCTGATCGGTCGCGCCGCCGGAACGCTGCGCCGACACGAAGTCGCGCTGGCGGCGTGGTCCAGGCTCGCCGAACTCGATCCGAGCCAGGCCATTCTCGCCAATGTGCAGATCGCGCGATGCCGTCTTCATCTGGGCGAATACCCCGACGCGCTGGCGGCGACACGCAGGGTCCTCGTCGCCGAGCCCAGGAACGTCGAGGCGCGGCAGTTGCTGGAGCGGCTCCGGAGCCTTGTTTGACATTGAACGCGGACCCGCTCCGCTGGATCGAGACGCGCGCCGCAAACGGCGAGGCCTCGAGAGTGGCGGTCGTCTTACGCGCTCTACGGCGCCTGGCGTGGCGTCTTCGCGGTCGATCTGAGGCGAGCCCTTCGACCCTGCGGCGCCTAGAGTCTGACGGCATGGCCCTGCGGGGCGGTCGCCCAGGTCCGGCTCTCGCTTGCTTTGACACCGTGCTCACGCTCGAGCCCGATCGGATCACCTCGCTGCGCGCGGCCGGCCGACTGCTGATGAAGGCGCGCCGATACGAGGACGCGCGTCCTTATTGGGAACGGCTCGCGCGTGTGGCCGCCGACGATCCCGAACCCCACCTTCAGCTCGGCCGTATACACGGCAAGGCGCGGCACTACGCGCAAGCCGCCGCCGAGGCCCAGGCCGCACTCGCCCTGGCGCCCGGCAACGCCGCCGTCTACGACCTGTGCGTGCGGATTGAAGCGATGGGGCGCAGACCCGGCCCCGCGAGCCCATCGACGGCGGGTGACGCGGCGGCGGCCGAATCGTCGATGGTCGACTCCCTGCTGATGCAGGCGCGGCGGCAGGCGCGGGCCGCGGAGCTGGGCGGCTTTCTCGACACCCTGAACGGCCTGATCGTGCTGACCGGGCCCAGCGCGAGGCTGGCGGCTTTGGCGCGAGAGCATCGTCACATCATCGAGCGCGCCGGCGACCGCCGGCTGTTGGCGCTTGTCGCGGGTGACGGGGCGAGCTTCGACGCTCGCGAGGGCGAGGAAGCCGACCTGCCGATCAGCCTGGAGGCCGACGCCCGCCTGGCCGGGCTCGTCCGCGCGCTGGCATTGGGCTTGAAGCACGGGAGAATTGGTCAAGTCGCCCTCGTCGTCGAACAACTGACAGCCTTGTCCGCCGCCGAAGATCGCCTCCAGCGCGTCCTGGGATTTTACGCCACCGAGGTGTTGGCGTGTTTGCAGCGCCAGCGCGGCGCGCTCGGGCCAGCAGACACGCTCGACGTCGAGGCGCGACTGGCCAAGGCCTACGCGGACGACGCCTGGGTCATCCAGGCCATGGCCGCGCAAAGGCAAGCCGAGGGATCGCGGCTCGAGGCCCTGGCGCTCTATCGGAACCTCTCCGACTCCGCCGCCGGCGCCGCTCCGGCGCTGCTGCACGCCGCCACGCTCGCCGGCAGCCTCGGGACGTGGGACGAGGCCCTGAGCTTCGGCAAGCGCGCCGTCGCGATCGCCGGCGACGATCGGCCACTGATCAGCGCCATCGCGGTCATGTTCGTGGAGAACAATCGCGCGGCGGACGCCGTCACGTGTTGGCGCATCGCGGACGCCGCCGGCCGACCCCGCCTATGGGTGCGCCAGGGGATCGTTCGTTGTCTCGAGAAGACCCAGGATGACGAGGCGCGGTCGCACGAGGCGCTTCGCTGCCTGCGTGACGCCCTGCCCCTGGCCGACCTGTCCTCGGCGGAGCAGAACTATCTGATCGATATCATGCGCCATCTGGTTCAGGCGCACGCCCGCCCGCGCTCCGAGCCGGGCATGGCGGACATGGCGGACACCAGAGCGATCCTGATGGCGAGCGAGGCGCCCTCGGCCCTGCGCGAATGGATCGCCGCCAGCTTCGACCTCGCGCGCCCCGACTATCGGGCGGCGCTGCGACACCTGGACGATGGCATGGCGGAGGAACCCATCGCGGCCATGGTCGCGCTGGATCTGCACGCCGAAAAGGCGCTGATCTATCAGCGGTACGCTCTCTATGGGGAAGTCGTGGCGGAATTGGCGCTTGTTCCGCCCGCCACACTGGCGGTCAGCTCACACTATCGCCGAAGCTTCGAGCTGCCCCGACAGGTGGCGTCGCTCTGCGTCGACGCGGCCCACCCGATGCGCTATCCGGAGTGCTTGTTCGACATCATCTTCGAGGAGATCGCCGTGCGGCCGATCCCCTATGCGCCACGCAGCGGTCATGTCGCCATGGTGTCGGGATCATTAGGCGCCGGCGGCGGCGAAAGGCAGACCATCACGGTGGTGAGGCGTCTGCTGGACGATAAGCGCATCGAGACGCTGTCGTTGCTGGTTCGTTCGACGCATCTACGTCCCAACGACGATTTCTTCCTGCCACAGATTGACGCCCTTGCGGTCGACCTGACGATCTATGGGCAGGACTGGCCACGCCGAACCGACCTCGCCGCCTATCTCCCCGAATTGCGTGAACGCCCCGGCTGATGAGAGCGATCGACCTCTTGCCGCACCACCCACGAGAGGAGATCGCGCGCCTGTGTCGCCTGCTGTGGGACCTGCGACCCCAGGCGGCGCACATCTGGCAGGACATCCCCTACGCGGCGGTCGCCTGCGCCGTGGTCGGCATTCCGCACTTCTTCATCCACCGCGGCTCCCTCGCGCCCGATCTTTGGGCGCAGAACGAGGCTCAGAGCGCGGTCCATTTCCGGCCGATGCGCCACGTCTATCGACATCTGCTCCAACGACCCGGGTTCGTTCTGCTCAATAATTCGCGCGTGGGCTGCCAGACCGATCAGGCCTGGCTGGCCTGGCCCACGCCGGCTCCGTTTCAGGTGGTCTACAACGCGGTCGACTTCGCGCTGCTTGGGGAGAACTCCGGTCGCAACATGACCCTGCGCCGCGAACTGGGCGTGCCCGACGACGCGCCCCTGGTCGGCGGAGCCTTCCGCATCGTCCCGGTGAAGCGGCCGCTCCATTGGATCGAGGCGGCGCGTCAGGTCCGCGAAGCCATTCCGAACGCACACTTCGTCATCATCGGCGATGGCGACATGACCGAGGAGGTGGCGGCCCATGCGTCCAGGCACGGCTTTTCCTCGGCGATGCACCTGCCTGGAAGGGTGTCGAACGTCGGCGACTGGTATCGGGCCATGGATCTGCATCTGCTGACCTCTGAGCGCGAGGGCCTGCCCAACGCGATCATCGAGTCGCAACACTTCGGCGTGCCGGTCGTGGCCACCGCCGTCGGTGGCGTTCATGAAGCGATCGACATCGGCCAGACCGGCTATGTCGTCGATGGCGACAACGGGCCCACACCCTATGCCGAGCGGATGATCGAGATTCTGCTCGACCCCGCCTGGCATGAGCGCGCGCGCCTGAAGGCGCCCAAATTTGTCCACGACAAGTTCAACCTCGATCGCGTGGTCGAGCAACTTCTCGGCTTCTACGGGATCAGCGCGACAGATCAGGGTCTATTTCACCCGGAAACGGTATCGTCGCGGTTGTCCTGGCCGCGTATATCACGCGCCTAGGTCGCCAGAGACCGACGCGGTCACGATCCCCCTTCGCTAGGACTGAACCGCCGCATTATCGCTCATGCCGGCGAAATCGGCCCTGTAGCGGCTTTGCAACCGCGCGTAGACCGATTGCGCCTCCGCATGTCCGGTAACGACCTGCTCCTCGTCCGCCGGCAGATGCGGAGCGTCCGATTGCTTGAAATCGATGCGGCCCGATTTCATCACATCCATGACGCTCGTGGTCGTGTTTCCGCCGACATAGTGGCCGGGGTCGACATGGCTGAACACTTCGGCGCCGCCCGCCAGGCCCAGGCGACCCGCCAGGTGGTCGAAGTGGGCCTTTGGCCTGGCGACGAATTCCTCCCAGTTCAGGGCCACCAGCTCGCCCTGGGGTCGGATGTCCCTGAGCAGGCTTCTATAGGTCATGACCCAGTGGTCGAGCCACGATCGGATCAGGCGCAGCCGCTCCGCCTTCGAGACGTCGGGGCTGTCCGGCAGCCTCCGGCGGGCATAGGAGCGAACCCAATTCAGCGGCGGCTTGTAAAGAACGATCAGGTCGAAATCGGATAGCGGATCCTTCGTCGTGTACTCGATGATGAACTTGTCGGAGGTGATCAACGTCGCCACATCCAGGTGGCGACCGAGCTTGTAGTAGAAATCGACGGGGTCGCGACACAGCGATTCGCGAAACGCACGCGTCAGGACCCGGCAATCGGCGCCGCAGACGCGGCAATGCGAGATCATCGCATCGGTGTCGTTGTCAAAGTCGATCAACGGCGAGACGCCCAGCGTCTTGTCATATCGCTGGATCAGCTCCTGCGTCTCGCCCGCGTGGGCGGCGCCGTCGAGCGAACCGAGCAGGGCCCCCAGCAGCGTCGTGCCGGAATAGGAGCGTCCGCCGACGGTGATATGCCGGACCTTGGGCGCGGCCGCTCTCTGGCGCGCGGCGGCTTCGAAGGCCTTCATCCTCAGCGCCCGCTCGCGCAGCTTCAGCAAGTGGTCGTTCAAGGGAGCCGTTTCTTCGCAGGCCCGCAGATAGCTCAGGCAAAGCTCGGAATTGCGCAACAGCAGGCTGGCGTTGGCCAGGTTCGCGAAAAGCGTCGGCGCGCGCACTCCTGCCTCGAGGGCGCGCGCGCCGAAGGCGAGCACGGCCTCGGGCCGCTTGGCCGCCTGCATGATCTTTGCGATCTCATAGGCGATCGCGCCGGAGGTTGGGTCCAGGCGCAGCGCCCGCTTGAACGCGTACGTCGCATCGGCCATGCGGCCAATTTGGGCCAGGATCCTCCCGCGGGAGAACCATATCGAGCGGCTTGCGGGAAAGCGGGCGACCGCATCGGTGCTTATGTCCAGCGCCTTGTCGAGACGCCGAAGCTCGAACGCTTCAAGTCGCACGCGCTCGGCCAACACCCATTCGAGCAAGGCCGAAGATGGGGACAGGCCCGTCGCAAGCTGTTCGAGTATATCGATCGCGGCGCTGAACTCGCCGGCCTTGACCAGAGCTTGCGCCCGCAGTTGCCGTTGCCGGTCGAGATCGCCCTGGGAGTCCATGTCCGTCGTGCTCATAGATATCTCACAGGGTTGCGTGGACGTTTCCACACGGGCGGGTCGAATAACTGTGGCGAGTCTCGTCAATCTCGATCGCTCGCTGCACCGGCCGGCCTTTGTATCCCAACCTCGCCACGCGGTTCTCACGCAAGCCTATCACAATAACATGGGTTTCACTTCATCGCCGTCGTCGCGGTTCGGCGCGCGAGCCCGACACCGCGTCGCGGGCGCCCTTTTGCCGTTTCGATGATGACGCGGCGCGAAGCCTCGTCGCCATCCGCAAGCCAATGCCGGAGCAATCCACCATCGCGCTAGGGCGGGGCCTGGTTCCCGGGCGGCGCCGCCCACCCCAGTCCCAGGCTCTTCTGCAAGGCGATGTAGTCGATCGAGAGCTGCGCGCTCGCGTCCAGGAGCGCCCGCTGAGCCTCGACGCGCGTGCGCTCGGTGTCGAGCACCTCGAGGGTGGTGGCCGTGCCGCCGCTCCGGCGAAGATCCTCTAGCCGGGTCAGGCGATCGGCGGACGCCTTCACCGTCATCAGGCCAAAGACGGTCTCGCGCTGGCGGCCGAAGCGCGCCAGCGCGGTCTCGGCGTCCTGCAGGGCGCCGAGCACCGTCCCTCGATAATTGGCGAGCGCTTCCTCATAGGCGCCGCGCGCCTGCGCGATCATGGCGCGCGTGCGGCCGAAGTCGAACGGCGTCCATTGCAGCAAGGGGGCGGCGGCGTAGGTCTGGCTGGACGCCTTGAAGAGTTGCGACAGGGCGGGCGCCGAATAGCCGATCGTGCCGATCAGGGTGACCTTGGGAAACTGTTCGGCGGTGCGCTGACCGATCGCGGCGCTGTATTGCTGAAGCTGGCGCTCCGCCTGGCGGATGTCGGGCCGGCGCCGCAGCATCGCCGCCGGATCGCCCACCGCCGCGAGCGCGGGCGGCGCGGGAACGGGGCCGAGGGCGTCCAGTTCGGCGTCCAGCGCGCCGGGCTCGCGGCCCGTCAGCATGGCCAGGCGATCGAACTGCTCGGTGATCTGGGCGGCGAGCGGCGCCACGTCCGCCTGCGTCGAGGCGAGCTGATTGTTCAGCTGCTCGACGTCGATGTCGGTGGCCGCGCCGCCGGCCTGGCGCCGTCGCATCTGATCGAGCATACCGGTCTCGATCTCGATATCGCGGCGGGTGAGCACGCGCCTCTGCTGCAGCCGGCGCAGCGTTACATAGGCCTGCGCGACCTCGGCTTCGAGGCTGACTTGCGCGCCGTCGAGGGCCGCGTCGGCGGCTTCCGCCTGGGCTTTGGCGCCCTCGATCGCGCGCGCCGTTCCGCCGAACAGGTCGATCTCCCAGGTGGCGTCGAAGGAAGCGCTGTAGATCTCGAAGGTCGAGGGCGAGCCCGCCGCGACCGCCTGGCCGCCGCCGATCAGGCTGGTCAGTCCCTTGCTGCGCAAATAGGCCGCCGATGCGCCGGTGCTGGGAAGCTGCTTGGCGCGCGTGTTCCTCAACCCCGCGCGCGCCTGCACGATGCGCGCGCGGGCCACCGCGAGGTCGGGGCTGGCGGCGAGCGCCGCGTCGACGAGGCGGTCGAGTTCGGCATCGTTCAGCGCCGTCCACCACCGGAGCGGCGGCACATCGGCGGTCGCGGCGCCGGCGCGGCGAAAGGCCGGCGCGGCGGTCGACTTGGGCGCGACATCGGGCGGTCCCTGGTAGTTCGGACCGACGACGCAGGCGCCCAGCGCGAGACAGACGGCGAGGATCGGGACGACGGCCGGACGGGTCAATGCGCCATCTCCACGGGCCCGGCCGCTTTGGCGGGAGCTCGGAGCAGGAAGATCAAGGGCGCCAGCAGGACCAGGGCGACGCCGAGGATCCAGAAGGCTTCGCCATAGGTGATGATCGTCGCCTGTTGCTTGATCGTCGCCGCCAGAGAGCTGAGCGCCTGCATCTGGCCGCTCGCCATGTCGCCGCCGTTGGTCGCGGTGAAGCCCGCGGCCTGGTCGGCCAGGCGCGCCTGGACCAGGTCCGAGTTCTGCGTCACGCTCTGACCGAGATAGTCGGCGTGGGCCTCCGTGCGACGGTCGATGAACACGCCCAGCAGGGCCAGGCCGAGCGAGCCGCCGAGGTTGCGGGCCATGTTGAACAGACCCGCCGCGTCGGCCGCGTCCTCCCTCGACACCGAGCCGACGGACGCCTGGTTCAAGGGCATGAAGGCCAGGATCTGTCCGACTCCCTGCAGCAGCTGGGTTAAGACGAAGTGTTCGCCGCCGGTGTCGGCCGTTACGCCGATATTGAGAAAGCAGCTGGCCGCGAAGCAGCTCACGCCTAGAAGTACGGTCAGTCGCAGCGGCGCCCGCCCCAGGATGAGCGGCAGGAACGGCATCATCAGGAAGGCCGGTATGCCCGAAATCGCCAGGACGCGGCCGGCCTGCTCGGCATTGTAGCCGGCGATCAGCGACAGGAACTGCGGCAGGACATAAAGCACGCCGTACAGGACCATGCCGACGACGACGATGATCAGGATGGTGCTGGCGTAGGATCGGTTGAGCATCAGCTTGAGCTTGATCACCGGCCGCTTCGCGGTGGCCTGGGCGATGGCGAGAAGACCAAAACCGACCGCCGAGGTGACGCTGAGGAGGGCGATGAAGGAGGATTCGAACCAGCGGTTGCGCTGCCCCTCCTCCAGCACCACGGTCAGGCAGGACAGGCCCGTGGTCATGCCGACGATGCCCAGCCAGTCGGCGCGCACGAACTCGTCGAGTTTGGCCTTGTGGTGCGGCAGGCCCAGCAGAAGCAGGGTGATCAGCGCCGCTGCGATGGGCAGGTTGAGAAAGAAGCACCAGCGCCAGCTGGCGCTCTCGGTCAGCCAGCCGCCGATCACCGGGCCGACCAGCGGGCCTAGCAGGACGATCAGGCCAAACAGGCTCATGCCGATCGGAATCTGTCGTTGCGGCAGCCGGGTGCGCACGATGGTCTGGGCGGTGGGGATCATCGCCCCGCCGAAGAACCCCTGCCCCACCCGGCCGATGATCATCGTCGGCAGGTCGTGCGCCAGGCCGCAGATCATCGAAAACAGCGTGAACAGTCCCGCGCACATCAGCAGCAGGGTGCGCAGCCCCAGCACCCGGGTGAGCCAGGCGGCGAGCGGGATCATCACCACCTCGCTCACCAGATAGCCGGTCGAGATCCAGGTGCCTTCGGTGCCGCTGGCGCCGATCTCGCCCTGGATGCGCGGCAGGGCGGAGTTGACGATGGAGATGTCGAGCGAGGCGATCAGGGCGCCCAGCGCGCCGGCGACGACGGCGATCCAGTCCTGCAATGACGCGCTCTCGCGCGCCATCGGCGCGGCGGCCGTGGCGGCGTGTGCGGCGCTCATTGCGCCTCGCCCCGCGCTTGCGGCGCCTTGGTGGTGTCCACCGTCACCGCGGCCGACAATCCAGGCAGGATTCGGCCGCGCAGGTCCGCGGGCGGGCGCAAGCGGAACCGCACCGGCACTCGCTGAACGATCTTGGTGAAGTTGCCGGTGGCGTTTTCCGGCGGCAGCAGCGCGAACTGCGCACCGGTGCCCGGCGCGAAGCTGTCCAGCACCGCGTCGATCCTGCGGCCACCGAAGGCGTCGAGGGACACAGAGGCGGCGTGGCCGACCCGCATGCGGCCGATCTGCGTCTCCTTGAAATTGGCGACGAGGTAGACCTCCTGCACCGGAACCACCGACATCAGCCGGGCGCCGGCCTGCACGAACTGTCCCACGCGCACGGTCTTGTCGCCGATGCGGCCGGCGATGGAGGCGCGCAGCAGGGTGTCGCCGACGTTGATCTGGGCCGATGTCGCCTGCGCCCTGGCGGCCTGGAGTTGCGCCCTGGCCTGGTCGATCTGGGCCTGCAGGGTGGCGATCTGCCGGCGCGCCTGGACGCCGGCGGCGCGGTCCGCGCGCACGGCGGTGTCGGCTTGGTCGCGCTGGTTGACGGCCTGGGCGTAGCGTTCCTGCGTTTCCACGCCCTGGCCGCTGAGGACGCGATAACGTTCGGCCTCGCGCGCGGCGTAGGCGGCGGTCTGCTCCGCGCCTTTCAGCTGCGCGCTTGACTGATCGACGGCCGCCCGCTGCTGGTCGACCTGGCGCTCGGCGGCCTCGATGTCGGCCTGGCGAGCGGACACATTGGCGCGCTGGCCGGCAAGGGCGGCGTCGTATGAGGCAGTGTCGATCTTCACCAGCGGCTGGCCGGCCGTCACGGCCTGATTGTCGGCGACATAGACCGCCTCGACATAGCCGTTGACCTTCGGCGAGACCGTCACCTGGTCGGCGCGCACATAGGCGTCGTTGGTGCCCTGGACGAAGCGGCCATGCGTCCACCAGCCGATGAAGACGAACAGTCCAAGGCCCAGCAGCGCCAGACCGGCCACGAGCAGGCCGGTTCTGACGACAGGATTCCTCAGCGGCGAGCGTGGCTTCGGCGCATCCTTGCCGGCCATGTCGTTGGGTGCTTCTCTGTCGACGCCGCGCGCGCCATCGCCCCGCGACCCGAGGTTGTCGTCCGCCATCACAATGGCTCCGGAACCGGCGGGAGGCAGCCAGCGGGGACAATTTCGTCCAACTGGAATATGTTTGTCAACCGGTATACAATAAACGGCAGGAGGAAATAAAATGGACGGATCGCATCCATCGGCCCCGCGCCGCCGCCCGCACGAGGGCGGCTACGCCCGCGGCGAGGAGACACGCGAACGCATCATCCAGGCGGCCTTCGTGGTCTTCGCCGAGGAAGGCTATGTGGGGGCCTCCACCCGCCGGATCGCCGCCGAGGCCGGAGTCAATCCGCCGGCGCTGCAGTATTATTTCGACAGCAAGGAAGGCCTGCATCGCGCCTGCGGCCAGTTCATCGTCGATCAGGTCATGGTCCAGCTCGGCCCCGCCTTCGACCGGGCGCGCGCCGCGCTGACCGGTGAACGACAGGACGCGGTCGAGGCGCTGTGCGACCTGATCGAGCGTCTGACGGTGATCGCCATCGCCAAGGGGGAATCCGAAGGCTGGAGCCGGTTCATGGGCCGCTGCGAGACCGACGACCTCGGTCCGGCGTCCGGGGTGGTGGAAGACGGGATCGCCCGTCCGCTCAAGATGATGGCCATCGATCTGGTGGCGCACGCCCTGGCCCTCGATCCGGCCGCGTCCGAGACCCGCCTGCGCGCCATGCTCATCCTGAGCCAGCTCAACGCCCTGAACACCAAGCGGCAAAGCACGCTGGCCACCATCGGCTGGGCTGCTTTTTCCAGCGAGACCATCGACGTGGTCAAGCGGGTGTTTTCGGATCACGTACGCCGGCTGGTGGCAGCATGATCCAATACGGCCCGCTCTCGAGGGGCGGAACGGTTCCCGACGCCGTTGGGCGCCGGGAACCTCCACGCCTGGCGCGGGATCTAGATCAGGGTGCGACGCCCAGGCTGGCGACGAACGCCGGGATGTAGGGTACGCCCACGCCGGTGACGTCGTCGTATTTCGGCTTGGTCTGCAGGATCCATGCGTCCTGGCCGTTGCAGAAGCTGGTCGTGCACAAGGGACCGACCGGCCCAGGGGTGGAGTTCATCGCCACCAGCCGCACTGTGTTGAGGTCGTTGACGTAGCCTCGCAGGACCGCCGTCGGCGCCTTTGGCGCCTGCACATCCGCCAGCGGCGTCGTCGTCGAGCCTGGCGC
The DNA here is from genome assembly GCA_038206535.1 of Caulobacterales bacterium. Lineage (GTDB taxonomy): Bacteria > Pseudomonadota > Alphaproteobacteria > Caulobacterales > Caulobacteraceae > Acaudatibacter. The sequence goes on from JBBRAV010000030.1 coordinate 15,182, forward strand.
GCCCACCTTCAAGGCGTACAGTCGCGCATTGACCTGGCCCAGATCGCCAAGGCCGTTGGCATGACGCTGCTGGACCGCGAGCGCCAGCGTGCCCGCGAACAGCGGCGAGGCAAGGCTGGTGCCGCCGATTCCCGACTCGCAGTACTCTTCGGTTTTCGATTTCGGCGTGCATCCCGCGTCGGCGACGGGATTGCCGGCGATCGTGTAACTCTCGCCGATCAGGAAACCGGTGTAGGGGTCGGCGTCCATGGCGATGTCGGGGACGACCCGGTTTTGCGGCAGGGGGTGGCGGTCGCCATTCAAGTCGTAGGTTCGCTTCGTGAGCTTTGCGGGCACGACCCCGACCTGATAGCCCGGCTCCTCCTGTTTGAAGCTCGGTCCGCCGCCGGCGCCGGAATAGAACGCGAAGTCGCCCACGCCCGTATCGGTGACCGAAGTGGCGGAATTGACCACCGCCCCGCTCAGATAGGCGCGGAAAGTGCCCCAGCCCCACTCCGACTTGTTTCCCTTGGCGTCTTCGAGCGCGAGGGAGGTGCCGCCGACCCCGGTGACCAGCGGACTGGCCGCCGGCCAGCTCGCCTCGGCCGTGCCGGTGATCGCCGCCACGTCGCCGTGATCGCCGGACGCGAACAATATGCTCACCCCTTCGGCGGCGCCCTGCTGGTAGATGGCCGTGTCGGCTTCTTCTTGAGCATCGGACAACGGCTCACCCGTGTAGCCATAGCTGTTGCTGACAATGGCGGCGAGGGGACCGCTCTGCTTCTTGGTGCCGTCGATCACGGTGTAGAGCGCGGTATCCAGATCCCGGCTCGAGCAGCTGAGACCCCCTGAATAGAGGATGTTGGCGCCCGGCGCCATCGCGTGGACGGCGTCGACGTCGAGCGAAATCTCGCCAAACCAGCCTTGCGGGCCGCACGGATTGTCGTTCGACACCTTTTTTATATTGCCTTCGTAGATGATCTGCAGGTTTGAACCGGACACCACCTTGGGAAGACCATGGTTCTTCGAATAGCGATTGGCGTCGTACTCCAGTGTCGGTGAGACATAGGCGTCGACGATCGCCACCGTCACGCCGGTCCCGTCCATGGGGCTCTTGTCGGCGCCATAGGCGGCCCGCATCTTCTGCGGGTCGTAGGAGCAGGCCAGCCAGGGAACCTTGGCCGCATAGGGCGAGGGGGTCGTCGAGAGCTTGGCGACCGTGTCGCCGAAATAGGTGCTGCAATAGGGCGAGGGCAGAAAGGCTGCTACGGGCAGGGTTGCCGACGGGCTGGCGCCGCCCGGCGCCGCGCGCGCCGAGCGCCCATCGGCCCGATCGTCGTTGATCGAGACGTGGAACGGATGGATCAGCTGCCCGGTGTCGTCCAGCCCTTCGATCACCTTGACCAGGCCCTTGAGGGACGCCGGCAGGCTGGGGTCTTCCGCGTTGGCGCGCATGACCTTGCCGCGGAATGAATAAAGGTTCTGACTGACCGCGAACGCCGACTTCACCTGGGCGACGGTGCCGGTGAATTCGACGTAGAGATTGCTGACCGGCTTGCCGGTCACCTCGAAGCCCAGCGCGCGCAGGCCGTTCTCAACCTTCGCCTCGTCCTGGGCCGACGGCGAGAACCGTTGATGGAATTGCTCAGCCGTCAGGTAGTGGTTGTAATCCGCCGAGCCGGGCGTCGATTGCCGCGCGATCAGCTGTCTCAGAGCGTCGGCGTTCCTGAAGCCGAGAAACGCCGCCATCCTGACCGGCTGACCATCATCCGCGGCGCCGACCTTGTGGGCCTTCGCCACCCATTTCGCGACGTGACCGCCGAGCCTGGCGCCCGCGTCCGCATAGGCGCCGCCGGCGCTCGCCGCCAGCAGCGCCGCCGCCGAGACGGTCATCGCATACCTTGAAAGTCTCATGTTTAGTCCCCTGTTCAATAAGTTCCGTTGAGAAGCTGATAGTCGCCGGATGGACGGATTCACCCCTCCGACCGCCGGTGAGGCGCCATGTCACATGCGCTTCCATAACGCACGTCGAATCTCGGCAATTCTGACCAGGCGCCCGCATCCGCGTGTTCGGACGGCGCCGGATATGGCGGGTCCGATGCCGGCCGCTCCGCCTCGATCAGGGCGCGTGGCTCGACGATCACATGGACCGCGCCATTCCGCGCCCTGACGATAACGCAGGCCATGCGCCACACCCTTAGGATCCGCTCGGCGGTCACCACGGCCACGGGTGGCCCGGCGGCGTCGATGCGGCCGTCCGCCAGCACCACGATGGTGTCGGCGTAGGCGGCCGCCAGGTTGAGGTCGTGCAGCACGGCCAGAACACCGGCCCCGGCCCCGACACCGCGCGGGCCTTGGACAGGATGGCGTGATGGTGGAACGGGTCCAGGCTGGCGGTCGGTTCGTCGAGCAGCAGCATACGCGCCCGGCCGCCGGGCAGGGGCGCACAGATCTGGGCCAGGGTGCGCGCATAGTGGGAATCTGGAGGCTTCAATGTGGTCGCGCACTGTGGTCGCCGCCGGCATCCCGCCGCGCGACCACACAGAACCCTCCAGATTCTCACCGGTCGGCCTCGGTCAGCAAACCGACGGTGGACCCGGCCTCCGCGGACGGCCGCGGCGCGCCTTCGGAAGCGCGGCCGACGGTGGAAGGCGATTCTTAGCCGGCGTTGTCGAATGTTCTGACCTCGACGGCGCTTTCGTCGAAATCGTCGAGCAAGCGGGCATTGACGCCCATCTTGCCGAAGTCTTCCCCGAGCGACAGCCAGTGGGTTCCACAGCCGCAGATTGGACAATGGTGAATGCCGATCATTCGATCGCCCCAGACATAGGATGTCGTCTGGCCTGAAATGCGCACCTGTTCCGGCGGAAAATAAGCCACACGCCAGGAAAGGCGACGACAGAGGGAGCAGTTGCAGTCGGCAACCCACGCCGGCTTGCTCGGAACGTCTATCCGAACGGCGCCGCAATGACAGCTTCCGTAAACGCCCATACGGACTTGTAGCGAGATGTCGGGCATGTCCGCAACGGGCGCATCCTGCCGCCGGCCTTTCGCCCCTTCTCGCCGCCGGCGCCGTTCAAGCTCTTCGCGCCAAATGATTCCAACAATATTGTGGGGTACTTTGATCCAGGCGGAGTCAGGCAGGCTTCAGAAGACCTGGCTTCCTGGATATCGGCGGCACAGTCACAACGCTGGAGTTCGGCCGCTGAATTGAGGGCGGGACTCTAGCACTAGCTCGCGAAACGAGTGACCTGTCCGGTCGCGGCGGCCTTGTCCAAATACCACCCGTTTGGGCGATCGTGGAACTGAACCACGGAGGCACGGAGGACACCGACGCTCACGGAAGGGAGGCTCATCTTCCCACCAAGCGGGAGAGATAGAATCTTTCGAACCGTTCGCGCATTTTTGGATCTGGCAGCCCCCGGTGCGCGGGTGAGGATCGCGGCTGGAAACGCTGTCAGGCGCGGGCGCGCCGGCCGCCGTCGGGGCGGGCGATCAGCGACAGGGCGAAGCCGGCGGCCATCGCGGCCAAGAGGGCGAGGTTGACGTAGAAGCCGATCGAGTGGCCGCCCGTGGGGACGGATTCGACGGTCGGGTGGACGAAGTTGAGCGCGCGGCGCGCGAACGTGTCGATGAGGAGCCACGCATACAGAAGCGGGATCATCGAGCGGTAGCGAACCAGGGCGAGAATGCCTTGCAGGGCGAACAGCAGGAACGACAGGGCGCTCAGGGCGAACAGCAGCACGATCACGGCGGAGGCGTCGGGCGCGAAGCGGTCGAGCGGGATCGCGTCGGCCGACGTGGCGATCGCCGCGGGGCGCAGGATGCAGTTCACGCCCTGCAGCAGGCGGATGACGACGATAGGGACCAGCAGCCAGATGGCCAGCGGATGGCCGCGGAAGTCGTTGTCGAACTGCTTGGGGAAGAGGCGGGCGAGCATGGCTTCGGGTCCTCAGGCGGCGAGCGCGTCGGGAGCGCGCGGACGGCGTTGCAGGGCGTTCACGGATGTGCGGACCAACCAGAACAGCATCAGTCCCAGGACGACCAGCTCGGGGACGAACATGATCGGCGAGCCGCGCAACGCCGCGGGGAACACCTTCGGCTGGCCCAGGAACAGGGAGCCGGCGGCGATGAACAGCGCGAAGCTCATGCGCCAGATGTGGCGGGCGATGCGATGGAGGCGGGTCAGACGGCCGCGCAGGATGACGGTCACGTCGAGCAGCGCCGCGAAGAGCGGGAACGCGGTGAAGGTCAGGTAGTTCGAAGGGCGCTCCGTATCGAGCAGGCCCGTGGGGCTCATCGCCGCGTCGAGGGCATAGGTCAGTCCGACGGCGACGGTGACGAGCGCGAAGATCAGGCCGCCGATCTCCGCCACGCCCGCCTCGCCCGACCTGTCCCGGGCCGAGCGCCAGCCGGTGACCACCAGATAGAGGGTGAGCAGGGCGGGCACGACGTTGGCGCGCTGCGGCAGAAGCGGCGAGACCACCGCGCCGATCGTCGCCATGATCAGCATGGAGACGACGAATACCTGCCCGGCTGCGGTATGGGCGCGAGAGCCCTTGCGCAGAACCATCGCGGCAAATCCCGAACCGATGCCGACGACGCCGCCGCCGATGTGGAGCGCCAGGATCGCTTCGGCGCCCAGGCGAAGAATGAGGGGGCTGCCGGGCGGCGGCATCAGGTTCATGGCGGATCCCTTCCAGGGTTTCAGGACAGAATTTTGGGCAAGCGGGTGGCGTTCTTCGCCGCGCGGATGTCGTCGACGGCCTTGTCGAGAGGTCAGGTCGGCTCGCGGTACCGGCGCATCCAGACCGCGGCGGCGAGGAAGCCGGCGGCGAACACCAAGCCGATCCAAAGTCCGGGGCTGCTCAGATATTGCGCCGGATCCATTGTCGGCAGATGCATGCTCGCGTGGCCGGCGTGCACGTCGCTGACGTCGAAGGCCTCGGAGAAGCCGCCGTGAAGGCGGTAGGAGAGCAGCTCGCCGAGGTTGGAGGTGTCGAAGGCGATCCTTTCGAGCAGGCACAGCGCCAAGGGCGGCAGGACCGCCCACAGGAACGGCGCGCGCCTGGCCCAGGCCGACACCAGCAGCAGCCAGCCATAGATCGGCGCGTACCACAGCGAGAACGAAACCAGCAGGTAGAGCAGGGTCATCTCGACACGCAACCACGGGACTTCGGTCCAGAACGGCGCCGGATCGAGCCCATGGGCGATCAGGGTCGCGGTTCCGATCAGCAGCATGAACAGATGCAGGGCGCAGACGATGACGATGGTGACGAGGGGCAGGACCACCAGCGGGATGATCGCCTTGGCCAGCACGGCCGTGAGGTCCGACACCGGTAGCGACTTCCAGAAGAGGATGCTGCGGTCGCGGCGCTCGTTGTGCAATGCGCCCAGGCAGTAGAACACGGCCACGATCAGGCCGGTCGCCATCACCGGCAGGGCTGCGAAGTCGAACGGCAGGGCAAGGGCCCCGCCATCCTGCGCCGGATCGAAGCGCGGCAAGTTGGTCAGATGATGCCCCAGCCGGATCGCGCTGATCAGAAGGCCGAACAGCACCACGGCGGCGGCGACGAGCGGGGCGATGAACACCGCGCGATGTTCCCAAAGTTCGCGGCGGACCGACCAGTACAGCGGACGCGTCGCGTTGGCCCGCGGCGCCGGCAGGGCGGGCGCCTCGAACGCAGTCATCGGGGCGGTTTCGGACGGCGAGCTCATGCGGAGGCTCCTTGACGGGCGCCTTGCTGGCCGCCGATGACGGCGACGAACAGGTCGGCGATGCTGGGCGTGTGGACTTCCCCCAGGGGGGCGACCTGCTCACGGCTGAGATGATCGAACAGCATGATGCTGCGCCCGAACACCTGGCGTTCCTTGATCGGCTTGAAGGCGCGGGCGGTCTCGATCTGGTCGGGATTGACCATGACCTCGAAGTAGCGGGCCGCCAGGTCTTCCATGCTGCCGTTCAGAACGATGCGGCCATGGTCGATGAACGCCAGGTCGGTGAGGATATGCTCGATTTCCTCGACCTGATGGGTGGTGACGATGATCGTGCGGCTGTGATCGAAATAGTCGTTCAGCAGGGTGTCGTAGAACTGCTTGCGGTAGAGGATGTCGAGACCCAGCGTCGGCTCGTCCAGCACCAGCAGCCGCGCGTCGATGGCCATCACCAGGGCCAGGTGCAACTGGGTCACCATGCCCTTGGACAGCTCGCGAACCTTGCTCGTGCGCTTGATGTCGGTCCTGGCCAGAAAGCCTTCGGCCCTTTGGCGATCGAAGCGGGGGTGCACGCCGGCGACATAGTCGAGCGCCTGCCACACGCGCATCCACCTGGGCAGCACGGCGACATCGGCGATGAAGCAGACATCGCGCATCAGCGCGTCGCGCTGCGTCCACGGGTCGCGCCCAAGCACCTTCAGGTCGCCCTGATACTGCGTGAGGCCGAGGATGGCGTTCAGCGCCGTGCTCTTGCCCGCGCCGTTGGGGCCGATCAGGCCCAGGATACGTCCCTCGCCGACGCTCAGGTCGACGCCGTCGAGGGCGACGGTCTTGCCGAAGACCCGCCGCAGGCCGCGCGCTTCAATGCATGCCATGGTTCTCGCCCTCCTGGCTGTTCGTCGACGACGCTTGTTCCGGTGCGGCGTTCAGCAGGTCGCCGGTCGTCAGGCCAAGCCGCCGGATGGTCGCGTGGATCGCCGGCCATTGCTCGGTGAGGAATTTTTCGCGCTCGCCTTTGAGCAGCAGGTCGCGCGCGCCAATGTTAATGAACATTCCAAGTCCCCGTCTTTTTTCCACGAGCTGTTCGTCGGCCAACTGTTGATAGCCCTTCAACACGGTGAGGGGATTGACCCGGTATTCCGCCGCGACCGTGCGCACGGAGGGCAAGGGGTCGCCCTCGGCCAGGACGCCGTCGATGATCATCGCGACGACACGGTCGCGCAGTTGACGGTAGATCGGCTGACTGTCGTTCCACTCGAGATCCTTCATGACATCAAACTCGACCCTTGCCAGAGCGGTCTGGCCGACCGCTTCTTCGACGCACCGGCGCCTCGATCCAGGGTGATATAGGCAATTAGTGTTATAGTCAACTACATCACCACATCCAGGTGTGCTTTTTTCGCCCGGCGAAAACCCGGCCGTGACCAGGCCATGGGATTGCGCTAGGCCGGTGCGACATCCTTTGACCAATCACAGCCCAAGGGTACGGCGTGTCGAGCGAAATGGAGGCGGCTGCGGCGGCATCGGCGGGCGGGTTCCTGCGCAGGGGGCCCAGGGCTCACGCCGCCCCTGCCGGCACGCCCTGCGCGAACTGCGCGACGCCGCTCAACGGCCCGTGGTGCTACGCCTGCGGCCAGTCGGCCGAGGACTTCCACAGATCGATCCTGCGGCTGGGTGGCGAGGTGGTCGAGGGCCTGCTGCACATGGACGGCCGGCTCTGGCGCACGCTGCCGGACCTGATGCTGCGACCAGGAAGGCTGACCCGCGCCTACCTCGACGGTCACCGGGCGCCGCAGATTCCGCCGCTGCGGCTGTTCCTGGTCGTGCTGCTGGCGATTTTCCTGATCGGCGGCCTGGGCGGCGGCGGCAAGCTTGGCGCCATCACCACCGACGTCGACGCCAAGGGCAAGGTGGCGGCGACGAAAACCCGGACCTTCGACAATATGACGCCCGAGGAGCGCGCCAAGGTCATCGACCAGATCCAGGTCAACCTGGGTTCGGACAAACCCAATGAGGCGGCCAGCCAATGGCTGCGCGAGCGGGTTAAACACACGCTCGCGGAGCCCGAGCGGTTCAAGCTGGTGCTCGAGCAGTGGTCCGAACGCTTCGCGTTCCTGATGCTGCCGATCTCCGCCCTGATGCTGAGCGTTCTGTTCATCTTCCAGCGCAGGTTCTATCTGTTCGACCACACGATCTTTTCCCTGCACTCGCTGTCGGCGGTCGGGATGATCATCGTTCTCGGCCAGATCCTGCAACCGCTGGTCGGTGGGCTGGCGTTCGCCCCGCTTTTGGCCGCCCCCGTGCACCTGTTCGCGCACATGCGCGGGGTCTATCGCACCAGCGTCGTCGGCACACTGGCGAGGATGAGCCTGCTGTTCATCGGGACCGCGATCGCGGCGCTGGTGCTGATGCTCGGGCTCGTCGCCGTCGGCCTGGCCGGCATGGCCTAGCAAACGCCGGCGGACGAAAAATCAGCTGGATTTGAACCAATGGGCTCGCGCGCGCGTAGAATGCAGGTCCTAACAGTTCAGGACCCACCTGCGTATCAGGCGGCTGGGGCTCTCGACTCGTTGCCCCCTCTCGCGATTGAGAGCCCCTTGACCGCTACTGCTTCGCCAACGTCTCGCCGGAGCCGGGAAAGACCACCCAGTCCTGGGCGGAGCAGGTCCAGTAGTGGATGCTTGGAACCAGATCGCTCGCCTCGTCGAGCGTGCCGGCCTTGATGAAGATGATCCCCTGCTCCGCCGCGGCCGGCGTGTCCGTGACCACCGGTGACCCGCACCGGCCACAGAACCGACGGAACACGGCGTTCCCCGACTCAGCCTGGTCGACATAGGTCGTGAGCTCGCCGGTCACGGCAAGGCCGTCGCGCGGCAGTACGGCGATGATCGACAGGGCCGAACCGGCCTGCTTCTGACAGTTCTTGCAACTGCAGGTGGCGACCATCAGCGGCGGCCAGCGCACTTCAAAGCGCACCGCGCCGCACAGGCACCCGCCCGAACGCACAGTCGTCATTCGTCTTCCTCCGCAGGACAGCCGTCTTCGATCCAGGCAGCCAGGCGCAGAAGGACTTCGGGCAGCTGAGGCATGCTGGGGGGATCGCGGTTGTATTCCGCGTCGAGGGTGATGAAGCCATCCTCGTCGCCGGTCACGGTCAGGGAGAATCGAAACGGCGCGGGAGCGCGGTTCGATCGGTCGGGGAAAGGGATGATCGTGCCCATAATCGCCTGCCGTGCTCCGCCGCTACCCAGTCCGACGACTTCGTTCATCCAATGCGCAATCCGCAAAGCCCGATCCGGCCTCGGCGGTCTTCAGTTTTCGACCGCCAAACGGATCGTTGATCGAGTCGGCGTCAACGGCAACGCCCCGAGCACGCTACCCGCTGTTTCTCAGGCCCGCCGCGATCCCGTTGATGGTCAGGTGGATCGCCTCGCGCACGGCGGGCTGGTCGTCGCCCCGGCGGAGCCGCCCGATGAGATCGATCTGCAAATGGTTGAGCGGATCGATGTAGGGCAGGCGCGCGCGGATGGCGCCAGCCAGTTCGACGTTGTGTTCGAGCAGTCGGGTCTGACCGGTGATCGCCAGGAGCGCGCCGACGGTGCGGTCCCATTCGGCGGATATCCGAGCGAAGATGACCCGCGCCTGAGCCGTGTCGGGCGCCAGTCCGGCGTAGCGGCCCGCGATACTGAGGTCGCCCTTGGCCAGCACCATTTCCATATTGGCCAGGGTGGCGGCGAAGAACGGCCACGACGCGTGCAGCGCGCGCAACCTCTCCATGGGCGCTTCCGACGCTTCAACGGCGGAGCCAAAGCCATACCAGCCTGGCAGCATGGCGCGCGACTGCGCCCAGGAGAACACCCAGGGGATGGCCCGCAGGTCCTGGATGCGGCCGCTGGGCGTGCGCGAGGTGGGGCGGCTGCCGATGTTGAGGCCGGCGATCTCGGCGATCGGCGTCGCGGCGTGGAAATAGTCGGCGAAGCCGGGCGTTTCGTAGACCAGGGCGCGATAATGCCGCATCGACGCCGCCGAGAGCGTGTCCATCAGGGTGGCATGCCCGGGCGCCGCGTCGCCGGCCCGCGGGCGCAGCGAGGCCAGCACAACCCCGGCCGCCAGGGTTTCCAGGCTGCGCCGGGCCAGTTCCGGATCGGCGTATTTGTTGGCCACCACCTCGCCTTGCTCGGTGACCCGGATGCGCCCGTTGATGGTCCCCTTGGGCTGGGCGAGCAGGGCGTCGAAGCTCGATCCCCCGCCCCGGCCGACCGCGCCGCCGCGACCGTGGAACAGCTGAAGGCGCAGGCCCTCGCCCGCGGCCACGTCCGCCAGATCCAGCGAAGCCTTGTGCAGCTCCCAGTTCGAGGTGAGGTAGCTGCCGTCCTTGTTGGAATCGGAATAGCCGATCATCACCTCCAGCAGGCCGGCGGCGGCGTGCAGGTCGCGCACAAGCGGAATGGCGAGGTATTGCCTCATGGTGTGGCCGGCGGCGCGCAGATCGTCGATCGTCTCGAACAGCGGGGCCGCGAGCACGCCCGCGGCCGGCGGCGCGCCTGGCGTATAGAGGCCGACCTCCTTCAGCAGCAGGTAGACCTCGAGCAGATCGGACACCGAGGTGGTGTTGGAGACGATGTAGCAGCCGATGGCGTCCGTTCCGTAGCGGGCGATCATGTCGGCGGCGGCGGCCAGGGTCGCCAGCTCGCCGCGGGTTTCGTCGCCATAGCGGGCGAACGGCGAGGCCAGCGGGCGGGCGTGGCTCAATTCCCGCACGAGCAGCGTGCGCCGCTCCGCCTCCGACAGCGCCGCGTAGTCTTCGACGACGCCGGCGGCGCGCAGCAGTTCGCCGACAACGCGTGCATGCACCGCCGAGTTCTGGCGCATGTCGAGCGTGGCCAGATGGAAACCGAAGACGTCCACGGCGCGGATCAGGTCCGCCAGCGCCCCGGTCTCGAAGACCTTGCCATGCTCCGCGACGAGCGAGTGCTGCACGACCCGCAGGTCGGCGAGAAGGGCCTTTGGCCCATCATAGGGCCGGGCGTCGGCGATCGGCCGTCGCGACGGCCGATCGTCGCTCAAGTTGGCGAAGGTGGCGGCCAAACGGGCGTAGACGCCGGTGAGCGCCCGCCGGTAAGGCTCGTCGGCGCGGTGTGGCGCGGTGTCGTCCGACCGCTCGGCGAGCGCCGCCAACTCCGGCGTGACCTCGGCCAGGCCAGACGAAATCGACAGCTCGGCGCCCAACGCATGCAGCAGATCGAGGTAGCGGCCGAGTGCGGTGCGCGATTGCCGGGCCAGCACACGGCGCATGACGTCGGCGGTGACGAAGGGGTTGCCGTCGCGGTCGCCGCCGACCCAGGAGCCGATGCGCAGGAAGCTCGGAGGCGACGCGCCGCCCAGCACCTCGCGCCAATGGGCGTAGAGCGGTGGTATCGCGTCCAGGAAGCTGCGTTCGAAATAGGAGACGGCGTTCTCGACCTCGTCGGCGACGTCGATCTTCGTCCGCCTGAGCAGCCGCGTGCGCCAGAAGATCGACATCTGCCGCATCAGTTCGCGCTCGCTCGCCTCGCGGTCCTTGCCGCCGGCCAGGCCGTCGAGCAGGCCGGCGATCGCCCCCTGGCGGTCAAGCACGCTCTTGCGGCGCACCTCGCTGGGATGGGCGGTGATCACCGGAGCGACCAGCGCGCCGGTCAGCAGGCGGCAAACCTCGTCGGCGCCGACGCCGTCCGCTTGCAGCACGCGCATGGCGCCGGCGAGGGTATCGGGCTGGCGGTCGCCGCCCCGACCATGGCGGCGCTGGATCTGGTCCTCGGCGATGTTGGTGATCTGCAGGAAGCAGGTGAAGGAGTGCGCGAAGCGCGCCATGTCGGCCAGATCGAGCGATGCCAGGCGCTCGGCCATCAGGGCGGCCGCCGCGGACGTCCCCTCGCGATGGAAGGCCACCGACGCCTTGCGGATCGCTTCGATACGCTCGAACAGCGTCTCGCCGTCCTGGGTGCGGATGACGTCGCCCAGCACGCGGCCGACGTAGCGCACGGTGGAACGCAGGTCGGCGAACTGGGTCACCGACGACGGGCTTCCGACCGACCGCGCACCGTCACGCCGGCCGCCAGATCCCGTTCGCCGACCGTGATCGTCGTCGGCGGCCGGCTCGCGCCCTTGCGCGGATCGTGGACCACGAGGGTGATCTCCTTCCACCACGGGCGGAAGTCGCCTTCCACCGGGTCGCGGCTGACGACCAGGCCGTCGGGCGCGGCGTGGCAGCGGAAGACGGCGCGATAGTAGTCGCCGTCGCGATAGCCGAACCCGTCGCCGGCGTCCTGGTAGATCGAGCCTTGGCCATCTGGACCTGGGTAGACATCGAGCCGGAGGGGTCCGTCGGGCCGCCCGGCGGTGCTCTGGACGAGCGGCTGGCGCGGTATGATCGCGCCGGCCCGGACGAAGACGGGCAAGACGCCGCGGCGGGGGGTGATCCTGCGCTTCAGAAGGGCGTTGCTCTTGCTCTCGCCAACCGGCGCGCCGGTCCAGTAATCGTACCAGCCGCCGGGTGGCAGGATTACCTGATAGGGCGCGGGCTGTTCGCCGAACGGGGCCGGCGCCACCAGAAGGTCGGCGCCCCACATGAACTGAGACGGCGCGATCAAGTCGAGGGGCGCGCCGGCCGCCGCGTCCGGGAATTCCACGAACAGCGGGCGCATCATCGGCGCGCCGGTCCGCGACGCTTCCTCGGCCAGGGTATAGGTGTAGGGGAGCAGGCGGTAGCGCTCTTCGATATAACGGCGGCGGATCGCCGTGTGCTCGTCCCCATGGACCCACGGCTCCTGCGACAGCGTGCCCTTGGCGGTGTGATCGCGGGCGATCGGATTGAACATGCCCAGCATCAGCCAGGCGGTCAGGAGGTCGGGCGAGGGCGAGCCGTCGAAGCCGCCCAGATCGTCGCCCGCGAACACGAAGCCGCCCAGGCCGAGGCTCAGCAGCATCGGCGTCGACAGCCGCAGGTGGTTCCAGGTGCTGGAGTTGTCGCCGGTCCAGGTGACGGCGTAGCGGTGGCCGCCGGCGTAACTCGCCCTCGTCATCACGAACGGGCGCCTGTCCGGCGCGATTTCGAGAAGACCCTCGAATGTGGCGCGGGAATTGAGCATGCCATAGACGTTGTGGATCTCGCGCTGGTCGGTGACCCGCGAGGGCGACCCCGGTTCCTCGATGCGATGCACGACATCGAGCGGCATGGTCTTCGTCGGGGTCTTGAACAGGGCCGGCTCGTTCATGTCGTTCCAGAACCCCGCCGCGCCCATCTCAAAGAATGGCCGGTAGAGTTCTCCCCACCAGGCGCGCGTGTCGGCGCGGGTGAAGTCGGGGAAGACGCAGGGCCCAGGCCACACCTGGCCATGGAACACCTTGCCGTCGGCGCCGCGCAGGAAGTGATCGCCGGCAAGGCCCGAGACATAGGGCGCGTAGGTCCTGTCGCGCGGCGTGCTGGCGATATGCAGGTCGGTGATCGGCACGACCTGGAAGCCGTCGACGCCCAGATCGGCGATCATCGCCGCCAGGTCGGGAAACGCCTTCGTATTGACCGAGAAGGGCCGGTTGCGGTCCTGGAAGTCGATATCCAGCCAGATGACGTCGCAAGGAATGGCCTCGTCGCGAAAGCATTTGGCCACGGAGCGGACGTCGGCCTCGCTCATGTAGCTGTAGCGGCATTGCTGGAAACCGAAGGCCCATAGAGGCGGCAATGGGGCGGGACCGGTCAGCCAGGCGTAGGCCGAGACCACATCCTTGGGCGTCGGGCCGGCCATGACGTAATAGTCGATCGGGCCGCCGGCGGCGCCGAAGCGGATCGCTTCCGGATCGGACTGGGCGAAGTCGAACACGCTGCGAAACGTGTTGTCCAGCAGGACGCCGAACGCCCGGCCGGCGCGGAACCCGAGGAAGAACGGGATCGATTTGTAAAGCGGATCCTCGCCCTCCTGGAAGCCGTAGGTGTCGCTGTTCCAAAGCGTGAAGGTGCGCCCGCGCCGGTCCAGCGGCGCCGCCTTGTCGCCGAGACCGAAATAGTGGGCGTCGGGCGGCGCGGCCTTGGCGAGGGTGAAGCCCGACGAGCCGATTTCCACCCCGCCCGACGCGGCGTCGGCCAGGAGCACCGCCCCTTGCATGTCATACACGGTCAGGGCCGAGCCGTCGGGCGCGACCCGCACCTTCACGCTCGCGGTGTCGAAACCAACGCCGGCCGCATCGTCCGCTCCCGCGACCAGGGCCCGCGCGCCCCGCGAGGCCGGCAAGACCGCCCATGATCCGGCGGCGTCCGGAACGCCGGGCGCGTTGATCTGCACCCGGATGATGTCGTCACGCAGAGCGGTCAGGCGCGTGACCACCGCGCCGCAGCGTATCTCCAGGCCCCCTTCCAGCGGCTTGATCCTGGACATCAGCTGATTTCCCCCTTGATGGCGTACTCGATCGACACCGCGCCGCCCTGGCGATCGAACCGCAGCGACACGATCTCTCCGTAAGCCAGCGTCAGGCGAAGCTCCACGCCCGTTTCCGCCATCCAGTCGGCCGGCGTCATCGGGTCGCCGCCAAGGCCGAGCCAGGCCACCTCGGCGATGCGCGGATCGCTCAGCAGGAAGGCGGCGCCGGCCATCGCCGGAAACCTCGCGCGCATGGCGGCGAGCTCGGCGGCGAAGTCCTCGAGCGCGACGTCCCTGGACCCCCAATCGACCCAGGTGGTCGCGTTGTCCTGCGCATAGGCGTTGTTGTTGCCCGCCTGCGTTCGGCCGAACTCGTCACCGGCGGTCAGCATGATGGCGCCGCGGGAGAAGAACAGCGTCGCCAGCAGAGCGCGTGCGTCGCCGGCGCGCCTGGCGACGACCCCCGGGTCGCCGGTGGGGCCTTCGACACCGTGGTTCCAGGAAAAGTTCTCTCCATGACCATCGAGGTTTCGCTCGCCATTGGCCTCGTTGTGCCGTTCGGCGTAGGCGCAAACATCGGCCAGGGTGAAGCCGTCATGGGCGGCGATGAAGTTCACGGTCCGGCTCTGTGTCTCCTGCCGGGCGCCGAATATGTCCGACGAGCCGCCGATACGCGTGGCGAAGGGCCCCAATATGCCCCCATCGCCTCGCCAATAGCGGCGGACGTCGTCGCGGTAGCGGTCGTTCCACTCGAGAAACGTCGCGGGGAAGGCGCCCAGCTGATACCCGCCTGGACCGATATCCCAGGGTTCGGCGATGAAGACGCGATCGCTCAGGATGGGATCGCCGGCGATATCGGCGAACAGCGGCGCGTTGGGATCAAAGCCGTGATGATCGCGCGCGAGCACCGGCGCCAGGTCCAGCCTAAACCCGTCGACGCCGGCATGCAGGGTAAAATGTCGCAGGGCGTCGAGGATCAGGGCGCGCACCTCCGGCTGGTCGCCGGACAGGGTGTTGCCGCAGCCGGTGTCGTTGACCAGCACGCCTGGCTCCGCGGCGAGGTGGCGGTACCAGGTGCGATTGTCCAGCCCGCGCAGGCTGAGCGTCGGGCCCGCGGCGTCGGCTTCTCCGGTATGGTTGAACACCAGATCGAGGATGACGCCTATGCCGGCGTCGTGCAGGGCGGCCACGGTGTCGGCCAGTTCGACCACGCCGCCGGGCGCGAGACCCGGATCCAGCGCCATCAGCGCCACGGGGTTGTAGCCCCAGGCGTTGCGCAGGCCGGCGCGCGCCAGTTGTCGCTCGTCGATCCAGGCGACGATCGGCATCAGCTCGACGGCGCTGACGCGCAGCTTCTTGAGGTGGGCGATGACGGCGGGATGGGCCAGAGCGGCGATGCGGCCGCGCAGGTCGGGCGCTATGTCGCGTCGAAGCGCGGTGAACCCCTTGACGTTGAGCTCATAGATCAGCCCGCCCGGATCGAAGCGCGGCGGGACGTGGGCCAGGGGCGTCGGAGCGCGCGCGACGGCCTTGGGAACCAGGGGAGCGGTGTCGACCCCGGAGCCGCGCGGCAAGGCCAGGCGGTCGTCGTAGGCGAACCGCCGGTCCAGCTCGACGGCGTAGGGGTCGACGAGCAGCTTGTCGGGGTCGAACCACAGGCCCCTATCCGGCGCCCAGGGGCCATCGGCGCGAAGTCCGTAGCGCGCGCCATCTCGCAGGCCCGGAACCTCGACCGCGAACGCTCCGTCGGGTCCGCGGCTCATCGGGAGGCGGATTTCGCGCTCGCCGTCGAACAGGCAGAGGGTGAGCGCCTCCGCGTCGCGGGACGTTGCGACGAAGCGGGCGCCGCCTGCGGTGAGATGCATGCCTGGCCGTGAAGGGGGACTGGTCATCCTCCCTCCCCTTCATGGGGAGGGACAGGACGCGAAGCGTCCAGGGTGGGGCTTGCCGCAGCCTCGAAAGCGTGGGGTTTGCCGGCCGCACCCCACCCTGACGGCTTCGCCGTCTGTCCCTCCCCACAAGGGGGAGGGAGGGAGGGCTTCGCCTCCATCCTCACGACCGCGTCCGCGCAAGGCGGCGGTAGAGATCGGCGTATCGCGCGCCGCCACGCCGCCAGGAGAAATCGGCCTTCATCGCCTGGCGCTGGAGGCCGCGCCAGGCGCCGGGATCGGCGAACAACGCCGTGGCCCGGGCGATCGCCCAGGCCAGGGAGGCGGCGGAGTTCGGCTCGCAGACGAAACCAGTGGCGACCCCCGCCCCGAGGGCCGCCTCGTTGGCGTCGATGACGGTGTCGGCAAGGCCGCCGGTGCGCGCGACGACAGGGATGCAGCCGTAGCGCAGGCCGTACATCTGCGTCAGACCGCAGGGCTCGAAGCGAGAAGGGACGAGGATCGCGTCGGCGCCGCCCTGCATCAGATGCGACAGGCTCTCGTCGAAGCCTATGCGCGCGGCGATCCGTCCGGGATGCCGCGCGGCGGCGGCGGCGTACGCCGCCTCCAGGGAAGGCTCGCCGGTCCCGAGCACCGCAAGGCGCCCGCCCGAGGCGACGATCTGGTCGGCGACGCCGGCCAGCAGGTCCATGCCCTTTTGCAGGGTCAGGCGGCTGATGACGCAGAAGATCGGCCCGTCGAGCCTGTCGAGACCAAAAGCCCTCTCGAGCGCCGTGCGGTTGGCCCGTCGTCGCCCCAGGGTGCGGACGTCATAGGGCGCCGCCAGGTCCGTGTCGGCGGCCGGATCCCAAAGCCTGGTGTCGATGCCGTTGAGGATGCCGGTGACCGCGCCGGCACGTTCGACGATAAGACCCTCCAGGCCCATGCCGAACGCCGGCTCGCGAATCTCCATCGCATAGGTCGGACTGACCGTGGTGATCGCCGCGGCCGCCTGCAACCCGCCCTTCAGGAAGCCGACGCCGCCGTAGTACTCTACGCCGTCGAGCGCAAAGGCGCGCGGCGGCAAGCCCAGACCGGGGAACACGTCGGCTTCGAAACGGCCCTGGAAGGCGATGTTGTGAACGGTGACGACCGCGGGCGGCGGCGGGGCGGCCTCGTCGGAGCGATAGCGAAGGTAGACCGCGGCCATGGCCGCCTGCCAGTCATGCGCGTGCAGAATATCGAAGCGCGGCAGGCCGCCAACGCCGGCGGCCAGGTCCGCGGCGGCGAGAGCAAACGCCGCGAACCGGCGCCAGTTGTCCGCCCAGTCCGCGCCCGTGGCATCGGCATAGGGGCCCCCTCCGCGCGCAAACAGCGACGGCGCGTCGAAGAGCACCACGTGGCCTTGGTCCGTGTGATGTTCGGTCAACCGCGCCGGCGCCCCGAGCACCTGGGGCGACAGGTCGAGCACCCGTCCGACCTGCGGCATTGACGCAAGGCCGGAATAGGCCGGGATGAGCGTGGTGACCGTGATGTCGTGTTCCGCAAGCGCCGCCGGCAGCGCGCCCACGACGTCGGCCAGGCCGCCGGTCTTGATGAACGGCCACGCCTCCGAGGCGACCGAAAGAACTCGCAATGTCATCCGTCGAGGCGGTCTATCATCGCCTGAGTGATCAGGCACACGCCCCTTTCCGTACGGCGGAATCGCGTGGCGTCGAGCTTGGGGTCCTCGCCGACCACCAGGCCGGCCGGGATGGTGACGCCGCGATCGATAACCACCTTGCTCAAGCGGGCGCCGCGGCCGATCTCGCAATGCGGCAGCACGACGCTCTGGTCCAGGTTGGAATAGCTGTGCAGCCGCACGTCGGTGAACAGCAGGCTGCGCCGCAGGCTCGCGCCCGAAACGATGCAGCCTCCGGAGACGAGGGACGAGACCGCATAGCCTCGTCGGCCATCCTCGTCATGGATGAACTTGGCCGGCGGGGTGAGTTCGGAATAGGTCCACAGCGGCCACGCGCGATCGTAGAGATCCAGTTGGGGCACGATGTGCGTGAGGTCTATGTTCGCTTCCCAGTAGGCGTCGAGCGTGCCCACGTCGCGCCAGTAGGCCTCTTTCTCGTCCTTCGACCGCACGCACGAGACGTCGAAAAAATGCGCCACGGCTTTGCCGTGCTTGACGAGGTAGGGGATGATGTCCTTGCCGAAATCGCGGCTCGATTGGGGCGTGGCCGCGTCGCGACGCAGCTGTTCGAACAGGAACGCGGTGTTGAAGACGTAGATCCCCATGGACGCCAGCGAGCGGTCCGGCTTGCCTGGAAGGCTGGGGGGATCGGCCGGCTTTTCCAGGAAGTCGACGATCCGGTTGTCGACCCCGACGGCCATGACGCCAAAGCCGGAGGCTTCGGCGCGCGCCACCTCCATGCAGCCGACGGTCACGTCGGCGCGCGAATCCACATGGTCGCGGAGCATCTGCTCGTAGTCCATCTTGTAGACATGGTCGCCGGCCAGGACGACGATGTGCTCGGGCCCGTAGCTTTCGATGATGTCGATGTTCTGGAACACCGCGTCGGCGGTGCCGTCGTACCATTGGGTCTCCGATACGCGCTGAGACGCGGGCAGGATGTCGAAGCTCTCGTTGCGCTCGGGGCGGAAGAAGTTCCAGCCGCGTTGCAGGTGGCGGATCAACGAATGCGCCTTGTACTGCGTGGCGACGCCGATGCGCCGGATCCCGGAGTTCAAGGCGTTCGACAGGGCGAAGTCTATGATCCTCGCCTTGCCTCCGAAATAGACAGCCGGTTTTGCCCGGATATCGGTCAATTCGTTTAGCCGGCTGCCGCGTCCGCCGGCCAGGACATAGGCCATCGCGTCCCGCGCGAGAGGCTGGCCCGATCGCGGGTCCATCAGCTTTGGGCCTTTGCTGGTGAGACATGTGTCCAGAAGCTTCGCGTTCCCTTCTCCCCTCGTGGGAGAAGGTGGCCGCGAAGCAGACGGATGACGGGCCGCACGGACAGAGCCGCCGCGTGTCGATGCCGGGCCGAGAGCCCAGGGAGCCCCCTCATCCGGCCCTGCGGGCCACCTTCTCCCGCGAGGCGAGAAGGGTTTTTCACGACCATCTGGACCCAGCGCATTTTCATCCCTCGAAACGCAGCAGGATAGTCGAAAGCGGCGGCAGGATGAGGGTCGCGGCGCCGCCCCGCGCGATCACATGTCCGAGATTTCCAACGCCGCCGCCGCCGTACAGTTGCGAATCGCTGTTGATGATCTCGCTCCAGACGCCGTCCTGGCCCAGTGGAACCTGATAGGCGGCGCGCAGGATCGGCGTCATGTTGGCGATCACCGCCACCGGCGCCGCGGAAGCGGCGCCGCGCCGCAACCAGGCGAACACGGAATTGGCGGCGTCGTCGACAATCAGCCATTCGAAACCTTCCGGCTCGCAATCGCGGCCGTGGAGGGCCTCGTTGGCGCGGTAGGCGCCGTTCAGGTCGCGCACCAGCGCCCGCACTCCCGCATGGGCGGGGGCGCCCAGCAGATCCCAGTCGAGGGCGCGGTCCTCGTCCCATTCGCGGCGCTGGGCGAACTCCTGGCCCATGAACAGCAGCTTCTTGCCCGGGTAACCCCACATCATCGCCAGATAAGCGCGCAGGTTGGCGAACTTGGCCATGCCTTCGCCGGCCATTTTGCCCAAAAGCGAACCCTTGCCGTGCACGACCTCGTCATGACTGATCGGCAGGACGAAGTTCTCGGAAAACGCGTAGATCAGGCCAAAGGTGATGTCGCGGTGGTGATTGCGCCGATGAACCGGGTCCCGCGCCATGTAGGCGAGGGTGTCGTGCATGAACCCCATGTTCCATTTGAAACCGAAGCCCAGGCCGCCTTCGTGAACCGGCTGGCACACTCCCGGCCACGCCGTCGACTCCTCGGCGATGGTGAAGACGCCGCGGCCCGCGCCATAGACCGTGGCGTTCATCCTCCGCAGGAAGTCGACGGCTTCCCAATTCTCGCGGCCGCCGTGCTCGTTGGGGATCCACTGGTCCGGCGCGCGCGAGTAGTCGCGATAGAGCATGGAGGCGACCGCGTCCACGCGCAGGGCGTCGACGTGATAGCGCTCGGTCCAGAACACCGCGTTGTTGTTCAGATAGGCCGCCACCTCGCGCCGGCCGTAGTTGAAGATGGCGGTGTTCCAGTCCGGGTGGTGGCCGAGCCTGGGATCGGCGTGCTCGTAGAGGGCGGTTCCGTCGAACTGGGCGAGGCCATGTGCGTCGGTGGGAAAGTGCGCCGGCACCCAGTCGAGGATGACGCCGATCCCCGCCCGGTGGGCGCCGTCGACGAAACGGGCAAAGCCCTGCGGGTCGCCGAAGCGGGCGGTGGGCGCATACAAGCCCGTGGTCTGATAGCCCCAGCTGGCGTCCAGAGGATGCTCGCTGATGGGCAGGAACTCGATGTGCGTGAAGCCCATGTCGACGACATAGGGGATCAGTTGGTCGGCCATCTCGTCCCAGGCGAGGAACCCGCCGTCGCGGGCGCGCCGCCACGAACCCGCGTGAACCTCATAGATGCTGATCGGCGCCCGGCGCGGCTCGACGCTCGCCCAGTGCGCGATATGGGCTTCGTCGCCCCAGCCATGAGGCGGCGGGTCGCTGGTGAGCGAGGCGTTGGCGGGCCGGCGCTCGGCGCGGAAGGCGAATGGGTCGGCCTTCAGCGGCAACACCACGCCGTCGGCGGCGGCGATCTCGAACTTGTAGGGTGTGCCCTCGTCGATCTCGGGGATGAAGGTTTCCCACACGCCGGCGCCGCGCCGCAGCCGCATGGCGTTGCGCCGTCCGTCCCAGTGGTTGAACGCGCCGACGACCGAGACGCGCCGCGCATTGGGGGCCCAGACCGCGAAATGGAATCCGAGCGCGCCTTCGTGATCGATGCGGTGCGCGCCCATCTTGTCGAACAGCCGCGCGTGGCTGCCCTCGGCCATCAGGTGATCGTCGATCGGCCCCAGGACGGGACCGAAGCTGTAGGGATCGGTCAGCCACCATTCGGCGTCGCCGTCCCATCGTCTGGCCCGGGCGCGATACTTCACCGGGCGGCGCTCATCGAACGCGACCGGGCCCTGGAACAGGCCACGTTCGTCGATCATCGACAGGGCGCCGCCCGGCTCGCCGGCGAGACTGAAGGCCTCGACCTCATCGGCCCCGATCACCAGGGCGGTGGCGATCAGGCCCTCGGGGCTGTCGTGCAGCCCCAGAACCCTGAACGGATCATCGTGGAGGCCGGCGAACAGCGCATCGATGTCGCCGGCCGCCAGCGTCACCGGACGCCCCAGATATCGGTCGCATATTCGGAGATCGTCCGGTCCGAAGAGAACCAGCCCATGTTTGCGGTGTTGCGCACCGCCATCGCGGTCCAACGGGCGCGGTCCCGCCAGGCGACGTCGATGCGGCGCTGGGCGGCCATGTAGGCGTCGAAATCGGCGGCGACCATGAACCAGTCGTGATCGCGCAACCCGTCCACCAGGCCCTCGAAGCGATGCGGGTCGTCCGGCGCGAACACGCCCGAAGCGATGGCGTCGAGGGCCTGCAGGAGTTCGCGCGAGCCGTCGATCACCGTCGTGGGCGAATAACCGCCCGCACGCTTGGCGGCCACCTCCTGCGCGGTGAGGCCGAAGATGAAGATGTTCTCGGGCCCGACGCGGTCGCGCATCTCGACGTTGGCGCCGTCCAACGTACCGATGGTCAGCGCGCCGTTCATCGCCAGCTTCATGTTGCCGGTGCCTGACGCCTCCATGCCCGCCGTCGAGATCTGCTCGGAAAGGTCGGCCGCCGGCACGATGATCTCGGCCAGGGAGACGTTGTAGTTGGGCATGAACACGACCTTCAGCTTGCCCCCGACGTTGGGGTCGCTGTTGATGCGCCGGGCGACGTCGTTGGCCAGCTTTATGATCAATTTGGCGTTGTGATAGCTGGACGCGGCCTTGCCGGCGAAGATCTTGACGCGCGGCGTCCAGTCAAGCTCGGGATGCGAGCGGATCTGGTCGTACAGGGAGACGGTCTCGACGATGTTGAGCAGCTGGCGCTTGTATTCGTGGATACGCTTGATCTGCACGTCGAACAGGGCGTCGGGATCGATACGTATCCTCTGGGTGCGGCGGATGTATTCGGCCAGGGCGACCTTGTTGGCGCGCTTGACCGCGAAGAACCGCTCGCCGAACGCGGGGTCGTCGGCAAAGGCGCTCAGATCGGAGAGCTTCTCGGCGTCGTCGAGGAATCCGCCGCCGATCGCGTCCAGCAACAGGTGGGTGAGGCCGGGATTGCATTGTTGAAGCCAGCGACGCGGCGTGACGCCATTGGTCTTGTTGTTGATACGTTCGGGATAGAGCGCATGCAGGTCGGCGAACACCGTCTGCTTCATCAGCTGGGTGTGAAGGGCGGCGACGCCGTTGACGCTGTGCGATCCGGCGAACGCCAGATTGGCCATGCGAACCCGGCGCTCGCCGCCCTCGTCGATCAGCGACACGGCCGAGATCGCCCGGTCGTTCGCCCCGATGCGCGCCCTCGCCTCCTTCAACAGCCTGGCGTTGATCGCGTAGACGATCTGCATGTGGCGCGGCAGCAGGCGCTCGAACAGCGGCAAGGGCCAGCTTTCCAGCGCCTCGGGCAGCAGGGTGTGGTTGGTGTAGGCAAAGGTCGCGCGCGTGACGGTCCACGCCGCGTCGAAGTCGAGATCGTGCAGGTCCATCAGCAGGCGCATCAGCTCGGCCACCGAGACCGCGGGGTGGGTGTCGTTGAGCTGGATCGCCGCCTTGTCGGCCAGGGTGCGCACGTCGCCGAAGTACTGCACATGGCGGCGGACGATGTCCTGGATCGACGCGGACGAGAAGAAATACTCCTGGCGCAGCCGCAGTTCCTGACCGGCGGCGTTGGAGTCGGCCGGATAGAGCACGCGCGTCAGGCTCTCGGCGCGATTGCTGTCGGCCAGGGCCCCGATGTGGTCGCCGGCGTTGAAGGCGTCCAGCCGGATCGGGTCGAGAGCCTGGGCGGTCCACAGGCGAAGGGTGTTGACCCGCTTGCCTCGCCAGCCGACCACGGGCGTGTCGATGGCCACCGCGATCAGGCGCTCCGCCGGCCACCACTTGGCCTGGCCTTCGCTGTTGGCGATCACCTCGCCGCCGAAGCCGATGGCGTAGTTGCTTTCGCGGCGCTCGAACTCCCAGGGATTGCCGTGGACGAGCCAGGTCTCCGGCAGTTCCACCTGCCAGCCGTCGTCGATGCGCTGGCGGAACATGCCGTTCACATAGCGGATGCCGTAGCCATAGGCGGGCAGGTCCAGGGAGGCGAGGCTCTCCATGAAACACGCCGCCAGGCGACCGAGGCCGCCGTTGCCGAGCGCCGCATCGGGCTCCAGTTCGCGGATGACGTCGAGATCGACACCCAGCGATGCGAGCGCCGAGCGCAGTTCCTCGACGACGCCGAGGTTGGAAAGAGAGTCGCGCAACAATCGGCCGATCAGGAACTCGAGGCTGAGGTAATAGACCCGCTTGGCGCCGGCGGCGTGCGCCGCGCGCGTCGAGGCCATCCAGCGGTCGATGACCTGGTCGCGCACGGTGAGCACGGTCGCGGTCAGCCAGTCGTGCGGCTTAGCGGCGCGGGCGTCCTTGCCGATCCGGTACATCAGGGCGTTGAGGATGCGACCGGCCAGGGGCGCCGCCGGCGTCGGAAACGCCGTCGTATCGCCTGGCTGGAGCGGTAGGGTGGCGTTCTGCGGCATGGACGCGTCTGGCCTCGATATTAGTGACATCCAGATCCTTTATAAGCGTCCACAAAAATCATTGTCGACGTTGTGGCGCGCTGGTGGAGAGAAAGCGGCGGCTTGTCGCCATATGAGGGCGCCGGAGGGGCGGCGGACGGCGAACAACAGGCATTGTCCAGGGAACGACGGCTGTCGGCGGTCCAGCGGCGATAGTGGGGCGCGCGATGGCGGTTGGTTGGCGGTTGGTTGGCGGTCGGGTGGCGGTCGGGTGGCGGTCGGGTGGCGGCTTCGATCATCACCTTCCTGGAGACTACGCTATGAAATCATTGCCTATTTACTCGCGGACGGGCGTTTTCCACTGAACGGTTGGGCGCGTGCGAGACCTTATACCACCCCTCGTCGATCATCACCCTCCCTACGACCATCATCGCCGGGCGTAAGTCCCGGCGACCCATGGAACGGCCGGGGGCAGCGTCAATCTGGCCGTGCCGCCGCACGGCCACGCCCCGGCGGATCGAGCAGGCGCTTTACATGAGCGGAACCGCGTAGCCGCGCGGGCGCGGCTGGCGACGAGCGCCCTCGGTGGCGCCATGGGTGGCCGGGACTTACGCCCGGCCATGACGTTCCGCTTTTGGAGGTGACCATGAGTCAAACTCAATGAGGGCTGGTACTACACTGTTCGGCGTTCTCCGCGCACGATGGCGTCGGACAACGAAGGTCATGTCATTTTCTATGCAATTTGTCAAGTCTCGGCGTGGCCGGCCGCCGATCTGACCGAGCGATCGCTGATCGATTTTGGACCCATAAACCGATCGGCCATCGCCCACCCATGAACATGCCACGGGCACGCGAAACAATCGCTCACGCCGCGGCGCCCGAGAGTGGCGCCGGCGTCGACATGCGCTTCGTCGCAGGCGGCGTGTTCACCATGGGCTCCGACCGCCACTATGCCGATGAGGCGCCGGCCAGGCGGGTGCGCGTCGATGCGTTCTGGATGGATCGCACGCGGGAGCTGACCGACGACTGGTACGCGCCTGGCCATCAACCCAACCCCAGTGCCTGCTGCGTCAGCGAAAACCCGCGCGGCCCTCGCCGCGATGATTTCAACCGGCCGCCAGGATCGCGAAAGGTCATGAAGGGCGGGTCACATATGTGCGCGCCAAACTATTGCCGCCGCTACAGGCCGGCGGCCCGTTATCCGCAGGCTTTGGACACTTCGACGACGCACGTTGGCTTTCGCTGCGTCGCGGACCTTGGTCGAGAATAGCCGTTAATCTCGTCAGGTCGTATGCGGCGCGCGCCTTTGCGCGGGCCGCCGTCCTCACCCTCGCGGGCGTGAGGCAGATCCCGGCGAATTGGACGACGGCGCCTCGGCGCGGTTGACATTTTTGGAATCGATAAGGAAAATGTTCCGTCATCGGATTAGAATCGACGCGCGCAGCCAGCTTGAAACATCAATCCAAACATCAATTTGCGACAGATCTTCGCCTCCCGCGCGCGCCGAAAAACTGCCGTCCGGGAATGAGTGGCCGGTTGCGGTCGGTTGACGGCGTCAGCCTGCAATACGCGGCGCTCCCCTACCGCGCGCAGGAGGAACTGGAATTCCTGCTGATCACGTCTCGGGAAACGAGCCGCTGGGTCCTGCCCAAGGGCTGGCCGATGAAAGGCAAAAAACCCCACGTCTGCGCGGCGCGTGAGGCGCTCGAGGAGGCCGGTGTCAAAGGCAAGATCGGCAAGAGCGCCATCGGCTGCTATCGATATGTCAAACGGCTCCCCAAGGACGGGGCGATCCCATGCAGTGTCGATGTCTACCCGCTGATGGTGGAGCGGCAACTCAAACGCTGGGCGGAACAAGGTCAACGCTCGCTCGGCTGGTTCAGCGCGACCGATGCCGCCTCCCTGGTGGACGAAGGCGAGCTGGGAAGCCTGATCGAGGCCTTCGCCGCCACATTGGCCCACTGACGACGGCCGTTCGATCGGCGCTGCGCCCTGGGTGACGACGTCGTGCGCGACCGCTCGCCGGTCGAGTGTCACCAGGTCGGCCGGCCGGCGACCTTTGCCGCCGCGAGCGCCGGCCGGACGGAGGCGCGCGGCTTAAAATCATCCATGCGCGCCTGGGACCAGGTAGGCGGTCATCTCGGTCACGATCGGCGCCTCCTGGCGAACATCTCTACCGCAGGTCCTGGGAACGGCGTGAATGTCCATTGCCGTCAATAACGCCTGGCCGTCCTCGCGCGTTTGTTCTTAATCCGCACCGTGTCCACTTTCGACCCGGAACCCCGCGGCTCCGCCGACGTTTGATCAACCACTGCACGTGCCGGTGACTCCGTCGGGACGACGTTTCAGAAGGGATTGATTATGAACAAGGAAGAAGTCAAAGGCGCGACACAAAAAGGTGTCGGCGCAGTGAAGGAAGGCGCGGGCAAGATGGTCGGAAACCACAAGCTTGAAGCCGAAGGCGTCGCCGACAAGGCGGCCGGCGCGGCCAAGGAAGCCGCCGGCAAGGCAAAGGAAGCCGTGCACAAAGCCACGCGCTGACCAACGGATCGCGTGGGAGCCGCAGTGTCGGCTCCCACAGGCCTTCGTGACCGCGGTATCATTTCCCCCAACAGCCCGACGTCTCCGTGAGATCGGCGGCCAACGGTGTTTGTCCCAGGGTCGCGCACACATCAGGGAAGTCGGCGCCCGCACACGCGGGCGCATTAGCGGGATCTACGTGCAACTCAACATATTGGAACGATGACATGGTTCGCTCACTCTTGATCGCCGGCGCGGCGATCGTTGCCCTCGCCGGGCCCGCACTCGCCCAATCTCCCCGCAACGACCCCACGGCCGCCGGGTCGTCACAGACCGGATCGATGACGGGCGAAGACGTCGGGGTGCCGCCGATGACGGGCGTGTCCACGTCCGACTATGTCGCCCAGACCGCGGCGGGAGACCTCTACGAGATCCAGTCCGGTCGCATCGCCCAGGGCAAGGTCCGCGCGAACGCCCTGAAGGCCTTCGCCTCGACGATGACGAAGGACCACGGCACGATGTCCTCGACCCTGATGGGCGCGCTCGACAACGCCCAGAGAAAGATCGCTCACCCTTCCGATCAATTGCCGACGGACAAGCAGGCCATGATCGACCAGCTGAAGTCCACGCCCAAAGGCGCGCAGTTCGACAGCCTGTATCTGGGCCAGCAACTGCAGGCCCATCAGCAAGCCTGGGCGCTTCAGAAAGGCTACGCCACTGACGGCGACGACGCTTCACTGCGGCAAGTCGCGGCCAGCGCCGTGCCCATCGTCGAGCAGCATATGGCCATGTTGAAGGCCCTTCAGCCGCCGCAATAGTGGTTTTGCGCACGGTCAGGCGGAAAGCGGGTATCGCCCGGCATTCTGGCCGCGAACCGTCCAGCCGCACACGATCGACGAATACCTTAACCGTTGCGCGGCGCGGCCGTTGGTGACACGCTCCCCCTCGGATTGGGGGAAATTGGCAATGATGCGTTTCGAATGGCGCTCACGCCGAACAGCCGCACTAGCGTTCGCCGCGACGGTGAGCGCAGGCCTGGCGGCCGGCTTACTCGCCAGCTGCAGCACCTATGGCGGCGGACCGGCGACCCAGGGCTGGACGGAAGCGCAGCGCCGGGCATGGTACAACACCGACCAGGGATCGCGGCTCATGCCGCTGGCGTGGTTCGAGGCCCTGGAACAGCCGGGCGCCGCCGCGCCCGGAAAAGTGCTCGACCCCACCTACCTCGCGGCGTTCCGGATCCTGCCGCCTTGGGGCGGGGCAAAACTCCCGATCGGGTTCGCGGTCGACCGCATCGCCGACGACAGCGGGTTTCCGCACACCGGCCTGCACTGGAGTGGAAAGCCGGCCAGCCAGGATTCGGTCGACTGGGTGGGGCTCAACTGCGCAGCCTGCCATACCGCGCGGATCAGCTACGGCGGCCAGGACATGACCATCGACGGCGCGCCCAGCCTGTTCGACTATCAGACCTTCGTCGAGGCGGTGGACAAGGCCTTGACCGAAATCCGGGATTCCGCCGCCGGAGCCGACAATGGGCGCTGGAACCGTTTCGCCACGGCGGTCCTGGGCGCCGGCGGCGATAATGCCGCCGGTCGCACGCGGCTGCTCACCGCGTTGAATAGTCTGATCGACTGGGAGGCCAAGACCGAGACCCTCAACAAGACCGACCTGCGATACGGATACGGCCGCGTCGACGCGGTCGGCCATATCTACAACCGGGTCCTGCTCTTCGGCGGCGCGCCGCAGCCGACGCCCAACCCGTCCGATGCGCCGGTAAGCTATCCGCACCTGTGGAACATAGCCAAGCAGAAGCATCTGCAGTGGGATGGCATCGTCACCACCAGCAAGCTGCCCGTCGGCATCAACGACACCGACTTCGGAGCCGTCGGACGCAACACCGGCGAGGTGCTGGGGGTGTTCGGCGAGGTGGTGATCAAGCCGCCCGCCCATCCTGGCGATCTCACCGGCTTCGCCTCCACCGCGCGCGTGTCGACTTTGAACGACATCGAAGTGCTGCTCACAAAGCTCCAGCCGCCGGAATGGCCGCAGACGACGTTCGGCCAGCGCGGGGCGATCGACGTCACCGATGCTGCCGGCCACAAGCTGACGCCCGCCGAGGTGGTGCAGGCCGGCCAGCAGTTATTCGGCGCTCACTGCGCCGGCTGCCACACGTCCCATCTGCCGCAAGGCGACTATGAGACGATGGTGACGTTCGCGAAGCTCGGCAAGAAGAACCTCACCGACGAGTGGATGGCGTGCAACACCTGGGCCTATACCGGCGCCAGCGGCGCACTGACCGGCATTCCAGCCAGCTACATCAAGGGAGATGCGCTGGCCGCCAACGCGCCGGTGCGAGCCCTGCTGACCACGGCCGTCACCGGCGCGCTGATCGGCAAGAAAGGCGAACTGATCGACTCGACCGTCAAGAACATCTTCGGCGTCACGCCGCTACCGCCGGTGATCCTGCCGCACGGCGCGCAAGCCGTGCCGCTGACTCCGAAGCAGCTGCGGCTGAACTACTGCCTGCAAAACGCCAGCGAGCCGCTGATGGCCTACAAGGCGCGGCCGCTCGAAGGCATCTGGGCCACCGCCCCGTATCTGCACAACGGGTCGGCGCCGACGCTTTATGCGCTGCTGCAGGCGCCGGCCGACCGGCCCAAGACGTTCCATGTCGGCTCGCGCCTCTTCGATCCAAAGCATGTCGGCTACGACACCCGCCCGGAGGCTCCTGGCAACAGTTTCGTCTTCGATACCTCCCTGCCAGGCAACGCCAACAAGGGTCATGACTACGGCGTGGGCGCGCTGAGCGAAACCGAGCGACTCGAACTGCTCGAATACCTGAAGGGCGCCAAGGCCGACGGGACCTGAGGCGGCGATGACGGCGTTCGCGGTCATCATCGCCGGCATGGCCCTTCTGGCGTTGAACGCGCCGGTCGCCATACTGCTGCTGCGACTGCCCTTCGTCGTCGACCTGAAGCAGGCTCTGCAAGAGAAGAGCCCGATCGGCGGCGCTGACGACACCACAAGCTACAGCCGGGTGACCGGCCTGGTCGGCGCGGTGATCATGACCTCGTTCTTCTGGGCGATGGCCAACATCATCATCTTCAAGGCCTTCACCGCCATTGGCGACATCAAGCCGTTGATCGGTGGCGTGCAGGTTTTCTTCCTGGTCGGCGCGGCGATGTTCCTGCCCTATGCCTTCAACCAGATCCGCTCCGCATTCGCCGCCGGGCCGGCCGCGACGATGGCGGTCGCGAAGGCCTCGGCGACGACCCACGCCACGGCCAAGGGATCGACGCTGTCGATCGCCATCGCCAACCTGTCGAGCACGATCGACGACACCGCCTTCGCCGCGGCCGTCGTCGCCATCGGCGTGCAGGTCAATCGCGACTTCCAACCCGAATGGGGCGCTGGCGCGACGCTCACGCCCACGCGGATCGCCCTTGAGGACGGCGCGGCCAACATCGATGCGGCGAGCGATGCGGTCATCTATGTCGGCGACGCTTCGAGCGATCCCACGCTCGGCATGAACGGCCTGTTCGGCTATCACGGGCGCAACACTGGCGAGCTGCCATATGCTTTCGTCTATCTGGACGTCTGCGCGCAGTACGGCGAGCCATGGTCGTGCACGCTATCGCACGAGGTGCTCGAAATGCTGGCCGACCCGACCACGGCGATGACGGCGACGGGTCCGGCGCCGCCGGGGATCGGCGTCACCGGCCAGACGGTCGAATACGATCTCGAAGTGTGTGACCCGACGCAAGGCGACTTCTACCTGATCAATCAGGTCGCCGTGTCGAACTTCGTGACCAAGGCCTGGTTCGGGCTCCCGGGGGGGGCGACCGCGACGAACTTCCTCAAGCTGCCGCTTGATCCGTTCTCCGCGCGACCTAAGGGTTACTTCCAGTACGAGGAAGCCGCCGGCGCCCACGTCAGCAACGGGGCGTCCGTGGACGCGCAACGTCTGGCCGCCCGCGCTATCCTCGACGGCCACCGACGCACGGCGCGCCGCCGGGCCGTGATCGCTAACCGGCTTTGAGCGTCGAAGGCGCGAGGTCGCTCGCGCACAAGCAACCTCGCGGTAATCTACTCGATCAAAGCTGCACCTGATCGCCTGTCCAGCTCAAGGGCGGCGGGAAGTCCAGCCGCGCCGTGCGGCCGCAGAGCAGGCCATAACCCGCGATCCAGGCGTAGCAGACCACCGGCACGACCAGGAATGCGGTCAGGCCGAAGCTGTCGGCGACCCGCCCGGCGATCAACGGAATCACCGCGCCGCCGAAGATCGCTAGACACAGAAGGCCCGATCCCTGATGGCCGTTCTCGCCCAGATCCTCGATCGCCAGGGTGAAGATGGTCGGGAACATGATGGAGTTGAACAGGCCGATCGCCAGTATGGCGCACGCCGCCACCAGTCCCGTCGAAAGCCCCGACACGGCCGCCAGCACCACGGCGCCGATCGCGCAGACCGCCAGCGCATAGCCGGGCTTGACCCGCCGCAGCGCATAGGCGCCGATGAAGCGGCCGACCATCGCCAGGCCCCAGTAGACGCTGACCAGGGATCCGGCGACCTGCTGGCGCGCCGCCAGCGCGTGGCCGGACATCAGATAGTTGGTGAGCAGGCTGCCGATGGCCACCTCGGCGCCGACATAGACGAAGATCGATACGACGCCCAGCATCAGCCGGCGGTCGCCCAGCAGGCCGGCGTAGGAGATCGGCGCCTCGGCCGTGGTCCGGGGCGAGGCGCGAAAAAACATCGCGCACACGCCGGCCAGCGCCATCAGGGCCACGGCTATGCCCAGGAACGGCGCCTGCACCGCGTGCGCCTCCTGAATGCGCAGGACCGACAGCCTCGCGGCGGACACCGTTCTGGGATCGGGCATGGGGCGGCTGTGCGCCAGGATCAGGGCCGCGCCGAACAGCGGACCGACCATGGTGGCCAGGGAGTTGAAAGCCTGCGCCAGCGTCAGCCGGCTATGGGAAAACCGCGGATCGCCGATGGCGGTCGCCAGTGGGTTGGCCGCCACCTGAACGACCGTCACGCCGCTGGCCATGACGAAGACGGCGAACAGGAACGCCGAGTAGGCGCCCATCGATGCGGCGGGCGTAAAGAGCAGGCAGCCCGCCGCGGTGAGCACCAGGCCCACGACGACGCTCTGCAGATAGCCGATTCTCGCCAGCAGCCACGAGGCCGGCAGCGAAACAAGGAAATAGGCGCCGAAGAAAGCGAACGGGGTCAGCATGACCTCGGTGTAACTGAGCGCGAACATTCCCTTGAGCTTGGGCGTCAGCGTGTCGACCAGAACGGTGCAGAACCCGAAGGCGAAGAACAGGGCCATGGCCAGCGGAATCAGTTTGTCGCCGCGCGTATCGCGTCCGATCACCCGCGCGGGCGCCTGGCTGGATTGCAACACGACTATCCTCCCGTTTCTCATGGCCGCGCGCGGCGGCGGCGATGACCGGCGCGCTTGCCCACGCCAGCTTTCCATCGGCCGGCCGACTTTTGCAATTTAAATTTACTTTTCTAATTCTGCCGATACCAATGCGAGGCGACAGGCCTGCGGGCGGGAGGATGACGGCGTGATCGAGGTGGGCGTGGACTTCGGCGGGACCAAGATCGAGGCCGCCGCCCTCACCCCCGACGGGGCGTTTCTGTCGCGCCTTCGCGCGCCCAATCCCGGCCGCTACGAGGGCGCCCTGGCGGTGGTGCGCGATCTCGTCGAGCGGGTCGAGGCGGAGGCCGGCGGGCGAGGGAACGTCGGCGTCGGCGCGCCGGGGTCGGTGTCGCCTCGCACCGGCGTGGTGCGCAACGCCAACTCCACCTGGCTCAACGGCCGCACCTTCCGCGAGGATCTCGAACGGGTGCTGGGGCGGTCGGTGTGGCTGGCCAACGACGCCAACTGCCTGGCCCTGTCGGAGGCGGCCGACGGCGCCGCCGTGGGCGCGCGCACGTGCTTCGCGGTGATTCTCGGCACCGGCTGCGGTGGCGGCGTGGTGGTGGATGGGCGCCTGCTGGTGGGCGCCAACGGCATCGCCGGCGAGTGGGGCCATATCGCTCTGCCCTGGCCGCGTCCCTCGGAAACGCCCGGGCCGGCCTGCTGGTGCGGTCAGCGCGGATGTCTCGAGACCTGGGTGTCGGGATCGGGCGTGGCGCGGGATTTCCTGGAGACCACCGGACGCACGCTCACCGCGGCGGCCATAGCCCAGGCCGCGCGGGCCGGCGACGCCCAGGCGAGCGCCGCGATCGACGCCTTCATCGACCGCCTCGGCCGGGCCCTGGCCATGGTCTGCAATCTCATCGATCCCGACGTGTTCGTCTTCGGCGGCGGCCTCTCCAACCTTCCCGAAATCTACGATCGCGTGGCCCCGGTGATCGAGCGCCATGTGTTCAGCGACGGCTGGTCGGCGACGCTGGCGCCCGCGCGCTGGGGCGATTCTTCGGGCGTCCGCGGCGCCGCGCGCCTGGCCGCGCAGGGGTCGCCGGCCCCCTCGTAGCGCGGGCGGCCCGCCCATGGGCGCTAGGATGAGCGGTTGTCTGCTGCTCCTAGCCCTCTCCCCCGCTTCTTCAGCGGGGGACGCCAACGTTGGGTGAGGGGGTCGTGCCGACGCTGAATTCATTCAGGAATTGCGTTGCGCGGAAGGACCCCTCACCCAACGTTGGCGTCCCCGCGAAGACGCGGGGAGAGGGCTTTTCGACCACAGCCGTCATCTCATTTGCGGGCTTATCCTAGCGCCTATGGGCATCCTGCCCACATCTTTTCCCGAATGAATCGAGCTCTTCGGCGACGTTTAAGAGCGGGCAGGATGCCCGCGCTACGAGGAAGAGACGCCTCGGCCGCCCTTCTCACCTGGCTGGAATTTGTCTATTTGATTTATTAATTAACCGGCAACGACGTCTTGGGAGGGCGATATGGGTCGCACGCGCGCGTTGGGGCGATTTGCCCTGAGCTTCGTCCTCTGCCTCGCGTGCCGCGCAACCTTCGCCGGAACGCCGGACGTGACCTACGGGCCCTACAACGTCACCTTTCCCGCCGGCGGCGGCGGGAAGGTGAAACCGTTGACGTCCTGGGGCGGCGCGCCCAAGGCGCCGGCCGGCGGGGCCTGGACGCTGCAGGCCTGGGTGAGGGCGAGCGAGATCGCGCCAGGTCGCGCGCCGATCGCGGGCCTCGGCGACCCGGTCGCCGAAGGGCGGTTGCTTGCCCTCGAAGGCGGTCGGCCGGCCCTGTGGACACCGCGAGGCGATATTGCCGGCGGTCCGCCGCTCGCCCCAGGAAAGTGGCGCTTCATCGTTGCGGTCTGCGATGGATCGCGAACCCGACTTTTCGTCGACGGCGTCGAGGTCGCGCAGGGCGCCGCGCCGCAAGAGGCCGCCGCCGCGGTGCTGCAGATCGCGCCGCGCCATGTCGCCGGGACCGCCCCGTTCGCCGGCGACATCGCCGGCTTCACCGCCCTGCCCCGCGCCCTCTCCGATCGCGAGATCGCGGCGCTGTACGCAAAGCGCCCCGACTTCGCCCTCACCGTCTTCGACACCGGCGCGCCGACGTGGCCGGTGCAGATCCACGGCATGGCCGGCCTCACCGCGCCGCAGGATCCCTGGACCCTGCCCAGGAGCGCCGCGCCGACATCGAGGCCGATCGCCAAAGCGCCGTACGACGGACCGAGCCTGGTCGCGAGGGCGATACAGGGCGAGTGGACCTTGCCCAAATGGTCGATGATCGAAGCGCCGACCACCTCTGCCGGTGGGGTGCAACTCTCGCAGCCCGGCTTCGACACACGCACCTGGCATGCGGCCACGGTTCCCGGAACGGTGCTGACCAGTCTCGTCGACCGCGGCGTCTATCCCGATCCCGAAATCGGCCTGAACAACATGGCCATCCCGGAGTCCCTGGCGCGCCAGGACTATTGGTATCGCAGCGAGTTCCCGACGCCCGCCGGCGCGCGAGGCCGTTTCGCGCGCCTGACATTCAAGGGGATCAACTACGCCGCCGAGGTGTGGCTGAACGGCGAGCGCCTGGGCGACATCAAGGGCGCCTTCATTCGCGGCCGGTTCGATGTGCGCCTGAAGGACGGCGCCGGGGCGATCAACGCCCTGGCCGTGCGCATCTCCCCGCCGCCGCACCCCGGCATTCCTCACGAGCAGTCGCTGGCCGCCGGCGCGGGCGAGAACGGCGGCATGCAGGCGCTCGACGGGCCGACCTTCTTCGCCACCGAAGGCTGGGACTGGATCCCCGGCGTGCGCGACCGCAACGCCGGCCTCTGGCAGGATGTGGTGCTTTCCGTGTCCGGCCCGGTGCGGCTGGGCGACGCGCAGGTGGTCGCCACCCTGCCCAAGCCCGACAACAGCGAGGCCGACGTCGAGATCTCGGTCCCGGTCGAGAACCTGACGTCTCGCCCGGTCGAGACCGTGGTCACCGTCGCCTTCGATGAGGTGAGCCTCTCCAGGACGATCTCCGCGGCGCCTGGCCAAACATCGGTCTTGTTTTCGCCCGCCGAGTTCGCAGCGCTGAAGGTCGCCCGGCCCCGCCTGTGGTGGCCCAACGGCTACGGCCCGCCGACGCTGCACACCCTGCACGTGAGTCTCGCCGCCGACGGCGCCGTCTCCGACCGCCAGGACGTGCGCTTCGGCATGCGCCAGATCACCTATGAGCTGAGCCTGATGAACGCCACGGGCCATCTGCGCCGCGTCGAGATCGACCCCGCCAGGGCCCGCCAGCTCGGCCAGACCCTCACCGACGGCCGCCACGAGGCGATCCGCAAGAGCGCCGACGGCTGGGTCGCCTCGCTGGCTCCGGGCGCGGAAAGCTCGCCCGCGGTCCGCGCCCTGCCCGACACGCCGCTTTCGCCATTCCTGGTCATCAAGGTCAACGGCGTGCGCATCGCCGCCCGTGGCGGCAGCTGGGGCATGGACGACTGGCGCAAGCGAGTCTCGCGAGACCGGCTCGAGCCCTACTTCCGCCTGCACCGCGAGGCGCACCTGAACATCATCCGCAACTGGGTCGGACAGAACACCGAGGACGTCTTCTACGATCTGGCCGACGAATACGGCCTGCTGGTTCTCAACGACTTCTGGGAGTCGACCCAGAACTTCCAGCTGGAGGCGGACGACGTGCCTCTGTTCCTCGCCAACGCCGCCGACGTCGTCAGCCGCTATCGCAACCACCCTTCGATCGCGCTGTGGTTCGGCCGCAACGAGGGCGTGCCCCAGCCGGCGCTGAACGAGGGCCTGCAGCGCCTGATCAACGACCTCGACGGCACGCGCTATTACAGCGGCAGCTCCAACCGCGTGAACCTGCAGGACAGCGGGCCGTACAACTACCGCGACCCGGCCAGCTATTTCACCACCCACGCCAAGGGCTTCGCGGTCGAGGTCGGGACGCCGTCGTTCCCCACCCTGGAGGCCTTCGAGGCCGTCGTGGCGCCACAGGACCGCTGGCCGATCAGCGACGCGTGGGCCTATCATGACTGGCATCAGGACGGGAACGGCGCCACCCAGTCGTTCATGGCGGCGATGACCGCCAGGCTGGGCGCGCCCACAAGCCTCGAGGACTTCGAGCGCAAGGCGCAGCTGATGAACTACGACACCTATCGCGCCATTTTCGAGGGCATGAACGCGCAGCTGTGGACCGGGACGAGCGGGCGCATGCTGTGGATGACCCAGCCGGCGTGGCCCAGCACAATGTGGCAGATCTACAGCCACGACTACGACACCCACGCCGCCTTCTACGGCGTGAAGTCGGCCGCCGAGCCCGTGCACGTCCAGATGAGCCCGCCCGATCAGCGCGTCGACCTGGTCAACAATACCCTCGCGCCGATCAGGGGCGCGCGCGTCGTGGCGCGCATCGTCTCGCTGGCCGGCAAACCGCTTGCCGAGCGGCGCTTTACCCTCGATGTCGCGCCCGATGACGTGAGTCATGGCCAGAGCCTCGATGTCGGGGCCCTGCTCGCCTCGGAGGGCGCGCTGATCGTCAGCCTGGAAGCCGACGGCCCCGACGGCGCGGCCCTTTCGCGCAACCTCTACTGGCTGACGCGCGACGACGACGACGCGCGGCCGCTATCGGCGATGACCCCGCAGCCGGTCACGCTGACCGCGCGCCTGCGGCCCGGCGCGCCCGAGTCCCACGTGGCCGTCACCGTCACCAACGCCGGACCCGCCCCGGCGCTCAATCTCAAGCTGACCCTGCTGGACGACACGGGCAAGCGCATCCTGCCGGCTTATTACACTGACAACTACGTCTCGCTGCTGCCCGGCGAATCCCGCGTCGTCGATATTGCTTTTCGAAACGCGTCCGATGCAGGCGCGGTCCATGTCGCCCTGCGCGGCTGGAACGCCGTGGCGACGGAGGTGGCGGCGGCCCGTTAAGGCCACCGTCTGAGCGACCATGAAGCCGTCGATTGTCTTGCGGGCGCGACATTGCTATCAATATCAATATTACGGTCGCGGTCGCCGACGGTCTGGCGGCCGGCGCTTGAAGGCCGCGCCCGCCGATGGTCCGGGGTCGACGCCCACCGTCATTCGACGCGGTAAGATCTGGTGCGTCGATCTCGATGCTACGCGCGGCGGAGAGATCAGAAGGCGCCGCCCAGCCGTGGTGCTCAGCGCCGACGCGCTCAACCGGGCGCGGCGCACGGTCGTCATCGCGCCGCTGTCCACCGGACCGACGCCCCGCCCGCCCATCGTCGTGGCGACGCCGTCTGCCGGCGCCGAGAGCGTAGTGGTCTGCGATCAGCTCCGCGCCGTGGACAAGTCACGCCTGATCCGCAGCGACGGCCGCCTCGCCGCCGACGACCTGCGCGCCGTCCAGGATGGAGTCCGTCAGGTTCTGGAGTTGTAACGCGTACCCGCCGGACCGGCCCGCGAGCCCCCAGCGCCGTCACGCGAGAGGCGCCGTGGCCAAGATCGTGCTTCGCGCCCGATCCCCAAACCAGCCGAGCCGACCGCTTTCGTCAGACGAGATGTGATAATGGCGCCTCGGCGCGAAACGCATATCATGTGTATCGCGATGAGGGATGAGGCTCGTCGCCCTATAGCGGACCTTCCCAGGGGCCGAGATGGGTGGGTGTACTAAACCGCTCGCGCGGTAGGGGTGGTTTGAGCATCTGAGCTCATCGGGCGCCTTCTGTCTGAGGATGCACGTGGATTGGCCACGTCATCTTCGAGACAGGAGAGACGTGATGGCGGAAGAAGCC
>JBBRAV010000031.1:0-49835 GCA_038206535.1 Caulobacterales bacterium
AAAAGCCTTCCTCTGCAGCTGGGCCTGTGGAGTTGTGGGCGAGGCGCCACAACGCTGTCCCAGCCCCAACCCTGCGCCTCGTCCACAAATCCACAGGCCAACCGCCCGTCGAAAAAGACAGCGTTACATGGTTGCTCCCCCGTGAAGAACGGGGGAGGATCAAGGTGGCGTCAAACTTGATCCTAACCCACGAAGTGGGGAGGGGGGCCGCGAAGCGGTGGAGGGGGCGACCGCAGAGTATGATTCTGTTATTGTTCAACGAGTCCTGAGAACGCGATGAGGCCATTGGCCAAGCGTGCCCCGTGCGCATTTTCGCGCGAAATGTGATAAGTCGCCAAGTGTGACTCGCGACGACCTCCTCGCACGTCTGGCGACGCTAAAGCCTTGGCCCGTCACGCAAGGCGTGACGCGGTTGCGCCTGTTCGGGTCGCACGCTCGCGATCAGGCTGGCGCGGACAGTGACGTCGACCTGATCGCCGATCTTGATCGGCCTCTAGGACTACGGTTCTTTTCCTTGCAGGAAGACCTGAGCCGGCGCCTGGGCGCAAAAGTGGATCTCGTGACGGAAGCCGCCCTGGCCCCCGATGTCCGCTTCACCGCGTTGAGGGACGCGGTCGATGCCTGAGGAAGAGCGGCTCCGTCTCCGGGCGATCGCTTAACGACTGGACCTGGTGGGGCGATGGACGGTTGGCTTGAGCGAAGCGGAGTTTCTGTCCGATCTGAAACTGTGCGACGCCGTGGCGATGTCGCTGTTGGTGATCGGGGAAACGGCCCGTCGGATAGGTGAAGACACCCGACTGCGGGCGCCGAGGGTTCCATGGCCCGCGACATATCACTGCGCCACCGTATCGCGCATGGCTACGAGACCGTGGACCATCGCCTGATCTGGCAGATCGTTCGGCAGGATCTCCCGGCGCTGGCCATCGCGATGGAGGCCTTGCAACCGCGGGGACACGATAACCCGTCACCCAAATGCCAACACAACAGTGCGGTCCGCCCAGGCAGTTTTTCCAAATCAATCCCGACCTTCGCGGCTCATTCCCGCCCTCCCATGGCGCGGGAGTTCCGCTTGGGCGCCGCGGCTTTCGATCGGGGCTCCAGGATCGTATCGAGCAGTCCTACCGCCCAGCACATCGGACACCCGCGCCATGCGAATAGCGCAATCCCCACAAGTGCGAGAGAAATCAGCAACTGAACAGGTCCAAAATGCCGGCTGATCAGGACAATAATAACAACCGACCCGAAGCCAACCATGCCACGGACGAGGTGTTCAAGAATTGTTCGGCTCGAGAACATGTGATTTTTCCTCCGTTCTGGCGATCGGCGGACCGCCGCTCGCAGTTTTTATTCCGACGCCCCGCGGATGGCTGCGAGTCCTGGTGAAACGTTGTGAGATCGGCCAACGCCGACGGCGCCAAGCCCGATCGAGCACCGCGCCGGAAACGCACGGTCAGTGAATCAAATCGCTCGGCGACAAGGTCGGCAGGAGGACCAGCAGATCGTAGCCGTCGAGCACCCGTCGCCAGGCGGCGTCGACGCCGTCGAGCTTCGCGCGCCGGATCGCCCGCAGATCGAAGATCGTCCCGCCCGCGCCCGCCCGATGGTCCGAGGCCAGCTTGACCCAGACATAGTCGTCGTCCTGAACCAGATCGAAGGGCCTGATGGCCAACGGGCGCCCGTAGCCGGCAAACTCGGCGTGCACGCCCTTTTCGCCCAGCACGATCACGTGCAGCGAATTGACGCCCTGAACATCGGCCATTTCGGCCAGCGCATTGCCCATGTCCCGCTCGCCCAGCGGGTTGACGCCTTTGTAAAGATGCCAGTCGCCCAGCTTGACCAAGATCTTTCCTGTCGCCGGCGCCGCGGCGGCGAACGTGCGTTTCATCAGGAGGGCGCGAACCGTGTTGGAGTCGGGCGAGCCGGCGGCATTCTTGGCATAGATATCGTGACTGACCCTCAGCGACCGGAACAGGTCGCGCGCCCTTGGATCGCCGCCACGAACCAGGGCCGCTTCGACCGCCTGCAGCCGCGTGTCGCTGATCGAGAGCATCAGCAGGCCTGACGGGTCGCCGGTGGATCCCGCGGCCGCGGCCTTCGAACGTTCCTCCTGGCGCAAGGCCTCGACGGATCGTCGGGCGTCGGGCGATAGTCTGGTTGCAAGGATCTGGTCGATCAGGAAGCCCGCCGAACCGATGAACTCCTGATCGATGCCGATGACCTTGAAGCCGGGCCGGGCGACCGACGCGCAGTGCGCGGCCAGATCGCTTTCGGCGCTCGTGTCGAGAAAGGCGATCCAATCGGGGTAGAGCGCGTCGAGCGCCGCCGTCCGCGACAAGCGATCCGGAGACGTCAGGGCAGGCGCGAGCGTCGCGGTCGCCACAGGCCCTGCCTCGACAACCAGGGCCGCGAGGCCTTGCGGCGCCATCAGGTCGCACAGGGCCGCCGCGAACATCGGGATTTCGCGAGACAGGTGGTCTTCTCCGATCGAGACGTATCTCGAGGCCGCGACCGCGGTTTTCAAGGTCTCGACCCCGGCCCCGGACAGTCCCGCTGGTGAGACGATCAGCGCGCGGGCCACGCCCGCGAGCGCGTCACCCAAAGCCTGACGGTGCGTGTCGGCCGGGCATGACGGCGCCAATCCGACCAGCCCCGCCATCGCGATGCCGATGGCCGACAAGCGTGCACGGACTTTGAAGGCGCCTCGCCGGCCATCGCGACGGGGCATGGCCAGCGCGCGATGTGTCGTCCGATCGAACGATCGCCCGCCGCAACGCGCGGTCCGGCAAGTCGCTTGCCGCGTGGAACGCCGGTGCATCGCCCAATCCCCCAGACCGGTCGCGGGACACGATAACCTGTCCCTCGACTCACGACTCATGCTGCAATAGTGAAGGTGTCGTCGTAGCCGAGCGTCTCTCTCCAACCTACGGCGTCAATTTGAAGACGGTTCCGACGCCGTGGGCGCCGCCCTCGAACGTGCCGCCATACAGATTGCCTGATGTGTCCAGGATAAGCGTGGCGCTGCTGAACACGCCATCGCGCCCCGTAGAGCCGAAGCTGTGCAGTACGGTCTCGGTCCAGTCTTGCCCGCCTTGCGCCGGCGGCTGGAGTTTGAACGCGACGCCGCTGTCGTAGGCGCCGCCGCGAAAGGTTGTTCCATATAAATTGCTGTCCTCGCGTAGCGACGATGCGCCTCGCCAACCGCCCGCGCAAGGCCCGGCTCGTCGGCCGGTGTGAGGATAAGGTGATGGACCGCACCCCATCGATGAGACAGCTAAATCAGCGACAGTCGGTCCCCGTCAAATGGGCCGCATCCCGGTTGCGAGACAGCCGGACCAGCACCGGTTGACCGCGTTCACCGGTCCGGCAAGAGGAGCAGCGCAGCTTTGCCGCCCCGGACCGCGCCAACCGACAGTCGGCGGTCGAAGGTCGCGAGCCGGCCGGCGTGCGCCACGGCCAGGCCCAGTAGATAGGTGTCGGTGACCTGACCGGATGTCAGTATCTTTGCAAAGTCGATATGAGCCTCGGCGAGGAGGCTGATGTCGTCGGGCCAGAACACATGTCCGGGAAGCGCCCGAAGCCGCGTGACGACCGCCGCGACGCTGGCCGGCGGGCCAGGGTGGTTGGGATACCTCGGGTTGCCGACAACCCGGATGACGCCGTTCTCGGTCAGCGGGCATGTCGCCCAGCCGGCCGACGCATGGCTTCCGAACCAGGCGTGGGCGTCGTCGTGGCTCACATGCGCCGGGTCGATCAACGCGATGAGGACATTGACGTCCAGCAGGATCGTCAAGAGGTCTCGTCGCGCAGGGCGTTGACGATGTCGAGGGTCACGAGCGCGCCGCCTTCTTTCAGCGGGAGCAATTGCACGCCGTTGCGAACCGCCGCCGGCGCCGGCCGGTGCAAGGCGCTGCGCGCGAGTCCGGACAGGACCTCACCCACGCTGGACTGCTTCTGCCTCGCGATCGCCCTGACCGCCGTCAGGACGTCGTCATCGATCGACAGGGTGGTGCGCATGACGGTCTCCTGGGCCTCATCATCGCGCATCAGGCATCAGGCATCAAGCATCAAGATCCGGCGAGGAATTCCGGGATCACGGCGATGACCGCAATCGGCCGCGGCCAATCTTCAGGACCGCGAAATCGCAAATAAATCGAGTTTTGCCTCGGGGGCGATGGACGAGACCCATCTGCTTGCGGCGGCCCGGTATGTCGGTCTCGACCCCGCGGCCGGCGAGATGCGAATTGAGCGGCAGGTTATCGGCGCCCCTTTCGGCCGCTTGCTACGCGCGAACCTCCGCGTTTCAGGCGCCGCAGCATTTCTTGAACTTCCTGCCCGAGCCGCAAGGGCAAGGCTCGTTGCGGCCGACCTTGGCGGATCTGCGCGGTTCGGCGCGGTCGTGGCGAGGATAGCCGGGGCTCGCGTCGGGACCGCGCGTGGCCGCCAGCGCGCGGCGGGCGGCTTCCGCGTCCTGGGAAGCCTCGATGCGAGCCAGCCATGCCATGCCCTCGACAGGGTGCACGGCCAGATCGACGCTGCCCCCGGTCGTTCCATGGGTCGCCGGGCCAGGCCGCGTCGCGGCGACGGAGCCCCCCGCCCGTACCCCCGCGAGGATCTGAAACCTAGACCGGGCGTGCGCCATGCTCGGTGTCGGCGTCGGGTTCGTCGCCTGGCCGCGCCGGCATCAGCTTGCGGACAGCGTTGAGCAGCTCGGCTTCGATCACCGGTTTTTCGAGGACCGGACCGGTGGCCTCGCGCAGCACCTGCACTTCACCAGTGGCGAACACGTAGGGGACGCCGATTTCGGCCAGGCGGTCGGC
Organism: Caulobacterales bacterium; assembly: GCA_038206535.1. Taxonomy (GTDB): domain Bacteria; phylum Pseudomonadota; class Alphaproteobacteria; order Caulobacterales; family Caulobacteraceae; genus Acaudatibacter. The sequence goes on from JBBRAV010000031.1 coordinate 4,818, forward strand.
AATGGGATAGGCGGTTTTTCCCGATCCGAGATTGAGGTCGAGGATCGCCGCGTCGATATCATGCACATGATCCTCGATCAGCTCTATCGCCTCGTCCCCGGAGGCGGCGGGACCCAAAATCGTGGCGCCGGCATGTCGGAGCTGATCGGCCATGTCCATGGCGATGATGTATTCGTCCTCGACGAGGAGAATTGTGCGTCCGCAAAGGGAGATTGGATGGGAGGGCATCTATGGCCTCGAAACTTAAAGACCGGCCACACTGGCCGGACTTTAAAGTAACTCAGCCCAGCGGCAAATCGATCCGGCAGCGAACCCCGTCTTCGCCGATTTCGAATTCGGTCTTCGCGCCCAGGGCGTATGAAAGCGCGTTTTCGATCAGCTCGCGGCCATAGCCTCGCCGTCCGCGCGCCCCCGGCGGGATCGCCACGCCGCTCTCGATCCAGGTCAGCACCAGCCTCTGGTGGTCCCGGCGATCGCGTTGCAGAAGCCAGCGTACGGAAAGAAGACCGTCCGTCGATCGCAGCGCGCCGTACTTGACCGCGTTGGTCGCCAGTTCGTGGACAGCAAGAGCATAGTTCTGTACCTGGCGGGCGGTCAGATAGACCTTCGGGCCCGAGACGCTGACCTTCGGCGGCGAGATGACCGCATGGACTTCAAGTTCGGCGCGCACCAGCGCGCCGATCTCCACCGTGTCGCTGCCGAACTGGCTCAGCAGGGCCTGGGCGCGGCCGAGGGCCTGCAACCGTGTCTGGTAGTCGCCGATGGAGCCGCCGTTGGCCAGGGTCTTGGACGCGATGGCGTTCACCACGCCCAGCAGGTTCCGGCTGCGATGTTGCAGCTCGTCGACCAGCACCTCGAGGCGCGCGGCGCTCGCCTTGCTCTCGGTGACATCCTTGGCGATGCCGGCGATGAGCTGGACCTGATCCTTGTTATCGGTGATCGGGAAGTCGGTGTTCTCGATCCAGCGAAGGTCGCCGTCCGACAGGCGAACAATCCTGAATTCGTGGGTGATCCTCTCGCCGCCGCGAACGCTCTTGATCTTCTCGAGCACGGCGGCGCGGTCGTCGGGGTGAATGCGATCGAGCCAGAGCGCCACGGAGTCGCCCCCCAGGAGGTCTTCTCGCGGCAGGCCGTAGAGCCGCTCAAAGGCCGGACTCACATATTCCATGGCGAGGGTTTCGGCGTCGCGGATCCAGATCACGTCCGAGGAATGTTCGCCGAACTGGCGGAACCTCTCCTCGCTGGCCTGCAACTTCTCCTCTCGTCGGCGACGGTCGGTGACGTCCTGGCCGATCTTCAGGAAGCCCCGGATCGTCCCGTCGGGGTTGTCCAGCCGCCGCATCGAGCCGTCGATGAACACCCGGGCGCCCGTCTTGGTCTGGTGCCAGCGCACGTCGGGCGCGACGCCCGCCTGGCGCGCGGTCTCGAGCTCCTTGATGTCCTCGTGGTTGAATCGGTCTTCGGGGGTGAACAGGACGCCGGCCGGTTGGCCGATGGCTTCCTCGGCCGACCATTCGAAAATCTCCGCCGCCCCTGGAAACCAGTCCGAAATACGGTCCCGCGGATCGGTGAGGAAGATGGCGTAGTCGCGGGCGTTTTCCACGACGAGGCGGAAACGCTCTTCGGTGGCGCTCAACTCGCGCGCCTTCACCAGGCGGTCGATGATCGAGCCGAGCAGGCTGGCGTAGGTCCTGAGGAATTCGGTGTCGTCCTGATCGAAGGCGCGCGGGACGACGTCGTCGACCTGCAGCAGCCCGTACGCCTCGCCGCCGGGCAGGAAGATGGGGACGTTCGCGAGGGCGACGACCCCGGCCTGCTTCATGAACCAGGCGACGTCGAACCGGTCCTCCTTGTTCATGTCGTTGATGATCACCGGCGCGCCCAGCTCGAGGGCGTGTGTCTCGGACGAGCGCTGGCTCATGGGGATGGCCATTCCCACCACCCCCGGCGCCCAGCCGACGCCGGCGCGAACGACAAAGCGCTCGGCCTGCCTCTCCAGGACCTTGCTGCGCCCGGCCCCCATGGCGCTGCTGACGAGGCGGCAGGCTTCGGCGAGAACCTCGTCGAGATCGTGGCTGCGCAGCATGAATTCGCCAAAGTCGGCCAGGGCCTTCTGGCGTGTCTTCCAGCGTCGAAGGTCAGGCAAAGCGGTCGCTCCCGTCACAGCTAGCCTTGGGTCGGGACGGTAACGATCAACGCCGGGAATCGTGGCAAGAACCCGCCCGCGAAACCGCGCGGCCCGCGCCCGACAGGCGCCGTAGCGGCGACAAAAGGCATCGGCGGTTCCCGGTGAATTGAAGCGGGCGAGGAACATGGTAACCTCTCTGCCTCGAACCACGCGCAATCGAGGAAGGGGGGGATCGATGGCGAGCCAAGCCAAGGCGCCGGTCTGGTTCTGGATCGTCGCGATCCTGTTGGTGCTGTGGGAGGCGATGGGCTGCTGGGCCTGTGTCCTGCAGATCAAGCTAGGCGCCGCGGCGATGGGGCCGGTCGATGACTGGTCTTTGAAGTATTACGCCGCGTTGCCCGTCTGGTACAACGGGGTCTATGCCATTGCGACCTTTGGCGGATTGCTCGGCGGGCTGGCTCTGCTCTTGCGCGACACGCGCGCGTCGATCCTCTTCTGGATTTCGTTCGTCGCGATCATCGTCATGTTCGGCTATGCCTTCGCTGCGACCGACCTCATCGCGCACAAGGGACTTGGTCGGGTGCTGCCGTTTCCCCTGCTCGTCGCCGCCGTCGGCGCGTTCTCGATCTGGTTCGCGGAGTCGCGGTGGCGCCGCCCCTGAACCTTCAGCCCGGATGCCCCGGCGACAGGACGGTCCGCAGCGCGTCGAGGGTCGCCGCGTCGAGCCTCGACAACTGTCGGCCCACCCAAGGCGGGGGCGGGGCCTCGGCTTCGAGGGCGAGGGCGGCGAAATCGAGCGCGTCCTCGCCCCTGACCCACTGGCCGAGGGCGGCGACGTGGGCGCAGGGGTGCTCGGGCGCGTCGCCTGGGCCCCGCAGCGGCCGCACGGCGTCGAACACGCAGAACCAGCCGCGGGCGAAGGGCCGCGCCAGGGGCCAGGCGATCACAAACCCCGGGTCGGGCTTGGGATCCTTCAGCATCACATAGCCACCGCCATGCGCGCCGCCGTCTGGAACGCCGCGAAACGCGTGCTGAAGAGCGGCGCGAACTGCGCCGCCGTGCCCGCCATGGAGACCGTCGTGCGGCTGGCGGTGCGCGGGGGGACCTTCAGGCCGCTCGACGTCGCCCATTTGCGCAGGGCCTCGTAGTCGGCCTTGTCGGCGCCGAACCGTGCGCCGAACTGCGCCGGGGTCAGATAGCGGCCGTGGAGGGGGCTGTCCGCATCGGACACCGCCGCTCCGAATTTCGCGGCGCCGGCGGCGTCGCCCAGCGGCAGGCTCAGGGTCACGTACATCGGGGCCGCGTCCGGCATGGCGGTCGGCGCGACGTCCGCCGGGGTGGCGATGCGGCCGAACACGTCGGCGCGCGCGGCGTTCTTCGTTATCCTTGCCGGGGCTACCCGCCAGGGTCAGGCCGGCGTCTCGTCGGCCAGCAACTGGCGTAGCTCCCCGATCCAGGGCTCGTAGCGCCGCCAGCGGTGCAGCGACGTCGCATACACCGGCTGCCGCGCCTGCCAGGCGCTCGACGTGCTGATCGAGCGGGTGTTGTGCTGCGGCGCCAGGCACAGGTCGTTCCAGCCCAGCCCGGCGAAGGCGATCAGGCGCCGGGTCTGCGCGTCGCGTTCCTCGACCAGCGGCTCGTACTCGACCTCCAGCAGTATGTCGACCGGCAGAACCTTGCGCCAGTGGTCCATCATGCGCAGGTACTGCCGATAACAGAAGACCAGGTCGTCCTTTCGGGCGGCGAAGCTCATCCTGCTGTTGAACGGGGTCGAATAGATCGACAGGCAGGTGTCGATCGGATCGCGCCGGCAATGGATGATGCGGGCCTTGGGCATCATGGAATGGATGGCGCCCAGGCGCAGGAAGTTGAACGGCAGCTTGTCGGTGACGCGCGCCGCCGACGGACCGATCGCGTGCAGCGCCGACAGGTATTTCGTGACGGCCGGGCGCGCGACGTCGTTATCGAACCGGCCGGTGGCCGCGTCGACCTCCATGTCCGAAGGCGTCCACACCGTCAGCTCGCCGCCGGCCGCGATGTCGGGATGGCTTGAGACGACCTGCTCGACGAGCGTCGTGCCCGAGCGGTACATGCCGACAATGAACAGCGGGGTTTGATCGCTTGACCCCGACGCGGCGTTGCGCGCGACGACGTCCCGCGTGAAGACCTCGATGTTGCGGTCTACGAGGGCGGCGAACCCGGCGCGATCGAACGCGCGGTCCTTTGCCCGCAGCCGGTTCGCCGCGTCGAATTCTTCCATGGCGTGGGCGTAGTCGCCAAGGTCGTCGTAGACCTTGCCGAGGGCGAAGTGGATGGTCATGCGCTGGCTCTCGCTCAGATCGCCGCGCCGCAGGACGGCGCGCATGGCGTCGACCAGGGCCGCGTCGGCCTGGGAATACTTTTTGCAGCGCGCAAGTCCGTCCCAGCATTTGGCCATCTTCGGATCGAGCCGCAGGGAGGCTTCGAAACATCCCGCCGCCTCGTCGAACCGGCCCTGGGCGTAGAGCAGGCCGCCCAGCGTCCCCTGCGCGGCGCTGCTCTGCGCCTCCAGCGCCACCGCCTCGCGCGCCCAGCGTTCGGCGCCCGCGATGTCGCCGCGCAGCAGCTGGGCGTCCGAGCGGCAGAGGCGCGCATGGGTGGTGTTCGGAGCCATGTCGGCCGCGCGGTCGAGGTGAAGGGCCGCCTCCTCGGGTCGGCTGGTCAGGGCGCAAAGCTCGCCCAGACGATGGTGCACGGGGCCGAGGGCGCCGTTCAGCTCGACCGCCCGACGATAGGCTTCGATCGCCTGGCCGTGCAGGCTCTGGCGGTCGTAAGCGCCGCCCAGGGCCGCGTGGGCCGCCGCGGCGTCGGGGCGCAGCGCCACGGCGCGGGTGAGGACCGCGACGGCGTCGGCGAACCGGCCCCCCTGGGCGAGCACCGACCCCAGGGCGTGGTGAGCCTCGAAATGCCTGTCGTCCGCCCGGACCGCCGCCAGCAGGCTCGACGCCGCCGCCGCCGTCTGACCGGACCGCAACAGCTGCACCCCGCGCAGGAACTGGTCCTGGGCCAGCTTTGGATTGCGTGGCTGTACGTCACGGTTTGCGATCATCGTCTGGCGCCCGGTGAGCCGCGGCGGAAGCGCCGAGAATGCGAGCGAGGTGTGAACCTCGGCCAGACAAGTCAAGAGACCGCGTCACCGTGCGCCGCATCCGAGCGTTCAGCGACTTGATGTCAAGGCGTTTTCGCCTTACCTACGTTTGATCAGGGCAGACGAAACATGACCACGCTCACGGTTACAGCCAAAGGACAGGTCACGCTGCGGCGAGATGTGCTGCAGCATCTCGGCGTCGAGCCTGGCGACAAGATAGACGTGGAAAAACTGCCCAATGGCCGCATCGAGGTGCGAGCGGTGCGGCCCGCGGGGCGCATCTCCGAGGCGTTCGGGTTTCTGAAGCGGACCGACGGTCCCGTGCTGACCGTGGAGGAGATCAACGAGGCGGCGGCCGTGGGCTGGGCTCGCGAGCCGTGAGGATCACGGCGGATACCAACGTCCTGGTTCGCGCGCTCACCGGCGATGATGTGACGCAAAGTCCAATCGCGGAAGTCTGGCTGGCCGACGCGGAGCTGGTGGCGATCCCGCTGCCCGCGATTTGCGAACTCGTGTGGGTTCTCGGCTCCCGCTACGGCCACCGCTCGGCCGCCATCATCGAAGGCGTTCGGAGACTGATCAACGCCTCGAACGTCGCGGTGGATCGACCCGCTGTCGAAGCCGGCCTCGCGATGCTGGCGCGCGGCGGCGATTTTGCCGATGGCGTGATCGCGTACGAGGGGGCCTGGCTTGGGGCCGAGGTTTTCCTGTCGTTCGACAAAGGGGCGGTGAGCCGGCTCGTAGATCACGGTGTCGCCGCGACGCTGGCCGGCTGACGTGAGTGTTGACGTGAGTAACGTGAGCCGCAAATTGCATGCTATTGGACGGATGGCGTCAGCCGATCTACAGCATCTTCCTTGATCTCGTGGCCGGAAAACGTCCTTAAAGGCGCAGCATGTCGAACGTCGATCGGGTGGAGGCGCGCGGCGTCGCGCTGGTGGTCGGCGCGGGCGTGGCCACGGGAGCGGCGGTCGCCCGCCGCTTCGCCCGCGCCGGCTATGTGGCGTGCGTCGCCAGGCGCGCGCTCGAGCGCCTCGCGCCGCTGGTGGAGCAGATCGAGGCGGAGGGCGGCCGGGCTCACGCGTTCGGCCTCGACGCCACGGACGAGGCCGCCGTGATCGCGACGTTTGCGCAGATCGAGCGCGACGTCGGCCCGATCGAGGTGGTGGTGTACAACGCCGCCATCGGCGCGCGTCATCCGATCGCCGAGCATCCGGCCGCCGACTTCGAGCGGGTGTGGCGGGTGGACGCCTTCGGCGCGTTTCTGGCCGGTCGTGAGGCGGCGCGGGTCATGCTGCCGCGCGAGCGCGGCGCGATCATCTTCACCGGGGCCACGGCGGCGCTCAGAGGCAGCGCGCACCTGGCCGCCTTCGCCGCCGCCAAGCATGCGCAAAGGGCCCTGGCGCAGTCGATGGCCCGCGAACTTTTCCCGCGCAATATCCATGTGATTCACGCCGTCATCGACGGCCCGATCGACACGCCGCTGATCCGCTCGCGCATGCCCGAGGTCTTCGCCCAGCGGCCGCCGGACGGCGTGCTGGCGCCAGACGACATCGCCGAGACCTATCTCGCCCTCGTCAACCAGAAGCGAAGCGCCTGGACGCACGAGGCCGACCTTCGCCCCTGGAAGGAGCCGTGGTGATGGCGCGGACCCTGGAGTTCTTCTTCGATTTCATGAGTCCGCCGACCTATCTGGCGTTCACCCAGATGGAGGGCCTGGTCGCGCGCACCGGCGCGCGGGTGATCTACAAGCCGATGGTGACCATCTCCCTGCTCAAGCTCACCGGCAACCGCTCGCCGCGCGAGGTGCCGGCCAAGGCGGCGTGGATGGCGCGCGACCTGCAGCGCTGGGCGCGCCGCTATGGCGTGACGCTGGCCGGCAACAGCCACATCGAGACTTTGCGCATCGTCCCGCCGCTGCGCGGGGCGCTCGTGGCCATGGAGATGGGGGCGTTCGACGCCTATGCGCGCGCCATGTTCCGGGGCATGTTCGTCGAGGACCTCGACATCGGCGAGGCGCGGACTTTCGCCCGCCTGGTCGCGGAGGCCGGCCTCGACCCCGAGGCGATGCGCGCCGGGATCGAGCGGCCCGACATCAAGGCCCGCCTGCACGAGCTGACGCAGGAGGCGGCCGATCGCGGCGCGTTTGGAGCGCCCGCGTTCTTCGTCGACGGCGAGCTGTTCTGGGGTAACGACCGCCTCGCCTTCGTCGAGGAAGCCCTTCTAGAGGCGTTGTGACGATCCCATTGCGCCCAGGGCGGCGAGGCGAGCGCGTCTGTGTGCTTGGCGCCACCGGTACGATCGGTCGCGCGAGCGTCGCCGCGCTCGTGCGGCGCGGACATGAGGTCGTCTGTTTCGTCCGGCCCCGCTCGGCGGCCGCTTCGTTCGACGGCGCCGTGGTCAAGGTCGTGGACGCCGGCGATCCGGCGTCGCTGGCCCGCGACGGGTTCGCCGGCGAGCGGTTCGACGCCGTCGTATCGTGCATGGCCTCGCGCACCGGCGCGCCCAAGGACGCCTGGGCCGTCGACCATCGCGCCCACCTCGATGTGCTGGACGCCGCGCGGCGGGCCGGCGTCGGCCACTTCGTGCTGCTGTCCGCCATCTGCGTGCAGAAGCCGCGGCTGGCGTTTCAGCACGCGAAGCTCGCGTTCGAGGCGGCCCTCATCCAATCGGGCCTGCGCTATTCGATCGTGCGTCCGACCGCCTTTTTCAAGTCGCTGTCCGGCCAGATCGAGCGCGTGCGGCGCGGCAGGCCCTATCTGGTCTTCGGCGACGGAACCCTGACCGCCTGCAAGCCGATCAGCGACGATGACCTGGCCGATTTCATCGCCGGCTGCCTGAAGAACGAGGACCGATGGAACAGGATCCTGCCGATCGGCGGGCCGGGAGAAGCGATCACGCCGCGCGAGCAGGGCGAGGCCCTGTTCGGGCTTCTGGGTCGGCCTCCCAGGTTTCAGTCCGCGCCCGTGGCCGTGCTCGACGTGGCCGCTGGCGTCCTCGGCGCCCTCGGCCTCGTCGCGCCGCCGCTGGCCGAAAAGGCCGAACTGGCCCGGATCGGCCGTTACTACGCCACCGAATCGATGCTGGTGCTAGACCCGCGGACAGGGCGATACGACGCCGCCGCCACGCCATCGACGGGAACCCAGACCCTGTTCGACTACTACCGCCAGGTCCTGGCCGGCGCGGCGGCGCCGGAACGCGGCGACCACGCGGTCTTTTGATACGACGCCATCCTCGGCACTCGCACACAAGCCGATCAGGCCGTAGGACGGGACGTTCCACAGCGGCATGCCGAAGGCGGCAAGGGCGACGAATGATCATCGTACACGTCGGCCTCAGAAAGGCCGGATCGACCTCCATCCAGAACTTTCTCGACAGGAACGAGGCCGCGCTGCGGACGCTTTCGGTCGAGTACCCCGGACCCCGCCGCCTGTCGCGAAACAACCACCTGGCCCTCGCGCGTGAGATCCGCGGCCAGACGGGCGCCGACGGCGGCGAACTGCGGGCGCTGGCGGCGCATTGGCGAAGCGCCGCCGCCGACCGGATGATCCTCTCCGCGGAGGCGTTCGAGGAATGCGAGACCGACGAGGCGTTGAAGCTGGGCGCCTTGCGGCGGACGCCCGACGAGGCCGTCATCGTGGTCCTGGTGATCAAGGATCTGGTCGACCTGATGTGGTCGAGCTATGCGCAGATGGTGAAGGTGGGGGTCAAGACCCACGAATTCGACGACTTTTTCGAGAAGCGGATGGCGGAGCGCCGCATCGATTATTTCGCGACCGCCAAGCGCTGGGCCGACGCCTTCGGCTGGGACAGCCTCAGGGTGCGGGTCCTCGACAGACAACATCTGGTGAACGGCGACCTCATCGACGACTTCCTGAGCATCGCGGGCCTCGATCCCGACACTCGCGCGGTGCGCGGCCTGCGCCGGCCGGGCGTGGCGAATGTGAGCCCCGGATGGCGAGGAATCGAGGCGATCCGCGCGCTCTATGGCGAACGGCACGGCCTTCCCGACGACCATCCATTGGCGGACGCCGCGGAGCATTCCCGCGGGAAACGAGTCGAGATCGGGCGCCGCGCGCTGGAGATCGGCGCGCGCCGGGGCTGGAACGACGACAGAGGCCGCTATCTCACGCGTGAACAGGCCCGAGCGTGCGTCAGGGCCAACCGCGCCGCCATCAAGGCGCTGAACGCGCAACTTTCCATTGATCTGCCAAAGCCCCTTGGCCTGAGCCGTCGAGGCTTTCTGGCGCGTGATAGCGTGCCGGATGTCAGCCAGATTCCCACGGCTGACCTGCGGGCCTTCTACGACGAATTGGCCGCGACTGACCTGCGCGAGGGGCCGCCGGATCCAGGCCCGCCCGGTTGAGACCGCCGCGGCAGGGTTGAATCCCCCATGGTTCTGAGCGATCGTTTGCGCATCGGATCGTAAAGGTCGGATCGTAAACAGTGTGGAGGACGCGTTGTCTCGGCGAAAGATGTTTGGTGGTCCGCGCACGGTTTTGATCGCGGCGATCTCGCTGCTGGCCTGCGCGGCGCTAGTCAGCGGCGCAACAGCCCAGGTCAACGCCGACAAGCAAATTCATTGCGTCGCAAGGAGGCCGGGGGACGGGCCCTGGCGCATCGATCTCCTGATCGACTTTCAGCACAACACGATCAACGGGGCGCCCGCCGACGGACGGTTTCGCAAGGAAGCGAGCGGCGACTTGAATGCATACAGTATTTTTTCCTCGAACTTCATCTTGAATGTCGATGCCTGGTCGGATGTCACGGGGAAGACCGGCGTGCGGAGTATAAACTATATAACCATCGACCGGCTTCATTCCGCGATACGAGCGACGTCGGTGACCATGCCGGACGCTCGGTCCATCTCCAGCAGGGGCGACTGCGAAATCGTCTCCCGGCGCGCCGCGCCGTAGACAAGCAGACCTCGGGCCGACGCCATCTCGCGGTAGGTTTTGTGGGTGGCGCTGCTGTTCTACTGGCTGGCTCGCGTGCGTTTCACCCTATGGTCCGAGCCGTGGGTCGGCCAGGGATCTTCCACGCGGTGGCCGCGCGCCCACGACGGCGTTCAGCGAGACAGCCTGCGGTGAGGGCGGGCCAGCTGAGCCACGCAGCCCGTTCGGCGACCTCCATGGTCATGGCCACGTCACATGAGTGTGGTGTAAATGATCGCATCGATCAGGCTGGCGGCGCCAAACAAGGCGCCGACGGCGGTGCAAAGGGGAGCTCGATTATGTTGAAACGCCTCATGGCCTCGGTCGCGACCGCGGCGATCCTAACTCTGGGCGCGCAGGCCCCGGCCCACGCCGACGGCGCCTTGTCCAAGGTCAACCATATCATCGTGGTGATGCAGGAGAACCATTCCTTCGACAATTATTTCGGAATGCTGCCGTACGCGCCGGGGAGCCCTTATCACGCGGCCGCGCCGTTCTGCTCGTCCGACGACCACAGCTGCGTGGACGGCCTGACATGCTCGCCGCACAAGGGCGTGCTTGTCTGCGACAACCGCAACCTCGACGTGGACACGACCAGGGTGCGCGCCTTCCACAGCCCGACCCGCTGTATCGTTCCCGACCTCGATCACGGGTGGGTTTCCAGCCACAAAGAGCTCAATTACCTGCATCCCAACAGGACCCTGCTGAATTCGCCCAGCAACGGTTTCGTCCGCGTCAACGACGAGACCGACCAGCCCGACGGCGGAGAGTCCGACGTTGACGACAGCACCATGTCCTACTTCGACCAGACCGACATCGCGTTCTACTATGGTCTGGCGCAGAATTTCGCGATCAGCGACCGTCAGTTCGCTTCGGTGATCGGTCCGACCATTCCCAACCGCTTCTACCTGATGGCGGCGACCGCGTTCGGACACCTGACGACCAACGACACCATTCCGCCGCCCGGCGGCTACAAGCCCATCACCGGAACCATCTTCGACCTGCTCGATCGCAATAATGTTACGTGGACGGATTATTTCGAGGACGCGCCGCAAGCCTTTCTGTTCCGCAATCCCGACAGCCACACCCTGCCGCTCGCGAGCTTCTTCATTCAGGCCGCGGGCGGCGCCGGCGGCCTTCCGTCGGTGGTGTTCGTCGACCCCAACCTGGGGATCACGGGCTCGGGTCAGGAGGATGACGAGCATCCGCCGACGGACATCCAGCGCGGACAGGCTCATGTTTCCGACGTCGTCAACGCCATCCGCAATGGCCCGTACTGGAAGGACTCGGTCATCCTGATCACGCACGACGAGCACGGCGGCTATTACGACCACGTCCAGCCGCCGGCGGCGGCGCAAGGCGGCGCCCGGACGCCCGACGGCATCGCGCCGGGACAATGCGCCGATCTTTCCAATCCGCCGGCCAGCGAGCAGCCCGGCGGCGGGGCCGAATGCGCGGTCAACCCGATCAGCAATACCGACACCAGCGTCCTCGACGCCGAAGCGCTGTGTCCGGATCTCGCCAACAATCCGACAGGCCCGTTCCCCGCCCGCTGCGCCAGCTTCGATCAGTTCGGCATCCGCGTGCCGCTGATGGCGGTCTCGCCGTTTTCCAAGCCCGCCTACGTTTCGCACGTCGCCCGCGACCACACGGCGATCCTGGCGCTGATCGAAAAGCGGTTCCTGAACGGGGCGCATCTGACGGCGCGGGACGCGAACGCGGAGTCGCTGGAAGATCTGTTCGACTTCGACCATTCCCCCTCGCTGAACACGACGGTCGGCTCGGCCGGTCCCCCGGCCAACGACTGTACGCCGCCGAAGGCGCCTTAGCCGGCGCCGGGCCACCGCGGACCGATCCGTCCGCGGAGTCTCGCGCGGCGCGACGAAGGTCCGGCTTATGCCTCAGGTCAGGGGAGCGCCAGCGTCGCGGCGTAGCATGACGTCGAACACCAGGCGGCGTTGACGTAGCCGCCCGCGGCCGCGAGCACGGGCGCGCCGGCGTAGGAGCCCACCGTCTGGGGCGCGCCAAATGCGGTCAAGGTTCCCGTGGCCGCCCGCATCATCGGCGCGGGACCTTCGCTCCAGGCCGCCACAAAGTTGCCGCCGGCCGTCGCCACCGCTGTCGCTTGCTTGGCATGGGCGCCGACGGTCAACGCCAAGGGCGCGGCGAACGAGCCGCCCGCCGGTCGCCCAGCCACCGTCGCCTCACACACCTTTCCGTGCGTGGAGGCGAAGGCGAGCAGCGTATCGCCCGTGGGGCCGGTGGCGACGCCTATGCCGGCGTCACAGGCGTTCACGGCGATTTCGACGGCAGGCCCCCAGACGCCGGACGCGGACAGCGTGTCCGTCCAGATCTGTTGCGCCTTGCCGGATTTGCCGACGGTCCATGCGACCGTGGTCTCCCCGGACGGGGCGGCGGACACGGCAAAGTTGGTATTGAGGCTATTGGCCTGGGCGAGCGTGATCGTCGCGCCCCAGGCGCCGGACGGACCGGAACTCCGCGCCGCGGCCTTGATGGCGCCGGTGGTCGTTCTGTAGACCGCCGCCCCGGCTCCGGACGCCGACAGAGCCAGGTTGAAGTCGCTGGCGCAATCGCCTTGCTGAGTGAGTACCGCCGACGAGCCGCCGGCGGTGTCGGCGGCGACCACCTGGCATTTCTCGTCGAGCAGATAGACGGCGGTGTTCTGCCCGGCCGGCGCCGCGCCAAAGAACTGGACCGCGGGAGGATGTTGCGAGGCGCCCGAGGATGCCAATAGCCGGCACGCGCTGCCTGTCGCCGTCTGCAGGCATCCCACGTAGGCGCTGGTGAGATTGTCATACTGTCCCGCCCCGAATGCGATGAAGGCGGCGCCCCCCGCATCCATGGCGAGACCGACGTTGAAAGGGTCGGTCGATGACGACACGCCGACCGGCGCTTTCTTCCAGGCCTGAGGGCCCAGAATGAACTCCTCATAGATCGTGCCCACGGCGTTGCCGCCGTTGCCGGTGAAGTTGAAGGCCACGGCGGCGATGCCGGCGCCCCCCATGCCCAGCGCCGGCTTACCCTGGGACGTTTTGCCGAGCAGGACGGGCAAGGTCCAGCTTTGCGCCGCGGCCGGTTCGGCCATGGAGACAACGGCGGCCGTGGCCGTCAGGGCGAAGAAAAGCTTCATTTTCCATACCTCGAAAGCACGAGCGCCCCAGCGGGCTGGATTCATTTACGCAGAAGCGAATTGGACGCAATTTCATCGCGGCAATACAGAAAACGCCAGCGAGCCGGCATTTCTCGGACAGCATTGACAGATTATTCGGCCACGCCGCAAGGATAATACTCGACCCGTCGGCGCTCGTGGACCAGTCCCTGCCGCCTCAGGCGGCGATGCGGACCGGCAGAACTTCGTAACCCTGCACGAAGTTCGACAGCACCCTCACCGGCTCGCCGACGACCTCGACGTGGTGGAACCTGGCCATGATCTCTTCCCACAGGACGCGCAGCTGCATCTCGGCGACACGGTTGCCCATGCAGCGGTGGATGCCGAAGCCGAACGACAGGTGGTGGCGCGCACGCGGCCGGTCGATGATGAAGTCGTCCGGCCTCTTGATCACGGTTTCGTCGCGATTGCCGGACGCGTACCACATCACCACCTTGTCGCCCTTGCGGATGGTTTTGCCGTGCAGCTCGAAATCGCTGAGTGCGTTGCGCCGCATGTGCGCCAGCGGCGTCTGCCAGCGAATGATCTCGGACACCATGTTGGGGATCAGGGACGGGTCGGCCTTCAGCTTTGCATACTCGGCCGGATACCGATTGAGCGCGAGCACGCCGCCGGAAATCGAGTTGCGCGTGGTGTCGTTGCCGCCGACGATCAGCAGCATCAGATTGCCCATCAGCTCGATGGGGTTGTCCAACATGCGCCGCGTTTCGGGGTTGTGCGCGAACAGCGAAATGAAATCGAAGCTCGGCGGCTTGTCCGCCTTGTCTCGCCACATCTGTGTGAAATAGGCGAGGCATTCCAGCAGGACGCGCTGTCGTTCCTCCATGTCGACGGCGACCCCGACCGTCTCGGTGGTGGTCGTCACGTCCGACCAGTAGGGCAACAGATGACGGTCCTCGAACGGGACGTCGAAGAGCACGGCCAGCATGCGGGTCGTCAGTTCCTTGGAGACGCGTTCGACCCAGTTGAAGGTTTCGTTCCTGGGCAGGGCGTCGAGAATCTCGCAGGCATTGCGGCGGATCACCGCTTCCAGGTCGGCCAGCCGGGCGGGCGCCACCGCCGGCGTCACCGCCTTGCGCTGCACGTCGTGCCTTGGCGGGTCCATGGCGATGAACATCGGCGGGTCTTCGCCTGGCGGCATGTCGCCGATCACGATGGTAGGATTGGACGAGAACACCGCATGGTTCGAGTCCACCGTCATGATGTCGTTGAAGGTGGTGATCGACCAGTAGGGTCCGAACTGGCTGTCGGCGCAGTAGTGAACGGGATCTTCCTGCCTCAGCCGCCGAAAGTAGGCGTGCTGCAGGCCGCTGGTATAGAGTTCGGCGCGGCTCGGATCGATGCTGTCGAGCGGGATGGACCAGGGGTCGGGCGGAACCGACACATTGGGGCCCAGCGATCCGTCCATGGCGTTCTCCCTATGTTTTCTTGTTGCGCGCGAGCCTATGCCGCTGCGGCCTGACTGTGAAGACGCTTAATCGCCCTCTTCGGGGACGGTTTGCCTGAAGACGGAGAAAAGCGCCGCCAGCAGGCAACCGGCCACGATGCCGGTGGTCAGGTCCCGCGCCAGGGTCAGGCCGAAGGTGGCGAGAAGCACGGCGGCCGTGCGCCAGTCGCCTAGCAGGCGGACGAATTCGGCCTTCTCGGCCATATTCCACGATACGACGATCAGAACGCCGGCGAGCGCCGCCAGCGGTACGAAGCTGGCCAGGGGCGCCGCGACCAGGATGAAGACCAACAGGAAGGCCGAGTGCATCATGCCGGCCAGCGGACTGACCCCGCCGGCGCGCACATTGGTCGCGGTCCGCGCGATGGTCCCGGTCACGCTGATGCCGCCGAACAGGGCCGAGGCCACATTGGCCAGGCCCTGGGCGATGAGCTCCATGTTCGAGCGGTGTTTGCGCCCGGTCATGCCGTCGGCGACCTTGGCCGACAACAGGCTCTCGATCCCGCCCAGCAGGGTGAAGGACAGGGCCGCCGGCAGCACCTGCAGCGCCAGGTGCGGGTTGATGTCAGGCAGCCGCGGCATCGGCAGCCCATGCGGCAGGCCGCCGAAACGACTGCCGATGGTCTCTATCGGCAGGTGTAACCAGGCGGCGGCGAGCGAGGCCGCCACCACCGCGATCAACATGCCAGGCCACGCCGGCCGATAGCGCCTCAGACCCAGGATCACGATCACCGATCCCGCTCCCACGGTCAGCGCCGCCGGTCCGACGCTCGCGAGCGCGCCGCCCAGCGCCATGAGCTTGGGGATCAGCGGCCCCGGCTCCGCGCCGGCCAGATGCAGGCCGCCGATATCCTTCAACTGACTGGCCGCGATGGTGACGGCGATGCCGCAGGTGAAGCCGACCGTCACCGCGTGTGGTATGTGCCGGATCAGCGATCCCAGCCTGAGCACGCCCAAGAGGGTCAGCATCAGTCCGGACATCAGCACGGTCAGCAACAGACCCTCGATGCCGAACCGGCCGACGGTCGCGGCCACCAGCACGATGAAGGCGCCGGCCAGGCCGCCGATCTGATACCGGCTGCCGCTCAGCAGCGAGACCAGGAAGCCGCCGACAATGGCGGTGTAGAGCCCGCGCTCGGGCGAAACGCCGGAGGCCACGGCGATGGCCATCGACAGCGGCAGGGCGACGATGGCCACCGTCAGGGCGGCGACTGCGTCACGGCGGAAATGGGCGAGCCGATAACCCTCCCCAAGGGCGGTCGCGAGCTTGGGGCGCAGCAGATGCGTGGTCGAAGTGCCGTCGGGCATGGTCAGGAGCGCGGAAAGGCGCTCACTCCAGAAGGGGCGGCGCTCACCCGGAGGGCGGGCGCCGCGCCACACTGCGCCGATCTGCGCGCGCCACCAAGTGCTCCGTGACGAAAGTCGTCCAGGAAGCCGCGCGCGACGCTTGCGGCGACGGCTGACGATGGTAACCTCGTCGTGACTGGGCGCGAGGACGGTGAGGTGGAACGATGGGGGGCAGCTTGGGTGGCGATGGCCTCGGCCCTGGTCCTGGCGGGCGGCGCGATGACTGAGGCGGCCGACGCGGCGCCGGCCTCTTCCACGCCCGGACGGGTGACGGGGGTCGGCGGCATTTTCTTCAAGAGCAAGGATCCCAAGGCGCTGGCGGCCTGGTACCGCGACGTGCTCGGCCTGGCGACCGAGTCGTGGGGCGGGGCGATATTGAAGTATGACGCGCCCGGCCATCCACCGGTCCTCGCCTGGAACCCGTTCAAATCGACCACCGACTACATGGCGCCGTCGGACCGCGACTACATGATTGATTTCGCGGTGGACGACCTCGACGCCCTGGTCGCGAAACTGAACGCCAAGGGCGTCGTGATTCTCAAGCGCGACGATAGCGATCCGAACGGACGCTTCGCCTGGATCCTCGACCCGGATGGCACGAAGATCGAGCTTTGGCAGCCCAATAGACCCTGAGGACCGGCCGACCCCGCGCGAAATCGTCAAGCCGGTAAACGCCTCTTAACACCCCTTGCGCCACATCCCTTGCGTCGACCATCCTGACGATGGCGCACGGGGATTCGGAGTGATGGCGAGAGCGACACGGCGTCGGGCCTTGGGTCGGGTGTTGGATCATGTCAGGCGCGCCTGGGCCAACGGAGGCCCCGCGCGCCTGACCGGGGCGGCGCTGGCGGGCGCCGGGGGGGCGCTGCTGGCCGCGCTGCTCAGCTACCGCGCCGGCGATGCGAGCCTGAACACCGACGCCTCGGGCCCTCCCGCCAACTGGCTGGGACCGGTGGGGGCGGACGTCGCCGATATCGCCGTCCAGACTCTGGGATTGGCGGCCTGGATCGCGGCGGTCATGCTTCTGGCTGCGGGTTTCTCGCGTCTGACCAGCCGCGCGCCCGCGAAAACGCCCCTGCGGCGCCTGGGCCTGCGTCTGCTCGCCGCCGTCGTCGGGGTCGTGGCCATCGCCGGCGCCCTGGCCGCGCCCGCGCCGCCGACCCTGTGGCCGCTCGGGGCGGGCCTGGGGGGCATGGCCGGCGACAGCCTGCTCGGCTGGACGAGCGCGCCGCTCGGAGAGTTCAACCTGGGACATACCGGGCTGATCGCCGGCGTCATGCTGGCCCTGATCGGCCTGACCGCCGCCGCCTATGGGCTCGCCTGGCGCCCGCCCGCGCTTCGCCGGGCGCACCGGCCCGCCGTCCAGGCGGCGGCGCGGCCCGCGCCGGCCACGGAAGGCGCTTCATACCGTCAGGCCGCTCCGGCCGACCCGCCGCCCAAGCCCGACGGCGCGCCGGCGCCCGGACCGGCCGTCGGGACCCTGGCCATCAAGGCGCCCAAACCGGTGGCCCGTCCTTCCGGGCGCGAGGCGCGGGAGACCCAGCCCGTCCTGCCCCTGTTCGCCGACGAGACCGGCGGCTTCCGGCTGCCGGAACTGGCCATGCTGGCCAAGCCGACGGTGCGCACGGCCAATGTCGACGAAACCGCCCTGCGCCAGAACGCCCGCATGCTCGAAGGGGTGCTGGCCGAGTTCGGCGTGCGCGGAGAGATCGACCAGATTCGTCCTGGCCCGGTGGTCACCCTCTACGAGCTGGCCCCTGCGCCCGGCGTGAAGTCGGCCCGCGTCGTCGCCCTCTCCGACGACATCGCCCGCTCGATGAGCGTGGCGGCCTGCCGCGTCAGCGTGGTCCCGGGCCGTAACGCCATTGGCATCGAACTGCCCAACGCGCGCCGCGAGACGGTCTTCCTGCGCGACCTGCTGTCCAGCGCCGAGTACGAGAAGGCCAGCCAGACCCTGCCGCTGGCGCTGGGCGAGACGATCGGCGGCGAACCCTACATCGTCGACCTGACCAAGATGCCCCATTTGCTGATCGCCGGCACCACCGGCTCGGGCAAGTCGGTGGGTGTCAACGCGATGATTCTCTCGATTCTCTACCGCCTGACGCCCGAGCAGTGTCGCTTCATCATGATCGACCCAAAGATGCTGGAGCTGTCGGCCTATGACGGCATCCCGCACCTGCTGGCGCCGGTGGTCACCGACCCGAAGAAGGCCATCGTCGCCCTCAAATGGACTGTGCGCGAGATGGAGGACCGCTACCGGCGGATGTCGAAGATCGGCGTGCGCAACGTCGCCGGCTACAACGAGCGCGCCCGCGAGGCCCTGGCCAAGAAGGAGCACTTCATCCGCACCGTGCAGACCGGCTTCGACGACAAGGGCCGGCCGGTGTATGAAGAGGAGCAGATCCGGCCCGAACCCATGGCCTATCTGGTGGTGGTGATCGACGAAGTCGCCGACCTGATGATGGTCGCCGGCAAGGACATCGAAGGGGCTGTTCAACGTCTCGCCCAGATGGCCCGGGCGGCCGGCATCCACCTGATCATGGCCACACAACGGCCATCGGTGGATGTGATCACCGGAACCATCAAGGCCAATTTCCCTACGCGGATCAGCTTCCAGGTCACCTCCAAGATCGACTCCCGGACCATCATGGGCGAGCAGGGCGCCGAGCAGCTGCTGGGCATGGGCGACATGCTGTACATGGCCGGCGGCGGGCGGATAACGCGCCTGCATGGGCCGTTCGTCTCCGACAACGAGGTCGAGACGGTCACCAAGTACCTGCGCGAACAGGCCGAGCCGCAATATGTCGACGACGTCACCGCCTCGCCCGAGGAGGACGACGAGGGCGCGCCGCTGGCCGGCGAGGGCGAGGGCGCCGATCTCTATGACCAGGCGGTCGCCGTGGTCACCCGCGATCGCAAGGCCTCGACCAGCTATATCCAGCGCCGCCTGCAGATCGGCTACAATCGCGCCGCCTCGTTGATGGAGCGCATGGAACGCGACGGCGTCGTGGGCATGGCCAATCATGCCGGCAAGCGCGAGATCCTCGCCCCGCCGCCGCCGCCTTCGACGCTTTGATGGACGTTCCTCGTCGCCGCGTCCTCGTCCTGCTGGCGCTCGCCGCCGCGCCGGGGGTGATCGCCGCCGCTCCGCCGGCGCCGTTGCTGTCCGCCGAGGACAGCGCCCTGGTGGCCAAGGCCGTCGCCTATCTCGACGGCCTGACCTGCGACAAGGGGCGCTTCCAACAGGTCGACCCGCGCGGGGGCGTGACCACCGGAACCTTCTTCCTGCAGAGGCCCGGCCGTGCGCGCTTCGACTACGACCCACCGTCTGGCCTGGTGATCGCATCCAACGGCTACAAGGTCACGGTCGTCGACCATCGCCTCAAGACCATTCAGGGCTATCCCCTGGCCGCCACGCCGCTGGGCCTGTTCCTGGCCAGGAACATCCGCCTGGACCGCGGCGTGTCCGTGACCTCGGTGGGGCGGTCTGCGGCGGGCTTTACGCTCACGGCCCGCGACCAGCGACACCCCAACCAGGGATCGATCGACATGAGCTTTACCCGCGATCCGATCCGCCTGGCCGGCTGGACCGTCACCGACTCGCGCGGCCAGAGCGTGCACGTCCGCCTCGCCGCGCTCACGCCGGCGACGCCCCAGAGCTGGCGCTTCTTCGAACTGGGCGATCCCGCTCGCGAGCCCCGGGCGGCGCATTGAGATGCGGCTGCGGATCGCGTCCTGGAACGTCAATTCGGTGCGCCTTCGCGCCGAGCAGGTGACGCGCTTCGTGACCGAGCAGGCCGCCGACGTCATCTGCCTGCAGGAGATCAAGTGCCGGGAGGCGGAGTTCCCGATCGCCGCCTTCGTCGACGCCGGCTTTCCCCACATGCGCATCGCCGGCCAGAAGGGTTCGCACGGCGTCGCCATCGCCTCGCGGCTGCCGATCGAGGACGCGCCGGCGCTCTCGATCTGCCGCGAGGGGCACGCGCGCGTGGTCGGCGCGATCGTCGAGGGTATCGAGATCCAGAATTTCTACATCCCGGCCGGCGGCGACACGCCCGACCGCGCGGAGAACCCCAAGTTCGACCACAAGCTTGATTTCTACGAGAAGCTGACCGCCGAAATGTCCACGCGCGACCCCAGGGCCCCCCTGGTCGTCGCCGGCGATCTCAATGTCGCGCCCGGCGAGAACGACGTGTGGAACCACAAATTCATGCTCAAGGTGGTCAGTCATACGCCGCTGGAAACCGCCGCCATGGCCGCGCTGAAGAACAGCCTGGGCTTCATCGACCTCGCCCGCGAGGCGACGCCGGAACCGGAAAAGCTGTTCTCCTGGGGGAGCTACCGCGCCGCCGATTTCCGCGCCTCCAACCGCGGCCTGCGGCTCGATCACATCTGGGTCACCCCCGGCCTGCGGGCCGCCGCCTTCCACACCGGCGCCGCCCTCGCCCGCGTCCACGACACCGCCCGCGAATGGCAGCGCCCCAGCGACCACGCGCCGGTGAGCGTGGACCTGGTGGTTTGAACGCTCACTTTCCCTCCCTCCCCTTTATGGGGAGGGACAGACGGCGAAGCCGTCAGGGTGGGGTAGTGTCGATGAAGCCCACACAGCTGTTGAGTCGGCGAGACTTCCCCACCCTGGACGCTTCGCGTCCTGTCCCTCCCCATGAAGGGGAGGGAGGCTTTACGGCGCCAGCCGATACCCGCCCGCTTCGGTGATCAGCAGGCGGGAGTTGGCGGGGTCGGGTTCGATCTTCTGGCGCAGGCGGTAGATGTGGGTCTCGAGCGTGTGGGTGGTGACGCCGGCGTTGTAGCCCCATACCTCGGCCAGAAGTTCCTCGCGCGTCACCGACTTGGATCCGGCGCGGTACAGGTATTTCAGGATGCTGGCCTCCTTGTCGGTCAGGCGTAGCTTCTTGCCCTTTTCGTCGATCAGCACCTTCACCGCCGGGCGGAATTCATAGACGCCGATGCGGAACACGGCATCCTCGGACTGTTCGTGACTGCGAAGCTGGGCGCGGATCCGCGCCAGCAGAAGGTTGAACTTGAACGGCTTGGTCACGTAGTCGCTGGCGCCCGAATCGAGCCCGAGGATGGTGTCCGATTCACCGGACGCCGCCGTCACCATGATCACCGGCGCGACGACGCCGCTGCGCCTCAAGAGCCGGCAGGCTTCCCGCCCGTTCATGTCGGGCAGGTCGACGTCCAGCAGGATCAGGTCAGGCCGCGAATCCTTGGCGATCCTGATGCCCTCGGCGGCCGTTGCGGCGCAGGCGGCGTCGAACTCTTCATGAAGCTGCAGCTGCTCGGCCAGCAGTTCACGCAGGTCGGGATCGTCGTCGATAATAAGGATGGTCTTGCGCTGGGCCATGGCGCGGGGAACATGCACCCAATGAACCCTCCCCGCCAAGGGGCCAATCAAACCCGTTGAAGCGAGGCCCGGCGATCGCAATGACCTTCATCGCGTATGCGAATGGTGTGCTTGACCTTGGCGAACGCAGGGCGCCCTGCGCCCTCGGACGCTGCGGCGTCGTCGCGGCGGCGGCGAAGCGCGAGGGGGACGGGTGTTCGCCCGCCGGCGTCTGGCCCATGCGCCGCCTTCTCTACAGACCCGACCGCGGCCCAGCGCCTGCCACGCGCCTGCCATCGGTGGTGATCGCGCCCAGCGACGGCTGGTGCGACGATCCCACGGACCGCGCCTACAACAGGGCGGTGAGCCTGCCCTATCCGGCCAGCGCCGAGGCTCTGTGGCGCGAAGATTCGCTTTACGACCTGGTCGTCGTGCTAAGCCACAACGACGCGCCGGTCGTCGCGGGCGCGGGCTCGGCGATCTTCCTGCATATCGCCGCGCCGGGGTATGCGCCCACCGAAGGCTGCGTCGCCCTCAGCCGTGCCGATCTGGAGGCGGTGCTCGCGCGCGCCGGCCCCGGTGACGCGCTTGCGATCAGCCCCGACCGACGGGCGACCTAGGCATGGCCCGGCCGCTCGCCGAACAGCGCCGAGCCGATGCGCACGCAGGTCGCGCCGAACGCGATCGCCGTCTCGAAATCGCCGCTCATGCCCATCGACAGGCCCGCAAGGCCGTTGCGACGGGCGATCATAGCCAGCAGGGCGAAGTGCGGCCCGCACGGCTCGCCGGAGGGGGGAATGCACATCAGCCCCTCGATCGCCAGGCCATGCGCATCGCGGCAGGCGTCGATGAAGGCGTCCGCCTCGCCCGGAACCACACCGGCCTTCTGCGGCTCCTCGCCGGTATTGACCTGGACATAGAGGCGTGGCGCGCGCCCGGCCCGCTGGATCTCGGCTCGCAGGACCTGCGCCAGGCGCGGGCGGTCGAGGGTCTCGATGACATCGAAGAAGCCGACGGCTTCGCGCGCCTTGTTGGTCTGCAGCGGGCCGATCAGCCGAAGTTCGAGGCCGTCGCGACGATCGCTCCAGCGTTCGATCGCCTCCTGCACCCGGTTTTCGCCGAACACCCGCTGTCCGGCCGCCAGCACCGGCGCGACGGCCGACCAGGGCTGCTGCTTGGACACCGCCGTGAGAGCGACGTCCCCGCGGTCGCGGCCGGCCGCTTCGGCGGCCTTGGCGATACGGTCGATGATTTCGGAAAAAGACATTGAGGGCGGACGCGATCCTGGCGCTATGGCGGACGGCCGCAACGCTAAGGGCTCGGCGTGGCGCTGCAAAGACCCTGCCGCCGCTGCTGTTCTTCACCGATCCGGTCCGCACGCCGCACCCCGAGCGAATCGTCGCGCGCCTGCCGCATGGTTCGGCGGTCGTCTACCGCGCTTTCGGCGCCGCCGACGCCCTGGCTCGCGGCAAACGCATCGCCGCGACGGCTCGCCGCCGTGGCGTCATTCTGCTCGTGGGCCAGGATGGCGCGCTGGCTGCGAGGCTGGGCGCCGACGGCGTCCATCTTCCCGAGCGCCTGGCGGGGAGGGCGGGACAGGTGCGCGCGCTTCGCCGCCGGTTCCTGGTCACCGCCGCCGCCCATGACCTGCCGGCGGCGCTGCGGGCCGGCCGCGCAGGCGTCGACGCCGTCGTGGTCTCGCCAGTCTTTCCCAGCCACAGCCCGTCGGCGGCCCGGCCGATCGGCGTGCGCGCCTTCGCCACCCTGGCGCGCGCCGCGTCGGCGCCCGCCTACGCCCTGGGCGGCGTCAACATCCGCACGGCACGGCGCCTGATCGGCTCGGGGGCCGTGGGACTCGCGGCCATCGAGGGCCTCGGCTGATCGGCTCTAGGCCAATCGCACCATCATGCGGGTGGGCGCCGGTTCGGCGCGGGCGATCGACCAGCGCGGTTCGACCACGCCGGTGTAGAGAAAGCCGGCCTTGATCAGCACGGCGGCCGAGGCGGGGTTATCGGCGAAGTGGCCGGATTCCAGCACCGGCTTCCTCCATACCCGATGCGCCCAATCGACCGCCGCCCTGACAGCCTCGGTCATCAGCCCCCGCCCCCAAAAGGCTCGCCCAAGCCAATAGCCGAGTTCGGGGCCCATGGCGGGCTTTGGGTGAAGTCCGACGACGCCGATGAACCCCTCGCGCCTGTGCTCGATGGCGAACACGGCCTGACGGCGGGGATCGCCGTCCCGAACGCGGGCGATGAATCTCGCCGCGTCGGCGCAGGCGAATGGATGCGGGATGGACGTCGTCATCCGTGCTACGTCGATATCGTTGACCAGCCGCGCCATCGGCGGGCCGTCCGCGGCGCCCAGGGGGCGCAGCCGCAGTCTCGCGGTCGTCAGCGACGGCGGTTCCGGCATGATCGTCGTTCCTTCCAGGCAGAATGCAAAGCGGGGAGTCCGTGATCCGGACTCCCCGCTGACATCTCACCGGTCCGGATCGCTTTGATGGCGCGATCCGGCGGAATTGTTTCCGAAGATCGCCTTATTCGCTCGCCGCCGCGGCCGGTACGACCGCCACATAGGTGCGGTCATTGCGCTTGGTCACGAACTTCACGTGGCCGGCTTCCGTGGCGAACAGGGTGTGGTCCTTGCCCAGACCGACGTTTTCGCCCGGCCAGTACTTGGTGCCGCGCTGGCGAATGAGGATGTTGCCGGCGAGCACGGCTTCGCCGCCGAACTTCTTTACGCCGAGGCGCTGACCGGCTGAATCGCGCCCGTTGCGCGAGGAACCGCCCGATTTCTTGTGTGCCATGGTTGAGGTCTCTTAAAGGGGCTTATTCGGCTGTGGCGGACGGCGCCGCGCGCGCGGCGGTCTTGGCCGCGGCGGCTTCCATGCCGCGGGCCAGGTTGCGGGCGCGGGCGTTGAGCACGGCCAGTGGCGTGTAGTCGATCTCGCCGTCCCAGCTGTCGGTCTTGCCGGCGCCGGAAATGCCGGTCACCCGCAGAACGGTCTCGAACTGGCGGTGGCCGCGCGTGCGGCGATAGCCCTGGCGACGGATCTTCTTGAAGACCTTGATCTTGTCGCCCTTGCGCGTCTCGACGAGGGTGGCGCTCACCGAGGCGCCCTCGAGCACCGGTTCGCCCAGGGCGACGTCGGCGCCGTCGCCGATCATTAGCACTTCGTCGAAGGCCACGCTCGCGCCCGGCTCGCCGTCGAGCTTTTCCACAACCAGCAGATCGCCGGCCTGGACCCGATACTGTTTGCCGCCGGTCTTGATCACCGCGTACATGGTTTGACGCCTTCGAGGATAGAGAGAACACGAAAAGACAGCGCCCGCGAATGGACCCGCGGGCGAAGGCGGCGTGATATACCCCAGATCGTCGCCAAGTCAACGACGCCGAAGCGGCGCGGCGTTGAACCCGGGACGCGGGATCGCCTAATAGGGGGCATGACCCTCACACCCGTCACCGTTCTGACCGGCTATCTCGGCGCCGGCAAGACCACCCTGCTCAACCGCATCCTCTCGGAGGACCACGGCAAGCGCTACGCCGTGATCGTCAACGAGTTCGGCGAGATCGGCATCGACAACGAACTCGTCGTCGGCGCCGACGAGGAAGTCTTCGAGATGAACAACGGCTGCGTCTGCTGCACGGTGCGCGGCGACCTGATCCGCGTGCTGCAGGGCCTGATGAAGCGCCAGGCCAGCGCCACGCGCGGCTTCGACGCCATCATCGTGGAGACCACCGGTCTGGCCGACCCCGGCCCGGTGGCGCAGACCTTCTTCGTCGATGACGACGTCAAGGCGGGAACCCGGCTGGATTCGGTGACCACCGTGGTCGACGCCCTGCACGTGACGAGCGCGCTGAACGACGGCCGCGAGGCGGCCGAGCAGATCGCCTTCGCCGACCAGATCATCCTGAACAAGACCGACCTGGTCACGGAAGCCGACCTCGCGGCCATCGAGTCACGCCTGCGCCGGCTCAATCCGCTGGCCCCGATCCATCGGGCGCAACGCTCGAACGTTCCCTTGGACGCCATCCTGGGCCGCGGCGGTTTCGACCTCGACCGCATCGTCGAGCTGGAGCCGGAATTCCTCAATCCGGCGCACGGCGAGGCCGGTCACGTGCATGACGATGACTGCGGCCATGACCATCACGACCATGTGCACGACGACGAGATCAAGGGCGTGTCGCTGAGCCTGCCCGGCGCTGTCGACGCCGACAAGGTGACCCGCTGGCTCAACGACCTTCTGGCCAGACAGGGGCCTGACATACTGCGCGCCAAGGGCATACTCGCCGTCCCCGGAGAGGACCGCCGCCTGGTGTTCCAGGCCGTCCACATGATCCTGGAGGGAGACTTCCAGCGCGAATGGCGCCCCGACGAGGCGCGCGCCAGCCGCATGGTGTTCATCGGCCGCCATCTCGACGAAGCCCAGCTGAAAGCCGGATTCACCGCCTGCGCGGCCTGAGGGAGGAGGGCGGCAAACCATCCTCCCTCCCCTTTATGGGGAGGGACTGACGGCGAAGCCGTCAGGGTGGGGCGCGGCAAGCAAACCCCACGCTTTCGTTGCAGCGGCGACCCCACTCTGGACGCTTCGCGTCCTGTCCCTCCCCATGAAGGGGAGGGAGGAAGGGGAGTGGCGGCCCTTAGCCGCCGCCGAGGTTCTCGGCGATCAGGCCGATCTTGAAATAGCCGTCCTGCTGCAGCTGGTTGATCACGTCCATGAACTGGCGATAGCGGACGTGCTTGTCGGCGCGAATGAAGATCCGTTCATTGGTCGGATTGGGGACGCCGAGCGACGACGATAGATCGGTCCCGAGGGTCGCCATCGACGACGGCTTGATGCTGCTGGGGCCGAACGAGACGTAGATCTGGCCGCTGTCCTGGATGGAGATGAAGGTCGGCGGCTTGTCCTTCTCATTCGGCGGCGGCGCCTTGGCCGGCGGCAGGTCGAGGCGGATGGACACCGTGGCGATCGGCGCGACCACCATGAAGATGATCAGCAGCACCAGCATGACGTCCACGAACGGGGTCACATTCATGTCGCTGTTCTGTCCGAGGTCGAACCTGGAGCCGCCTCCGCCGCCCGATAGTTTCGCCGCCATAGATTACTCCTTCTACCGACCCCGGGGCGCCCGGCGAGTCCGCTTTTCCACCCGAAATCACCCATTGCGCGGATGATCGCCGATGTAAAGACCATCCTGGCAACAGCGCTTATCGCTGCTCCGTCTCGCTATCGGCGAGGATTTGGCGCTATGCAAGGCCAATGCGCTCCTCTTTCGACGCCTATGTCACCGATGTCCTGTTCGTGGGCGATCAGGCCGCGTTCGCCCTGGCCGACGGGACCGTCGCGTGGGAAGGCGGCGCGCGCGCCGAGGCCCATGACGGCGTGATCCTCTGCGCCGCCCTCCACCCGTCGGGCTTTGGCCTTGTCAGCGGCGGCGACGACGGGCGCGTGGTCGTCTCGCGTCCCGACGGCGCCGACCTTATCGCCGAGGTCAAGGGGCGCTGGATCGACGCCCTGGCCACGTCCGCCCAGTCGGGTCTGGTCGCGTTCGCCGCCGCGCGAGACGTGCATGTTCGCGACGTGAAGGATGCGGGCTTCTCTCGCTGTTTCTCTCACGAGCGATCGGTGGCGGCGCTGGCCTTCGACTCCAAGGGACGGCGGTTGGCCGCGGCGACCTATGGGTCCGTCGCGCTCTGGTATGGGCGCATCGCCGACCAGAAGCCGGTCATGTTGCGCTGGGCCGGCTCGCATATCGGGGTGGCGTTCAGCCCCGATGGCCGCTTCGTGATCTCGTCCATGCAGGAGGCGGCGCTGCACGGCTGGCGCATCACCGACGCCAAGGACATGCGCATGGGCGGCTACCCCTCGAAGGTCCGCAGCCTGGCGTTCCTGGATCATGGGCGCTGGCTCGCTACGTCCGGGGCGCAGGGCGCGGTCCTGTGGCCGTTCGCCGGCAGCCAGGGTCCGCTGGGCAAGCAGGCGACGGAGATAGGCTTCGACGGCTCGGCGACGGTCGCGCGCATCGCCGGGTCGGCGAACGACACGATTCTCGCCGCCGGCCTCGACGACGGCCGCGTCTGGGCCTGCAGCCTGGCGGCCGAAAAGATCGAGCTGGTCAAGGCCGAAAAAGGTCCGCCCATCACCGCCCTGGCCGTGCTGGGCCGCGACCGCCTCGCCTGGGGCGACGAATCCGGCGCCGCCGGCGTGGAGGATCTGCCGCCGATGTAAGTTGTTTCTTCCTCCCTCCCCTTTATGGGGAGGGACAGACGGCGCAGCCGTCAGGGTGGGGAAGTATCGATGACGCCCCACAAAGCCGCCGTGTCCGCCAGACTTCCCCACCCTGGACGCTCCGCGTCCTGTCCCTCCCCATGAAGGGGAGGGAGGGAATACCCCTACCCCTCGAACCCGCGCATCTCGCACCAGGCGTCGAACGGATCTCGCCGGGTGCGCCAGGCGTTGATCGGGTGGTCGCCGTCGAGATAGCCCAGCGCCATGCCGGAAAACACCATGTGATCGTCCGGTAAGGCAAGGCAGCGCGCCACCGTGCCCGCGAACCGCGCCCAGAATTCCTGCGCGCAGGTGTCCAGCCCGCGTTCGCTCGCCAGCAGCATGAGGGTCTGCATGAACATGCCCACATCCGCCCACTGCGGCGGGCCCAGGTTGCGGTCGATGCAGAAGAACAGACCGACCGGCGCGCCAAACAGGTCGAGGTTCTTGGCCAGTTGCGCGAACCGAGCGCCCCGGTCCTCGCGCGGTATGTCGATCGACGCATAGAGGTCCTCGCCGCACTGGAACCGCCGCGTGCGGAACGGGTCCCACAGATTCTCCGGATAGACCGCGTATTCGGTCGGCTGGGGCCCATCTGCCTTGGCCGCCGCCTTCAGCGCCTCCAGGGGCTCGCCGGTGAGGGCATAGACCCGCCAGGGCTGCAGATTGCCGCCCGACGGCGCCCGGTGGGCGATCTCCAACATCTCGCGCACGAGCGCGCCCGGAACGGGATCGCTCTTGAACGCGCGCGCCGAGAACCGCCGCCGCACGGCTTCGCTGACATTCATCGGCCCTGACCCCTCGTCCAACGCCTCGCCCTTGACGGCCGAGCGGACGCCGACGCATCCCTAACACCGGCCCGCCAACCGGAGCTAGACGCAGACGATGGCCAATCCTCGTCCCAGAACCCGACCGGGAGGCTTCTGGCGTGCTGTGCGCCGCGCGTTCCTGCTGTTGCTGCTGATCGCCATCGTCGGCCCGCCGCTGGCGGTGCTGGTCTACAGAGTCGCGCCGCCGCCGATCACCGTCCTGATGATCGAGCGCGAGATGCAGGGCCACGGCCTGGACCACCGCTGGGTTCCGCTCGGCCGCATCTCCCCGGCCATGGTGCGCGCGGTGATCGCCGGCGAGGACGCCAGGTTCTGTTCTCACCACGGCTTCGACTTCGCCGCCATCGACAAGGCCATCGTCCACAACGAGAAACGGCCCGGCAAGGTGCGCGGCGGCTCGACGATAAGCCAGCAGACCGCCAAGAACGTGTTCCTTTGGCCGGGCCGCTCCTGGGTGCGCAAGGGGGCCGAAGCCTGGTTCACCGTCCTCATCGAGACGATCTGGGGCAAGCCGCGGATCATGGAGGTCTATCTGAACACGGTGGAGATGGGCCCGGGCCTGTACGGCGTCGAGGCGGCCTCTCGCCGCTACTTCCACGAAGGCGCCGATCGCCTGACCGCGGCCCAGGCCTCGCGCCTGGCCGCCATCCTGCCCAGTCCGCTGAAGTGGAAGGCCGCCGATCCGGGCCCCTATGTGCGCAGGCGCACCGGCAAGATCGACGCGCGGTCGGGAACGGTGGCCAGGGACGGGCTGGCGGCGTGCGTGCTGAGGTGAGTGGAAGAGGGAACATTCCTCCCTCCCCTTTATGGGGAGGGACAGATAAGAGGCCAGAACGCGGCCACGGAGCGGCCAATCAGCGGCCTCATCGTCGCCTCTTCGCGGTCGGCGCGCGGCCATCGAGCGGCCGGGGCGAGGCCATGAGCGTCACACTCAGGGCGGACCGACCCTCGCATCGAAGCGCTGGCGCGCCGTCTCGATCTCTTCCTGGTGGTTCCTGGCCCACAGGCCCAGCGCCTCGACCGGGGTCCACAGGGATCGGCCGAGGTCGGTGAGTTCATAATCGACCCGGGGCGGGACGGTGGCGAACACCGTGCGGGTGACCAGCCCGTCGCGCTCCAGGCCGCGCAGGGTGAGGGTGAGCATGCGCTGGGAGATCCCGCCCACGAGGCGCTTGATCTCGTTGAAGCGCTTTGGCCCATCGCCCAGCAGCATGACGATCAGCACGCTCCACTTGTCGCCGACTCTGGCCAGCACGCCGCTCACCGCCCGGCAATCGCTGGTGAGGTGAGCTCCAGGTCCGGTCACCCCGGTGTGCGCCAGTACCAAATTTGTGCCTCCTTGCGAGCCTAACGCCCGGTCACTCATATAGCGTCAGGCACAAAACAATACCAAGGCGAAAACCATGACGCTTCTGCACATCGACTCCAGCATTCTCGGCGACAATTCGGCGAGCCGGCAGGTCTCCGCGGCCATCGTCGCGCGCCTGAGGATGCTCGATCCCGATGTACGGGTGGTCTATCGCGATCTGGCGGCGGCGCCGCTCAGCCACCTGGGCGGCGCGCAGGTCGCCGCGCGGTTTGGCGCGCCGGTCGAGGACGAGGCGATCAAGGCTCAGATCGCCCACGACGGGGTGGTGCTCGAGGAGTTCCTCGCCGCCGATACGGTCGTCATCGGCGCGCCGATGTACAATTTCGCCCTGCCCAGCCAGCTGAAGGCCTGGATCGACCGCGTCCTCGTCGCGGGCAGCACCTTCCGCTACGGCGAAAGCGGGCCTGTGGGGCTGGCCGGCGACAAGCGGGTGATCGTCGCCCTCTCGCGCGGCAATTTCTATGGTCCGGGCGCGGCGGCGCAGGCCTTCGAACACGCCGAGAGCTATTTGCGCACGGTCTTCGCCTTCATCGGGGTGACGCGCCTGGAGTTCGTCACCGCCGAGGGCCTGCAGATCAGCCCCGACCATCGGGCCAAGGGGCTGGACGCGGCGTTGCAGGCCGCCGCCGCCGTGGCGGCTTAGCCGACCGGGCGCCCCCCCGCGCGCCACCTGGACAGGCGGCGGGTTTGCTCTACGCTCCGCCAAAACGCGGTGAGGAAGCCCGGCCTTGGAGACCTATGACCTGATCATCGTCGGCGGTGGCATCGGCGGATCGGCGCTGGCCATCACGGCGGCGCGCGCCGGCCGCTCGGTGCTGTTGCTGGAAAAGAGCGAGGTGTTCGAGGATCAGGTCCGCGGCGAGTGGATCGCGCCCTGGGGGGTGACCGAGGTGCGCCGCCTGGGCCTTCTCGATCTGCTGATCGGGGCCGGCGGCCACTACCTGGCGCGCCATGTCACCTATGACGAGACCCGCGATCCGGCCGACGCGGACGCCGCGCCCTTGCCGCTGCACATCTTCGCCCCGGACGTGCCCGGACCACTGTGCCTTGGGCACCCGCGTCACTGCCAGACCCTGTTCGACGCGGCGGGCGCGGCCGGCGCCGTCACCCTGCGCGGCGTCGAGGTCGAACGTGTCGCGGCCGGCGTCGCGCCCAGCGCGGTGTTCACGGTGGGCGGCGTTCGGCGCGAGGCGCGCGCGCGGCTGCTGGTCGGCGCCGACGGGCGCAATTCGATGGTGCGCGACGCCTGCGCCATCCCGCTCAACGCCGATCGCCCGCACCACATGTTCGGCGGCCTGCTGGTCGAGGGCGTCGAGGGGTGGGACGAGGAAAAGCAGGCGATCGGCACCGAGGGCGATTTCGCCTTCCTGGCCTTCCCTCAAGGCGAGGGCCGCGTGAGGGTGTACGGCAGCTACGCCCTGGAGGATCGCGGCCGGTTCTCGGGACCGGACGGCGCAAGGCGTTTCCTGGACAACTTCCGGCTCGCCTGCAGCCCGCGCAATGTCCATATCGCCGACGGCCGGCCGGCCGGTCCGTTGCGCAGCTACGCCAACAACGACACCTGGACCGATACGCCCCATTCCCCTGGCGCGGTGTTGATCGGCGACGCCGCGGGGTGGAACGATCCGATCATCGGCCTGGGCCTGTCGATCACCTATCGCGACGTGCGCCTGGTGTCGGACCTGCTGGCGAGTTGCGACCACTGGAGCGACGCCCTGTTCGCGCCCTATGCCGAGGAACGTCGCGAGCGGATGCGGCGCCTGCGCTTCGTGGCCGGCATCACGGCCTCGCTCGACGCGGAATTCGGAGATGACGCCCGGGCGAGGCGGCGGGCCTATTTCGCGCGCTCGGCCGGCGATCCGACCCTGGGCGCCCATGCCTTCGCCATCATGGGCGGGCCGGATGCAGCGCCGCCGGAAGTCTTCACGCCCGCCCATCGCGCGCGGGTCCTGGGAGGGGAAAGCATCGCATGAGTCTCGACATTGTGGACTTCAACCGTCGCTGGCTGCGCGCCTGGAGCGACTAGGACGTGCCGATGCTGCTGACCTTTTACCACCCCCAGATCGTCTACATGGACCCGCAGACGGTCACCGGCCTGAAGGGCCATCGCGCGCTGGCCGATTACCTGACCGGCCTGTTCGCGACGCCGCCGCCGATGCGCTATGACCCCGACGAGGTGTGGGCGACGCACGACGGATATTGCGGGCGCTGGTACTGCACGATCAGCCCGCCGGGAGCGGACGAAAGCTTCCTGCGCGGGTTCGATCTGGTGGTGCTGGAAGGCGAGCAGATCACGCTCAACGAAGTCTATGTGCATCCCCTCGACGCCCTCCCGCGCGAATGTCGACAGACTTCCGTGGCTCCGTCCCGATCGTGGGGCCCGACGCGATCACGCCCGAATGGATGACGCGGGCGCTGCGGGCGGCGGGGATCGACGCACACGTCGGCGCGGTCGCCGGGCGCAAGATCGGCACGGGCCAGGTCGGCGAGAGCGTGCGCTTCACCCTCGGCTACGACTCCGCCCCGGCCGACGCGCCCGCAACCGTGGTCGGCAAGTTTCCTTCGCCCGATCCCGACAGCCGCGCCGTCGGCGTCAATCTCGGCAACTATAATCGCGAGGTGCGCTTCTACCTCGACCTCGCCGGCGGCGCGGGGGTGACAACGCCCAAGTGCCTGTTCGCCGATGTGGTTGTCGCGAGCAGCGACTTCGTTCTGCTGATGGAGGATCTGGCGCCGGCGGCGCCGGGCGATCAGCTGCGCGGGGTCAGCGTCGCGGAGGCCGGGTTGGTGCTCGATGAGGCGGCCAAGCTGCATGCCTCGCACTGGGGCGATGTGTCACTCGATCAGCTTCCCTGGGTGTCGGAGTCGGCGGCGGCGCCCAAGGGCGTCGATAGCGACACGATCCGCATCCTTTGGCGGGGCTTTCTCGACCGATACGGCGACCGCGTGACGCCGCGCTGCCGCGCGATCGGCGAGGCGATCAGCCAATCCTATGAGGTCTTCAAGAACGGCTACGAAGGTCCGCGCTGCCTGATCCACGGCGACTTTCGGCCCGACAACATGATGTTCGGCACGGCGCTGGGCGGCTACCCGATCGCGGTCGTCGACTGGCAGTCCTATGGCCTTGGCTGCTGCATGGCCGACGTCTCCTACTTCATGGCGGGCGCGCTGAGCGTGGATGAGCGCCGGGCCTGCGAGGAGCCGCTGTTGCGTCGCTATCACGCCAGTCTGGTGCGCCTGGGGGTTGACGACTACCCGTTCGAACGGATGTGGCGAGACTATGCGCGCTACGGCGTCTCGCTGTTCAACATGGCCTTCATCGCCTCGATGATCGTCGCCCGCACGCCACGCGGCGACGACATGTTCTTCGCCATGCTGGAGGGCGGCGCGGACATGGCCGTCGATCACGGCTCCCTGGACATCCTCGCGGCCGATCGCGCCGGCCGCTAGAGCAGGATGATTTTAGATGAAACCATCTAAAATCTGAATCCTGCTCTAGAAGCAAAAAGTTAGACCCTGATTCAGCGTTCAGATCTGTCCCGTCTGAACGCATCAGGGTCTAGTGGGAGCTCTGCGGCCGGCGAAGAGTCGCCAGGACCTATTTGGGATGAATACGGGTGATCTTGGTGCCCTGGAGCGTCAGGTCCGCCATCAGGCCCTTGGCGTTGAACGGGAAGGCGTAGACGTCATGAGTGAGGGTCGTGCTGTTGGCTTCTGCCGCCGCGCCCTTGTTGATGACCACTATGCTGGGGCCTGTGCCCGCGGAGAAGCCTTCAGCCCGCCGCAGATATGAGATGGCCGAATTGTTCATGAAGAACAACGCATAGCTGAAGTCCTGGCCGCCGATCTGCAAGCCCCAGGAGCCGCCGCTGAGGTTGTAGTATTCGGTCGGCCTGCCGTGCACGAGCAGGACGCCGTTTCCGGTTTCGCCGCCAAAGATCAGACCGGCTTTCAGAATGGACGGGAACACCAGGATCGCACGGGCGTGTTTGGCGTACAGACGGGCCGCCGGGTCGCTGGCTTCGAGCTTATGCAGCGCTTCGACGCCGGCCACGGCCAGTTTCGCCCGCGACGCGGCGTGCGCCGACAAGGCTGATAGGGGACCGAAGGCGGCGAAAAACAGCATCGCGCCGGCGATGCATCGACGAACAGGATTCATTTTGGCTAAGTTTCCACGGAGTTATGGGCCGTATTTGGCTCCGTTCAACGTGATCTGGCCCTTTCCGTTCCCTAATCCGCGATACGCCCTGAATTTTACGGCGATGCTCTTCGCCAGCCCCGTCGCGCCGTCGGTCCGCCGCCCCATATGAGGGGCCATGAGCGACTCCGTCTTTGCGACAGCCTCCGATACCCACGCCCTGGAACGGGGGTCGTTGCTGGCCCCTCGCTTCGACGCGGCGGGGCTGATCGCGGCGGTGGCGACCCACGCGGAGACCGGCGAGGTGTTGATGCTGGCCTGGATGAACGCCGAGGCCCTGAAGCGCACGCTCGACACCGGCCAGGCGCACTACTTCAGCCGTTCGCGCGGTGTGCTGTGGAAGAAAGGCGAGACCAGCGGCCAGGTGCAGACGGTCGCCGAGATCCGCATCGACTGCGATCAGGACGCGGTCTGGCTGAAGGTCGTCCCCGGCGGCGACGGCGGAGCGTGTCACGTCGGCTTCCGCTCGTGCTTTTACCGCCGTATTGCAGATGGCGTACTGATCGAAACCGAAAACTGACAAGGAATCCGACGATGTCGAGCGAAGGCCTGCATGCGCCGCGAGAGCGGTTGAGCGCCAAGACGATCAGCCTGCATCAGGCGATCACCTCCCTGATCGAGGAACTGGAAGCCGTGGACTGGTACCGCCAGCGCGCCGACGACTGCGAAGATCCCGAGCTGAAGGCGATCCTGCTGCATAATGCCCGCGAGGAGACCGAGCACGCCTGCATGGTGCTCGAGTGGCTTCGCCGCAACGATCCGGTGTTCGACAAGGAGCTGCGCGAATACCTGTTTACCGAGGGCTCGATCGCCGGCCACGAGGAAGTGACGAAGGAGGGGTGAGGGCGTTGCATGACGATCTCACTCCCTCCCGATGACGGGGACGGGAGACAGGTTCATTGAACTGGCTGGCGCCGGCGCCCGACTTGACCGCGCGCTCGCCGACGCCATGCCGGACCTGTCGCGGTCGCGCGTGCAGGCGCTGATGGGCGACGGGGCGGTGACCCGCGACGGCGAGATCATGAACGATCACTCGGCGCCGGCGCTCGCCGGCGTCTATCGGATCCAGGTCCCGCCCGCCCGGCCCGCCACGCCTCAGGCCGAGGACATCGCGCTCGCCGTCCTGTTCGAGGACGAGCACCTGATCGTCATCGACAAGGCCGCCGGCATGTCGGCTCACCCGGCGCCCGGCAGCCAGGACGGCACGCTGGTCAACGCCCTGATCCATCATTGCGGCGCCAGCCTGTCGGGTATCGGCGGCGTCGCGCGTCCGGGCATCGTGCATCGGCTCGACAAGAACACTTCGGGGGTGATGGTCGCCGCCAAGACCGACGCCGCGCACCGCGGATTGTCGAGCCTGTTCGCGGCTCACGATCTCGAGAGGGTCTACATCGCCTTGACCCGGGGCGCCCCCACGCCGCGGCGCGGCGAGGTGCGCACCCAGGTCGGACGTTCCAAGACCGATCGGAAGAAGATGGCGGTGTTGCGCGCCGGAGGGCGCGAAGCCATCACCCACTATACCGTCACCGCTCTCTATGGGTCGCACGCCACACCGTCCGCCGCGCGCGTCTCCTGCCGGCTGGAGACGGGCAGGACGCACCAGATCCGCGTGCACCTGGCGCACAAGGGCGCGCCGTGCCTGGGCGATCCGACCTACGGCTCGGGATCGCCTACGCCGGCCGTGCGCGACGCGATCTCATTGTCGGGGTTGCATCGCCAGGCGCTGCATGCCGCCGTGCTGGGTTTCAAACACCCGATCACGGGCGCCGCATTGCGTTTCGAGACCGCGCCGCCGAAGGATATGTCCGACCTGCAACTGGCCTTAGAGAAGCTCTGAGAGCGACCTTAGAAACCATCGCCCAGAGCGGGCCTTAAACAAGTCGCAACATCGGCCTATCTTAGTGGTCCAAATCGGTGCGCGGGACGTTTAGGTATCTGCAGCACCCTAAGAGGGGATTTATCCAAGACCATGGCCGCTACGAGCGCACTGTCGGTAATGTCGCCGGATGGCGGCCTGTCGCGATATCTTTCCGAGATACGGAAATTTCCGATGCTCGGCAAGGACGAGGAGTTCATGCTGGCCCAGCGCTGGCGGGAGCATCAGGATCCCGCGGCCGCTCATCGGCTCGTCACCTCGCATCTGCGGCTCGTGGCCAAGATCGCCATGGGCTACCGCGGCTACGGACTGCCCATCGGCGAGGTGATCAGCGAAGGCAACGTCGGCCTGATGCAGGCCGTCAAGAAGTTCGAGCCCGACCGAGGATTTCGCCTGGCCACCTACGCCATGTGGTGGATCCGCGCCTCGATCCAGGAGTATATCCTGCGATCCTGGAGCCTGGTGAAGATGGGCACGACCGCCGCCCAGAAGAAACTGTTCTTCAACCTGCGCAAGGCCAAGAGCGAGATCAGCGCCCTCGAGGAGGGCGACCTGCACCCCGATCAGGTGCGTCAGATCGCCACCAAGCTGGGCGTGCTGGACTCCGAAGTTATCTCCATGAACCGGCGCCTGTCGGGCCCGGACGCGTCGCTGAACGCGCCGTTGCGGGTCGATTCCGAGAACGAGTGGCAGGACTGGCTCGAGGACAAGGACGCCGTCAGCCAGGAAACCCGCCTGGCCGAGGACGAGGAAAAGTCACTACGCATGGGACTGCTGCAGGAAGCGATGACCGAGCTTAGCGATCGTGAGCGCCATATCCTCACCGAGCGCCGTCTGAAGGACGAGCCCACCACGCTCGAGGCGCTCGCCGCGGAATACGGCGTCAGCCGCGAGCGGGTGCGCCAGATCGAGGTGCGCGCGTTCGAAAAACTGCAGAAAGCCATGCGCGCGGCCGCCATCGAGCAGAACATGGTGTCGGCCTAGTCGAACCCTTCTTCCTCCCTCCCCTTTATGGGGAGGGACAGGACGCGAAGCGTCCAGGGTGGGGAAGTCTTGCGGACTCAACGTCTGTGTGGGGTTTCATCGACACTTCCCCACCCCTGACGGCTTCGCCGTCTGTCCCCTCCCCACTTCGGGGGAGGGAAGGAAATATTACCCCTGGAACGGGTCTCGCATCATGATGATGTCGTCCCGATCTGGGCTGGTTGACACCACCACAGCCTGGGCGCCGATGAGCTCCTCGATACGGCGGACATATTTGACGGCCGCGGCGGGCAGATCGCGCCAGGAGCGTGCGCCCTTGGTGCTTTCCTTCCACCCGTCGATTTCCTCATAGATCGGCGTCAGCGCGGCCTGCTCGCGCACGCCGGCCGGCAAGTAGTCGAGCACGCGCTCGCCCAGCCGATAGCCGACGCAGATCTTCAAGGTGTCGAAACCGTCGAGCACGTCCAGCTTGGTCAGGACGATTCCCTGGATGCCGCTGATCGTCACCGACTGGCGCACCAGAACGGCGTCGAACCAACCGCAGCGACGCTTGCGGCCGGTCACCGTGCCGAATTCATTGCCCTGCCGCCCGATCCGTTCGCCGATCTCGTCGTGGAGTTCCGAGGGAAACGGCCCTTCGCCGACGCGCGTGGTGTAGGCCTTGACGATGCCGAGCACGTAGCCTCCGGCCGCCGGGCCGGAGCCCGACCCGGCCCCGGCCTGTCCGGCGACCGTGTTGGAAGAGGTGACGAACGGGTAGGTGCCGTGATCCACGTCAAGCATGGTCGCCTGCGCGCCTTCGAACAGAACGCGTTTGCCGTCCCGGACAGCGCCGTCCAGCACCCGCCAGGCCGGCTGAACATATGGCAGCACCTTGGCGGCGATGTCCCGAAGTGTCGCCATCAGGTCGTCGGCCGTCACCTCCGGCAGTTCGAGGCCGCGTCTGAGGGGGCCGTGGTGAGCCAGCAGCCGCTCGATCTTGGCCTTCAGCGC
This sequence comes from Caulobacterales bacterium, assembly GCA_038206535.1. Classification (GTDB taxonomy): domain Bacteria; phylum Pseudomonadota; class Alphaproteobacteria; order Caulobacterales; family Caulobacteraceae; genus Acaudatibacter. The sequence goes on from JBBRAV010000031.1 coordinate 42,857, forward strand.
ATCCTCGTCGCCGAGATCGCAGAAACGGATCGCTCTGCGCCCGACCTTGTCCTCATAGGCCGGGCCGATTCCGCGACCGGTGGTGCCGATCTTGTTGGCTCCGGCGTGCGCTTCACGCGCGGCGTCCAGGTCGCGGTGCAGCGGCAGTACGAGGCAGGCGTTGTCGGCGACGACCAGTCCCGAGGGGGTGATATCAAGTCCCTGCGCGCGCACGCGCTCGATCTCGGCCAGCAGCGACCAGGGATCGACGACGACGCCATTGCCGATGATCGACAGCTTGCCCTGCACTACGCCCGACGGCAGCAGGGAGAATTTATAGACGCTGTTGCCCACGACGATGGTGTGGCCGGCGTTGTTGCCGCCCTGGAAACGAACGACCACGTCTGCGCGATTGGCCAGCCAATCGATCACCTTGCCCTTGCCCTCGTCGCCCCACTGAGCGCCGATCACCGTCACGTTCGCCAAAGTCTCGCCTCCGCGCCGTTGCGTGGAAAGGCGGCGCCGAACCGTGCGTGGGCGGCCTTTCCGAGGCCGTTTAGCGCGCGCCGCCCATCGCCTCTAGCGGTAAGTTGAAAATCCGCCGCGCGATCTCCCTTACAGCTCGAAGTCCGCCGCCAGCGCGGCTTCGGCCATCGCGCAATGCATGGCGATGCCGCGCGCAAGCATGGTCTCGTCGAGGACCATCCGATTTGAATGCAGCGCGCAGCAGGTGCGGTAGTCGCCGCCGTCGGGGGCGGCGCCCAGGAACGCCATCGCGCCGGGGGTCTTCTGCAGGACATAGGAGAAATCCTCCGCGCCCATGATCGGGTTGGCCATGGTCACCCAACCCTCCTCGCCGAACAGGGCGGTCGCCGTGCGCTCGGCCAGTGCGACGACCCGCCCGTCGCAGACGGTCACGGGAAAGCCATGCTCGATATCGACCTCGGCCCTGGCTCCGTGAGCGGCGGCTATGTTGTGGGCGACCGTGCGAATGCCGTCATGAGCGATCGAGCGCGTGTGCTCCGAAAGCGTTCGCAGCGTGCCCCACAGGCGCGCTTCCTCGGGAATGACATTGTCCGTCGTGCCCCCCTCGATGCGCGCGATGGTGATCACCGCCGGGTCGAACACCGATATGCGGCGCGTCACCATCGTCTGCAGAGCGGTGACGATCTCACAGGCGACCGGGATCGGATCAAGCGAATCATGAGGCATGGAGGCATGGCCGCCTCGCCCGATCACCTTGATGCGCAGCTTGTCGGAAGAGGCCAGCAGCGGGCCTGTCCGCCCAGCGAAGGCGCCCGATGGCATGTTGGGTGAGATGTGCAGCGCGAAGGCGACATCGGGCATGGGGTCGAGCAGGCCGTCGTCGATCATGAAGCGCGCGCCGTGGAATCCTTCTTCCCCGGGCTGGAACATGAACATGACGCTGCCGGCCAGACGATCGCGGTTCTCGCACAGCGCCCGCGCCGCGCCGACCAGCATGGCGACGTGGGTGTCGTGGCCGCACGCGTGCATGGCGCCGACGGTCAGAGAGGTGAAGTCCAGGCCGGTGTCCTCCACGAGCGGCAAGGCGTCCATATCGCCTCGAAGCAGCACGGTGCGCCCGTTTGCCGGCCCGCGAAGGATGGCGACGATGCCGCTCGTCGAAGGGCCTTCGCGAATCTCCAGGGGCAGGCCGGCGAGGGCGGCTTTCACCTTCGCGGTCGTCTTGGGCAGGTCGAGGCCCAGCTCAGGTTCCGCATGGATCGCGCGGCGCAGGGCGATCGCGTCCGGCAGCAAGGCCTCGCCGAGGGCGACCCAGGATTCCGATGGATTTACGAAGGCGTTCATGGCGGGCTCTCAACAGGATGTGACGCTGGGGATAGGTTGTCCGCTATCTGCGCGTGACGCCGGCCTCTCGTCCAGACCGGCGCTTTCAACCAGCGCCAGACTGGAGTTTAAGCTCTCGCGATGAACAGGCCGAGATTCCACCTCGCATTCCCCGTTCGCGACCTCCGCGAAGCTCGGGAATTCTATGGCGCGCTACTGGGCTGTCCGGAGGGGCGGTCGGCCGCCGACTGGGTCGATTTTAATTTCCACGGCCATCAGATCGTCGCCCATCTTTGCGCGCCCGCGGCCTTGCTGACGACCAGTCCGGTAGATGGCGCGGCCGTACCGGTGCGGCATTTCGGTGTCATCCTCGATCCTGCTCATTGGCGGGCGCTCGCGGACCGCCTTGTCGGGGCGGGTGCGACGTTCCTGATCGCGCCGACCGAGCGCTTCAAAGGACAGCCGGGTGAGCAGGCGACGATGTTTGTTCTCGACCCTTCCGGAAATGCGCTGGAATTCAAGGCGTTCGCCGACGACGCCATGGTGTTTGCGACGTGAGTGTCAAATTTTCCGACATCGAGGCCGCCGCCGGAAGGATCGCCGGCGTCGCGGTCAGGACGCCGCTGCTTGAAAGTCCGGCGCTGAATGAGCGGACCGGGGCCAGGATTCTGATCAAGTCCGAAACCCTGCAACGGGTCGGCGCCTTCAAGTTCAGAGGCGCCTACAACCGCCTCATTCAGCTCACGCCCGACGAAAGGACCACGGGCGTCGTCGCCTTTTCATCGGGAAATCACGCCCAGGGCGTGGCGCTGGCGGCCAGGCTTCTCGACATGCCGGCGATCATCGTGATCCCCAGCGACGCCCCGGCGGTCAAGGTCGCCGCGACGCGCGGCTATGGCGCCGAGATCCGCTTCTACGATCGCGCGAGCGAGGACCGCGAGGCGATCGCCGCCGACCTCGCGCGACAAAGGGGGGCAATCATCGTGCCGGCGTTCGACGACGCGCACGTCATCGCCGGACAGGGCACCGTCGGGCTGGAGATCGCCGACCAGGCAGGGGCGCTGGGAGCGGCGCCCGACCTTGTCATCGGTCCGATCGGAGGCGGCGGATTGATGTCGGGGGTCGGCCTGGCGATGCGGGCCCGGCATCCGACGGCGCGGATCATCGGCGTGGAGCCTGCCGGTTTCGACGACACGCGCCGCTCGCTCGCCGCCGGGGAACGCACCGGCGCGCCGCCCTGCGCCAGGTCGCTGTGCGATGCTCTCGAAGCGCCGATGCCGGGAAAACTGACCTTTCCAATTCTGCAGCGGACCATGTCGGAGGTGGTCACGGTGACCGACGCCGAAGTGGCGGACGCGATGCGCTACGCGTTCGACGTGCTCAAGCTTGTGGTCGAGCCGGGCGGATCGGTGGCGCTGGCGGCCCTGCTGGCCGGCAAGCTCGAGGCCGAGGGCCGGGTGGCGGCGATCATTCTTTCCGGCGGCAATGTCGAGCCCGAGCTGTTTGGGCGTGTGCTCGCACGCGATATCTAAAGCCGACGGTAGGCTATCGGTCGCCGCCCCTCCGCCCTCTCTATGCGCGTCACGGCGACGTCGAGCGGTTCAATCACGACCGCCATGTGATGGCCGTTGGCGTGGATGAGCCGCTCGCCGTCGAGCATCATCCCGACATGTCCCTGCCAGAATACGAGATCGCCTCGCCTCGAGTCCGTCGCCGCGGCCTCGTCGCCCAGCCTGGCTTGCTGGTCGCTGTCGCGGGGGCAGGCTAGCCCGCAGGCGTAGAGCGCTTGCTGCACCAGGCCCGAGCAGTCCAGGCCCAGGCTGTCCCGGCCTCCCCATAGATACGGGGTCCCCAAGAACTGCTCGGCGACCGCGGCGGGGTCTGACGCGAAGGTCCCGATGGGTGTGAGATGCCGCTTTGGGATCCAGCCGAAGTCGGCCGCCAGCGCGAGCGGGCCATGCTCCTCGATGATCTCCAGGAGGGCATTGAGGCTGAGACAGCCCACGGCCGGTGACTTGATCGACGGGGATTCGTAACCGAACGTGCGCAGCACGCCGACCTGGTGCGTCGGCGTCCGCGGTTCGCACGAAAGCGCGCTCTCGTCGACGTAGCCGACGTAGCCGTCGCGTCTGGCCTGACCCCAGGCTGTTCCGCCGGCGCACGCGATCCGATCGAACCCTTCGCCAAACAACAGCTGGTCGACCTGGCCCCCGCCGGCAAGGTTCCGCACGGGAGTCGACGATCGGATGACCCGCGTGAACGTCGGCGCCACATAGCGGCGAGCGGGCGCCAGGCCTTCGAGCTCAGCCGACGCCAGGTCCGATCGCGCCGGCGTGGTTCGGGGGTCCCCGCCCATCAATGGTGGCGCTCCTTCAGCATGGCGTAGAGCGCGCGGATCGCCTGCGCCTCCCCTCCTTGGGGCCAGCCGGGCCGCGCGCGGGGGTTCCAGGCGAAGATGTCGAAGTGCAACCAGGCGCCGCTGGGAGCGAAGCGCCTGAGGAACAAGGCGGCGGCGACCGATCCGGCCTGCACCCAGGCGTCCGGATCGTTCTTCAGGTCGGCGATGTCGCTGTCGAGCCCCGAGGCGTAGCCTTGCCACATCGGCATGCGCCAGAGCGGATCCTCCACCGTGTCCGCGATGCGCGACAGATCGGCGGCGAGTGTGTCGTCCTCTGTGTAGAAGGGAACCACGTCGGGTCCCAGCGCCACGCGCGCCGCGCCGGTGAGCGTGGCCAGGTCGATGGTCAGCGTGGGCGAAAGCTCTCCGGCTCTGGCGAGCGCGTCCGCGAGAATCAACCGGCCCTCGGCGTCGGTATTGCCGACCTCCACGGTCAGTCCGCTTCGCGACGATAGAACATCGCCCGGACGCATGGCGGCCCCCGATATGGCGTTTTCGACCGCCGGGATCAGCACGTGCAGCCGCACGGGCAGGCCGTTGCCCATGATCATCCTGGCCAGAGCCAGGGCATGGGCCGCGCCGCCCATGTCCTTCTTCATCAGGCGCATGCCCGTGGAGGGCTTGATATCGAGCCCGCCGCTGTCGAACGCCACGCCCTTGCCGATGATGACGACGGCGGGATGCGCACGATCGCCCCAGCTGAACTCGATGAAACGCGGCCCGCGCTCCAGATCGGCGGCGCGCCCGACGGCGTGAACCAGAGGGTAGCCGCCGTCCAGAAGGTCGTCGCCGCGAATGACCCGGGCTTCGGCGCCGTGCGCCTGGGCGATCTTGAGGGCGATCGCTTCGATATGCTGGGGGCCCATGTCGTTGGCCGGCGTGTTCACCATGTCCCTGACCAGGGCGCACGCCTCCGCGACCACGCGCGTTTCGCGGAGATCGGCCGCTGCCGTCGTCGCCAGGCGCGCGGGCCGGCGCTCGCTCGCCTGCTTGTATCGATTGAAGCGGTATGCGCCCAGGAGCCACGCCAGGGCGACCTGATTGTCGTCCCACCCGGCCGGCCCCTCGCAGATCCGATAGTCGCCAGCGGGCAGCCTGGCGACGAGGCCACGCAACGGCATAACGCGCGCCGCCGGCGGCCCGTCGCCCATCCCGAAATATACGCCACCCAACCCGCCATCGGAATTGGGGACCAAGGTCAGGTCTCCGGTCGCGCCGCGGAAGCCGGCGCGCTCCAAGATGATTTGGTCCTGTTCGGGCAAGCCCGCCGCCAGCGCGGCCCAGTCGGCGCCGCCCACGAGGCGGATCGGCGTGGCCGCGTCGGAGTCGGCGATCAGGAGGTCGGTCATGGTCTTGGGGCGCGCTCCAACGAACAACCAGCGGGCAATTGTCGCTTCCGATGGCAAAACGCAATCGGTGATATCCATTTCTGAAGCCCGGCCGCCGCCCCGGCGCGGCTCGGGTCGACCACCGTCCAGGCTGCCGGGTCATGCGCGATCGCCGATCGCCCTGCGCGATCCGCCCACCCGGGCCGATGCCGATCGCTCTATTCTTTAAGTTTGAACAGATTTCGCTCGCCGATGAGGCGGTGACGTCCACGGATTAGGCAGATCGATGCGGGCTTCGTCTGATTTCGATCTCTGTTTTGTCTCGGCGTTGCGCACCCTCGCAGTTATGGCAGGGTCGCGGCTTGCGGTGACGCTTTGTGGGGCCAGGCGTTTGCTGTTTCCCTACTGAGGTCGAGGTCGCTTATTGGGGCGAAAAAGCTTCGCTGTGCGGGAAGTTGGGGATTCACCGATGAAAATGAGACTGCTGGCGGCGACCGCCATGGCTGTTGCGCTGATCGCCTCGGGGACTTTGGCCGAAGTTGGCTGGCGTCCCGATAGCGGCTGGTACGGCGCGATCGATTTCGGTGGCCAGAAAAGCATGCCGTTCGACGCCTCCTCGATCGGCCCGACCGGAGCCGACCTGGGATTCAAGATCCGCACGGTCGTCGATTGGACGGGGTTCGTCAGGCTGGGCTACCGGATCAATCCGAACCTGCGGCTCGAGGTCGAAGGCGGCTATCGGGCCGGCGGCCTCCAGACCGCCAACGGCTTCAAATCCGACCACGGCGCGGACATCTGTGCGCCCGGCAGCGCCGGAATTCCCGACTGCGGCGCGCCTCAAGGCTCCAACAGCGCCTGGACGGGAATGGTCGACGGCCTGATCGACATATTCCCCAATTGGCGCATCGGCCCGTTCGTGGGCGGCGGCATCGGTGCTGTCGGCATGAAGACCTTCATCAGAGGCTCGCTGGCCGGGCCGGGGCTGGCGACAGTCACGCCGGTCGATATTTCTCAGACCAGAACGTCGTTCGCCTACCAGGGCATCGGAGGACTGAGTTATCGGGCGTCGTCCAATATCGACATCGACCTGACCTACCGCTATCTTGGGTCGACGACAGAAAGCCTGGCAACCGGCGACCTGGATCCGGTGGCGCCCGGGCCCTATACTGGCCACTATCGCAACAATTCCGTGACGCTGGGCGTGCGCTATACATGGGGCGCTCCGCCGCCTCCCCCGCCGCCGCCGCCTCCCCCGCCACCTCCGCCGCCGCCACCGCCCGCGCCTCCCCCGCCGCCGCCCCCGGCGCCGGTGACCTATGATCCCCGCGACTACGTGATCTACTTCCCCTGGGACCAGTACGTGATCACGCCGGAAGCGCAGACGGTGCTGCAGGATGCGGCGAAATACGCGAGCGATGGCCATGCGACGAAGGAAATCGTGGTCGGCTACACCGATACTTCCGGT
>JBBRAV010000032.1:0-48618 GCA_038206535.1 Caulobacterales bacterium
ACGGCAATGCGGCGCAGGCCAACGAACCGGCAAATGTGTAACCTATCTATCCGGTACATTATGTCACCCAACTATCCGCTGGACAGCGCGACTTTGCGTTTGAGTGTTCAGCGTCCCAGGTTATTCGTTCTCGAGATGAAAGACGCCACGTCGTCGTGAATTTCCTTCAGCGACGCTTCGTGGGCGTAGACCATGTGGCCCGACTGGTAATAGTGGTACTCGATATTGCTGTTGAGCTTGGCCGGGATCGGCAAATGGTGATCTTCGTACCAGCCTTCGTAATATGGGGTCGCCAGGTCGTAATAACCGCCGTTGACCATGATCTTCAGCTGCGGATCGTATTTCATCGCCGAGGCGAGGTCGGGCATGACGTTGAGGATGCCGGGCACGGCGAATGGGACGCCCGGCGGCTGATGGTCGAACTTCCACTGAGCGCCGATGTCGATCTCAGGCTTGTAGGTCTTGCCGTCGCCGTAACCCAGCTGCTTGCGCACATAGTCGTTGAAAGCCGAGACATAGGCCGAGCTGATCGCGGCCGACTGCGGATCGTAGTCGGCTTCCTTGGACAGAGGGTCCATGTCGGGGCCGCTGAAGCGCGTGTCCAGGCGCCCGGTGGTCAGGCCGTTCGGATCCTGCAGGGTCTTCTCGAACATGCCCGCGTCGATCCGCAGGTCCGCCTTGAGGATGTAGGCGGCCGGCAGGCCGATATACCGCGACATCTGCTCGGCGACCGCCTGCTTGCGCGTCGGATCGAGGTCCGAGCCAGCCTGCAGCGCCAGGGCGTAGTCGCTGGACGTGAAGGCCTCGACCTGCTTGAGGAAAGGCTCGAGCTCGGCCGGACGACCGCCGGGCAGGCGGTTGTGGTACCAGGCGGAGGCCGCGTAGGTCGGCAGGGCGGTGACATAGGCCTGGTCGGTGCCGGGGTTGAATTGCGGTCCGTCGGCCGACAGGTCGAAATTCAGGATCTGCGAGAGCAGGATCACCCCGTTGAAATCGACGGCGTACTCGGTCTCGAGCTGGTTGATCACCACCGCCGAGCGGGGCGTGCCATAGCTCTCGCCGAACAGATATTTCGGCGAGTTCCAGCGCCCGTACTTCGACAGGAATTGCAGGATGAACTGCGAGAAGGCGTGGGCGTCGGCGTCGACGCCCCAGAAGGCCTTTTCCTTGTCCTTGCCGGCTATGCGCGAGAATCCGGTCCCGGGCGCGTCGATGAACACCAGGTCGGTGGCGTCCAGCAGGCTGTAGGCGTTGGCGATGAGCGAATAAGGCGCGGCCGGCGTATGGCTGTCGTCGGCGGTGACCACGCGGCGGGGCCCAAAGGCGCCCATGTGCAGCCACACGGTCGAGGAGCCGGGGCCGCCGTTGTACAGGAAGGTGATCGGCCGGTCGGCGGACGGCGCGCCGTTCTTGAAATAGGCGACGTAGAACATCGAGGCTTCGGCGTTGGGATTGCCCGCCGCCGCCGCTTCCTTGTCCTTGTCGGGCGCGGCCGCGACCGCCTTTTCCACCGCGTCGTCCCAACCCTTGGGGTGAACGACCAACGTGCCGGCGACGGCGTGGTAGGCGATCGACTGTCCCTCGACGGTGACCTGCCCCTCGCTGGCCGCGCTCTCGGGCTGGAAGATGCCGTGCTGCGCGTCGGCCGGCTTAACGGTGACCGACACGCCGCCTTCGGTCCTGGCGGCGTCGGGCGTGGCAGACCGAGGGGCGGCCAGCGCCGGCGCGCCGGCGAGCAGAGCCGTGGCCGAGGCCGCCAGGAGCAGTTGTTTCATTCGAGAGATCATCCCCGGTCAGAGTCCGTCATTTCGTCCGAAATAGACGCAAAAGGCCGCGAGACAAAATTACCGATTTGAAAGTTGCGGCGAGGCTTCTTTCCTCCCTCCCCTTCATGGGGAGGGACAGGACGCGGAGCGTCCAGGGTGGGGAAGTCTATCCGCGTCCGCAATGTTGGTGGTCATCCCACACAGCCCCACCCTGACGGCTGCGCCGTCTGTCCCTCCCCATAAAGGGGAGGGAGGAAAACACGCGCTAAGGCTGCGGCGGGGCCATTCCGCTTTGCGGGTAGGGCGGCAGCATCGGCGGCGGCGGCGGCAAACCCGCGGGCCTGGCGGCAACCTGCTGCATCAGCATGCCGACGGCCGTTTCCAGCTGCTTGTCGTGGCCGTCGAGGAGGTCGGCGGGCATGTTCTCCACCTCGACGTCGGGATCGACGCCGTGGTTCTCCACCGCCCACTGGCTGTCGAGCGTATACAGCGCGCCTTCCGGGACGGTGATGTAGCCGCCGTCCATCATCTGCCAGTTGCCGCGAATGCCGCGCACGCCGCCCCAGGAGCGCGTTCCGACCAGCTTGCCCAGGCCATAGAGCTTGAAAAGATAGGGGAAGATGTCGCCGTCCGACGCCGACCAGTGGTTGAGCAGGGCGACCTTTGGCCCGTTGACGAGTTCATTGGGCTCGGTTCCGATCGCGCCCTCGCGGTTGGTTCCCAGCGATACCAGAACCCGGCGCAGCCGCTCCAGCGCATAGGGCGCGATGAAGCCGCCGCCGTTCCAGCGGTCGTCCATGATCAGGGCCTGCTTGTCGAGCTGGCCGTAGAACTGCCGGGCGAACTGCTGCAGGCCCAGCTGCTCCATGTCGGACATGTAGACATAGCCGATCTTGCCGCCGGACAGCTTGTCGACGACCTGGCGGTTGTGCGTGATCCAGGCCGCCTCGCGCAGCGAGAGTTCCTTTTCGACCGGCTTGACGACGACGTGGCGGTGCGCGCCGGCCGGGCTGTCGGCGACGGTCAGGTCCACCGTGGTGTCGGAATCGGCCAGCTGCATGAGCTCGTCCGGATCGGTGGGGGCCCGCAGCTCGACGCCGTTGACGGCCAGCAGATAGTCGCCCGCCTTCACCTTCAGCCCCGGCTGGGCCAGGGGGCTGCGGTAATCGTCGCGGGTGTTGTCGCCGGGGTAGATGGTGGCGATGCGATAGCGCCCCGAGGCCTGGTCGAGCGCCCAGTCGACGCCCAGCAGGGCCGCGTGGGTGGCGGGCGTGGTGTCGCCATCGTCGCCGCCGCCGACGTAGGTGTGCGAGTTGCCGATCTCGCCCTGCATCTGGCCGATCACATAGTTCAGATCCTCGCGCGAGCCGAGCAGGGGCAGGAGCTTGCGATAGCTGTCGTGGACGGCCTGCCAGTCCTGCCCATTGACCACGGGACTGAAGAACATGTCGCGCTCCAGCCGCCAGGCGTTCTCGAACATTTCCGCCCATTCGGCGCGCGGGTCGACCAGCACGCGCATATGGCCGAGGTCGAGCCGTTTGACGTCGTCGGAATCCTTGGTCGCCTCGGGCTTGGCGTCCATCACCGTGTAGTTGGCGTCATGCCGGATCAGCACCTTTTCGCCGTCGAGCGACAGCGAATAGCTGTCGACGTTCTCGCTGACGACGCCGTCCTTGCGCTTCTTCAGGTCGTAGACGTGCAGGGCGGAATTCTCGCCGGCCAGGTCGCCGTCGATCAGGCTCAGCGGGTCGGTGAGGTAGAAGATTTTCTGATCGCGCAGGTCCATCTGGGCGATGTTGGCCGGGTCGATCGGCAGGGCGACGGCGCGGGCCATCATGCCGTCGAGATCGACGCGGATGGGCGGGATGGGTCCCGCGGCGTCGGGGGCGGCCCTGTGATCGGTCTTCTTCGCGTCGGCGGGCTTGCCGCCCGCCTTGGCGGCGTCAGCCGAGACGTCGGGTTTGGCCGGACCGCTATCGCCCTTGGTGTCGGCCTCGTCCGACTTCGGCGCCATCGGCGAGGGCGTGTCGGCGGCGAGCGGGATGGCGTAGATGCCGGAGGACTTGACGATCGCAAAGTCGAACTCGACGTCAGATCCCACGGGATTCTCGTGCCGGCTCGAGACGAAATACAGATACTTGCCGTCCGGCGACCAGGCCGGGCCGAAGTCGACGCCCATGCCGTCGCCCAGCCGCGTCGTCCTGGCGGTCGCCAGTTCGTAGAGGTAGAGGTCGCGCCTGCGGCTGCTGGGCGCCGCAATGCTGAAGGCCAGCCAGCGCCCGTCGGGCGAGAAGGCCTGGTCGTGGATCTCGCTCTGCTTGTCCTGCGCGACCTGCCTGGGCGCGCCGCCGTCGGTGCGCACGGTCCACAGGCGGTGCTCGCCGTCGCTGAACGACAGCGTCATGCCGTCGGGCGAAAAAATCGGGCCGTAGAGATAGCCCTTGGCGAACGACGTCAGCAGCTTTTCCGGTCCGCCTTCCGCCGGCCGGATGGCGATCTGCGGCGTGCCGCTGACATCGGTCGTATAGGCTATGGTCTTGCCGTCCGGCGACCAGGCGGGATGATCCTCGTCGAACCCTTGCGTGCCCGTCAGGTCGCGTGTGGCGCCATCTTCGGTCGGCACGCTGAAGATATCGCCGCGCGCCGAGAACAGGGTGCGCTTGCCGTTGGGGGCGAGCGCATAGTCCACCTGCCCGGCCGGGTCGCCCGAGCGGATCTGGCCCTTGACGGCGGCGACATGCGGGCGGGTGCGCGGATTATCGTCGGGCAGAAAGACCTGCACCTCGCGCAGCTGCTCGCTCGGCAGGTCGAGGGTGTAGAGCTTGCCGCCCTGCTGGAAGGCGATGGCATCGCCGCCAAGGGCCGGGAAGTCGATGTCGTAGTCGGTGAAGTGGGTGACTTCACGGCTCTGCTTGGTGTCCTGGTCGTAGACCCAGATATTGGCGCGACGATTGGCGTCCTGGTCCGACAGATAGTAGATCTTGCGGCCATACCACATCGGGGATGTATTCGTCCCCGACCAGTTGGTGATCTGGGTCAGCTGACGCGTATTGAAATCATAGGTGAAAACCTGCTGCGCCAAGCCGCCGTTATAACGTTTCCAGGTGCGGAAATTGCGGAAGATGCGGTTGTAGGCGATGCTGTGCCCGTCAGGCCCGAAGGTCGCCAGGCCGACCGCGCTGTCGATCGGCATCGGCGTGGGCGCGGCGCCGGCCACCGGGACCTTGTACATCTCCTGGATCCAGCCGTTCCACTGGTTGCGCTTGGTCAGATAGACGACGAACTTCGAATCCGGGGTCCAGGTGACCACCATGTTGTCGGGGCCGTGACGCCCGCCGGTGCCACCCTCCGTCGCCGGATGATAGGTCAGCCGCCGCGCGGCGCCGCCGGCGGCCGGAATCACCCAGATGTCGGTGCCGGCCTTGCTGGCCTCGGTGTAGGCGATCCACTGACCGTCGGGAGAGACGCGCGGGAACATGTCCTGGCCCGGCGCGCTCGTCAGCCGTTCCGCCGCGCCGCCCGACTTGGCGACGGCCCAGACGTTGCCGTCGGCGACGAAGATCACCCGGTCCCCAAAGGGCTGTGGGAAGCGCGGCAGGGCGGCCTGCGCACCGACGCTTGCGACCGTGGTGAACAGGATCGCCAACAGGGATCGGGAGAGCGTCATGGAGTGACCTTGAATCTGCCTTGTGAAAGCCTGCGTACAGACATTCGCGGCGCTTGATCATTGAAAAATCGGTAATGTGGCCGCGCTCTGGGTCGGTGGGGTCGGATCAAGGTGAGAAATGAACATGGCCGAAGGCCGCCAGATCGGAACCGCGCCGTTCGGCGGTATTTGGGACGCCGCGCGCGTGGGCGAGCGCCGCGTCCAGCCGCGATCCGCGATGAGATACGAGGAGGGGGCTGGCGTAGGAAAGCGCACCACGAAGGCACGAAGGAACAGAAGGAACAGAAGGAACAGAAGGAAACACGAAGGATTTGCGGCGGAGATGCGGGGATACAGTATGTACTTGAAGCTCACAGCGAAGACTAGAGAGCACGCTGACGCCAGCCCCTTATGTATCAGGACGTGTCGATCAACGGGAGCGCGTTCTCGTCAAGACCGTTGCGAAATCATGAATGCTTCAAGGCGAGGGCCTTCTCACATGCCGCCGGCGACGATGTAGGTCTGGCCGGTGATGAAGCTTCCGGCCTTGGAGGCCAGCAGCAGCGCGACGTTGGCGATGTCGTCGGGCGTTCCCAGGCGCTGGACCCAGACGCCCCACTCCTTGGCGATCCGCGCATAGTCTTCCTCGGTCTTCAGGTTGAGCGGACCGGTCAGGGCGTCGGTGATGATGGGTCCAGGCGCGATGCCGTTGACGCGGATCTTCGGCGCCAGTTCGTGCGCGAGGGCCACTGTGAGATTGTTCATCGCCGCCTTGGCGGTGATGTAGCCGGCCGATCCGCCGATCGGCTTGTAGGCCATGATCGAGGACATGTTGATCACCGCGCCGCCGTCGGACATGCGCGGCGCAACCGCCTGGGTCATCAGCAGGGCGCTGGTCAGGTTCACGTCGAGCTGGTGGCGGAAGACGTCGGCGGGGATGTCCATGGCGCCATGGATGACTTCGCCGCCGCCCAGGCCGCCGACGTTGTTCACCAGGATGGTGACGCGGCCAAGCGCCGCCACGGCCTGTTCCGCGATCGCCTCGGGCGCGCCAGGCGCGGTGACGTCCATGGCGATGGCGACGCACCTGCGTCCCATGGCCTCGATCTCGGCCTTTACCTTCGCCAGAGCGTCGGCCGAGCGCGCCACGATGGCCACGTCGGCCCCGGCCTGCGCGAAACCGCGGGCGACGCCCGCGCCTATACCCGCGCCGGCGCCGGTGACGATGGCCGCCTCGCCGGCAAGGCTGAATCGATCGAAAATGCTCATGGGGCGTTCCTCCGCTTTGTCGAACACTTTGCAGCCGCTGCGGCGCGCGCCGTCAAGGGGGCGCGAGCGACCGCGCGCGCGGGACGGTGTCAGCGGGCGATCAGATCGCGATGCTCGGCGCTGGCGCGCAGCCAGCGCGCCGCGTAGCCGCACAGCGGGACGATGCTCAGATCCTTAGCGCGCGCGAAGTGCGCCAGCCCCGTCATGAAGCGCCCCGCCGCGCCCGTCCCGCGCAAGGCCAAGGGCGCCTCGACGTGATCGATGATCAGGCGTGTCCCGTCCAGGCGGTAGTCGGCGAACACCGTCTGACCGGCTTCGTCCATCTCCAGCCGGTTGGCGGCGGTATCGTCTCTCAAGGCGTTCACGGCCGGGGCTCCATCATGATCGCGATCTCGGCGGCGCTCACGCCGAACTCCTCCAGAATGGCGCGCGTGTGCTGGCCGACGTCCGGGGCCATCAACGGACCGTTCTTGCGCTCGCCTTTGACCTCGAAGGGGCTGTCAACGGTCCGCAGGCCCTCGCCGTCGAGGAACTGGGGGAGAAGATCGTTGGCGATCACCTGGGGATCGGCGGCGTGGTCGGTGATGCGCGCCACGACGCCGAAGGTGATGTTAGCCGCGCTCAGGCAGTCTTGCCAGTAGGCCCAGGGTCGGGCCGCGAAGACGTCTTCCAGCAGGGCGGTGAGCACGGCGGCGTTTTGCAGACGGGCGGCAGGCGTGGAGAACCTCGGATCGCTCAGCCACTCGGGGCGCGCCAACGCCTCGGCCAGGAGCGGCCATTCGCGTCCCGGGTTGGCCATGGCCAGGACGAAGTCGCGGCCATCGGCGGCGCGATAGGTTTCGGCCAAGGAGCCGCGCTCGCCGCGCGGCGCCCGCGGCGGCAGTTCGATGTCGCACAGCGCCGCCTGGATCTGGCTGGAATTGGCCCACAGGCCGTTGGCCAGCAGGGACGTGCGCACCTCTCCGCCCTCACCGGTCGACTGGCGGCGGTAGAGGGCGGTTAGGATCGCGGCGTAGGTCGACACCGCGGTCGGATGATCGCCCATGCCCGGCATCGACAGGCCCGGTTCGGTTTCGCCGGTGGCGCGCACCATGTCCATCAGGCCTGAACGCGCCCACCACGCCGTGGTGTCATAGGCCGTGCGGTCGCGCTCGGGACCCTGCTCGCCATAGGGCGTCAGGGAGGCGTATATCAGGCGGCGGTTCAGAGGCATGACATCCTCCGCGCGCAGCCGCAGCCGCTCGCGAATGGGGAACGGGTAGTTGGTGATGAAGACGTCGGCGCGCCGGATCAAGTGATCTAGGGCGCCTCGCCCGGCGGTCGTCTTGAGGTCGATCGCCAGGCTTTCCTTGTTGCGCGAGTCCATGATCCAGAAGTAGTCGGGCGCGCCGGGCGGCGCCCTCAGGCGGATCAGGTTGCGCATGGCGTCGCCCAGGCCCGGCGGTTCGATCTTGATGACGCGCGCGCCGAAGTCCGACAAGATAGTCGCCGCCGCCGGCCCGGCGATGAAGCTGGCGCAATCGATCACGAGCAGGTCGCTGAACAAGGTCGAGGGCATGGGCGGGCTTTACGTTCCCGCGCGCTCGAGGAATGCGATCGCCGCGCCGAGGAAGGCGTCGTTGCGGTCTCCCGCGACCATGTGGCCGGCGTCGGCGACGTCGGTGAACGAGCCCTTGGGCAGGCCGGCGACAAAGGTCCTGGCGGCCTCCAGCGACACCAGTTCGCTCATGCGTCCGCGGATCAGGTGCACCGGAATCTGGATGTGGCCGCAGCGGGCCTCGAAATCCTCCATCGGATGACGCGAGCGCCCGCCGCGCACGCCGCTCACGAAGCGCGGATCCCAGTGCCAGCGATAGCGGCCGTCGTCGCCGAGCCGAAGGTTCTTTCCCAGGCCCGACAGGTCTTTCGGACGGGGCCTGTGGGGCAGGTAGGCGGCGATCGACTCGGCCGCGGCCTCCAGACTTTCGAAACCGTGATCGAGGTTGGCGCCCATGAAGGCCATGATTTTCTCGACGCCCTCGGGATCGGATCGCGGGACGATGTCTACCAGGGTCAGGGAGCGGAACGTGCCGGGCGCCACCAGGGCCTCGACCATCATCCCGGCCATGCCGCCCAGCGAGGCGCCGATCAGGTCGGGCTGGTCCGGCAGGTTCCGCGCGACCGCGATCAGGTCCTCGGCGAAGCGCTCGAGGTGGTAGTCGCCGTCCTCCGCCCAGGCGCTCTCGCCATGGCCGCGCAGGTCGAGCGACACCGCGCGCCAGCCCTTTTCGGCCAGACGCTCGGCCGTCGCGGCCCAGGAATGGCGCGTCTGGCCGCCGCCGTGGGCCAGCATCACCGTCCCGCGCCGCCCATCGCCCAGGACGTCGGCGGTCAGGTGCAGGTCTTCGTCGACGAGGTATCGGGTGACGGTGCGATCCACGGGCGGGCTCCTTGCAAGCGGCCGGCGGAACTTGGCCCAGCGGGCCGCCGCGGTCCAGGGCCGATCGCCAGATCCGCGGCGCGGGGCGCAAACGCAAAGCGCCGGCCCGGGCATGAGCCTGGACCGGCGCTCCGGGCGATCGGACGGCCCGTATCGGGGCCGTCCGCGACCGTATCGCGTCAGTTGTGGTGGAGTTCGAAGGTGGTGTTGTCGCCGTGCTGCTGCGTGAAGAAGCCGCGAGCGTCGATCAGGTTGTACGACGTGCCATATTGCAGCGCACGCACGCTTCCGCCGTTGGAGACGTGGATGCCCGTCGGCTCATTGTCTTCCGCCCCCACAGGGGAGGCGCTCGCATCGCGGCCCTGGGCCAGGACGCGCAGCGGCGACTGAAGCGATCCCAGCGGGTAGGCCCAGATCGAGTCGAGCGCGTTGAGCTGGTCGTGCAGGGTGTCGCCCCGGTCTTCCGACGCGAGGATCGTCTGGCTGTCGCCGAAGGTGACGTTGTCGAACGAGTTGTGGAAGGCGTCGCCAAGAACGATCATCTTGATCTTGCCGCTGTTCTGATCGGAATCGAGTTTGAGCTGGAAGATCCCGCCCCAAGCCCCGCGCGCAGCCAGTCCGGGCACCTGACCCGAAAGACTGTTGGTGTCGCCAGTGATGGCGAAGAAGAACGCGCGGAACTTGCCGTCCGGCATGAAGGTCCCGTTTTCCGGACGCTTGAACGGCGTCGCGCCGGCCGCTCGCGCGGTGGCGTTGCAATCGAAATCATCACCGCTGGTGGCGGTGTCGTGGATGGTCACCCACTGGGCCGGGAAACTCTTGCCGCTGTGCAGCTCGACCTGTTTGGGCGACCAGACATCGGCGAAGACCTGTTCAGGCGTCGTGCCGCCGAACACCAGCGGCGCCCCGTCGACACTCACCTGCAGGGCCTGGAGCTGGCCGCCCGCACTGAGATCCGACCGGTTGTAGGGGATGAAACGGTAGACATATGAGTTCGGCTGGCGGGCGACCTTGACCGAGCCGTTGATGTTGTTGGGATCGTTGCTGGCGCCGCCGCCGCCGGTGTCCTCGACCAGATAGATCCGGCCCATGTTGTCGACGTGAATGCCCTCGACGCCGCAACGGCCCATCATGCCATAGCGGGTGGCGACCACCGGCGGCCAGCTCTTCATGTTGATCTCGACAACGCCGCCGTCGGTGGGGCCGCCTTCCTGAGTCGACAGCACCGTCTTGGTGAAAGGATCGTAGGTCGAACCGTCGGCGCGAGACAGATGGGTCAGGTTATCGCCGCCGACCGGCGTCATCAGCGTGATCCGGTGCGCAGGATCTTTCACGTCGAGGTTGATGCGCGTGACATAGCCGAGGTTGCCCGCGTTTTCGTGGCCCTGGAACAAGAAATTGTGTCCGTAATAATAGTTGGGCGTGGGCCCTTTGACCAGGCCGGGAAGGTAGAGGTAGGCGTTCTGGTCAGGCTCGGTCTTGGTTCCGTCTGAGAGCAGGCCATAGTTGGTGATCACGCCGGACGGGTTTTCCAGCGGGTCGGTTCCCGTCGCGACGACGGTCGCGGTGAAGTCCGAGCTCAGAACATTGGTCTCGGGCGTACCCGCCGGCGATGGGTTGGCGGATGGAACGCTGTTGACGAACGGCCCGATGCCATCGCTCGCCCATGCCGCAATGGGCGTGCACGCCAGCAGCATGGCCAGCAGATTTGATTTACGAAGCATGCTCGTTTCTCTCCTGAATTTGCATGGTGGATGGATGCCGATGCGCAGGCCGCAGCCTTGCGCCACCCCAAGGTTTCAAAAGTGGTTGTCTTCACCCCGGCAGCCACAGACACACCATAGTTTGCCTGTGTGACAATTTATTAAAATCGATAGGCAAAGAAACAATGCAGGCTCATCGCCTTTTTGGCGGTTCCACACTTAAGTCTGTGTACTGATGTTATTCAATACAATCGGACACCAGGGGTCTCCTTGGCGCCACCTCTCACGTCAAAAAATAGTCGACTGAGCGCCATGGCGGCGACGGGTCTCACGACCAAGCGCGCCACTGTGGAAGAGGCGTTGCGCCTGCTGGTGCGCGTGCGGGGCCAGATGCGCGCCTTCGCGGATTTGGAGGGGCTGGGTTGGCACGGCGACCTGGACGAAATGCGCCAGGGCCGGTTTCCGGCCGGCGCGTGATCCTCGTCGACAGCTCCGTCTGGTGCGCGCGCCTGCGTGGCGATGCGAACCCGGCGACCCTGAAGCTGGCGGCCGCAGTGGCGCGCGAACCGCTCCTGATCGGCGACCTCATTCTGCTGGAAATCCTCCAGGGAGCGAGGGACGAAGCTCATGCCTCACAGATTGAGCACGGCTTGCGGCAGTTTTTCGTGGTCGCCCTGCTGGACGACGAACTGGCCACATGCGCCGCTCGGAATTATCGCCTGCTCAGGTCGAAAGGCGTCACAATTCGTAAGACCGCCGACCTCGTGATTGGAACGTTCTGCATAGAGCGAGGCCACAGGTTGCTGCACGACGACCGCGATTTCGCGCCGATGGTGGAACATCTTGGCCTGATGGTCGCGTGAACACCCGCTCTTATGGGCTTTCTCAGGCTCCCGTTCCTTTCCTCTCCCGTCGCCGCCTATGCAGCACAAACTCCGTATAGCCGTTCGGCTGCGTCCTGCCCTCGAACACAAGCTCCAGGGCCGCCTGGAAGGCCACGTTCGTCGCGGGCTCGTCGCTCATCGGCGTGTAGGCCGGATCGCCCGCGTTCTGGGCGTCGACCACCTTGGCCATGCGCGTGAAGGTCTCGCGCACCTGCGCCTTGGTGCAGATGCCATGGTGCAGCCAGTTGGCGATGTGCTGGCTGGAGATGCGCAGGGTGGCGCGGTCTTCCATCAGGCCGACGTCGTGGATGTCGGGGACCTTGGAACAGCCGACGCCCTGGTCGATCCAGCGCACGACGTAGCCCAGGATGCCCTGGGCGTTGTTGTCCAGCTCCTGGGCGATGTCGGAGGGGTCGAAGTTGGAGCGGGCGAGCGGCGGGGTCAGCAGGGCGTCTGTTCCAGTCGGCGGCGCGCCCCTCATGGCGGCCTGGACCGCCGCCACGTCGACCTCATGATAGTGCAGGGCGTGCAGCACCGCGGCTGTGGGCGAAGGCACCCAGGCGGTGTTGGCGCCGGCCCTGGGATGGCCGATCTTGGTAGCCAGCATGGCCGCCATGGTGTCGGGCGCGGCCCACATGCCCTTGCCGATCTGGGCGTGGCCGGGAAAGCCGGCGGCCAGGCCGATCTCGACGTTGCGCTTCTCGTAGTCGACCAGCCAGGGCTGGGTCTTGATGGCGTCCTTGCGCATCACCGGGCCCGCTTCCATGGCGGTGTGGATCTCATCGCCGGTGCGGTCGAGGAAGCCGGTGTTGATGAAGACGATTCTCGACCTGGCCGCGTGGATGCAGGCGGCGAGGTTGGCGCTGGTGCGGCGCTCCTCGTCCATAACGCCGATCTTGATGGTGTCGCGCGGCAGCCCAAGCGCATCCTCGACCATACTGAATAGGCGCACCGCCAGCGCGACCTCGTCAGGCCCATGCAGCTTAGGCTTGACGATATAGACGGAGCCGGCAGGACTGTTGCGGCGCTCGCCCCTGATGTCGTGCAGGGCGGCGGTGACGGTTAAGAGGGCGTCGATGACGGTCTCATACACCGGCTCCCCGTCCAGGCGGGCCATGTCGGTCGTCATGTGGTGGCCCACGTTGCGCACCAGCATCAGGCTGCGGCCGCGCAGGGTCAGCCCGCCGCCGCCCGGCGCCTTGTAGATTCGGTCTTCGTCGAGCGTCCTGGTCTGCGTGCCGCCGCCCTTGGCGAAGGTCGCGGTCAGGTCGCCGCGCATCAGGCCCAGCCAGTTGCGATAGACGACGACCTTGTCCTGCGCGTCGACGGCGGCCACGCTGTCCTCGCAGTCCTGGATCGCGGTCAGCGCGGCCTCGACGAGCACGTCGGCCACGCCAGCGGCGTCGTCCCGGCCGATCGCGTGGGTGCGGTCGATCTGGATTTCCAGGTGCAGTCCGTGATGCTTCAGCAGGACGGCCGACGGCGCATAGTCGTGGCCCTTCCAGCCGGCGAACTGAGCGGGCGATGCGAGCTCGACCTCGCGTCCGTCCTTCAGCCTCACCAGAAGGACGCCATCGGTCACGCCGTAGAAGGCGGCCTCGCCGTGCGAGCCGTCAGCCAGCGGCGCGACCTTGTCGAGCAGAGCGCGCGCATAGGCGATCACCAGCGCTCCGCGCACAGGGTCGTAGCCCCTGGTTCCCGTCGGCGGCGCCAGAGCATCGGTCCCGTAGAGCGCGTCATACAGGCTGCCCCAGCGCGCATTGGCGGCGTTCAGCGCATAGCGGCCGTTGGAGACCGGCACCACCAGCTGCGGCCCGGCGAGGGTGGCGATCTCGGGATCGACATTGCGGGTCTCGATCTGGAACGGCGCCGGTTCGTCTTGCAGATAGCCGATTTCGCGCAGAAACGCGGTCTCCTCGGCGACGTCGAACGCTCGGCCGCGGTGAGCGAGCCACCAAGCGTCGATCCGCGCCTGCAGTTCGTCGCGCCTGGCGAGCAGTTCACGATTGGCGGGCTGGAAATCGGCGAGGATGCCTTCGAGCGACGCCCAGAAATTGTGTGGTTCGATTCCCGTGCCTGGGAGAAGCTCGCCCTCCACGAAAGCGCGCAATGTTTCGTCGACCGAAAGCTTGGTTTTGGCGTCCATCGATTCGACGATCCCTCGAAAAGGCCGCGCAGGTGGCGTGGCGCGGTTCCTATCGCAATTATCGCCGCTTCCCCACCACCGTCATCCCGGAAAACCGCGAAGCGGCTTATCCGGGGCCCAGAAGGCCACATTCAACACGGCTCGCAACAGCGAGGCCCGATCGATCGAGCGAAGACGTGGCCCACTGGGTCCCGGCTCGGAGCCTGTCCTCGGGCGCGCGCTTCGCGCGACCCGGGGGCGCAAGAGCGCTCCGGCCGGGATGACGCAATGGGTTGGCGTGGCGAGTTAAGTGACCTTACGCGAACTGGTTCATGGTGTTGTGGACGCCACCGGCCTTGAGGGCGGCCTCGCCGGCGAAATATTCCTTGTGGTCGTCGCCGATGTCGGAGCCGGACATGTTCTGGTGACGCACGCAGGCGATGCCCTGGCGGATCTCCTCGCGCTGGACCTTCAGGACATAGCCCAGCATGCCCTGGGCGCCGAAGTACTCCTTGGCCAGGTTGTCGGTCGAAAGGGCCGCGGTGTGATAGGTCGGCAGGGTGATCAGATGGTGGAAGATGCCCGCGCGTTTCGCGCCCTCGGACTGGAAGGTGCGGATGCGCTCGTCGGCCTCGACGGCCAAGGCCGTGGCATCGTAGTCGACACTCATCAGGCCGGCGCGGTCATAGGCCGACACGTCCTTTCCGGCCGCCTTCCAGGCGTCGTAGACCTGCTGGCGGAAGTTGAGCGTCCAGTTGAACGAGGGTGAGTTGTTGTAAACCAGCTTGGCGTTGGGGATGACGGCGCGGATTCGGTCCATCATGCCGGCGATCTGCTCGACGTGCGGCTTCTCGGTCTCGATCCACAGCAGGTCGGCGCCGTTCTGCAGCGAGGTGATCGAGTCGAGCACGCAGCGGTCTTCGCCGGTGCCGGCGCGGAACTGGAACAGGTTGCTGGGCAAGCGCCTGGGCCGCAGCAGCTTGCCGTTGCGGTTGAGGACGACGTCGCCGTTGGACAGCGCCTCGGGGGCGATTTCCTCGCAATCGAGGAAGCTGTTATACTGATCGCCCAGGTCGCCGGGCGCGTGGCTGACGGCGATCTGCTTGGTCAGGCCCGCGCCCAGGCTGTCGGTGCGGGTGACGATGATGCCGTTCTCGACGCCGAGCTCGAGAAAGGCGTGGCGGCAGGCGCGCACCTTGGCGAGGAAATCCTCGTGCGGGACGGTAACCTTGCCGTCCTGGTGGCCGCACTGCTTTTCGTCGGAGACCTGATTCTCGATCTGCAGCGCGCAGGCGCCGGCCTCGATCATCTTCTTCGCCAGCAGATAGGTCGCCTCGGCGTTGCCGAAACCGGCGTCGATGTCGGCGATGACCGGCACGACGTGGGTCTGGAAGTTGTCGACCGCCTCGATCAGTTCTTCCTCCTTGGCCTTGTCGCCGACCGTGCGCGCGGCGTCGATCTGACGGAAGAGGATGTTCAGCTCACGCGCGTCGGCCTGGCGCAGGAAGGTGTAGAGCTCCTCGATCAGGGCCGGCACCGAGGTCTTCTCGTGCATCGACTGGTCGGGCAGAGGTCCAAATTCCGATCGCAAGGCGGCGACCATCCAGCCGGACAGATAGAGGTATTTGCGGTCGGTCGTCCCGAAATGCTTTTTGATGGAAATAAGCTTCTGCTGGCCGATGAAGCCGTGCCAGCAGCCGAGCGACTGGGTGTACATGGACGGATCGGCGTCATAGGCGGCCATGTCGCGGCGCATGATGTCGGCGGTGTAGCGGGCGATCTCGAGCCCGGTCTTGAAGCGATTCTGCAGCCGCATGCGGGCCACCGATTCGGCGTCGATCCCGTTCCATGCGCCGTTCTTGGCGGCGATGAGCTGGCTCATCTCGATGATGTGATCCTGGTAGGCCATGCGCCGCGTCCCCAAAAATAAAGAGACCGAGGCGCTACAGCGGTCCACGCGAGTTGTGGAG
This sequence comes from Caulobacterales bacterium, assembly GCA_038206535.1. GTDB lineage: Bacteria > Pseudomonadota > Alphaproteobacteria > Caulobacterales > Caulobacteraceae > Acaudatibacter. The sequence continues at coordinate 15,783 of JBBRAV010000032.1, forward strand.
GGGCTTCAGGGTCGAGTTGTCAAACGTTACAAGAAATTCGTGTAATGTTGTAATATGTCACATTCTAGGGAGCGAACGGCGTGGCGAACGATCGAAGGCTGTATGTGGGTCCGAGTTTGCGGCGGCTTCGCCGCGACCGCGGCCTCACGCAGTCCGACATGGCCGCGGATCTGGAGGTGTCGCCCTCCTACATCGCTCTACTGGAACGCAACCACCGTCCGCTCAGCGCGGAGATGCTTCTGCGCCTGGCCCAGACATACGCCATCGATCTGTCGACGCTGGCGGGCGACGGAGCGGCGGACGAGCGGGCGCGCCTGCAGGCGGCGATGAAGGATCCGATCTTCGCCGACATCGATCTGCCGGCGCTGGAGACCAGCGATGTCGTGACCAATTTCCCCGGCGTCGTCGAGGCTTTCCTGCGACTCTACACGACCTATCAGGAAGAGCATCTGGCGCTCGCCGATCGCGGGGTCGACGGGGTCGAGACGGCCGACCCGGTGGCTGAAGCCAGGCGGTTCCTGGCGGCGCGACGCAACAGCTTTCCATCCCTCGACGACGCCGCCGAACGGCTGGCGCAACGCATCGGCGAGCATGACAGCCTTGTCGCCTATCTGAAGGCGCGTCACGATCTGCGGGTGAGGCGCGTGCCGCCGAAGGTCATGGTGGGATCCACACGCCGCCTCGACTATCATCGCCGCCAGATCCTTCTCGACGACGAGCTCGACCACGCCAGCCAGACCTTCCAGTTGGCGCTGCAGCTGGCCTATCTCGAGATGCGCCCGCAGATCGCGGCGGTGCTGAAGGAGGGCGCGTTCGCCAGCGAGAACGGCGAGCGGCTGGCCAACCGCGCCCTGGCCGGCTACGCCGCCGCGGCGATCCTTATGCCCTACTCCACCTTCGCCCGGGCCGTGGAAGGCCGTCGCTACGACATCGAGGCCCTGGCCCGGCAGTTCGGAGCGAGCTTCGAACAGGTCGCCCACAGGCTGACCACCCTGCAGAAACCGGGTCAGGAAGGCGTGCCGTTCTTCTTCATCCGCGTCGACGCCGCCGGCAATGTGTCCAAGCGACTCGACGGCGCCGGGTTTCCGTTCGCCCGTCACGGCGGGGGCTGCCCGCTATGGAACCTGCACCAGGCGTTCAGGACACCGCGCCAGATCATCACCCAGTGGCTGGAACTGCCGGACGGACAGCGGTTCTTCTCCATCGCGCGCACCGTCACGGCGGGCGGCGGCGGATACGGGCGGCCGCGCGTGGAGCGCGCCATTGCGCTGGGCTGCGCCGCCGAACACGCCGGCCGCCTGATCTACACCCAGGATCGGCCGGAGCCCGCCGCCGACGAGGTGACCCCGATCGGCGTCACCTGCCGCCTCTGCCATCGCACCGAATGCACCGCCCGGTCCGCCCCGCCGATCGGTCGCCAGATCCTGCCCGACGACAACCGTCGCACGAGCGCTCCGTTCGGGTTCTCCGACACCTGACTTCCGCGAAGACGAGAGCGCCGCGTCTCAGGGTTCAGCGCGGTCCGCGCAACCATGTCAGGCCGTCCGCGAGATACTCCCGCCGGCCGGCGAATCCGCGCTCGGCCAGGGCCCCTAGCACCGCCTCCTGCTCCGCAAGGTCATCCCGCAACCGCAGGAACAGCCGCGGATCGATCAGCAGGTCGGTGAACGTAGCCGCGCGCTCCAGGTGCGGGGCCGCGGCCGCATCGTCGCGGAACTCGCTGGTGTCGATCCCGACGCCCAGCACTTGCCCCTCCGGGGGCAGCGCCGGGGTCAGTTCCTGCGCCACCGACATGACCCCGGACTGGATCAGCCCGACCTTCGTCAGGTGGCTGAGTCCGGCCTCGATGGCGCTGCGGCGCCGGGTGTTGGGCTGGTGGGCGACCACCCGTCGGCCCGTCGCGGCCAGCAGAAACGCCACCTCTCCCAGGCCCGCCCGCATGACGGCGTAGGAGTCGTACTCCGGCAGATGCCGGTCGATGAGCGCGAGGGCGGCGCGATCACGCGGTCCGATAAGCGCGTTTCGCTCCAGCAGTCGCTCATAGTGAATATAAAGGCCACTCGCCGCCGACCCCATTTCGGCAAGCCGCCGGCGATGCAGGTCGACGAGTTCAGCATTGATCCGCTCGACCAGCCCGCTCGCCACCATCGGCGGGGGCGCTTCAGGGACGGGACAGGCGGCCCTGATCGTCTCCAGCATCGCCCGTGCCACTGTTGGGTAGAAATTGGGATTGTATTCATAGATATTTGCGCCGCCTTCGTCGAACACGACGGTCGGACCATACGCCTCGACAAGATCCGTTGGGTCGAAGAACAGCGCCCCACACCGCTCGCACGCGGCCTTGAGGTCCGCGTTCAGCGCGCGCCGATCCTCCATGATCGCGCCTCCGACTCCGGGCGAGGTAAACGACCCCACCACCGCCCAGGGGCCAGGCGCCATCGCCATCATCGCCGACAACGTGCTCTCGACCGCCGGCGCGTCGGTCCCGCTCAGACGGGTGCGGCGCAGCAGGCGCTCGAACAGCGGCATGTTCGCCTGCCCCGCCTCGCGTAGCTTTTCAAGCGCCTCGTCGACGATCGCCCCCTCGACTTCGCCGGATTTGGCGAGCCGCCGGAACCAGGCCTGCAACGCGCCCCGGTGCTTTTGAACCAGCTCGCGATTGACGAAATTCTGTTGCAGGAACACGTCCTCGCACGAAAATTGTCTTGCGGCGGACACCTCGAGCAAAAACACGTCGACGCCCGCGCCCAGGGCGCGCCGCAGCCGGGCGCTATCCGGCGGCTCAGCCGTGCCATAGACGTACGGGCTGAACTCGGCGGGAATGTCTCTAAGTCCCAGGAGGGTTTCCAGGGCTTGGCGCGACTCGCCCACGGCGTGCGTGAACCCGAGGCCGTAGTCGCAGACCTTCAGCTCGCCGAGGTCCTGAAGCGCCGAGAAAGGATTGCGCACCCGGCAGCTGCCGATGGTGGCCACGCGGATTCCGCGCGCCTCGCTCTTGGACGGAAGTTCGAAGACATACATCCGGGCGTCACACTTTCCTATGGCCGCTCTCCCAATTGAGAGCGTGGTCCGGCCTCTCAGTTGGGTTTTCGCTTTGACAACATCGGCTTCGCGCCCGATGAGCGTGTCCAGCGCGACACGACAGGGAGAGCGTATCAGTTGTCGACGGCGGGACAATCGGGAACGGCGCTGACGCGTGCGGAAGCCCTGGCGCGGTTGACCGCGGCTGGACAACCCCATGAACTGAACACCGTCATCATCGACGGCTATCCCCAACGGGTGTTCGTCAACGCGCCGGCGACCTTGCGCGACCTCTTTGTGCAGGCCCGCAGCGACAAGACCTTCTATGTGTTCGAGGATGAGAGGCTGACGTTCGAGGACGCCTGGAGACGAGCCGCGAGCATCGCCCACGTGCTGCGGCGCGGCTACGGCGTCGCCAAGGGTGACCGCGTCGCGATCAACATGCGTAATTTTCCAGAGTGGATCCTCGCGTTCAAGGCGGTGACCTCGATCGGCGCGATCGCGGTGGCGATGAACGCCCACTGGCAGTCCGAAGAGATGGCGTTCAGTCTGACCGACTGCGGCGTCAAGGTGATGCTGGCCGATCAGGAACGCCTGGACCGCTTCGATCGGTGTCCCGAGCAACACGGTCTGGCGGTCATCGCAGTGAGGCCGGCCCGGCCCCACCCACGCGCGCGGGATCTGCGCGAGCTGGTCGCCAAGCTCGGCGACGTCGAGGCGCCGGTCGCCGACATCGAGCCCGACGACCCGGCGACTATCGTGTTCACATCCGGTTCGACCGGGCGCCCCAAGGGCGCGATCTCCACCCACCGCAACATCGTCTCCGCCCTGATGTCGTGGGAGCTGGACGCGCACGCGAACGCTCTGATCAACGGGCCGCCGACGCCACCGGCCCATCAACCGGCGACGCTGCTGGGCGTGCCGCTGTTCCATGTGATGGGATCGCACGTCAACTACCTTCAATCGTATCGGCAGCAACGCAAGATCGTCGGCATGTACAAGTGGGACGTGAACCGCGCGATCGACCTGATCGAGCGCGAAAACATAAGCAACTTCAGCGCGCCGCCGGCGATGACCGGCGATCTTGCGCGCGCGGCGGCGGCGGCCGGGCGAAGCCTGCCCACCCTGATCGGCGTCGGCGGCGGCGGCGCTGCCCGCGCGCCCGAACAGGTGCGGGAAATCGCCGGGGCCTTCGCCGCCGCCGCGCCCAACACGGGCTGGGGCATGACCGAGACCAACGCCATCGGCATAGGCATCTCCGGCGCGGACTACCTCCGACGCCCGACCAGCTCGGGGCGCCTCTCGGCGGTGCTCGACATCAAAATAGTCGACGCGCAGGGCGCCGCCGTGCCGCCGGGCGAGCGCGGAGAGCTCCTCATCCGCGGGACATCCCTGTTCAAGGGGTACTGGGACCGCCCGCAGGTCAACGCCGAGGTGTTCAGCGGGGACTGGTTCCACACCGGCGATGTCGCCACCATCGACGACGAGGGCTTCGTCTACATCGTCGACCGCATCAAGGACCTGATCATTCGCGGCGGCGAGAACATCGGATGCGGCCAGGTCGAGGCGGCCCTGCTGATGCACCCGGCGGTGATCGAGGCGGCCGTATATGCTGTGCCGGACGAGCGCCTGGGCGAGGAGGTCGGCGCGACCATGCATTGCGCCGACGATATCGACGCGGCGGAGATCCAGGCCTTCCTGCAGGACCATCTCGCAAAGTTCGAGATCCCCCGCTACATCCGAATTACGTCAGACCCGCTCCCCCGCACGCCATCAGGCAAGATATTCAAGCGGCGACTGCGGGACGAGGCCGTCTCGGCCCTGCGCCCGGGCGGCGACGGTCTGCTTTAGGAAAATCCTGGAGAGACGATCGTCGAACCCGCCGCCGCTCGAATTCAGGTCGGCCCCATGCCCGATGAGTTGCTTGACCGAGAGTGGAAGCTGGCCTGGGTGAACCGTGTGCGATCGGGCGTCGGCGCGGACGCGGTATCCAAAGACCGCGACACCGGCGGCGCGGCGGACGTTCCGCAACTGCCCGAGCTGTGGCTCACGACGCGCGGCTCGCGGCCGTCACCGGTCGCGGTGATCTCGACGCTGCGCGAACACACCCCCGCGCCGGATGTCGTCGAAACGAACGAATAGCTCCGCGCGCCCGGCGGCAGGTCTGCGGTCGAGGCGACCGTGAGCGGGCCGGCGCCGGCCAGGCCCGTTGACTCGATGGCCTCGGCCTGGCGCAACATCGCCGCCATCTCACGGTCCATCTGCGCCGAAATCTGGTCCATGGCGGCGAAGGCGGTGTCGTCGAAGCCGGGCCCGGCCGCCCACACAATCGGGGCCGCCGCCGGCGCAACAACCACGCGCGGTGCGACATCGCCGGTATAGACGATCCGCTCGATCCCGCCCCCTGGCAGACGCACGGTCAGCGCGTGGGTATTGAGGGCGGCGGCAGTCGCGATGCCGGCGATGACGGTCGCGGCGACGCCGGCGATGAGAAGGGTTCGGGTTAGACTCATGATGGCCTCCGGAACGGATGAGAGAGTTGGCTGCGACATCTCCGATCCTGCCGAACAGGACCGGATAATGATAGATTACAATGGGGTGTGGGCCAATGTGTGGCGCTGTTTCACACCGCTCACGACAAGGCGATGCTGAAACGCGAACCGGTTGGCCGCCGATCGAGATTGTCGAGGACCTCGCGGATTTCGCAGAGTGCAACTGGCTCGGGCGTGCCGAGAAGCCATCGGAGGGACGGCTGTTCCCTCACCGAGGAGGCGTCGGACGCCCAGGACGATAACACGGCGCGTTTTTCCGCGTCATCCAGAAAGGGGTCCTTCAGTACATCGCGCGGGTGGCTGAAGCCCACGGCCGGCCGCAACCAGCGTCCCCGGGCCGCAGCCAGCCCGCGCCATTCGAGATTTTGTTCCGATGTCGCCAACTGCATGGCGGTATCTCCAGATGTTGTCCTTTCCGAGGCCGTCCCGGCCGAACGCCGGAAACCGGCGCGAACGATATCGTTCTCGTCTAGAGCGTTTCAAGAGGGGCGCATGCAAGGAACTGCGACAGGATTGTGGTCGAATGTCCGTCGAGTCTGGACAGGTCCGGACGCATCTGCGACGGGCGGTGAGCGGCGCGGCGCCGCGGGTTATCGCCAGAGGAGCGCATGCGCAGCGACATCGAGATCGCCCAAGCCACCAGCCTCGCGCCGATTGCCGATATCGCTTCCAAGCTGGGCATACCCGGCGACGCGGTCAGTCCATACGGACGCCACAAGGCGAAGATCGCCGCGCCTTTCCTGGCCTCCCTCACCGACCGGCCCGACGGCAAGCTCATCCTGGTCACGGCGATGAGCCCGACACCGGCGGGCGAGGGCAAGACGACGACCACCATCGGCCTTGGCGACGCCATGGCCCGGATCGGCAAACGCACCGCCATCTGCCTGCGTGAGCCGTCGCTAGGCCCCTGCTTCGGCCAGAAGGGCGGCGCGACCGGGGGGGGCATGGCGCAGGTTGCGCCCATGGAAGACATCAACCTGCATTTCACAGGCGATTTTCACGCCGTCACCACGGCCCACAATCTGCTGGCGGCGATGGTCGACAACCACCTTTACTGGGGAAACGCGCTCGATCTGGACCCAAGGCGCATCACCTGGCGCCGGGTCATGGACATGAACGATCGGGCGCTGCGCCAGATCGTCACCGGGCTTGGAGGCAACGGCGCCGTCGCCGAATCCGGGTTCGACATCACCGTGGCCTCCGAGGTCATGGCGATCCTCTGCCTGTCGCGCGACGGCGACGATTTGCAGGGCCGCCTGGGTCGGATCGTCGTGGGCCACAACAGCGCCGGCGACATGGTGACGTGCCGCGACCTGAAGGCCGACGGCGCCATGGCCGCGCTGTTGAAGGACGCCCTTTGCCCCAATCTCGTCCAGACCCTCGAGGGCACGCCCGCCCTGATCCACGGTGGGCCGTTCGCCAACATCGCGCACGGATGCAACTCCGTGATCGCCACCCGCGCCGGACTGAAGCTGGCCGATTATGTGGTCACCGAGGCGGGCTTCGGCGCGGACCTCGGGGCGGAAAAGTTTTTCGACATCAAGTGCCGGCAGGCGGGGTTGACGCCGTGCGCGGCCGTGGTCGTGGCGACCATCCGCTCCTTGAAGATGAACGGCGGCGTCGCCAAGGCCGACCTGAGCCGTCCGGATCCGCAGGCTCTACGCGCGGGCTGCGCCAACCTGGAGCGCCATGTGCTCAACGTGCGCCAGTTCGGGATACCGGCGATCATCGCGATCAACGCGTTTGCGCAGGACACGGAAGAAGAGATCGCCGAATTGCGCGCCTTCGCCGCGCGCCTGGGCGTTGAGATCTCCTTGTGCAAGCATTGGGCCGAGGGCGGCGCCGGAGCCGAAGACCTGGCGCGCAAGGTCGTGGCGATGGCCGATGCCGGAACCAGTGGATTCTCGCCGCTCTATCCGGATTCGCTTAGTCTGTTGGCCAAGATGCAGACCGTGGCCAGCCGAATCTATCATGCCGCCGGGGTGACCACCGACAAGCGGGTGACAGCGCAGCTTTCGAAGTGGCGCAAGGCGGGGTTCGGACGCCTGCCCGTCTGCATGGCCAAGACACAGTACAGCTTCACGACCGATCCGGAACGCCTCGGCGCGCCAGAGGGACACACGGTTCACGTCCGCGACGTCCGCCTGATGGCGGGGGCCGGCTTCGTCGTCGCCATCTGCGGCGACATCCTGACCATGCCCGGCCTGCCGCGCCACCCCGCCGCCGAGCACATTCATCTGAGCGAAGCCGGCGAGATCGACGGATTGTTCTAGCGCCATCGCCCCTCGCCGCCCTGTATCAAAGCCCTCGTCCGAGCGCCGCATGGCAGGCGGCGATTTCGGCGCGAAGAGTCGGCTGAAGGTCCTGGCGCGCCACGGACGCGACGAGCAGGCGTATCGAAAGCGACATCTCCTGTTCGAAACGTGCGTGCGACCAGTTCTCCGCCAGCCAGGCCAAGGTCACCGAACTGATCGCCCGAAGCAGGTTGTCGGCGAACGGCTCGACCGTGACGATGTCGCAAAGCTCGCCCTCGTCAATGGCCGCGCGCACGAAGCCCCGCCAAAGGGCGCGACCCAAGGACAGCATGTTTTCAGTGACGATCGGAAGGTGCGAGCCAAAGATCACGTAGTAGAGCGTACGGTAGAATTTTCGGTCGGCCTCATAGTGGGTGACCACCAGGGCGGACGCGTCGAGCAGGGCCTGCAGAGCGCCTTGAGACCGCCCCGGCGGCAGCTTGGCGAAGAAGCCGCGGTACTCTTCCTCCACCACAAGCTGCAGCACCCCGGCCTTGGTTCCGACCAGATTGTACGGGGTCGCCGGACTGACGCCCGCGCGCCGCGCGAGTTCGGCCATGGAGAAGCTCGCGTCGCAACGGTCGCGCAAAAGCGACTGGGCGGCCGCCACGATGCGGCGCCGTCGATCCTCGCGGCGCGCTTCCGACAGGGCCAAGGCTAGGCGTCCCCCTTTGAGATATTCTCGTATAGAGAAATTTCCAACCCCGCGGCGCTGCGGCGAGAGCGGCTCTTGCCGCGCGACCTCGGTAATTATTATAGGTCGCAATAAACATATTTCGCAGTGAAGGATAAGGCCGTGCGCTTTTCTGGCAAGGTCGCCGTCGTCACCGGCGGCGCGTCCGGCATAGGCGCGGCCACTGCGCGACGCCTGCACGGCGAGGGGGCGTCCGTCCTCATCGCCGACGTCAACGACACGCTAGGCGAAGCGGTGAGCCGTGAACTGGGCCAGGGGCGGGCTCTCTATAGCCAGGTGGACGTCTCGTCTTGGGATGATGTCCAAGGCATGGTCGCCGAAGCCGTGGCGACGTTCGGCCGCCTCGACATACTGTTCAACAATGCCGGCGTCGGCAGTTTCGCTGCGACGCCCGATGTCAGCGTGGAGGAATGGCGGCGCGTTATCGACATCGACCTCAGCGGCGTCTTCTACGGTTGCCGGGCCGCCATTCCGGTGATGAAGGCGCAGGGCGCCGGGGCGATCATCAACACGGCGTCGGCGTCCGGACTGGCCGGAGACTATAGTTTCGCGGCCTAAAACGCCGCCAAGGGCGGCGTCGTGAACTACACGCGCGCGGCCGGCATCGACCACGCCCGCGACGGCGTGAGGATCAACGCGGTCTGCCCAGGCCCGGTGGACACGCCCATCATCGCCGGCATCGATTCGTGGCCGGGCGTGCGCGAGGCCTGGAACGAGCGCGTGCCGATGGGCCGCTTCGCCCGACCCGAGGAGATCGCCAGTGTCGTGGCCTTCCTCGCTTCGGACGACGCCAGCTACATGACCGGCGCGATCATCGCCATCGACGGCGGCCTGACCGCCCACACCGGCCAGCCGAACCTGCCCCGCATGCTGGCGAACCTGTAGCCTCGCGCGCGGGACCGGCCGGCGGCAGGGCTGATCAGCCCACAGCGTCGGCGGCGACGTCGGCGATTGCTTTCGCCATAGCCTGCACGACCGGATAGCGGTCCGGGTCGAGACCATGGCGGCGCGCCAGCCAGACCGGATCGACATAGGCCAGCTGGGCGGCGCCCTGCGCTTCGCCCCAGACCAGCGCCTTCAGCGGCAGGTCGATTGCGATCGTCGGCGCCGCCTGCATCAGCGGCGTTCCCGCCTTGGGGTTGCCGAACAACAGCACATAGGTAGGCCGCAGAGTCAGCCCGGCCGCCCCGGCGGCGTCGGACTGATCGATCCGGGCGAATATCGTCATGCCGCGGCTTTGCACCGCCCTCACCAGGCGCTCGAAGGTCTCCGCGGCCGCCGTCCGGCTTTGCAGGGTCACCAGCCCCTCGGGGTCGGTCGTCATCAGAAATCCTCCATCGAGTCACGCCTAGCGGCGACTGACCGCGGCCTCACTTCACGCCGAACACCAGCAGGGCGTCCCCATCCTTTTCGCCGACGAAGCCGTAGCCGGAATTCATGATCAAAAGGCCCTTGTAGGCGAGCGGCGCGGCGCCGCCGCCCATTGAGCCGCCGTGGGCGGGCGCGCCGTTGACCGCGGTGTATTCGCGCTCTGTGTCGTAGTCCCACAGCACATGGCCGTCGGCCGCGTCGTAGGCGCGAAGGTGTCCGTCATTGGAACCGGCGAACACCAGCTGCGGGGTCGCTGTGATCGCGCCGCCGTAGCCGGGATGGCAGAAGGCCTTGCCGCCGCAGATGTCGGCCGACGGCGCCTTCCACAGGTATTGGCCGGTCTTGATGTCCAGCGCGTAGAGCCCAGGACGGGGTGAGATGTCGTATTTGCGGCCATCCGGAACGTCGCTGACCGGCGCAAAGACCGTATCGCCGATCGCGGCGATGCCGAAGTGGATGCCGGCGACGACACCGCCGCGGCCGACCCTGATTTTCCAGACCAGCCTGCCTGTGTCGGGATCGACCGCGAACAGCATTCCCGATTTCGCGCCCCCGATCAGATAGTCACGACCGTTGCTTGCGTGGGCCAGGATCGCCCCGGCTCCGAAATCGTAGTCCGGGCCGTTTTCGGTCGGGCAGTTGGACTTCATGGCGGCGTCGCAGGAGCCGTTCCATGCGTCGGACTCGCGGGCCTGATAGACCCAGGCGATCTTGCCGGTTGCCAGATCCATGGCCACGAACGCATCGCTGGTCTTCGTCGCGGGCGTCGAATAGTTGTCGCCGGTGTCGATGAACAGCCGGCCACGCTTGGTGTCCACGACCGGCGAACTCCACAGAGCGACGCCAGAAGGCCCCAGGATCCTTGCGCCCGCAGACGTGGTTCCACGCAAAGTCGGGGTGTCGGTCATGAACGTCTGCCAAAGCTTCGCCCCGTTCGTGGCGCGATAGGCGACCACCGAGCCGCGGAAGGTGCAGCAGGCATAGGCAGGGTTGCTCGCCCTGCCCTCCTCCAGGGACGAAACCGGGACATAGAGGACGTCGCCGTTGACCACCGGCGCCGCCGTGATGGTCGCGTTGGGGTGCGGATCGGGGCGCGCCTTCCAGACCATCGCGCCGGTCTTCGCGTCGAGCGCGAAGACGTCGCCGATCAGATCGCCGAAGAAGACCAGGGGGCGGGCGCTCGCATCGCCCGCGCGCCAGGGCGAGACGACGATGCCGGTGCGCACCTCGGCGGGGGCGGCGAATGTCCAGCGGGCGCAGCCGGTGTCGCGGTCCAGGGCGAAGACCGTGCCGTCATGACTGCCGACGAAGATCGCGCCGCCCGCGAGTGTCGGTTGCGAGCGGGCGCGCAGGGCATTGGGAAAGGACAGCGTCCATTTCAGCGCCAGCTTGCCGACATTGACCCGGTCGAGGCCCGCCACGGAGGCGGGTATTGCGTGGGTGGATCCCGGCGACAGCCCCCAGCCCGCGAACACAGGCGGCTCGCCAGCGTCGAAGGGCGACGCGCCCGGCTTGCACATCAACGGCGGGCGGATAGCAACGCCCATGGGACGACCGGAGAGGTACGTCGCGACGGCGTCGACATCGGCGGCCCTCAGGTTCGCGGCGGCGGCCTGGCCACGCATCACGCCTTGGGTGAGCGCGCGCCGGATCGACTCCGGCGTCATCTGCGAGATCATGAACCGTTGTGGCGCGCGATTGAGACCCTGCTCGTGGCACGCCGCGCAAGCGCCTCCGTAAATCTCAGCGCCGCGCCTGGCGACCGCCGGATCGAGCGCGTACGTCGCCGCCTTGTAAGCATCGTGGTAGGCTGGCGCGGCAGCAGCGGCGGCCAAGGCGAGGCGCGCTCCGGCCGCGAGCAGAAGCCCGCCGGCAATGACCAATCGAACGACAAGCCTGGACGGCCCCATGCCCGTTTCCCCATCCAATCGAAAAAGCCGGCCGCCATCGCCTGACGATCCGGCGACGCAAATCGCATCGCAGCATCCCCGCTCGGCGCGCCGGAGGCAAGAACCGGAGACAAGCCGAGCGCACTTTGCGCTTTGCAGTTGGCGTTCGCTTCCGTATACGCTGTCTTCGCCTGGGAGATCAGGATTGACGAATGCAAGGAAGCGGCCGCACGGCCGCCGAAGACTTTAGGGGAAACTACACCATGCACAACAAGACCATGCTGGCCGTGGCCGCGCTCGCGGTCGTTTCGCTTGCCGGAACGGCGAAGGCCTACTCGTTTACGCCCACCAAGACCAATTTCGCGGCGACCGGCTCGCTGATGCTTACCGCCGCCGGCAACACCGTCAGCTGCGATACGAACCTCGGCGGAAAGACCGGGTCAAAGGGCACGGCTTCGATCACATCCGCCATGTTCAGCGGAGCCAGCCCTGTCTGCAAATTGATCACGCCAACCGGCCTGCCTTGGAAGACCACAGCGAAAAGCGCCACCAAGGCGACCATCATGAATGTCGCCGTAGCGGGCGGAGGAAGCTCCTGCGGCCCGACCAAGGTCACCATCACGGTCAGTCCAGGGGGCGCCTTCACCTTCAACAATGCCAAATTGAGCGGCGGATGCGAAATTGACGGAAGCCTTCAGACCGCTCCGGTGATCACCATAACGAATCCGTAGCCGGCAAGGGCATTGGAACCATCGACGCCAGCGTCGGCGTTGATGGTCAATGCCCGATAGCGGAGCCGTGCTGCAAAGGACGACGGCCCGCTTCCGCTGGGCAACATGGTGCTAGTTGCGCCAGACGACGCCCGAGGTCTGGTGATCGGGTGAATGCAGCTCGTTGCGGCCGACCACCATGTGGTGGACCTCGTCGGGGCCGTCGGCGATGCGCAGGGTGCGCTGGCCAGTGTACATCCGCGCCAGCGGCGTCCATTGCGACACGCCGGTCGCTCCGTGCATCTGGATTGCCTGGTCGATGATCTGGCACACGCGTTCGGGCACCATCGCCTTGACCATGTGCACCCATACTCGCGCGCCGCGATTGCCGAGCACGTCCATCGCCTTGGCGGCCTTGAGGACCATCAGGCGCATGGCCTCGATATCGATGCGCGCGCGCGAGATGATCTCCATGTTGCCGCCCAACATGGCGATGGGCTTGCCGAACGCCTGGCGGCTCATGCCGCGCTGGACCATCAGATCGAGGGCGCGTTCGGCCTGGCCGATCGAGCGCATGCAATGGTGGATACGGCCCGGTCCCAGGCGCATCTGCGAGATTTCGAAGCCGCGGCCTTCGCCCAGCAGGATGTTCTCCCTGGGCACGCGCACGTTGTCGAACCGGATGTGCATGTGCCCGTGCGGCGCGTCGTCTTCGCCGAACACGCACATGGGGCCGAGCACCTGGACGCCGGGGGTGTCCATGGGCACCAGGATCTGCGATTGCTGGGTGCTGGCGGGCGCGTCGGGACTGGTCTTGACCATGGTGATCATGATCTTGCAGCGCGGATCTCCGGCGCCGGAAATGTAGTATTTCTCGCCGTTGATCACCCACTCGTCACCGACAAGGCGAGCCTCCATGCCAACGTTCTTGGCGTCGGACGAGGCGCGGTCGGGCTCGGTCATCGCGAAGGCGGAGCGGATCTCCCCGGAGAGCAGTGGTTTGAGCCACCGCTCCTTCTGCTCGGGCGTGCCGACGCGTTCGAGCACCTCCATGTTGCCGGTGTCGGGGGCGGCGCAGTTCATGCACTCGGACGCCAGCGGGCTTTTGCCGAGTTCGACGGCGATGTAGGCATAGTCGAGGTTCTTGAGGCCCTCGCCGGTTTCGGCGTCGGGAAGGAAGAAGTTCCAAAGGCCTTCTTTCTTTGCCTGGTCCTTGGCGGCGTCGAGCAGTTCGAGTTGGCCGGGCGCATAGCCCCAGCGGTTGGCGCGGCCTTCGCCCAGCCGGTTGAACTCGACCGCCATCGGCTCGACGGTCTCGGCGATGAAACGCTTGACGTGCTGCAGCAGCGGCATGGCCGCCGGCGACATGCGCAGGTCGTTGAGGTCGTCCTCTGGATTGAGCCCGAACTGAGACTGGGGCTGGGATTGGGTGCGGTCGGCGACGTCGCTCATGACTCTGAGGTTTCCTCTGTTTGATGTCTGAAGATTCTTAGGTGCGGGCTCATCTACTGCTTGCGCCCGCGGGCAAGCACTTCAAGGCGATTCTTTTCCACCTGTGCGGCGCTGACCCCGGCGTTGCGGCCGCTGGAGCGCTCATGTTCGAGATCCATGGCGGCGCCGAACGGCAGGTCGAAGCCGTCATCGATCAGTTTCTTGTAAAAGGTCAGCATGTCCAGTGGGATCGTCGCCATTTCGCCGGCCAGCTTCAAAGCCGCCGGCAGCAACTCGTCAGGCGCGACGACCCGGTTGACCAGGCCCCACGCCAGGGCGGTGTGGGCGTCGAGGAAATTGCCTGTGAGCGAGAGCTCCTTGGCCCTGTAGAGGCCGATCAGGCGCGAGAGCTTTTGCGACAGGCCCCAGCCTGGCGCGATGCCGACCCGCGCATGGGTGTCGGCGAAGCGGGCGTTGGTCGAGGCGATCAGCACGTCGCAGGCCAGCGCGAGCTCGAAGCCGCCGGTGATGGCGACCCCATTGATCGCGCCGATCACAGGCTTGCCGCATTGCTGGATGGCGAGCACGGGATTGGCGTTGGGAGTCGTCGCATTGGCGGCGCCGATCCCCTCGGCGCCCAGTTCCTTGAGGTCGAGTCCGGCCGTGAACGCGCGCTGGCCGGCGCCGGTGAGCACCACCGCGCGGACATCGTCGTCGTCGCGCAGGCTGACGAACGCCTCGTCGAGCGCCGCGCGCAGGGCCCGCGACATGGCGTTCATCGCCTCGGGCCGATTCATCGTCACCGTGGCCACGCCGTTCGCCTTGTCGATCAGCAGCAAGAGCACCTCCCGTTCAAACGTCTGTTCGAAACGCTTATGGCATATCGGGGAGGTTTGGGCACCCCGCTCGCCATCAGCGCGGATCGGTTTAGACCTGGACGGCTCTGGCGAAAGGCGTCTTGATGGCGATCAAATTCGACATGGGACTGGAGGAAAGTTTGAGCATCGAGCCGGCGAGCGACCCGCAGCGGCTGTGGCCGATGCAGGTCATCCAGAACTGCTATGTGGTGAAGGATCTGGAGGATGCCTGCCGGCGCCTGCATCGCCTCTGCGGGATCGGCCCCTTTCTCGGCGGAGGACGCGGCGAGCTGGGCCAGCACGTCTATCGCGGTCAACCGGCCCCGCCCATCGAGATCCGCGGGGTCTTCGTGCAATCGGGCGAACTGAATATCGAGTTGGTTCAGCTGCTCTCGACGACGCCGAGCGCCTTCCACGACATGTTTGCCGCCGGCGCCGAAGGCTTCCACCACGCGGCGATGTTCTGCGACGACTATGCCGCGAGGCGGGACGCGTTTGCGGCCGAGGGATTCGCGGTCGCCAGCGAATTCACCGTCAGCTTCGGGGCGCAGATCTGCTATGTCGACGCGCGCGCGACGCTGGGCCATATGATCGAGCTCTATCCCGAGAGCGACATCATCCGCGGCATGTACCAGCAGACGCGCGACGCGGCCCGGACCTGGGACGGCAAGGATCTGATCATCCCGTGGGCATGATGTGCCGATCTAGGCTCAACTGTGAGGACGGGGCACGGCGATGACCAGGGTCGGATGGATCTGGGCCGCCGCGTGCTGGATCAGCTTATGCGGCCCCTCGTCGGCCGCGCCGCCGGACCGGGACCCCGCCGTGAGCGCCGAAGCGGTGAGCGGCGCCGTGGAGACGGTGCAGGCGATGGCGCGCAGGATCATCGCCGACAAGGGCGCCCCCGGCATCGCCATCGCGGTCGTGTTTCGCGACAGGCTGGTCTGGGCCGGAGGCTTCGGTGTCCGCGACGTCACGACAGGTCGTCCCGTGGACGCGGATACCGTCTTTCAGCTGGCCTCGGTCTCCAAGCCCCTGGCCTCGACGGTGGTCGCCGAACTGGTCGGCGAGGGGAAGATCGCCTGGAATTCGCGCATCAGCGACCTCGATCCCGGCTTCCAGCTCGCCGATCCCTGGGTGACGCGCGAGGTTCGCATCGACGATCTGTTTTCCCATCGCGGCGGCCTGCCCGACCACGCCGGCGACCTGTTGGAGGACATGGGCTATTCGCGTGACGAGGTGCTGCGACGCCTGCGATTGCAAAAGGGCGGCGGTCCGTTTCGCGCGTCCTATGCCTACACAAACTTCGGTCTGACCGAAGCGGCCCTCGCCGCGGCCAAGCCTTACGGCCTCACCTGGGAGGACGCCTCCGAGACCAGGCTCTACCGGCCGCTCGGCATGACCTCGACCAGTTCGCGCTACAGCGATTTCATCAATCGTCCTGACAAGGCCACTGGCCACGTGAGGGTGAACGGTCAATGGACGGTCAAAGACCAGCGCCAGCCCGACGCGCAGTCACCGGCCGGCGGAGCGAGCTCGTCCGTCAACGACATGGCCAAATGGATGCGACTGCAACTGGCGGACGGCAAGTTCGACGGAAAGCAGATCGTCGACGCCCAGGCGCTGGCGGAAACTCATTCGCCGCAGGCGCACACGGGATCGAATCCCCTCACCGGCGCGCCGCAGTTCTACGGCCTGGGCTGGAACGTGAGCTACGACCAACAGGGCCGGTTGCGCCTGAACCATTCGGGCGCCTTCTCGATGGGCGCCTCGACCGTTGTGTCGCTGGTTCCCAGCGAGCAGTTGGGCATCGTCGTGCTGGTGAACGCCGAGCCGGTCGGCGTGTCGGAGGCGCTCGCCTTCTCCTTCATGGACCAGGCGCTGTACGGCCGGCAGACGCAGGACTGGCGGCCGCTGTTCGCCAAGGTCTTCGCCGACATGGCGTCGGAGGGGGGCGATCACGCGGTGGACTACGCCAGGGCGCCGTCATCCCCCTCGCCGGCCCTGGCAGACACCGCCTATGTCGGGACCTACGCCAACGCCTATTTCGGCGATGTGGAGGTGGCGGACCGCGGCGGCGCCCTCACCATCGTCGAGGGGCCGGGGCGGATGACCTTTCCCCTGACGCACTATGATCGCGACACCTTCACCTATCGCACGATCGGCGAAAACGCCTCCGGCCTGACCGGCGTCACCTTCACCGTCGGACCGGACGGGCGCGCGCAAGCCGTGATGGTGAGAAGCCTGAACGACAATGGCGACGGTGTTTTCTCGCGCAAGGCTCGGTAAGCGGCCGGGGCGAGCTTTGGATCAGCTTTCCAGCCGGGAAAGCGCCTGTTCGGAGAGGGTCAGGGACGTATCGATACTGGATCTCAGCAACTCCAGGTCAACGCCCTCGGTGGTCTTCTTGCCTTCCATGTAGCGGGCGTAGACGCCGTGGTTGATCGCGGCGGTCTTCCAGCGATTGAAGGCGACGTAAAAGTCCAGGTGGGACAGGTCACGCCCGGTGCGGGCGGCATAGCGTTGTGCAAGGCGGTTGCGCGGCGGGAAGCCGGGCGCGGCGGTGGCGGCCTGGGGCCTTGGCGGCGCGGCGTCTGCGGGGTCGGGCCATTGGTTGAGGGCGTAGGCGAGGTCGGCGAGCGGGTCGCCCAGGGTGGAAATCTCCCAGTCGACGACGGCGGCGATGCGGCAGTCGCGCCCGGTCAGGCAATTGTGCAGTCCGTAGTCGCCGTGCACCACCCTCGCCTGCCCCGGATCGGGCAAATGCGCGAGGAAATAGGCCTGCAGGTCGTGCGCGCGCGGATCGTCGTAGCCGGCCGGGCCGACCGACGCGGTCCAGGAGCGATACCAGGCCTTGACCTGCCTTGCGATGTAGCTGTCGCGCTTGCCCAGATCGCCAAGACCGATCGCGTCGGGGTCGAGAGCGTGGAGGTCGGCCAGGACGTCGATAAACGAATGCGCCAGCCCCTCGCGCATCCCCTCGGGAACCCACTCGCGGGTATCGTCGACATTGTAGAGCGGGTGACCGTCGACAAAGCCCATGACGTAGAACAGCGACCCTGTGACGGAGACATCGTCGCAAAAGCCGAGCGCGGCGGGAACCGGCACGGGCGTCGGTCCAAGCGCGCTGATGACCGCCCATTCGCGGGCCATGTCGTGCGCCTTGGGCAGGAGCTCACCCATCGGCGGGCGGCGGATGACGGCCTTGCGCCCGCTGGCGTCCTCCAGGGAGCAGGTCAAGTTCGAGTGGCCGCCCGCGAGCAGACTCCAGGACAGCGGCGGGATCAGGCCGACGATGTAACCGCCGATCCAGGCCTCGACGGCAGGGATGTCGTAACCCGGCGGGGAGCTGGCGACCGTCACGGCGGGCCCTACTTGCGCGCCGCGACCGGCAGCGAGCTCGACAGCCCGCCGTCGACCACCAAGGCGTGACCGTCGACATAGGAGGACTCGTCGGAGGCCAGAAACAGGGCGGCGGCGGCGATCTCCTCCGGTTCCCCGCCCCGGCGCAACGGGTTGAGCTGACCGATGCGATCTTCCGTGCCGCGATCGCGCGCCCGATCGTAGATCACCTTGGTCATCCCGGTTTCGATCAGGCCCGGGCAGATGGCGTTGACACGCACGCCGGTGCCAGCGAGCTGCTGGGCGCAGGTCTGCACCAGGTTGATCACCCCGGCCTTGCTGGCGCTGTAGGGGATGGGCCCGGCCCCCCCGCGCAGGCCCGCCACCGACGCGGTACAGATGATCGAGCCCTTGCCGTTGGGGAGCATGGCCCGGGACGCGTGCTTGATGGCGAGGAACGGGCCGATCAGATTGATCCGCAGCAGGTCGGTCCAGTGATCGGCCGTCATGTCGAACAGCGGTATGTCGCCGAACGCGCCGACGACACCGCTCACACCCGCGTTGGCGTAGCAGACATCGAGGCCGCCGTATTCCGCCACCGCCCGCGCGACGGCGGCGACGACATCGTCTTCGAGGCCGGCGTCGCCCGTCATGCCCTCGGCCTGGCCGCCGTCGGCGCGGATTGCGGCGACTGTCTCGTGCACCGCCTCGGCGCGGTCGAACGCGACGACCTTGGCGCCCTCGGCCGCGAATAGCCTGGCGCTCGCCCGGCCGATGCCGCTGCCCGCGCCGGTCACCAGCGCCACCCGTTCCGCGAGCCGTCCCATGTGCATTGTCCTTCATCGAAGGTTCTTATTGAACCACGAATCGACCGCAAGGCTAAGATCGGACCGGGGCCGTCCCGCCCAGCGCCTGGCGCCGTTGGCAAACGGTCATCAAGCCGGTCTAATCGGGACAGCCTCGTAAGGAGAGACGCCATGAAGTACAATCAGCTCGGCCGCACCGGCCTGTTCGTTTCGGAGATCTGCCTGGGCGCGATGACGTTCGGCGGCGGCGTCGACGGCGGCTTCTGGAAGGCCATTGGAGCCCTGGACCAGCCGGAGGTCGACGCCATCGTCGGCCGCGCGCTGGCGGCGGGGGTCAACTTCATCGACACCGCCGATGTCTATCATTTCGGCCAGTCCGAACGGCTGGTCGGCCAGGCGCTGAAGAACCTCGGCGTGGCGCGCAAGGACGTCGTCGTCGCCACCAAGTTCCTGGGGGAGATGAGCCCCAGCCCCAACGATCGGGGCGCGTCGCGCGGCCACATCATGGACTCCATCCACGGCAGCCTGGAGCGGCTGCAGCTCGACCACATCGATCTCTATCAGATCCACGGGAACGACACCGTCACGCCGATCGACGAGACCTTGCGGGCGCTGGACGACCTCGTGCGGCAGGGGCTGGTCCGCTACATTGGTGTTTCAAACTGGGCGGCCTGGCGCATCGCCAAGGCGCTGGGACGCAGCGAACTGCATGGCTATGCGCGGTTCGAAACCCTGCAGGCCTATTACTCGATCGCCGGGCGCGACCTGGAGCGCGAGCTGGTTCCGATGATGGCCGAGGAAGGTCTTGGCCTGATGGTCTGGTCGCCGCTGGCCGGCGGGCTGCTGTCGGGCAAGTTCGGCCCCGGATCGACCGCGCCGAACGACGCGCGCCGCGCCAACTTCGATTTCCCGCCGGTGGACAAGGATCGCGCCTGGGCCTGCATCGCAATGATGCGGGAGATCGGCGAGGCGCACGGAGCCTCGGTCGCGCGCGTGGCGCTGGCGTGGCTGCTCGCCAAGCCGCAGGTGATGAGCGTGATCATCGGGGCAAAGACGGTCGAGCAGCTCGATGACAATCTGGCGGCGGTGAACCTGGTCCTCAGCCCCGAGGAGATCGCCAGGCTCGACGCGGTCAGTGACCTGCCGGCGGAATATCCGGGGTGGATGCTGGCGCGCCAGGGCGGCTTGCGCCGGCCCAAACCGTTTGCACCAGCCTCCTGAAGTGCCCTCGCGACGGAAGGCGGTTGTGTCGTTTTTGACACAATTTCCAATGAACTTAGCGAGGAACGAACGTCCCCCTTGCCCTGAGGGCGCGCATGGAAAAAAGTGGCCCGGCGAACAACTCCGCCGGGCCATCTAAGTTTAGCCGCGAGAACGGGGGGGATGAGCCCGCGGCGACTCCTAATGTGAGCGCCGCGGGCGGCTCTTTCAATACATGATCTGCATCTTTTTGCGCCGCGTACTGGGATGAGCCGTTTTTCCTCAGAATTCATGCCTGCAAACAGGGCGCCATCCCTCGAGCCGCCGAAGGCAAGGGTCCCAAAGGCGCTCTGTGGGCGGCGATGAGCGGCCCCCGCGAACGCGACAATTTGTCGCGTTCGCGGGTGACAAGCGGCTACCCGGCCAGCGCCTTGACGAGGTTCTCGTTGAATTTCTGAAAGCGCGGCTGAACGAACCCTTCCTTCCCCAGCCCCCAGACCCAGCGCACCGAACCGGCATTGAAGACCTGCGCTCCGGCGGGACTACGGAACCAGGTGGCTTCGGCGACGCCAGGTCGGCCGGCGGCGTCGATCACCTCGCCGCGGAACAGCACCGCGATCGTCGAGGGATCGATCGCCGCGATTTCGGACCGCCCGGCCTCCCACAGGCGACGGCCGTCGCCGCGTGGATCCCTGTTGTCCCACTCATAGCCGATGACCTCGGCGGCGACGTCGCCCACGCTCCAGCCGACGCCACGAAAGAACGGCAGGTCGTTGCGCACGACGCGATAGGCCGGGCGCTGCGGCGAGCCCGCGTCGAACCAGCTTTGAAAGGCCCCGCCCATCAGCATTGTTTCGGGTCTTCGCGCGTCGGTGCGGAAGTTGTTGGAGGTCAGCTGCCCCGCGTCGAACCGCGAGGCGCGCGCGGCGATCGGATCGGACGCGGTCTTGTAGCAGACCAGTTGGCGCCCGAGAAATTGTCCATCCGGCGAACGGTTGAGGTCGCCGTAGCGAACCTGACAGTAGGCGGCGTCGGCGCCGAAGAAGCACACATTGCGCCCCTGCTTGAAGATGCGGCGCTCGAAAGCGTCGAACTCCTCCTTGGACCAGTATTCGTCGTGCGCGCCGGTAATCACCAGCCGATAGGGATCCATCAGGGCCGGATCGGCGTGCGCGTCGAAGTTACCGGCGTAGTCGACACCGCCGACGCGGGGTGCGAGCGCCTCCAGCCAGGCGACCAGATAAGCGTCGTACTCGAAGAGGCTGGGCGGCGTCGGACGGTCGAACGAGACGATCAGGCCGCGCGCCTCGTCGTCGTCGTTCGGGTAGAGGCTGTGGCCGCCCCAGGCATTGTAGGCTTGCCAGGTGTTGGTTCCCAGCCGGCAGAGCACGGCGCCCGACCGCCTGGGATTGGTGACGATCCACTGGCAGGCCCGAACATCGCGCGTCGCCGTAGTCTGTTCGACGATGTCGGCGGTGTAGACCCCCGGCGCCCAGCCGCGGGTATCGATGTCGGCGAAGGTGGCCGGCCAGCCCGGGCCGATGGCCGCCGCCGACGCCGTGGCGCCGCGATAGGCGACGGCGACGAACTCACTGGTCCAGACCGGCGAGGGACCTGCGGCGCCCAGGCGGAAGACTTCGAGCCTCACTGTCCGGCCAGGCTGACCAGGCCCCGACGCGGCCATGACGTTGAAGCGTTCGCCTGGCGCGAGACTCAGTCGATCGGCATAGGCCCAGATCCGCTGACCCTTGAAGAACTCCATCCAGATCGACGACGTCGGCGCAAGGGCGGGCGCCGGCCCCCCTCCCTCCTTCTGGGCCAGAGCCGTCAGCGGGGCGGCGGCAAGGCCGGCGCCCGCGAGACGCAACAGCAGCCGGCGAGGAAGGGAGGGCCAGGAGGTCATATCCTCGCCCCCGGTCCGATCAGCCGGGCCAGGCTGTCAGCCTTTCGCAGCATCGCGCCGCTTGGCGCGCTCTATCAGGTCGCCCATTCGATGGGCCGCGTGCACCGTCAGGGGATGGGGCGTCGCACCCGGCTTCGGCGTGATCATGTCGGCCATCTGCCGGGCCAGATCGCGCTGAACGTCGCTGGCGGTGGCCAAAAGCGCGACCACCAGGGTTTCCAGCGCGATCACCCGCGTGTGCATTTCCGCCCACTCCGCGCCGCTTGGCGGCGCGGCGGCGCTTGGCGACGGACGCTCCGGCGCCAGAAGCTGCGCGCCCTCGGGCTCGGCGCCGCCCTCGTCGTCCCAGCGACCGAGGGCCTTTTCGGGATTTGAGGGATCAGGCATGGAGCCCACCCTACCCTTCCGTCGCGTTCAGGCAAGCCATTCAAGTTCTCCGCGTCAACCTGCTGAGCATCCAGTATCTGCGCGGCGCCGCCGCGCTGGCCGTGACGCTGTATCACGCTCTGCAATGGGCCGACGGCGGCTTCGAGGTCGGACGCGCCGGCGTCGACGTGTTCTTCGTGATCAGCGGCGTGATCATGTGGCGCGTGACCGCCGGCCGGGCGATAGCGCCGGGCGCCTTCCTGGTGAGGCGCGCCACCCGCGTGGCGCCGCTCTACTGGTTGATGACCCTGCTGGTTTGCACGATAGCGCTGGTCTGGCGTGGCTTCCTGCCGGAGGTCATTCCCGATGGGCGGCACCTGGCGCTGTCGCTGGCGTTCGCGCCGCATTTCGATCCGCTTGGCCGGCCGTTTCCGCTGCTGCCGCCAGGCTGGACGCTGACCTATGAGGCGGTCTTCTACGTCCTGTTCGCTGCCGCCCTGATGGCCCCCGAGCGGCTTCGGGCGATCGCCGTCACAGTGGCGCTGAGCGCCGTCGTCGCGGGCGGCTTTCTGCTCGCCGATCCGGCGTACATTCTGGGCGCCAATCCCATGCTTTTGCAGTTCGCGGCGGGCGTGTGGCTGGGCGTGGCGATGGACGCCGCCGTTCTGCCAGGGCGAGCCTGGGGCTTTGCGCTGTTGTCTGTTGGACTGGGCGCGTTCGCGGCGTTGCAGGTCACCGGTTTCATAAACGAGCTTTGGCGGCCGCTGATCTGGGGGGCGCCGGCCGCGCTGCTGGTGATGGGCGCGCTCTGCGTCGAATTGGACGGCGGCGTTGCGAAGCTGGCGGGGGCCCTGGCTCTGGGCGACGCCTCCTACGCGCTCTACCTCGTGCATCTGCCGGTGACCGCGCTCATCGCTCACACCCTCGGCTGGCGTGATCCATGGCTGTTCGTCGCGGTCGCGACGGCCTTTTCACTCGCCGCCGCCCTGGCCTGCCACCGTTGGGTGGAACGGCCGCTCATCGCGGCGGTTCGACAGGCGATATCGAAATCGCCTATCGGCGCCATGTGATCAATCGATTGGACGCACGTCCTGGTGGGGATTACAAAGTGTGGTCGCATCCAAGGCGCGCAGAGCGCCCGGACCGTGACGGAATCTCAACGAGAGGACCGACCCATGTCGCTTGCCAGCAGCAAGACCCTGCAAAACCTGAAGGACGCCTTCGCCGGTGAAAGCCAGGCGAACCGCCGCTATCTGTATTTCGCGCAAAAGGCCGATGTCGAAGGCTACAACGACGTCGCCGCCGTGTTCCGCTCCACGGCCGAGGGCGAGACCGGCCATGCGCACGGCCATCTCGAGTTCATGGAAGGCGTCGGCGACCCGGCGACCGGCCTGCCGATCGGCGCCACCGACCTCAACCTCAAGGCGGCGATCGCCGGCGAAACGCACGAATACACCGACATGTACCCAGGCATGGCCCGCACGGCGCGTGACGAAGGCCACGACGAGATCGCCGACTGGTTCGAGACCCTCGCCAAGGCGGAAAAATCCCACGCCGGCCGCTTCCAGCGCGCCCTCGACTCGATGGAATAGACGTCCACCGCATTGTTGCGATGACATCATCGCCGCGATCTCGCGGCGATGATGCGACGCGCCGCAGGTTTCTCAGGATCGCATGACCGACACTCCCAAGACGTCGACCAGCCCTAAGACCCCGGCCGCGCGAGAGGGAAGTCTGGATGCGCCGTTTCGCCATGCGATCGCATGGCGCGATCCGGCCTTCTACGACATGGCGGCGATCGAAGCCGAGATGGAGCGGGTGTTCGACATCTGCCACGGCTGCCGGCGCTGCTTCAATCTTTGCGACAGCTTTCCCAGACTGTTCGACCTGATCGACGAGGGCCCCACCGGCGAGCTCGATGGGGTCGCCAAGGCAGACTACGGCAAGGTCGTCGAAGCGTGCACGCTTTGCGACATGTGCTTCATGACCAAATGCCCCTATGTGCCGCCGCACGAATTCGACGTCGACTTCCCTCACCTGATGCTTCGCCACCGCGCCGCCGAACGCAAGGCCAAGGGCGGCGACTTCGTGCGCGAGCAGCTGGGCGAAACCGACCGCAACGGCAAGCTCGCCAAGCCGATAGCGCCGATCGCCAACTGGGCGACGAACATCGCCAACAAGCCCGTCCGCGCGGCGATGGAAGCGGTGGCCGGGATCGACAAGACCGCGATCCTGCCGGTGTTCAGCGCGCGCACGGCCACCGATCGCCTGAAGACGCCGCCAGCGCCAGACGCCTCCGGCCCGGCCTTCGGCCTGCGCAAGGCGGCGATCTATGCGACCTGCTTCGTCGACTACAATGCCCCCGCCACGGCGCAGGCCGCGTTCGCGGTCCTGGCCAGACAGGGCGTGGAAACGCGCATGGCTTATCCCGAATGCTGCGGCATGCCGCAGCTGGAAGCCGGCGACATCGCCGATGTCGCCCGCCGGGCTGAGCGCGTCGCCGCCGAACTCCTGCCCCTGGTCGACCAGGGTTATGACGTCGTCACCCTGACGGCGTCGTGCGGCCTGATGATGAAGTTCGAATGGCCGCTGATCCTGCCGGAAAACGAGGCGGTCAAGCGGCTCGCCGCGGCGACGCGCGACATCAGCCAGTATGTGCTGGACATCTCCAAGGCTCATGGCCTGGCCCCGGGCATGACGGCGCCCCCCGGCGGCGTGACCGTGCACCACGCGTGCCATGCCCGCGCTCAAAACATGGGCGCCGTATCGGCCCAGATGCTGGGGCTGATTCCGGGCGCCAAGATCGATCTCGTCGAACGCTGTTCCGGCCATGGCGGCACCTTCGGCGTGATGAAGGAGACCCACGGCGTCGCCGTGAAGGTCGGCAAGCCGGCCGCTCGCCAGGTCGCTCAGAAGGGCAACGACACCCTCTGCTCCGACTGTCCGCTGGCCTGCAAGCACCTGGGCCAACTGGTCGAAGCCGAACTCAAGGACGGCGCCGCCGCGCCGCGCCAGGCCCACCCGATCGAAATCCTCGCCCAGGCCTACGGGCTCATCTGAGGGACACACGCCATGCCCGCTTCCCAACGCGCTATCACGGCGCAGGACCTCATCGCCGACGCCGACTACGCCCGCGAGCGCAAGGCGCGCCGCGCCGCCCTGTTGCCGGCCAAGCGCCTGCGCCGAGTTTCCCTTGGCCCTTACTGCACGCTGATCTTCGAATCGTACGACACCATGCTCTTCCAGGTGCAGGAGATGCTGCTGACCGAAAAGGGCGGCGCCGAGCAGATCCCCGACGAGCTGGCCGCCTACAACCCCCTGATCCCTCAAGGGCGCGAGCTGGTCGCCACCGTGCTGTTCGAGATCGAGGATCCGGATCGCCGCGCCAGGGTGCTGGGCATGCTGGGCGGGGTGGACGATCACTTCTACCTGGGTTTGGGGGATGATCGCGCCGGGGCCGTCCCGGAGGGCGACGTCGAGCGCAATCGGGAGGACGGCAAGACATCGTCCGTACACTTCCTGCATTTTCCGCTGACCGACGACCAGGCCGCGCGCTTCCGCGACGCGTCGGTGGTCGCGATGATCGGCTGCGATCATCCCCACTATGGCCACATCGCGCTGCTGGGGGCGGAGACACGCGCGGAATTGGCCAGGGACCTGGCGTAGCCTTGCTCCCGCCCCCCCGCCAGCGTCGGCACACAAGTCTATAAACATATTGTGATCAATGGTTTGTGAGGAAAGCCGCGCGTCTCCTTCTCCCCTTGCGGGAGAAGGTGTCTGCGAAGCAGACGGATGAGGTGTTCGCGCCGACGCGATCGTATAAGCGTTTGATTTTCATTCGGATAATCGCTGAGAGCCCGCTCATCCGGCCTTCGGCCACCTTCTCCCGCGAGGGGAGAAGGCTCTAAGCGGCCGACCCCTTTGATTTGGTTCAACCGCCAAGGAAAAGATGTGTGCCGACGCTGGCCCCAGGAGGGGAGAGAGGAACGTGGCGGTCGGCGGGCGGACGGTTGGCGGTTGGTTGGCGGTTGGTTGGCGGTCGGTTGGCGGTCCGATGGCGATTGATCGGCGTTCGCAGGGCGGTTCGCGGGCGTCTTTGTTCAGCGGTAAAACTCTGAAAGTCTTGATTTTTCCGGCGATCGACCGGAGTGTCCGCCTTCGGCCTTTCTGACAACACATCGAAATACCCAGAAGTCCGCGCCAGGGGGACGCGAAGATAGTTACATATTGCAATTTCTCCTCATTTTGTCAATAGCCGCCGGTTCCTGGCTCTTTTCATCGGGGTGGGGGTGGGGGGGATAGAGGGAAAGAGGAACAGTCTACCGCCTACATCGCCAGGGCGGCGGCGTCGCGGCGGGTGGCGCCTGCGGCGGCGAGGGTGGCGCGGACTCGGGCCAGGATCTCGGGCGGCGCGGTCTCGGGGCGGCCGCAGTCGAAGGGCGGTTCGGGCGCGTATTCCAGAGACAACTGCAGGCCCTGGGCGAAGGCGTCGCCGACGATTTCGGCGGCCAGGGTCAGGGCGAAGTCGATGCCGGCGGTGACGCCGCCACCGGTGAAGACATGGCCGTCGCGGACCACCCTGCCCTCGTCCGGGGTCGCGCCGAACAGCGCCAGCTGGTCGCGCCAGGCCCAGTGACAGGCGGCGCGTCGGCCCTGAAGCAGGCCGGCGGCCCCCAGGATCAGCGAGCCGGTGCAGACCGAGGTGACATAGCGCGCGCCCGCCGCCAGGCGGCGGATTTCGCCGATGAACCCGGCGTCGCCCATCGCCTGCGTGGTCCCAAAGCCCCCGGGCACGCACAGCACGTCGCAGGACGGGATGTCCGCCAGCCTTTCGAGGTCGCCGAAGGTGATCCCATCGAACGTCAGGGCGCCGCCGTCGAGGCTCGCCAGATGAGTGACGGCGCCGGGAAGCCGGCAGAGCACCTGGTGCGGGCCGGTGAAGTCAAGGTGCGTCACGCGCGGATAGAGCGCGAAGACGATGTCGAGGGTGTCGGTCATGGTCGTGGCCTTCTCTCAAGTTGACGACGACGGTATGGCCCATCTAGCCTCCGGCTGAAATGACACGTTTCCGACGTTTTCCGCCATGACCCGACTGATCTCGTTCGTTATCTTTCCCGACCTGCAGATCCTCGACGCGACCGGCCCGCTGGCCGCGTTCGAGATCGCCGAGCGGCACAGGCCCGGGGCCTATGCGTTGAAACTGGTGGCGACCACGCCAGGGCTCGTGCGCAGTTCCGCCGGAGCGCAGCTCACCGCCGAGCCGCTGAGCGATCTCTTCGAACCGCACACGCTGATCGTCGCCGGCGGCGAGGGGTCGCGCCAGGCCGCGCGGGACGAGATCCTGCTCGACCACGTCCGTGCCGTCGCCGGCGCGGGCCGCAGGGTCGCCAGCGTCTGTTCCGGCGCCTATGTCCTGGCGGCGGCCGGCGTCCTCGACGGCCGCCAGGCCACGACCCATTGGTCGCTCACCGCCGATTTCGCCAGGCGCTTTCCGAAGGTGCGTCTCAAGCCCGATCGTATCTGGACCAGGGACGGGTCCGTGTGGACGTCGGCGGGCATCACCGCGGGGATCGACCTGGCCCTGGCCCTGATCGCCGAAGACCTGGGTGACGACGTCGCGCGGCAGACCGCGCGCCAGCTCGTCGTCTATCATCGCCGCCCGGGCGGCCAGTCACAGTTTTCGGCGCTGGCGGAGATCGACCCCGGCGGCGGCCGGTTCTCCGGCTTGCTCGACTGGGCGCGCGCACATCTCGATCGGCCGCTGACCGTGGACGATCTCGCCGACCGCGCCGCGATGAGCCCGCGCAACTTCGCGCGGGCCTTCGCGGCCCAGCTGGGCGTGACGCCGGCGAAGGCGGTCGAGCGCCTGCGCCTCGAGGCCGCCAGGATCGCCACGGAAGAGTCGCCCCGGCCGTTCGATGCGATCGCCCGCGACACCGGCTTTGGCGACCCCGAGCGCATGCGCCGCGCGTTCGTGCGCGCCTTCGGCCATCCGCCGCAGGCGTTGCGGCGATCTGCAAGGTCAGAAGGCGGCTAACACCATGGTGGACGCGGGAGAGGCGGCCGGAGCCTGCGGAGGATTCGCCAGGGCGATGACCGACGCCGCGTTCGCCAGGAACACGTGGGCGCCGATCTGGGCCACGCGCGCCATGCGCCTGTCCGGCCGCGATCCCAAAGTGGCCAGGTGGAAGGAGGTGGCCGCGCCGACCGCGCTCATCACATATCCGGACAGCGCCCGGACCGCGACGTCGCGCGCGTGCGCCCAGGCCGTCGGTTCGCGGGGCCGAACCATTGCTCCACTGCACACGAAGCTGAACTGGCACCCCCGGCTATGGGCGCCCTGATAGATCACGCCGCAGATGGTTTTTGGGAACCCAACCTTGTGCGCGCGGTTCAAGACCACCTGAGCGACCGCCGCCTGACCTTCGGGAGGTTCGCCGCGCGCCTCGTAATAGACCGCGGCGGCGAGGCAATCTATGTCGCGCGTCAATATGGACGCGGAGGCGTCGTCGATCGTCAGGATCGACGGCGTGGCCGCGGACGCCGGCGCGGGCGCGCCAGCGGCCCCCATCGCCAACAGGGAGCCGATCAGCGCCCACGCTTTCGCGCGCGCTTGCAAACCAAATAACAAGGATTTCGTGTCCTATGCGACGAGGGACCAACGCGCCCTCTTTTCTTGCGTCCTCGCCCCGGCGGGGGACCATGCCCGACACGTTGCGACAACGACGTTCGACCGGCACACGGTGGCCGAACGGGCGCCTTGTAGACTGGTTCGACGCGGAAAAGCAAACTTTGCTGCAACGCGGCATCGAGGCGACCTACCACGCGCTCCCTTCTCCCCTCGCAGGCCAGCGTCGGCACACATCTTTTCCTTGCCGGTGAACCCAATCGCCGGTGAACCCAATCAGAGGGGTCGGCCGCTTAGAGCCTTCTCCCGCGAGGGGAGAAGGCGCCAGCCTGCGGACGGGAGTAGCCTAGGCGGCGCCTGGCCAGTATGAAACCGAAGCAGTCTGGGGATTTGCCGCTTATGAGCATGGATGAAACCGCCGCCATCGACCCGCGCCTGTGTGCGTGCGGCAGCGGTCTGCGGTCGATCCGCTGTTGCGGCCAGGACGTCTCTCTCAAGGCCATGCCGGCGGCGGCCAGGCATGTGGCGCCGCTGGCCGAGCAGGCGATCGCGGCGTTCAACGAAGGCAAGGTCGGCGACGCCACGGCCCTGTGCCTGGACGTGCTGGAACTGGCGCCGGGGCAGGCGCAGGCCCTCAAGCTGCTCTACCAGATCCGGCGCGCCGGCAATGCGCCTGCGGCGGCCGAGGCGTTGATCCGGCGGGTGGTGGCGCTCTATCCCAACGACTTCTGGGCCACCAACGAACTGACCCTGCTGCTGCTGGGCAAGGGCGCGCTCGCCGAGGCCGAGGTGCACGCGCGCAACGCCGTGCGCATCGCCCCGCAGAACGCCCAGGCCCACCATCTGATGGGCATGATCATGACCGAGATCAACCGCCCGCAGATCGGCGAATACCACTATCGCCGCGCGCTGGAGCTGGCCGACCAGCGCGGCGCGGTGCTGGTCGCCAACCTCGCCTGGAACCTCAAGAACCAGAGCAAGATGACCGAGGCGCGCGCGCTCTATGAAGAGGCCTGGGCGGCGGATCCGACCATCCTGCAGACCGTGCTCGGCTGGGCGCGCCTGGAAGAAGCGGACCGGAACTTCGACAAGGCGGCCGAGCTGCTCGACAAGGCCGAAGCGCTGGCGCCGGGCAATCCCAGCGTGATGCTGTCGCGGGCGGTGCTGTATGGCCGCCGTCGCGCCTATGAGCCGGCGCTCAGCGTCCTCGACGAGATCGCCGCCCAGCGCCAGGACGTCGGCCTGGGTCCTAACGAGATGCTGGAGAAGGGGCGCCTGCTCGATCAGATGGGACGCTACGGGGACGCCTTCGCCGCCTTTGTCGAGGGCAAGCGTCTGGTGCGCGAGGTCAGCGGCACTCGGTACATGGCCGATCACGCGGCGCAGATGGCGGCGCGCCTGAAGGGCTTCTTCACGGCCAACCGCATGAAGATCACGCCCCGGGCCGGCGTTCGCGCCGACGTCCCCCAGCCGCTTTTCATCATCGGCTTCCCGCGTTCGGGAACGACGCTTACCGAACAGACCCTGGGCGCGCATCCGCAGATCTCGGCGGGGGATGAACTGCCCTTCATCGCCGACATCACCGGCCTGATGCAGCGCATGCTGGGCAGCCCGCTGACCTATCCCGATGCGATGTCGGAGCTGTGGATGGGCGACCAGCGCGAGGGGCTGGACAATCTTCGCGACTACTACCTGCAGCGCGCCCGGCAGTCCGGAGTCATCGATCCCGACCGGCGCTGGTTCACCGACAAGATGCCGCTGAACGAGACGCACCTGGGCCTGATCGCCCTCTTGTTCCCGGCCTCGCCGATCATCCACGTGCTCCGCCATCCGCTGGACGTGGTGCTCTCGGTATTCTCCAATCAGCTGACGCATGGCTTCTACTGCGCCTATGAGCTGGAGAGCGCGGCCAGGCACTATGCGCTGATCGCCGACCTGATCGCCCACTACCGCGCGCAGATGCCGCTACGCTATCTGCCGGTGCGCTATGAGGACATGGTCGCCGACCAGGAGTTCCACATCCGCCGCATGCTCGATTTCATCGGCGAGGACTTCGACGAAAACTGCCTGCGCTTCCATGAGAACAAGCGCTATGCGCGAACCGCCAGCTACGCCCAGGTGACCGAGAAGCTCTACGACCGCTCGCGGTTCCGCTACCGGCGCTATGCAGCAGAGCTGGCGCCGATCGCATCGATCCTGCAGCCGGCGATGGACCGGCTGGGCTACACTTTCGATGCGGCGGAGGCGGCGGCGTGAGCGAGACGATCGAGCTGTCCCTGGAAGACACCGTCAAGCAGGCCGCGGAACTGGAAGCGGCCGGCCGCCTCGACGAAGCCGAAGCGACCCTGGACCGGCTGCTGGCGCGGATCCCCGACAACGCCGAGGCGATCCATCTCAAGGGCGTGCTGGCGATCCGGCAGGGCCGCACCGCGGAGGGCGCCGCCCTGATGCAGCGTTCGATCGAGGTGGGTCCGGTAAAGCCCTACTACATGCGCAACATGTGCGAGGTCTTCCGCACGCTCGGACGCTATGACGAGGCGTTGGAGTACGGTCGCCGCGCGGCGGCGGGCGATCCGGCCGATCCGATCTGTCACGCGAACCTCTCGGTGCTTCACTACGAGCGTGGCGAGCCGATGGACGCCATCTGGAGCGGCGAGCGCGCCCTGGCGATCAATCCCAACATGCCGGGCGCGCATTTCGGCCTCGCCGAAGCGCTGCTGCTGCGCGGCGAGTTCGAACGCGGCTGGGAGGAGTACGAGTGGCGCTTCCGCATGCCGGGCGTGCCTACCCTGATGCCGATCGAAGGCGTGCCGCAGTGGGAGGGGCAGCCTTTGGGAGACGGCCGGCTGATGCTGATCGCCGACCAGGGCTTCGGAGACGGCATTCAGTTCAGCCGCTACATCCCCTGGGCGGCGCAGCGCTGCGCCGAGGTCGTGGTGGCGTGCAGCCGCGAGCTGCAGCCGCTGATCGGCCAGATCCCCGGCATCGCCAAGATGTTCGACCGGTGGGAAGACGCGCCGGCCAGCGCCGCCTACCTGCCCTTGAGCGGCCTGCCGCGTCTGCACGGGACGCGGCTGGACACCATCCCCGCGGACCGCGTGCCCTATCTGAAGCCCGAGCCGGCGCGCGTCGCGAAATGGAAAGCCCGGCTCGACGAGCTGGCGGCGCCGCACCACCGGCGCATCGGCCTGGTCTGGGCCGGGCGCCCCACGCACAAGAACGACCGCAACCGGTCGGTGGCGCTGAACAGGCTGACGGCGCTCACCGACCTTCCCGGCGTCACCTACTTTTCGCTGCAGAAGGGCCCGGCCGAAGCCCAGGTCGGCGACTATTTCGGCCTCGCCCCCCTGGTCAACCTCGGCCCCGAGGTCGACGAGTTCACCGACTCCCTGGCGATCATGGACGGCCTGGACCTGGTGGTCACGGTCGACACCGCCGTCGGCCACCTCGCCGGGGCGATGGGCAAGCAGGTCTTCATCATGCTGCCCTATGCGCCCGACTGGCGCTGGCTGGAGGGGCGATCCGACACACCGTGGTACCCCAGCGCGCGCCTGTTCCGCCCGCCGACGCCCCAGAATTGGGCCGCTGTGACGGCGGACGTGGCGGCGGCGATAAGGGAAATGCTGGGGTAGTGTCCAGCGGATAGTTGGGTGACATAATGTACCGGATAGATAGGTTACACATTTGCCGGTTCGTTGGCCTGCGCCGCATTGCCGTGGCCGAGCTCGGCCACGGCAATGCGGCGCAATCTTTGATTTTTTTCGTCGATCAC
>JBBRAV010000033.1:0-44389 GCA_038206535.1 Caulobacterales bacterium
GTAACTGCTCACCCCGTGGTTATGCGGGTTTGGGGGCGAGTTTGGGTGCGATGATGTCCTGGATGGCCTGCAGTGCGGATTTGCCTCGGAGTCGTCCGGTGGCGATGACGGAGACGGCGGCGGCGTAGAGCTTGGCGCCCCAATGCGATCGGAAGCATCCGGTCACTTTGCGGAAGATGACAGAGGGTCTCAGGGCCCGTTCGGAGCCGTTGTTGGTGTAGGGGACATCGCGCCGAACGACGAACAGGAAGAGATCGTTGCGGCACTTCTTGACGCCCTTGGCCAGCTTTCGTCCGGCGGCCGTCGTGGGCGGTGGATGGAGGATCTTGTCGAGACGTCGGTCGAGATCCTTGCGGTATTGGGCCAGGGTCGTGTCCTTGAGGTCCTCGCGTCTTCGTCCGATGGCGACGGCGCGCAGCAACAGGGTCTTGAAGGCCGGGGCGAAGACGGTTTCGCCTTCGTCGATGGCGTATTGGGCGTCGCGCAGCAGGTGGGCCAGGCACAGCTGGCGCTCCAGTCCGTGGCCGTTCTGGGCGCCGTAGCGGTCGGCGATCCACACCTCGGGCGTCGAACCCCGCAGGAAGTCGGTGACGACCTTGGCGCCGCGGCTGTCGGTGATCACATGGTAGATCGCGGTGGAGCAGTGCATGACCCATTGCCACCAAGTCTTGCCCTTGACCCGCGCGGAGGTCTCGTCCGAGGCCACGACCTTGGCCGAGCGGACTTCCTCGGCGATCTTCTCGGCGGCCACGATCATCGGCGCTTCGGCGCGCGCGAGCATGTTGGCGATCGCACCCTCGCTCAAGGTGACGCCGAACACCTCGTCCATCAGCTTGACCAGACGCTCGAAGCCGATCGCCTGGGTGATGTGCAGATGCAGGACCAGGGCGACGATGCCCGGACCAAAGGGCGAGCCCGGCTCCAGGCCCCGCGGCGCCGGAGCGCTGAAGGCGCGCGAACAGCAGGGGCAGATCCCGCGATGGCGATGGATGCGCGTCACCACGGGCCGGATCGGCGGCAGGTCGATGTGATCATAGGCGTGGAAGGCCTCCTGATCTTCCGCACCGAGTTCATGAGCGCAGTGTGGGCAGGCCTCGGCCCGCGCCTCGATCACCTGGTCGGGGTTTTCAGCCAGGGCGCGGGCCACGCCGGGGCGGCCCTTTCGCGCCGCCGCGCGTCGCTCCTGCCGGCTGGGCTTGTGGCCTTGACTGGGCGGTATCGAAGAGTTGTCCGGCGTCTTCGGCGGCTTGCCGAGCTTCGCCTCCAGATCGGCCAAGCGCTTTTCAAGCAACGTTACCTGGCCCGTCAGCTTTGCGATCACGTCCGCCTGCGCCAAGACCAGCGCAATCAAGTCTTCCTTGCCGAGCTTCTGAAGGGCGTCGCGATTCATCGAATCTTAGAATCACAAACCCGATTCCCTGTCTACACCCCCGCGGCGCGCCCGCCGCCGGTCACGACCCGCCGATCACAGGGGGGGGTGAGCAGTTACGGAATTTGCTCCGCGCGGCCCTCCATGAAATGCACGCACGGATCGGTCGTGCGTTTGAGAGCGGCCTCGCGCATTCGCGCGGATGGTTGGACCCCATAAACAGTCCTCTCAAATGTGTCCGCCAGCGCCGCTGCAACTCTCCCGGCCCCTGATCCAAGATCGAGCACCGTCAAGGGACGATTTGAAGACGTATATTTCGCAAAAGTCCGCGCCCAGTTTTTTGCATTCTCTGGACTGAGTTCTCTGCCCGCGAGGTAGCCGACATGTTGACGGTGATCGTAGTCGACCGCCTTTGGCATGGTCGGTTCCCAAATTCCCGCTGTCCGGCCAGTCGATATACACACGGTGCTATATCCCCGCCAAAAACCCGGCAGCTCCGATGGCAGGTCAGGGTCGATCAATGGCGTAGGTCCCGAGTCCGACTGCGACTTTCGCCACAACGAGGACTCATTGGCATCTATCGGACGGCCGTAGCGCGTCGGGTTTGTCAAAACCATCCGGTATAAGGTGACAGGAGCACCATACCCTTATTTCCGACGTTCAAAGCAGCAGACCCTGATCGTTGCCGCGCGGCGATCGGGGCGCTCGTCCGACAGCGGCATCATCTTCCGGAGGGTTGATCGCGGCTGCGCGAACAAAATGCACTGACGCCGAAATCAAGGGTTAAGAAACAGGGCGGAATGGAGTGTGTCGATGGGCGTGGGCGTGCTGTTGCTCCAAAGATGAAAAGTGGCCTGTGTCTCCGCTTCACTGATTCCCGCGAACAAACCCGCGACCCACGCGGGGCGCCCTACCGGCCCGACCTGCGTGAGACCATGATCCTCGCGCGACGTGCCGCCTCGAAAGCGATCCATTTGGCGACGAAAGCTCGGCGCTCGACCCCCTGGTCTGAGCGGTCATCGCCTCACCCGACCGGGCGACAAGCGCTGGAAACACCCCAACGCCACCTGCGAATCGGCTTCACCGCCGTCGCCCGGACCGATCAGACGATGTCGCGCGCCCGCAGACGCGCGAGTTCAGCCGTGAAGGCCCGCGCCATCGCCTCACCCTCCTCCGCCGGCAACAACCGCGCCAACCTCGGGAACTTCTCGGCCCAATCGTCGGCCGCCGCCGCGGACCAAGGCAGCCACTGCGCCGCCCGAACCATGTTGAGCACGCGATTGAGGTGCTTGCGGACGAACGCGGGGTTCGATGGCCTGCGCGGAGGGATCGGTCTCGCCGCCTCGAACAGATTGAGCTGAGTCATATCGGCACCGTACGCCCGCGAATGAGTCGATCATGGGTGATTCGCCGCGCCGCCGCGACCCTTTCGGGATATAGACCCGTCGGGACGGCTGCGCCCGATACGCTCCACGATGGACCCGCCCGTGCAGATCGACGAGCCTCGGCTCGAGATCGGCAAGGTAGTCCGCCCATGTCACGCCATCCGCGCCCGCCGCCGCGTCCCGCTTGAGGGCGAGGAACGACAGTCGGAGCAGGTCGACATCTACATGGTGCAGGAGCGAGATGAACTTCCTGTCCTTGTTCAGCCTCGCGGCTTCTCGTACGCGATCCAGCGCCTTTGACACGCGCTCCTTAGCTCTATGCCCGGGACGTGCTTTGCCCGACCGCATTCCCTCGGCCGTCGCCCTTGGCTCCACGGACTCCTCCACCACGTCATCCCCAGGTTCGGCCGGGGGACCAGCAGCTTCGTTCGCCCGCTTCGCAGCTACTACGGCGACGCCTGACTTCTCATGTCCGTTCATCGTCGGCTTCGGCTCGTCACCTTCCCGGCGCGACCGGTGCGGTCGTGACCACCCGGCCGGACATGAGATCTCCCAAAGCCTGCCCCGCGAAGGCGGAGGTTCCGACGCGATCCTTTTGTGCGTGATGAGGTCTTCGACCCCGACGGAGCGTCAGCGCCTCGCATAACGGCGCCGCACATGTTGCCTTCGACCGTGTCCAAGATCTCGGCCTCCGCGACATTGTATATTTCGTGGCTCAATAGCTCACCCCACACAATCGTTGTGTACGCTTCGCGACGGTCGTCACCTTCCGCCCCGCAACACTCACTACCGAGCGCCCGCTACCGCTTACTCGGGCCGGTCTTACACCGGCTGGATCGCACCAGCTTCTTGGCGCACGGACACAATGCATATCTCGGTCACCACCTTGGCGTTGGCGTAGTTTAAGGGCGAGATATGTCTGGGTTCCCTACCCGAAGCCGGCTCAAAGTGATGAATGTGAAACCGCCCAGGTGATGGGAGGCCTTCATGGCCCTCCGGCGTACGATGGGCAATCTCGCGGCCACTTCCGGTGAGCCTCAACGCGATGACTGCCTTTCTTCCGATCGAGCGTCGGCCTTGGGCGGCGCGCCGAAGGCGCGTCGAAAGGCGTGGCCGAAGGCGCTCTGCGATGTGTAGCCGACGCTGCCCGCTATGCTGGCGACGCTGGCTTCGCCACGCGCCAGCGCCGCGCGGGCAAGCGTGAGGCGCCAGGCTCGCAGATAGGCGAGCGGCGGCTGTCCCACGCGGCGGGCGAACCCCTCGGAAAAGGCGGCGCGCGACATGCCGGCCACGCCGGCGAGCCGCGCCACCGTCCATGGCGCCGCGACATCGTCGTGGACGGCGCGGAGGGCCCGGCCGATCCGGGGGTCGCACAGGGCGCCCAGCCAGCCGATGTCGGCAGCGCCGACACCGGCGACATGGGCGCGGATCGCTTCCACCAGCAGCACGTCGGCGAGCCGGGCGCTCACGATGTCGCCGCCGATCATGTCGCGCCGGGTCTCATCGTTCATCAGTCCGAGGATCGTCGCGATGGCGCCCGATACCGGCGACGATGAAGGAACGAGCATGAAGTCCGGCAGCCGCTCGAGCAGGAAGTCGGCGCTCCCCGCGGTGAATGTGACCGCGCCCCCGATTGCGATCGTGTCGTCGCCTCCGAGGCGCGCGATATCGCAGCCGTCGGCATAGACGGTCCGGCCATCGGTCGGCGCCGCGTCGGGGTGGCTGGCCACCGTGTAAGCGGTGCGTCCGAGCAGGCACACATCCCCCTCGCCCATGCGTTCCGGCGCGCGTCCCGGGAGCGAAATCCACTGGTCGCCGCGGAGCAGGGCCACGAACTTTAGCCGGTCGATCGCGGGGAAGGCGAGCGCCCAACGTCCCGCGGCTTCCATCCGGGTGCGCCGCGTCACGCGTGCGCCAAGGACCCTCAGAACGTCCGAAAGAGGGTCGAGGGGCGTCTTGGACGATTGCGACAAATTCATGGATGAACTGGCATAGCTCATCTCCGACCCTCCGCCTATCTCCAACAGCCAGGAGATTTGATCATGAGCATCGAGGGTAGGTGAGTATCGAGGGTAAGGTTGTCGCCATCACCGGCGCGAGCGGTGGGATCGGCCTTGCGACCGCGAACCTGCTGGCCAGCCATGGCGCCTTTGTCGTGCTGGGCGCGCGCCGTGAAGAGGCGCTGGCGATGGTGGCGGAGGAGATTACCGCCCGCGGCGGAAAGGCGGTCTTCAAGGCGACCGATGTGCGTCGCCGGGGCGATCTCGAGGCGCTCGTCGCCTTCGCGGTGGAAAGGGCCGGCAGGCTCGACGTCTTCATCAACAACGCCGGGGTCGGGCCGATCTCCCGCTTCGATGCGCTGCGCGTCGAAGACTGGGATCTGATGATCGACGTGAATTTGCGTGGCACGCTCTATGGTATCGCCGCCGCCCTGCCCGTGTTCGCGCGCCAGGGGAGCGGGCATGTGGTCAACGTCATCTCGACAGCGGGCATAAAGATGCTTCCGACGATGGGGGTCTATGCAGCCACCAAGAATGCTGTGCGCACGGCGACGGAGGTGCTCAGACAGGAGGCGGGGCCGAACCTTCGCGTGACCGAGGTGTCTCCGGGGATGGTCGCCACCAACTTCAGCGACAGCATTTCCGACCCGCCGACAAAGAAAAGGATCGAGCGGCAGGCGGGCGAGATCGCGATCTCGCCCGATGCCATTGCGCGCGGCATTCTCTATGCGATCGAGCAGCCGCCCGACGTCGATGTCGGCAGCATCGTCATCCGCCCAACCGCACAGGGGTGAACGGCCGCCGAAGCATGGGGCGCTAACGATGTTCACGCTGCCAGCGGGTCTTTCATCCACAGAATTCCAGGTCCGCTGGCGTGCTTCATGTAGTCGACGAAGGCGCGCACGACCGGAGAGAGTTCACGACGACTTGGGAACACCAGGTTGACCTCGACGGCGGGTGGCGACCAGTCCGGGAAAAGATGCACGAGCCCTCCCGCCAGGATCTGGGGCCCGCAGATGTACCCGCTCAAGACGCCCAGTCCGGCGCCGTTGGCGACCAGTCGATGGATGGTGAGCGCCTCGTTGACCGAAAGCCGCGGCCGGGTCTCGATGCGCGCGCTCTCGCCGCCGCGGGAAAAGATCCAGGCCCTCGCCCTGCCATCGGGTCCGGGCATATCGATCGTGTCGTGTCTTTGGAGATCGTGGATCGAACGCGGCCTACCTCTTCGCTCGAGATACGCGGGCGCCGCGCACAGATAGCGGCGCATCTCGCCCAGTTTCACCGCGACCAATGTGGAATCGGGTAGCGGTCCAAGCCGGACCGCGACATCGACCGCCTCCGCCACGAGGTCCGCGGAGCGGCTTTCGAGATCGAGCGCGATCTCGATGTCGG
Source organism: Caulobacterales bacterium (assembly GCA_038206535.1). GTDB lineage: Bacteria > Pseudomonadota > Alphaproteobacteria > Caulobacterales > Caulobacteraceae > Acaudatibacter. The sequence goes on from JBBRAV010000033.1 coordinate 6,147, forward strand.
GATAGAGCGCCAGGAATGGCGGCAACTGCTCGGCCAGGACGTTGACGCCGAAGCCCATCCCGGCGCTGATTTTCAATAGTCCGCGCGGCTCACCCGCGAGGCCGCGGACATAAGCCAGCGCCTCGTTGAGGCTTGCGACAATGTCGGCGCTACGGTCGAGCAGCGCCTGCCCCGTGAGGGTAAGCGCCACGTCGCGCGTCGTGCGCTGGAACAGGCGGGCGCCGAGCTCGGCCTCGAGCCGGGCGATCGCGCGGCTGACGTTGGATTTCGGCAGGCCAAGCGCGCGCGCCGCCGCCGTGAAGCTCTTCAGCGACGCGACTTTCTCGAACAGCCGCAAGGCGTTGATATCAAGCATGCCCGATTGTCGCACTTTCCGGCATAGTCTGTCCAACATCAGCAACGAACCAAATCCGTATCCTTCGGTTAAGATGCTCACAGCGGGTCATGAACCCTGATCGTGAGGACTGACCCGATGGGTGAGACAATCCTGGTGGTGGGCGCCGTCGGAAGATTCGCCGGCCTGGTGTTTCCCAAGTTGGCGCGAGGCGGCGCCGACACCCACACGTCTCTGCGCCGCCACGTCGCCGGGACCCTCTTTGATTCAAGCGCCCCGGTCTGAAGACCTCATAAGGAGTAAGCCATGACCCGCATTTTGTTCGTTGGCCAGAAGCCGGAAACCGTCGATTTCTCCGATCCGTCGCTTCCACCCGGTTTCGACGCCGCCAAGATCAACGCCGGCATCGCCGTCGCGGTGGACAGGATCGCCGAACGCGGCTGGCAGGCGGACACCTGCATGATCACCCCCGACGACGCGGGTCGGACGATGCTCGAACAGCAATTGAAAGGCGCGGCCTATGACTGCGTCGTAATCGGCGGCGGGCTCAGGCTCCCGCCCAAAGGTCTGACGTTGTTCGAGGCGGTCGTTAACATCGTCCATAGGGCGGCGCCCGGAGCGGCCATCGCTTTCAACACCAGGCCGGAAGACACCGCTGACGCCGCGGCGCGGCAGCTCGGCGCCAAATAGCTGCAAAATGCAGCGTCCCTTCTTCCTCTCGCGGTCAGGGCAGAAGGATTTAGAACTTGACAAAGCGCAACTATCCTGCGATAACCCCCGCATGTTTCACCGCGTCCTCCAGGACCCGATCCCCCCCGTCGATACGGACGCCGACACCGCCGCCACGGCGGAAGCGGCGCGCGATATCGCGCGTGGCGAGCGGCGTCGCGAGATGCTGGCGGAGCTGGCCGAGATCAGCATGAGGCTGGCGCGGTCGCTGGGCGAACTGGTCGACGCGCGCGTCGACCATGAGAAGAAATCCGCGGACGCGCCGTCGCACAGCAAGGACGCCGCCGCCGCCTTCGACAAGATGGCCCAGACCGCCCGCCGCACCCTGACCCTGGAGGCCAAGTTCGCCGAGGGCGTGAAGGCGCGCCGCGAAAAGCGGATCACCGACGGCGCCGAGCGCCGCAAGGAACGCGCGGCCGCGCACAAGACCGAAGTCGACGAAGCCATCGTCGGCGGCCTGCACGACGCCTGGGCCGCCGACTGCTCGGACGACGAATACCACGACCTGTGCGACCGCCTGCTGGACGACGCCCAGGAATATCTGGGCGACGCCGACGAAATGCGCGGCTACCTCGACCGCCCTGTCGGCGAGACGGTGGCCAAACTCTGCGCCGCCCTCGGCCTCGACCCGGAAGCCTGCGAACCCGACGGCGACACCTGGCGCGTCCGCCGCCCACCGCTGGATTTCGAACTGCGGATCGAGGAAAAAGCGCGGAAGTATCCTCCCTCCCCTTTATGGGGAGGGACAGACGGCGAAGCCGTCAGGGTGGGGCTCTCGCCGGAATGCCCAGATAGTTTGGATACTCCCACACAGCCCCACCCTGGATGCTTCGCATCCTGTCCCTCCCCATAAAGGGGAGGGAGGCAGGGCGGCTACCCCGCCAGCGCCGCCTTCACGGCGGCCACGCCGTCGGCTGCTTTCGCGCCATCCGGCGCGCCGCCCTGCGCGAAATCGGGTTTGCCACCGGCGCCCTGTCCGCCCATCGCCGTCACGGCGGCGCGCGCCATGTCGGCCGCGTTGAAGCGCCCGACGAGATCGGCGGTGAGGGCGACCGCGATCGAGGCCTTGCCCTCGTTGACCGCCGCATAGGCGACGACGCCGTTCCGACCCAGGCGTTTGCGCGCTTCGTCCACCAGTGGGCGCATGTCCTTTGCCGAGACGCCCTCGACGACCCGACCGTCGAACTTCACACCCGCGATCTCCTCGACCGTCGTGGCGGCCCCACCGCCGCCCAGCGCCAGTTCCTTGCGCGCCTGGGCCAGGTCGCGCTCGAGCTTGCGGCGCTGGGCGTCCAGCGCCTCGACGCGCGCCGGAACCTCGGCGACGGGAACCTTGAACTGGTCGGCCAGGCCCTTGGCCACCGCCGCCTGATCCAGCAGCCAGCGGCGCGCCGGCTCGCCGGTCAGCGCCTCGATACGGCGCACGCCCGCGGCGATCCCCTGCTCGGCGACGATCTTGAACAGGCCGATGTCCCCGGTGCGCGCGACATGGGTGCCGCCGCACAGTTCGACCGAATAGCCGCCCTCGCCCGTAAGCGCCCGGCCAAGGGTCAGGACCCGCACGCTCTCGCCATATTTTTCGCCGAACAGGGCGATGGCGCCGGCCTCGATCGCCGCCTGCGGCGACATTTCGCGGGTGTCGGCGGCGACGTTCTGACGGATCACCGCGTTCACTTCCGTTTCAATCGCATCGATCTGCGCCGGCGTGAGCGGCGCGCCATGGCTGAAGTCGAATCGCATGCGCTCGCTGTCGACGAGTTGCCCCTTCTGAGCGACGTGGGGGCCCAGGACGTGGCGCAGAGCGGCGTGCGCCAGATGCGCTGCGGAGTGGTTGAGGCGGGTGCGCGCGCGCCCTTCCGCGTCGACCTGGAACGCCACCTTCGTTCCAACGCCCAGCCGGCCCGCCGTGATCGTCACAGCATGCACGTGCAGGTCGCCGGCCTGTCTGGCGACGTCGGTGACATCGGCGCCGCCGCCCGGCCACTGCACGGTTCCCCGGTCGCCGGCCTGCCCGCCGCTTTCGCCATAGAAGGGCGTGGAGTCGAACAGGGCCAGGACGGTCTCGCCCGCCAGCGCCGCCTCCACCTCCACGCCATCCTTGACGATGGCCAGCGTCTCGCCGAGCCCATCGACGTGATCGTAGCCGGTGAACACCGTCGGTCCCAGCCTGTCGCGCAGCGCCAGCCACACCCCGGCCTGGGCCTGCTGGCCCGAGCCGGCCCAATGCTCCCGCGCCATCGCCCTTTGCCGGTCCATGGCCGTGTCGAACGCCTCGAGGTCGACGGTGATGCCGCGCGGGCGCACCGCGTCCTGCGTCAGATCGAGCGGGAAGCCATAGGTGTCGTAGAGTTTGAACGCGGTCTCGCCGGAGAGCACCGATCCGGCGCCCATGCCCTGCGTCGCCTCGTCCAGAAGCGCCAGGCCGCGCCCGAGCGTGGCGCGGAAGCGCTCTTCCTCTCCGCGCAGGGTCTCGGCAATGACCGGTTCGGCGCGCCGCAGTTGCGGATAGGCCTCGCCCATCGCGCCCACCAGGGCGGGGACCAGCCGATGCATCAGCGGGTCCTTCGCCCCCAGCAGGAATGCGTGGCGCATCGCCCGCCGCATGATCCGGCGCAGCACATAGCCGCGGCCCTCGTTGGACGGCCCAACGCCGTCGGCGATCAGAAACGAGGTCGAGCGCAGGTGGTCGGCGATAATGCGGTGCGAGGCCGCGTTCTCCCCCGTCGCCGCGACCCCCGTCTCGGATACGCCGGCCGCGATCAGGGTGCGGAACAGGTCGATGTCGTAGTTGTCGTGCACGCCCTGGAGGACGGCCGTGACCCGTTCGAGACCCATGCCGGTGTCGATGCAGGGGCGCGGCAGGTCGCGCCGGTCGCCCTCGGCGATCTGTTCGAACTGCATGAACACCAGGTTCCAGATCTCGGTGAAGCGGTCGCCGTCCTCCTCCGCCGATCCGGGCGGCCCGCCGGCGACATGATCGCCATGATCGTAAAAGATCTCCGAACACGGCCCGCACGGCCCGGTGTCGCCCATCGACCAGAAGTTGTCGGAACTCGCGATACGGATGATCCTCCTATCGTCGAGGCCGGCGATTCTGCGCCACAGACCTGCCGCCTCTTCGTCCGAGACATGGACCGTGACCAGCAGTCGCGCCGGATCGATGGCGAAATCCTCGGTGATCAGCTTCCAGGCGAACTCGATCGCGCCGGCCTTGAAATAGTCGCCGAACGAGAAGTTGCCGAGCATCTCGAAGAAGGTGTGGTGGCGGGCGGTGTAGCCGACATTGTCGAGGTCGTTGTGCTTGCCGCCGGCGCGGACGCACTTCTGCGACGACACCGCGCGCGGCGCGAACGGCGCTTCTGCGCCGGTGAAGATGTTCTTGAACGGAACCATGCCGGCATTGACGAACAGCAGGGTGGGGTCGCTCTGCGGCACAAGCGGCGCGGAGGCCGTTATGGCGTGTTCGCGCGCGCCGAAATAATCAAGGAACTGGCTGCGGATATCGTTCAGGCTCGGCATGTCGGGCGCTACTTCTCGAGGGGTGTCCCGCGCCGTCTAACACCTGGCCCCGAGCCGACAAAGGGGGCCCCGAGCGAGGCTCGCGCCTTAAGCGTCGTAGCCGGGGCTCTCGCGCTCGAGCCGCCGCAGACACCCCGGCCAGGCCAGGGCGCCGCCGACGCCGCGGCTGGTCTGGCGCCTAACCTCGTCCTGCGAGGCCTGCGGCGCGAACAGCACCTTGTCGCGCCCACAGGACAGCGCCATCACCTGCTGCTTGCAGGCGCGCTCGAGGTAGAACATGTGCGTCCAGCAATCGCCGGCCGTCTGGCCGACCGCCAGGGTGCCGTGGTTGCGCAGCAGCATGACGTGCTTGTCGCCCAGATCCGCGACCAGTCGCTCGCGTTCATCCAGATTGAGCGCGATGCCCTCGTAGTCGTGATAGGCGAGCCTGGGCAGGACGATCAGAGAATGCTGGCTCAGCGGCAGCAGGCCCTCGGCCTGGGCGGACACCGCGACGCCCTGATCGGTGTGCAGATGCATGACGTAGTGGGCGTCGTCGCGCGCGGCGTGGATGGCGGAATGGATGGTGAAACCGGCGGCGTTGACGAAGGACGACGTCTCCTGCTGGACAGCGCCCTCCAGGTCGATCTTGACCAGGGCCGAGGCGGTCATTTCGCCGAAGAACAGGCCATAGGGGTTGATCAGGAAATGGTGCTCAGGTCCCGGAATGCGCGCGGAAATGTGCGTGTAGATCATGTCGTCCCAGCCGTTCAGCGCTACGAGACGATAAAGGGCCGCGAGGTCGACGCGCGCCTTCCACTCCTCTTGCGAGACCTTGCCCTCGAGCGAATTGAAGCCCAGCAGCGATCCGTCGGCCATGGCGTTCTCTCCCAGTCAAATCCGTCAGGAGAGTCGCCCCGCTGGGCGTCCGCGTCAAGCGCCGCGGCCCTGGAGATTTCGCAAAGATTGCGGCGGCGCCGGCGCCCCAGTGGCGAGAGCGGGCTTCAATCGCTAAATAGGCGGCTTGACCCAGCCGACCCCTTCACCGAGCGACACGGCGGCCCTGAGCCCGAAGGCGGCCGCCAAGCTGCAGAAGGCTTACGTCTCCAAGCGGCGCGCGTGGGCCAAGCTGGTGGGAAGGCCCTATGAACGAGACAAGGACCCGCGCCCGCCCCCGGGTGAACTGGACGCCGGACCGGAGGAATGATCCGCGGTCCGGATGGTTTGACAATCGCGCGCCGTCCGCGCCTCCATAGGCCAAAAACATGGCAGGCACGCTTCCCCCCCGACTTGCGTTCGTCGCCAGCGATCGTCCCGAAGCGATCGAGGCTAAGGCGCGCCTTAGCAGCCTCTACGGCGCCGTCGGCGAAGACGAGGCCGACGTGGTCGTCGCTCTGGGGGGCGACGGGTTCATGCTCGAGACCCTTCACCGCAATCTCGCCATGCGCCGGCCCATCTACGGTATGAACCGCGGGTCGGTCGGTTTTCTGATGAACGACTACCGCGAAGATCAGTTGATCGAGCGCATAGCCGCGGCCGAAAAGGCGATCATCCATCCGCTCAGCATGACAGCCACCGACGCTCACGGCGCGCGCCATAAGGCGCTGGCGATCAATGACGTCAGTCTGTTGCGCGAGACCCGCCAGACCGCGAAGCTGAGGATCCTCATCGATGGGCGGCCGCGGCTCGAGGAGTTGATCTGCGACGGCGCCCTGGTGTCGACGCCGGCGGGATCGACAGCTTACAATCTGTCGGCTCATGGGCCGATCATCCCCATCGACGCACAGGTTCTCGCCCTCACGCCGATCAGCGCCTTCCGCCCCCGGCGCTGGCGAGGCGCGTTGCTGTCGCACAAGGCCAAGGTGACGTTCCAGATCCTGGAGGCGGACAAGCGCCCGGTCAGCGCCGTGGCCGACAACTTCGAGGTGCGGGGCGTCGTGGAGGTTCAGGTGCTCGAAGACCGCTCCATATCCCTGGCCATGCTGTTCGACGCCGGCCGCAGTCTGGAGGAACGCGTGCTGGCCGAACAGTTTTCGACGTGAACCGGTGAACCTAGCGAACGCGCGACATCGGTTCGGTGACGGCCCCGTAGCCGGCGTCGACCGGAATCGCCAGCACGGGTCCGTCGTCGGTCTGCACGACCTTGGGCTCGACCGGCACCAGCGTACGAGCGGCGGCGCGCGCGATGGCGTCGGCGGCGCCGGCCGCCTCCGCCAGGAGTTGCAGGTTCATGCGCGTCGGGAAGATCACGGTGCGTTCGCCCGCTTCGGCCAGGCGCAGCGCCTCGGTCGGCGCGACCCATTCCGCGTCCACCGTCTCCCAGCCATCGCAAAGCGCCAGCTGATCGGGCGGCGCGTCGGCGATGTAGAACCAGGTGTCGAAACGCTTGGGCATCATCGCCGGCGTGATCCAGCGCGCGAACACCGTCAGGGCGTCGAGGTCCACGTGAACGTCCAGCTCGGCGATCAGGTCCAGGAAGGTGCGCCGGTCCGACGCGATCTCGTCGCGCGCGGCGGCGGCGCGCTCGTCGCCGGTGAACGCGGCGCCGTCCGCGTGCCGCGCCAGCAGAATGCCCGTCTCCTCGTAGGCTTCGCGGATCGCCGCGATCCTCAGAGCGCGCTTGTCCTGCGCGGTGCGGGCCCAGCCGACGGAGCGATGCTCCCACACCGGATCGTGGTCGCCGGCGTGGGTCTTGCCGCCGGGGAAGACCAATGCCCCGGCCGCGAAGTCGATCTGATGATGGCGCTTGACCATCAGCACTTCGAAGGTCGGCTCGTCGCGAACCAGAAGGATGGTCGCGGCCGGACGGATCGGAACACTTGCGGTTGGCTCGCTCATGGACACTTTCTGCGCGCGTACGGCGCCAGGTGGCAAGTCGGATGGTGGCGGCGCCTAGATGAAACGCGCCGGATCAAAGAGCTCGGCGCGGTCATCAATGGCCGCGCCGGCCAGCCCGTCCGCCGCGATTCGGGCGATGAGCGGCGCGAGCAGCCAGCCATTGCGACGCGCCCCGACGGCCAGCCAGACGCCCGGCCGGGCGGCCGGACCGACCAGCGGCAGGCCATCGGGCGTCGCGGCTCTGACGCCGGCGCGCGCTTGCACCGGCCCACTCGCGAGCGCCGGGACGAGCGCCGAGGCGGCGCGGCGCAGGCCTGCGACCGCGGAAGCATCAATGGTCAGATCCTCCCGGCCCGGCTCCATCGTCGCTCCGACGCTCACGCCGCACGGCGAAGGACAGACATAGGCTCCATTCGCGCGCACGACCGGTCCGCTGAGCGCCAGCGCGGGCCAGCGCAGGATCTGTCCCTTGATCGGCGTGAGGATATTCAGCTCGGGAGCGAGTTCGGCCAGAGACCGCGATGCGCCGGTGGCGATGACCAGCCTGTCACAGTCCACGGACTCGCCGTCGCTGAGGTCGGCGCGTCCGGGCGCGAATCGCACAACCGACGCGCGTCTCCAGCGCGCGCCGCCCGCTTCCGCGCGGGCGCGCAGCGCGGCCAGCGCGGAAGCGGGCGACAAGAGCCAATCCTCGGAGGTCCAGAGGGCGGGCCGCCCCGACGAGAGCCAGGGCGCCTTGCGGCCAAGCTCGTCGCGGCTCATGAAGCGAACGTTCGCGCCAAGCGCCTTCAGCCGCCCGCTCATCGCATCGAGGTCATCGTCGGCGGCCACGACCAAAGCGCCGTGGGTGTCGAGTGTCAGTCCGATCAGGCCAGCGAGCTCGGGCCACAGATCGCGCGCCGCCTGGAGAAGAGAGAACTCCGCCGCGAGGGGATCGAGCAGACTTTCGCAGGCGGGGGCCAGCATGCCGCCGGCGACGCCCGACGCGCTTTCGCCGGCGTCGATCGGATCGGCCACGGTCACCTCGGCGCCGCGCCGCGCGAGTTCACAGGCGATCGTCGCACCCAGCGCGCCGGCGCCGGCCACCAGCACCGAAAGCGTCAAAGGCGCCGTGATTCTGGGCAGCGGCGGATCGCCGTCTTCACAACCCGCTCACAGGGCGGGGGGCGCGACTAATAGCCGCGCTGCCTAGCTCAACTCCTCGCACGGTTGTACGTCTTGATGAAGGGGACTTTGAATGAAGGACACAAATCATGCGGGCAACCACCAGAGAGGGACCGGATCCTATTGATATAGCGGTTGGGGCTCGCATTCGCACGCGTCGCCGCGCTTCGGGGTTCAGCCAGACGCAACTGGCGGAATCCCTCGGCATAACATTTCAACAAGTCCAGAAGTATGAGCGCGGCGCCAATCGGGTTTCGGCCTCCATGCTGGTCAGGATCGCGGCGAAGCTGGAGACCAGCGTGGCCGCTCTCGTCGGCGAAGACGGCGCCTCGGCCTCGGCGACCATGGTCGCGCGGGCGTCAAAGTCCGCGGCCGACGACATAACGGCTCTCTACGCCCGAATCACCAGCACCGATTCGCGGCGGGCCTTGATGACATTGGCCAAGGCGCTGGCGCTGGCGCACGCCTAGGCCGACGGGATGCGATGCGGGGCGACGTCAGGACGCCCCGCCGTATTTCGACGCAAGCATCGCGATCGTGTCCTCGAACTCGGCGAGGGTTTCGCTGAGGATTTGCGCGACGGGCTTCACCGCATCTATCCGACCTGCGACCTGGCCGCAAAGTGCGATCGACGCCTGCATGTCGCCGCCGAAGTATAGATCCAGCGCACGGCCGAACTCGGCCATCATGTTCGCCGGCGGCTCGCGCTCGAGAGCGTTGGTCTTCTCGGTGCGAAGCGCCCGCAGAGCCGGGCCGGGTCCGAAACGGTTCAGGAAGACCGTGTCGGTCTCCTTGGCCTCGATGATGGAAGTCTTCCAGTTGGCGTGAACCGGTGATTCCTCCGCGGAAACCATGCGGGTTCCCATCTGCACGGCTTCAGCGCCCAGCGCGAACGCCGCCGCCATGCTTTTGCCGTCCACGATGCCGCCCGCGGCTACGATCGGCGCCCCTACCCTCGAGCATACGAGCGGCAGCAGCACCATGGTGGCCACCTCGCGAGGGTTCTTGAAGCCGCCTCCCTCGCCGCCCTCCACGACAAGGCCGTCGACGCCGGCCTCGACGGCGCGAAGGGCCGCATGCAGCGAGGGCACGACGTGGAACACGGTCAGGCCTGCGGCCTTGAGTTGCGCGCAGTACCTGTTCGGATCTCCCGCGGACGTGGTGACGAATGTTACGCCTTGGTCGACGACGAACGATACGATCCCGGGATCGCGCACGAAGGCCTGCGCGATGTTGACCCCAAACGGCTTGTCCGTCAGCCGGCGCATCGTTTCGATCTCGCCGCGGATCGCGTCGAGATCGCCGGAGGATGTTTCGATGATGCCCATGCCGCCGGCGTTGGATACCGCGGACGCGAGCGGAGCCCGCGCGATCCAGCCCATCGGGGCCTGGATAATGGGAATCTCGATCCCCAGAAGCTCGGTAATCCGATTGACGATGGGCATCGCGATCCCTCCATTTTGGCTGTTGGCGCGCAGTCGATATGATCGGCGGTCATGACATGTCGAGGGGCAATCGGGCTCACGCGTCAGCCCCCGCCGCCTTCGAGTGGCTGGAAAAGAATGGAGCGCCATGAAACTCTTGCTTGTGGAAGACGACCGGGAGGCTGGCGCGTACCTCAAGCGGGCCTTCGCCGAGGCGGGCCACGCGGTCGATCATGCCGAAGCGGGCCGCGAGGGCCTGCTCAAGGCGGCCGGCGAGACATATGACGTCATCGTGCTCGACCGCATGCTTCCAGAAGTCGACGGCATGACCATCCTGCGGACAATCCGGGCCTCCAACATCCACACGCCGGTTCTATTGCTCACGGCCGTGGACGGCATCGACGACCGCGTCGAGGGCCTGGAGGCGGGAGCCGACGACTATCTGGTGAAACCCTTCGCGTTCGCCGAACTACTGGCCAGGCTCAACGCGTTGGCGCGGCGGCCGCCGACGCAGGAGCTGGCCATGTCGCTTCGCGTCGCCGATCTCGAAGTCGACCTGCTGCGGCGAACGGTGACACGGTCTGGCGCGCGTATCGACCTTCAACCCAGAGAATACCAGATTCTGGAATTCCTCCTGCGCCACGCCGGCCGCGTCGTCACGCGCACCATGCTTTTGGAAAGCGTGTGGGACTTCCACTTCGATCCCAAGACGAACATCGTCGAGACCCACATGAGCCGATTGCGCGCGAAGCTGTGCCGGGATGACGCGCCGGACCTCATCCATACGGTCCGCGGCGCCGGCTACTGCCTCCGCGAGCCCTAGGCATTTGATCCGCTCCTCCAACCTCAGACTGACGGCGTTCTTTACAGGGGCCTTCGCCCTGTCGGTCGTCATCCTCGGGGTCGTGACCCTTCTCGACGCGAGAGCGGCGCTCAACGGACAGTTCAACGAGCGGATCGTTTCCGACTCCAACGCGATGCTTCAAGAATTCAAAACAGAAGGTCTCCGCGGCGTAAAGGTGTTGATCCAAGAACATGACCTCACGCCTGGAGCGTTGGACTTCGGCCTTCAATCGCCCGACGGGACAGCCATCGCAGGCAATTTTTCCAGGGTTCGCGCGCGCCTGGGATGGTCGACCGCAAGTGTCTCCGGACACGCCGGGCCCGAGGAGGGGCTAAGCCGCATCTATGTGACGCAATTGCCGAACGGATATCGGCTGATCGTCGGCGACAGTCTCGCGCGCATCAACGTCATCGACAGCGTGCTGGTTCGAAGCTTCGGCGTCGCTTTTGTGGGCGTCCTGCTTCTGGGGGGGCTGGGCGGGTTCACCCTCAGCCGCACGGTCGGACAACGCATCGCGTCGATCACGGAGACCGCGGAAGCCATCATCGACGGCGACATGGCGAGCCGCGTTCCGGTGCGCGGCTCGGAAGACGAACTGGACCGTCTTGCTTCCACGCTGAACCGCATGCTCGATCGGATCGCCGGCCTGATGGACAGCCTTCGGCAGGTTTCCACCGACATCGCCCATGACCTTCGGACCCCTTTGACGCGACTACGACAGCGGCTGGAAACCATTCTGGGACGCACCGACGGAGGTGAGTCGCGGGATGCTCTCGAATCGGCGCTCAACGACCTCGACGATATTCTGGCCACATTCGCCGCGTTGCTTCGCATATCGCAAATCGAAGGCGGGGCGCGCAGAGCGGCCTTCCGGCCTGTCGATCTCGCCGCGATCGCGGGCACGGTGGTCGACGCCTTTCGCCCTTCGGCCGAGGAAGGCGGACAGAGCCTCAACCTCGCGCCCGGCCCAAGCATGGAAATTGACGGCGACAGGGCATTGCTGACCCAAATGTTGGCCAATCTGGTTGAGAACGCCCTGCGCCACGCCGGCGACACGGCAGAGGTGCACGTGGGGTGCCGACGCGTAGGTGGCCAGATCACGCTCTACGTGACCGACAATGGTCCGGGTATCCCGCCGTCAGAGCGCGAACGGGTCTTCGATCGGTTTCACCGCCTCGAAGCCAGCCGTTCGACGCCAGGCAGCGGCCTTGGGCTGGCATTGGTGGCCGCCGTCGCGCGTCTGCATGGAGCCGAGGCGAACCTGCACGACGCCAATCCTGGTCTTGCCGCCCGCATCGTATTTCAGCGCGACGAATAGGCTCCCAGGGTTCGACCAGAGGTTTTGCAAAGGCAGATCCGCCCCGGTTCCTTTAGGTCAGACTTGTCAGGGGCGCACGAGCGCCTTCAAGATGAAGCGCAGGCGAACACAAGGAGGCGACCATGGACGGCGATGCGGCGATCGATGAACGTGTCACGGTGGCGATTGATGCCGGCGTGGCTGACGTGCGGCTTGTGCGCACCGACAAAATGAACGCCCTGGACGATGCCATGTTTTCGGCGCTGGTCGCAACCGGCGAGCGGCTCAAGGTCGAGCCGGGATTGCGCGCGGTGGTATTGTCCGGCGCGGGACGCGCCTTCTGCGCCGGCCTGGACATGGGTAATTTCGGTCGCATGGCCCAAGGGCCCGGCGCCCGGACCGGTCCGGTGGAGAGCGGTTTGGGCGACCGCTCGCATGGCATCGCCAACCGGGCGCAATACGCCGTCTGGGTGTGGCGCGACATACCTGTCCCGGTGATCGCCGCGGTTCATGGCGTGGCCTTCGGCGGCGGCTTCCAGCTCATGCTGGGCGCCGACATGCGCTTCGTGGCGCCCGACGCTCGCCTGGCCGTGCTCGAAATCAAATGGGGCTTGGTGCCCGACATGGCCGGCACCCAGCTCATGCGCCACCTGGTGCGCGAGGACATCGTTCGCGAGCTTACCTACACCGGCCGCATTTTCTCAGGCGAAGAGGCGGGCCGCATTGGCTTCGCCACACGTGTCTGTGACGACCCTCGCGCCGAGGCCCTCGCCGTCGCGCGAGACATCGCGGGCAAAAATCCTCACGCGGTGCGCGCGTCCAAGCGCATCTTGAACGCCGCGGTGATCACCGACCCCGGCTCCGGCCTGCTGCAAGAAACCCAGGAACAAGTCGCTCTGATCGGCAGCCCTAACCAGGTCGAGGCCGTTATGGCCAACCTGCAGAAGCGCGACCCGGTGTTCAGCGACCCGCTGGATTGATCGTCGCGATATCGGAGGTGTAGGTTTCCACGACGAAGCTGAACGGCAGGCCCTCGGGCGTCACCAGCAACGCCTTGTGTTGCAAGACGCCCTGCCCGGCCTTGGCCTGCCCGTATCGATCCAGAAGTATCGTCGCGACCAAGCGGATGCGATGGTAGCCCAGCGGTTTGACGACGAACCCGAATGGGGTCTCGGTTTGATCGAGCTGCCTGTTCATGTCCGGCGTGAGACGATCGGGAACATACCAGTTGTCGGCCTTCGACAGGGTGTGCGAGCCGCAGACGAGTCGCACGCGCCGATAACGGACGGGTTCATTGGCCCTGACCTGCAGTAGCGCGCGGGTCTGCCTGTCAGCGGGCTTTTCCGCGCTCGTTTCCCTTACCGCCTTGATGAGCGGCGGGTCGGCGAGACGACGCGACGCGCACCAGCGACGCAGCACTTCCGTCGCGCTGTCATGGGCCAACAGATCGGCGTTCAGCGCGCGCGTCGCGATCGCGGCGCCCGGTTCGGCGGCATGCGTAAGGGTGACCGGGGCCGCGGCCGCCAGCGACACGACGATCCCGGCGACCTTGGCGGCGATCCACGGCGAGCCCATAGTGCTGCTTGGACTTGATGCCTCAGATCTGATCATTCGCGGATGACCGATGCCCTACGTTGAAAATCGTCTGGTTCACGACGCCGACTCGCACTTGATGGAGCTGCCCGACTGTCTTGACAGCTGGTTCGACCCTCGGTTTCTGAGCGCATATCATGATCTCCCGAGCTGGCGGCACAAGGCCGCGTCGCCAAGCCTGGGCTGGGATACGCTTTACCGGCGCAAGCACGACGACGCCGAGTTCAGGGCCGATTCGGCCAAGAATATTCTGCTACGCAAAAATCACGATGCGCTCGGCGCCTTCCGGCGCTCGGATCGACCCGCTGTCATCGATCTTCTGGGCGTCGCCAGCCAACTGGTGTTCACGACCTTCTGTCTCGGCAATTTCGGTTTGGACGAGGTCGGCGACATCGACCTTTGTTACGCGGCCGCCCAAGCGCACAACCGTATGATGGTCGATTTCTGCGCCATCGACCAGCGGTTGCTGGCCACCGGTTACATACCGCTCGTCGAATTCTCGCGGACCAAAGCGGCGGCGCGCGAGGCCATCGAACTGGGCGCCAAGGCGCTGCTGATCGCCTCGCGCTGCCCGCGCGGACATTCGCCCAGTCACATCGGGTTCGACCCTCTCTGGGCGCAAGCCCAGGAGGCGGGGATCCCAATCCTGTTCCATGTGGGCGGCGAGGAGAAACTCAACCCGGATTATTTCGAGAACGGCCTTCCTCGTGTGAAGGATTTCCATGGCGGCGAAGAGAATTTCACGTCGGTGAGCTACATGCCGATCCCCCATTCGGTGATGCAGACCCTGGCGGCGCTGATCCTGGACGGCGTCTTGGACCGCTTCCCACGTCTGAAGTTCGGGGCGATAGAGCTGGGCGCGTCCTGGCTTCCTGGCTGGATGCGGTCGATGGATTCCGCCCACTCGGCGTTTTACAAGAACGAGGAGAGGCTGCACCGACTGAGCGCACGCCCCAGCGAGATCGTCCACCGGCAGGTTCGTGTCACGCCCTACCCGCACGAGGATTGTGGATGGATCATTCGGGAAAGCGGCGAGGAAACATGCCTGTTCTCATCCGACTATCCGCATGTCGAGGGCGGTCGTAACCCCCTCAAACGGTTCGGCGATTCGCTCACCGCGACTCCCGCGCGCGCAGTCGACCGCTTTTATGCGGACAATTTCATCGACCTGATGGGCGACGGCCTGGCCGCCGACCTGAGACGACCAAAGCGCCTGGCGGCCGCGTGAGCGAGGGCGGCGGGGCGGCGACCGGCGCACTCAGAGCCATACGTGATGCTAGCGTTTTTCTCGCCGTCGTCGTGGCTTTCACACTGGCGCGGTTTTTTCAGGAGATTCTCGCGCCGTTGATCATTGCGACATTCCTTCTGCTTCTTGCCGACGCCCTCTCACGCATCCTGCAGAAGCGTCTGCCAGTCGCTCCCCGCTGGGTGCGGGGAGGAATCGCCGCCACGGTGATCCTGAGCACCTTCACCGCCGTCGGCTTTCTATTCGCGATTCAGGCTCCGCCCTTTGCACTGGAGATAAAAGGGCTGCAACCCAGGCTGGATCGCCTCCTGACCCAAGTGATGGAGACTGTCGGCGCCCCACCGATAAAGCTCCGTCAGATCTTGGGCGGCGTCGATCCTGGCCGCCTCGTCGGACGGGCCTTCGGCGCGGCCCGCGGCCTGATTTCCTATGGCGCCCTGGTCATCATTTATTTTGGATTTCTTCAGGCCTCCCGCGCCGCTTTCGGGCGCAAGCTCGACGGCCTGTATAAGAGTGAAAACCAGAGACTTGGCGCGCTAAGAGTCACAGATCGCGTTCGCGATGCAGTGGAGCGCTACATGAAACTGCAGACGCTCAAGGCCACCCTGATCGCCGTTGTCGCCGGAGGGCTCATGGGGATTCTGGGCGTGCGTGACGCGCTGTTCGTGGCCTTCATGGTGTTCCTGTCGGCCTACGTGCCGATCGTCGGCCCGGTGATTGGCGCCTTGTTTCCATCGCTTGCGGCGTTCGCGCAGTTCGATGACCCGGCTCGGCCCATAACGCTGCTTGTGATCGTCGGCGCGGCCGCCTTCCTGATCGACAATGTGTTGATGCCGAAGCTCGCCAGCGACGAGCTCAACATCGATCCCCTGCTTGTTCTGATCTCGATCGGCTTTTGGGGCGCGATTTTCGGTATGCCCGGAGTTCTGCTGTCGACCCCATTGAGCGTGACAGTGCTGGCGATCACAGCCGAATTCGAAAGCACCCGCTGGATCGCCGTCCTTCTATCGCGCGACGGTAACCCGGCCCATGGAGCTCAAGGCCTCGGCTCATAGGAGGGATCCTCCCCGCGCCGGCCTCCCTGGGGATAGTCGCCCTGAGCGGCCCACGGCGACCAGGCGAGCGGGGCGGCGGACCAATCGAGCACGACCGTTCGATCGGCAATCTTCCAGGCGCCGTCTCGACGCTCGAAACGGTCCAGATAACGGCCGGTGACCGGAACGTGGCTTGCGTCTCCCGACGAGGCGTCGCCCAGCGGGTGAAGCGCGAGGAAATAGCTCTCCACCGCGGCGGCGTCGCCTTCGAGCTCGATCAGAACATTGGTGATATGATGCTGCCCGACGCGCGGCGCGCGGTCCATGGATTGGACCAGCATGGCGGCAAACTCCTCGCCGCTTCCCTCGAACGCACCATGGCGATCAACGGCGCCAGGGTGGTAGACGCTGCGCAAGAGAGCCTCATCGCCCCGATCGACCGCGCGGCAGTAGCGGTAGAGCACCTGTTGGATCTCGATGTGGTCGGCGGCGGCAAAAGCGTCCATTCGATCGTCTCCTTGGGATTAGCCGGCTGTATGGCCGCCTGCCGCGACGCTCAGCGCCGCCAGATCGGCGCTGAGCAGCTCTTCGAAAATCTGGCGGCCAGATGCGTTGAGAACCCCCTGGGCGAGGGTGAGGAAATTGAGGCGCCGCCGCCGGCCCAGCTCTGGGTCGCCCAGTTTACCCACCGCCCAGGCGTGGAGGGTCGCGTACTGCAGGTCGCTTAGTTGCTCCAGGAACGTCTCGGCGTCCGCCCAGGGCCAGAGGTGGCCGGACTGTATCTCGGCGCGCAGCCAGAGCGCGGGAACGCCGTTGGATATCTTGCGCAACGCGCCGACGATGCGGCTGTTGGCCGAAGGCGAAAAATACACTTCCACCATGGCCCGGGCGTAGTTGGGCACGCGCAGGATCTCTGAAAGGGCCACATCCATCGCCCTCATCACCCACGGAGCATAGGGTGGCGTCGGAGTGAGCCCGTTACGACGAGTGAGGGAGGAAAAGTGCTCGATCACCGCGCTTTCGATCACCCCTTCCTTGTCGCCAAATGCATAGTACAGGGTGCGAGGCGCCACATCGGCGCGTCGGCTGAGTTCCTGGACCGTAAATCCGGTGGATCCGGTCTCGATGATCAATGCCAGGGCTTCGGAGAGAATCCGCGCGCGGCGCTCGTTGATCTGGGCGCTGGTGTAAGCCCTACGCCTCGCGCGGATCACACCTTCACCGTCGTCAACCATCACGCGTAAACCCTCCGGAGGGCCTAGAGGCGCACCAGCATCTTGCCGATATTCGCCCCAGCCATCATGTCGATGAAGGCGCGAGGCGCGGCGTCGATCCCATCGCGGACGGTCTCTTTCCAGACCAGCTCGCCGCCGGCGAGCAGACCGCCCAGAAACCCGAAGATCTCTCCCGCCCGGGAATAGTAAGGCCCTGCGTTGAATCCCTCGACACGCAGGCATTTTTCGATGACGGTGAAGAAATTCGATGGTCCCGCGCGATAATTGACTCCGTTGTAAAGTGCGATCGCGCCGCAAAGGGCCAGATGACCGCCTTGCCTCATTGAGTCGATTGCCGCCTCGAGCGTGCCGCCGCCGACGTTGTCGAACATCATGGTCAAACCGTCGGGCGCAAAGGTCTTCAAAACCGGACGCAGATCACCGACGGTTTTGTAGTTCACGGCCTCGTCAAGTCCCAGTTCGTCCTTGAGCCAGGCGACCTTGTCGTCCGAGCCGGTCGTACCGAGCACGCGCGCGCCGCGACGCTTGGCCAGTTGGCATGCCACCGAGCCTACGGCGCCCGCGGCGCCGGAAACGAACAGCGTGTCGCCGGGTCCTGGTTTGAGCA
Source organism: Caulobacterales bacterium (assembly GCA_038206535.1). GTDB lineage: Bacteria > Pseudomonadota > Alphaproteobacteria > Caulobacterales > Caulobacteraceae > Acaudatibacter. Next base: position 23,990 of record JBBRAV010000033.1, read on the forward strand.
CGCCCTCGATGCCCCCAAAGGCCGTGACTCCGATAAGTCCAAGAAGACCGACATAAAGACTGGGCTCCCCCGCCAGCACATCCAGGCGAGTCAATCCTCCGCCGTCGCTGACATAGGCTTCGCGCCAACCATGGGTCGCACTGACAACCCAGGTCCCTTCAGGCCAGTCCTGGTGAGCGGACTGTTCGACGACGCCGATCGCGGCGCCGGTCAGCGCGTGCCCGGCGTCCATGGCGGCGTGCACGCCATCCTGCCCCGTCATGGGCAGGCGCATGTAGGGATCGACGGACATGAAGCGATTGCGGACCAGGAAGCATCCACTGCCTGGAGCAGGCAAATCGACGGTCTCGAGCAAGAAGTCTTCCGTCGTCGGCGCGCCCTCCGGCCGTCGGGCCAGGCGGACTTCACGTGATGCGGTCATTAGACGCTCCCCTGCCGATCTTCGCCTTTGCGGGCGGTGCTCGGTCCTGGTCCGTTCACGAGCGGCATTGGGCTTTCAATTCGCCCTCTTGGCAAGCCAAAATCGCACGCCGTGCTAAAATTGCGCGGCCGACGAGATCAAGTGAGCGTTGCCAAGGCCTTATCGAGGTCGGCGATCAGATCTTCCGGAGCCTCGATGCCGATCGACAATCGGATCAGTCCTTCCTCGATACCGAGCGCGACGCGTTCGTTGGCGGTAACGCCGGAGTGGGTCGTGCTGCCCGGATGGCACGCGAGCGACTCTGTGCCTCCCAGACTGACCGCGAGCTTGAACACCTGCAGATTGTCGAGCACCTGGAACGCCGCATCGCGGCCGCCCTTGACCACGAAGGAAAACGTGGCGCCGTGCGCGCCGCACTGGCGCTCGATCACTTCGGCCTGGAGTGACCCAGGCGCGGCTGCGCCCAAATAGGCGATGCGTTCGACGGCCGCGTGGGTCGACAGCCATTCGGCCACGACGCGGGCGTTGCCGAACGCCTTGTCCATTCTCAGCCGGAGGGTCTCCAGCGAGCGGGTCAGCATCCAGCAGCTGTGGACGTCGAGTTGATTGCCGATCAGATTGCGGAGCGAACGCACCTTCTTCATCAAAGCCGCCGAACCGGCCACCGAACCGGCCACGAGGTCGCTGTGACCGCCGACGTACTTGGTCAGGGAGTAGACCACGAGATCGGCCCCGTGGGCGAGCGGCGACTGGTAGAGCGGCCCCAACAACGTATTGTCGACGACGATCAACGGTTTTACGCCCTGACGCGCCTGGGCTTCGCCGGCGACCACAGACATCAGGTCCAGATCGACGACGGCGTTGGTCGGATTGGCCGGGGTCTCGACGAAGATGGCGGTGAGGAGCCCGCGCTCCATCGCCGCGTTTGCCGCCGCGCGCACCGCCGCGCCGTCGATCCCGTCGACAAACGGCACGCTGTGAACTCCCAGTTTGGCGAGCAGGCCGTCGAACAGGGTTTCGGTGCCGCCGTAGAGCGGACGCGACCGCAACACCACCTGACCGGGATCAGCCACGGACAGCATGGCCGTGAGGATCGCCGCCATGCCGCTGGAGAAGACCGCGCAGGCGTCCGCCTGCTCGAGCACGGCGAGACGTTCCTCGACGATCTGCAGGTTGGGATTGTTGAAGCGGGTGTAGATCAGCCCGGCGTCCGAGCCTTCCGGAGGGGCGCCGCGGCCGCTCATGTAGTCGAAGAGGAGCTTGCCTTCCTCACATGTCTTGTAGGCGAACGTCGAGGTCAGAAAGATCGGGATCTTCACCGCCCCCTCGGAAAGTTCCGGGTCGAACCCAAAGCCGAGCATCAGGGTTTCTGGCGCCAGCCGGCGCTCGCCTACCCAGGATTTTCGGAAATCGCGCTTGGTCATGCTCGTTCTCGGCTGTTTGACGCAAGAAACGATCTTAAAGCATGGCGGCGAGGAAGTCGCGCCGGACTTGACCGAGCGGGAAGGTCCTTCAGAGTGCGGTCCTGATGAGCCATGAGCAGCATGATCACCAGCATGACGGCGCGACCGGACACGGCCACGCGCACGGACACGGCCGTCATCATCACGCGCCGGCGTCCTTCGGACGCGCGTTCGCCATCGGGATCGTGCTGAACACGGTCTATGTCGTCGCCGAAGTCGCCTGGGGATTGACGGCCAATTCCCTGGCGCTGATCGCCGACGCCGGCCATAATTTCGGCGACGTGCTGAGTCTTGGCGTCGCGTGGCTGGCGATGTGGCTGACACGCCGTGCGCCCAGCGACCGCTACACCTACGGGTTGCGCGGATCCTCGATCCTGGCGGCGTTGAGCAATGCGGTGCTGCTGCTGGTCGTGACCGGCGGCGTCGCCTGGGCGGCGATTCTGCGGCTCCTGCACCCGGAGCCTTCCGCCGGCGCGACCATGATGGTGGTCGCGGCCGGCGGCGTCGCCGTCAACGCCGTCACGGCGATGATGTTCGTGTCGGGTCGCAAAGACGACCTCAACATCCGCGGCGCCTTCATGCACATGGCCTCCGACGCGCTGGTGGCGCTGGGAGTCGTGGCGGCGGGTGGCATGATCCTGTTGACGCATTGGTCTTGGCTCGATCCGGCGATGAGCCTGGCCATTAGCGCCATCATCGTCGCCGGGACATGGTCGCTGATGCGCGAGTCGCTCGATCTCGCGCTACAGGCGGTGCCCACAAACATCGACCATGTGGCGGTGATGAAATATCTGACGGCCTTGCCGGGGGTCAGCGAAGTGCACGATCTGCACATATGGGGCATGAGCACGACCGAGACCGCGCTCACCGCCCACCTCGTTCGCCCCGAGGCGCCGGTGGACGACACCCTGCTTCAGACGGTCTGCGCCGAGCTGAGGTCTCGGTTCGCGGTGCATCACGCGACGCTGCAGGTCGAGAACGGGGCCGGCGCGCACCCGTGCGTTCTGGCTTCGCAGGAGGTTGTTTAGGGACGGCGCCCGGCCGCCAGCCCCCGGGCGAGCGCACCCTCGCTATCCTTGATAGCGGCAGAAACGCATGGCGATACCAGCCGGCTATTGCCCGACCATAGGAGGCGCGGCCATGACCGTCGAGGCTTCGTGCACCGACTGGCCGAGCGATCGAAATGCGGCGTCCCACTCGTCATCGTCCATCACGGCTAAACCGACATCCTGACGGGCGTTGATCTGAGCGACATGCAGTCTTTGAGCCTCCAGCAGCGTAAGCCGCGCCTCCCTCACGCCCGCCGCCGTATTCAGGCTTTCCGCCGCGCGCGCCATCCGCACGAGAGCAATGATGACAGAGGTCGGACGGGCCTCGTCGAGGTCGGCCTGTTCCCTGCGCAACTCGTCGACGCGCGCGAGAACCTCGCCGCGACGCGCCAAGCGGCAGGCATGGCTGAGTTCACCATGGAATCCGGCATCTTCATAAGCATCCCGCAGAGGCGCACCCGATGCGAACGCCAGCGCAAACGCTTCATAACGTGGATTTGACAATTTCGGCATGATCGCTCCTGATGTCTGCTAGGGACGGCTCATCAACCGAGCCATAGGAATTACATATTGCGATCTATTGCATACTGTCAACAGCGATTTCTGAGCAATCGTCGAGCGACAACGCACCGACGACAGGCCCATCATGCGGCTGTCAGGATCGAAAGCGTCTAACGGGAGCGTGAAGCGGTCAGCGCGAGGCGCGTCGGCCAAGGTCGCTGGCCAACCTGGAATTGCGCGAGGGGGCGCACGCCAGGGGCCGTTCGCAATGGTACCACCTCTCGGGCTCGAACCGAGGACCTCTAGATCCACAATCTAGCGCTCTAACCAACTGAGCTAAGGCGGCGTACCGGCAAGGGCGACGTGTTTAGTCGCGAAGCCGAAATCGATCAAGCGGTCCAGATCGGCCTGCTGATCGCGATGAAGAGAAAAACCCCGGAGGTCACCCTCCGGGGTCACAAGCTAACAGGAATACCGACCTCACTAGTCCTTTGGCAAGACGAACCTGATCGGGATGTTGACCTTCCCGCCATCAGTGGGAGCCCCATCCTTGGTTTGAGGACGCATCTTGAAGAGGTGGGCCAACTTCAAGGCGGCAGCCCCAAAGCCCTGGTCCGGCGGATCTTCCGAGGCGACACTACAATTCACCGTGCCCTTCGACGTGACCTGGCAGGCCAGTTCAGCGCGGCCGCTCACACCCATCCGCTGGGCGCGTTCCGGGTAAGCATCCGCGACTTCATCCCCACTAGGACGACGTAGCCAATCGGGGTTGGTGATGATCGTCGCACGAGGCGGTGGGGGCGCGGGCGCGGCGACAACCGGCGGGGCGGGCGGCGGCGGCCTGGGCGCTTCCACCGGCTTGATGAACAGCGGCGGGGGCGCCGGTATGTTCGGCGCAGTTACAGCCGGCGGACGCGGCTGAACCGGCGGCGGGGGCGGCAGGTTCTTGGGCGGCGGCGGCGGGGGTGGCGGCGGTGGCGGCGGCGGGGGCGGGTGAATCAGCGCCGCGTCCGTCTTCTCGTCAGCATAGCTCTGGAACTTCGCCTGGAACTTCCACTGATAGAGATAATAACCGATGATCCCGTGGAAAATGGCGGCGAACACGATCGCCGCAATGATGCCGTTGTTGCGCCGCGGGCGCGGGATATCGAACGGATTGTGCGCCGGGTGGGCGATGTCGACTGTTTTTACAGGGGGCGTCTCGCTCATTTTTTCAGCCCGGACTTGTCCTCGCCGACGAGGGCCACACTGTAAAACCCGGTGTCCTGAAGTTTGTTCATCACGGCCATGAAATCCATGTACGGAAGATCTTCGTCACCGCGGATGAAGATCCGCTCTTTCGAGGGGTTGCGAGCGCCCACCGCAGATTTGAGGTCGTCACCGAGCGTGTCCATGTCGGAGGCGTTGTCACCGACAAACACCCGTCCGTCCTTCTTGATCGAAATGTAGACACGCGTGGGCGGATCCTTGGCGGGCTTCGCGGCCGCAGGCGGGAGCGCAACCTTGATCGTCACGCTGGCCAGGGGAGCAGCCACCATGAAGATGATCAAGAGCACCAGCATGACGTCCACGAAGGGCGTGACGTTGATGGAGGCGTTCTGCGCGACCTCGTATCGGCCGCCGCTCGACCCCGAAAGTTTGGCGGCCATACGCCTTAGACTCCCTTGTCGAGCTGCCGGGAGATGGCGTTCACCAACTCGGCGACAAAGCCTTCGGTGCGCGCGCCGTAGGCCGTGATCTGCGTCTGGAAGTAGTTATAGAACACCACCGCCGGAATAGCCGTGAAGAGTCCGATCCCGGTGGCGAGCAGCGCCTGGGCGATACCGGGCGCCACGACCGCGAGGTTGGTGGTGTTGGTGTTGGCGATGCCGATGAACGAATTCATGATCCCGTAGACGGTGCCGAACAGACCGATGAACGGGGCGTTCGAACCGACCGAGGCCAGGAACTGCATGCCGCCGGAGAGGCGGCGGGCGAGCGAGGACTGCACGGCGCTGATCGCCGTGCTGGCGCGCATGATGGTCGAGTCGCGATGCTCGCCGCTCACTTGCAGGCCGGCTTGCCGGGACAGCTCGACCTCGGCGGCGGCGGACGCCGCCATGTCGGCCATCGGGTTGCCGGCGAATTCTTCCGATTCCGCGATCTTGCCCATGTCGGTGATCGACTTCGCGCCACGGAACGATTCCAGGAACGCGTCAGAGCTCTTCTTGAGGCCGCCGAACTCGAACATTTTGATGATCAGCAGCATCCAGGAGAACAAGGAGCACGCGAGCAGGCCGAGCATGACCAGCTTCACGACCAGGTCGGCCTGCATGAACATGACGATCGGGGTCAACTTGCCGTTGGCGCTGCCGCCGACTTTCAGGCCTTCGGCGTTTTCCGCCGGCGGAGCGGCGTCGGTCGACGCGGTGTCGGCCGGGGCGGCGCCCGGCGTCGCGGGGGCCGCCGCGGCGGGAGTCGCCGCAGGCGCGTTTTGCGCCTGCGCTGGGACACTCGCCATAAGCGCAAAGGCGCCTATCAGAGCGATAAGGGGAGAGGTTCGTTTGATGTCGAGCATCTGGCGCCGGTTCCTGCGTGTTCGAGCACATTTGACTTTGAGGATCGGCGCACGTGCGCGTCACCCCGCCTTACGGCCTTGTTAGACTTGCGGCGAAGGTCCTTTGGCAACCCCTTTTTTCGCCGTCAAGGGAGCCTTGCGGGAGAAAAACCATCTCGCTATTGGAGAGAACGCCGTTCACATTGCAACGCAACATGAAAACTCGACAGTCCCACCACCACTTCATGCCCCAAACCGAAAATTTATGTCGCAATGCAACATAACTCGTGATTTCTCTTTTCCCCGTTCGGTCCAATGCGTGCCCCCGTTCTCGGCGCCGCGCGAGCACGTCTTCCAACGAAAACGGCATCCGCCATGTATGCGGCGGCGGGGCGACGGACGTCGGCGCAGTTCGCTCCATGCCGTGTTGCTGACCTCGACGGGCGGACGCGACGCCGGCCACAGCCGACAGGAAGCGGGCGCCAAGCCACCAATCAAATGAAAAGTGGTGCCTGGGGGCGGAATCGAACCACCGACACGCGGATTTTCAATCCGCTGCTCTACCAACTGAGCTACCCAGGCGTCCGTTTTGGGAGGGCTGTCTATAGGCGCCGCCTCTGGCCTTGTCCAGAAGCCGCGGCGCTATCCGTCTGGCGGCGTCGGGTCCAGGGCCTCTTGCCATGACGCGCCCGGTTCGTTCTCATGGTCTTCGCCCAGAGAGTATCGGCCCGTCAGCCAGCGCTGCAGGTCGACATTGGCGCATCGGCCCGAACAGAACGGCCGGCACTCGGCGACGCTCGGCTTCTTGCAGATCGGACACGCTCTTTCGGTCATCGCCGCGACACCTCGAACGATTCGCGCGGCCGGCCCGTTTCGCCGCGGCAGCTCAGACGGTCGCCTAGGCGCGCGACCAGGACGGCAAGGACCGGCGCGGCCGCCTCGGCGATCTCCGGAGAGACCACAAGGTCGAACCGCCCTCCCCTGTCGGCAAGGGCTTCGCGTTCCAGCGCGCGAACCGCGTTGAGGGCAAGGGTGAGCGCGGTCATTGCGCCCGTGGGGTCGAGCAGCCGATCCAGCACCGGCGCCGATCGTCGTGGGATGGTCAGCTCCAGCGTCCCGAAGCGGCTGACCGATCCGAACGCGACGCCGGGATTGTCGGCGCCGAACGCCGCGCGGGCGGCCGACAAAAGGGCGGGCGCGTCATGACCTCGGCCAACGAGGTCGATGACCACCAGCCCACCCAATCCCTTTAGACGCAGGATGCGCGCGGCCGCGCCAAGGGCGGCGAAATTTGCCGCCCGAGCGACCCGCTTGGCTTCGCTCCCGGCGCGGGCGCCGACGTCGACATCGACGGCGACCAGCGCTCGCGTGGTCTCCACGGCGATCGATCCCCCGCCGGGCAAGGGAAAGATCGTGCCCAGCGCCTCGTCCTGGGCCCCGTCGGCGACGGTCCTGGCGATCGCGCCGGTCTGGATCTCGGCGCCGCGTTCATGGCCGAGGAGGCGTTCCTCCAGGACCGGGCCCGGCGCCAGCAGCCGGACGGGCGCTTGGGCGGCGCCGATGAATTGCACGGTCGCCCCCTTCTCGCCGCGCGCCTCCGTGCGGATTTCGACTTCCAGCGCCTGTCCCTCGGTCAGGCGGCCGATTTCGGGAGTGAGATTGAGCACCGCGTCCGGGTCGACGCCGATATCGAGGAAGGCAAGGCCCGCGGCGTTCTCGACACGCCGCACGCGCGCCGCCAGTCTCGCGCCGAGCGCCTGCTGCGCCAGGTCCCCGTCACGCACGATCATCAGCCGCTCCGGCCGACCGTCGAGCGTGACGACCCCGCGGCGCTCGCCGGCGCATTCGTCGAGATACAATCGCCGCTGGCTCATGCGCTCACGTATCCCAATCCACCCAGCAAGGTCATCGTCTCGTAAAGCGGCAGACCGACCACGGCGCTGTGGGATCCGACCAGTTGGGTTACGGCGGCGGCCGCCCGGCCCTGAATACGATAGCCCCCGGCGACGCCACGCCATTCGCCGCTGGCGAGCAGGAGGGCCGTGTCGCTTGCGGAGAGTCGCTTGAAGGTGACGCGCGCCTCCGCGACGCGGTTGGCGCGCCGACCGCCCGGCGCGATCACGGCGACGCCTGTATACACACGGTGATTTCGCCCGGAGAGCAATTCGAGCATGGCCCTGGCCTCCGCTTCAGCGGCCGGCTTGCCCAACACGCGCCGGCCGACGGCCACAACCGTATCGGCTGCGAGCACGAATGCGTCCGGACGCCGAAGGGCGACGACATCGGCCTTCGCTTTGGCCAGACGCTCGGCCGTTCTTCGTGGCGTCTCGCCCGCCAGGGCCGTCTCGTCGATGTCGGCCGGCTCAACCGCGTCCGGGACCACGCCGACCTGACCCAGAAGATCCAGACGCCGGGGACTGGCGCTGGCGAGAATCAACAACGCGCGTTCGTCGATTGAAGCTTTCACCCGCGTCTTCTAGCGACCTGGAGCGCCCTTGTCTGTGTCCGCGGTCGCCGGTGGCGCCCTAGGTTTCGACGAACGCCCGCTCCAGGACGAAATCTCCTGGGTTCGCGACCGATCCTTCCTCGTAGCCGCGCGCCAGGAGCAGCGACTTGAGGTCCGCCAACACCGATGGGCCGCCGCAAAGCATCAGACGGTCTCGCGCAGGATCGAGCTCGGGCATGCCGATGTCGGAAAACAACTTGCCCGAGGCGATGAGGTCGGTGATGCGGCCCTGATTTTCGAACGGCTCGCGGGTGACCGTCGGGTAGTAGATCAGCTTGGGACCGACCATTTCTCCAAGGTCGGGATCGTTCGGCAGATCATGCGAGAGAAACTCCCGGTAATTGAGATCGGCCACCTGGCGCACCGTGTGGGTGACGATGATCTTTTCGAACCGCTCGTAGACTTCCGGCTCCCGGACAAGGCTGAGCCACGGCGCGAGGCCGGTGCCCGTGCCGACAAGATACAAGTTGCGACCGGGCCGCAGGCCGTCGAGGACGAGGGTGCCCGTGGGTTTCTTGCCGATCAGGATCTCGTCGCCCACCTCGATGTTCTGCAGGTGGGAGGTCAAGGGACCATCGGCGACCTTGATTGAATAGAACTCGAGTTCGTCCGCCCATGCGGCCGAGGCGATCGAATAGGCGCGCAGAAGCGGCCGACCGTTCACTTCGAGGCCCAACATCACGAACTGACCGCTGACGAACCGGAACCCCGGATCACGCGTCGTGCCGAGCGAAAACAGCGAACTGGTCCAGTGCCGGACCCAGGTGACGTGTTCGACGTAGAAGGCGCCGCGGGTTTTCTGCGGCTGTGGGAGCGTGACTATGTCTTGCATGGGCATGAAATTGACTACTGTCGATCAAACGGTTGAGGGTAAACGGTCAAGGTTGAGCAAGGCGCGCGTATCAGATGTCGACGCCTACGAACGGCGCCGCGCCAGGGGCGCGGGCCATATGTATGCCGCATTCCGTCTTTTGCGACCCCGCCCAACGCCCGGAGCGGGTGTCCCCCTCATTGTCGGCCGGAGCAGTGCAGGGCCAGCAGCCGATCGAGGGAAAGCCCGCGGCGACCAGTGGGTGGGCTGGCAGATCATGATGCGCCGCATAGGCCTCGAGTTCCGTCCTTGTCCAGTTGGCCAAGGGGTTGAACTTGATCTTGCCTTCGGCGACCTCCACCACGGGAAGCCGCAGGCGGCTGCCGCCCTGGAACTGCTTGCGCCCGGTGACCCAGGCGTCGAAGTCGGCCAGCGCCCGATCAAGGGGCAGCACCTTGCGAATATGGCAGCACGCGTCGGCGTCGGTCTTCCAGAGATCCGCGCCAGGATCCGTGACCGCGAGGTCTTCGAACCTCGGACGCAGATCGCGCACGTCGGTCAGGCCCAGGCGCGCGGCCAGCTGCCGACGGTAGTCGAGGGTCTGGCCAAACTGCATGCCCGTGTCCAGGAACAGCACCGGGATGTCTCGGTCGATGCGCGAGGCCAAGTGAAGAAGCACGGCCGACTCTGCCCCAAACGAGGAGACCAGCGCGAGACCGTCGCCATAGAGCTTCACGGCCGTTCGCAGGATGACCTCGGGATGCGCGTCGCGCAGGTCGGCCTGCAGCATCGCAACAGAGGACCCCGGCCGACCCACCGTTTCATAGGCGACGCTCACGACGCGAGCCTGGCGACAAAAGCCGGTTCGCGATCATCGGCGGCCCGTTGATAGACGTGGCGAAAACGGCGCGCGGCGCGGCCCCACTGCTCGGCGTCGGCGCCGTCCGCCGGCTCGAAGGCGTCGAATCCGCAACGGATCATGAAAGGCGCCTGTTCGAGCAGGACCTCGCCGACCGCGCGCAACTCACCGGCGAAGCCCAGCCGCGTGCGAAGCACCATGGCCGTGCTGTAAGCGCGCCCATCGCGGAACTTGGGAAAGACCAGCGCCACGACCGCGATTCGCGGCAGATCGTAGGCAAGCGCCTCGATGGCGTCGTCGGGGCCCACCCGAACGCCGACGCGCCGGTCCTGGCCGAGCAGGACGTCGCCGTCCGCCTGAAAACGGGCGAAGCTGATCATCACATCGCCGTCAGGCGCGGGTTCGTCGTCGGCGACCGACACGAACGGGTCGACGCAAGACGTCGCCGCCGCGCCGTTCCATCTAATGAGAGTCGACATAGACAGCCTCCTTGAATGGATGAAGGCCAGCCCGGCGGTAGGTGTCGAGGAAACGCTCCGAGCCCTGACGTTCGCGCAGGTAAACGCCGACCAGCTGGTCGACGGCCTCGGTCACCCGCTCGGCCGGCAGGGCCGGTCCCAGGATCTGGCCGAGCGAGGCGTCGTCGGCCCCCGATCCCCCAAGCGTCAGCTGGTAGAATTCCTCGCCCTTCTTATCGACGCCGAGAATGCCGATGTGACCGACATGGTGGTGACCGCACGCGTTGATGCACCCCGAAATCTTGATCTTCAGCTCGCCGATATCCTCGGCGACGTCGGGATCGGCGAATTTACGGGCGATGTCCTGCGCGATCGGTATGGCCCGGGCATTGGCCAGAGCGCAGTAATCGAGCCCGGGACAGGCGATGATGTCGCTGATCAGGTCGATGTTGGGTGTCGCCAGCCCCACGCGCGCGAGCGCCTGGTAGACCGTCGCCGCATCGTCCAGGCGAACGTGCGGCAAGATCAGGTTCTGCTCGTAGGCGACACGCACTTCGTCCAGAGAGTAGCGCTCGGCAAGGTCCGCCACGACGTCCATCTGCTCGGCCGAACAGTCGCCCGGCGTCTCGCCGGGTGCTTTGAGGGCGATCTTCACGACCGCATATCCCGGCGTCTTGTGAGCCACGATGTTGTTGCGTGCGAAACGGGCGAAGCCGCGATCCTCCGACTTGGCGGCCTCGAACGCCGTCGACACGCGTGGCAGCGACTGAAACCCCAGCGGCGCGAAGGCGGCGCGGACGCGGGCCAGCTCCGTGTCGGGCAGGTCCACCGCCGCATGATCCGTCTTCGCCCACTCCTCGTCGACTTGTCGCGCGAACTCCTCGGCGCCGAGCGAGGCGACGAGGACCTTGATGCGCGCTTTCCAGAGATTGTCGCGCCGGCCGTAGCGATTGTAGACGCGCAAGATCGCCTGCAGGTACGAAAGCAGGTGCCGGACGGGCAGGCTGCGCCGGATCGTCGGGCCAAGATAAGGCGTGCGACCCAGGCCGCCGCCGGCCAGCACTTCGAACGCGAGCTCACCTTCCTCTCCACGGTGAAGGCGCAGGCCGACATCATAGATGCGGATCGCCGCGCGATCCTCGCGGGCGCCGGTGACCGCGATCTTGAACTTGCGCGGCAGGAAGGAAAATTCGGGATGGAACGTCGACCACTGCCGGATCACCTCGGCCCAGATGCGCGGGTCGTCCACCTCATCTGCGGCGACGCCGGCAAGAGGATCGGCGGTGAGGTTGCGGATGCAGTTGCCCGAGGTCTGGATCGCGTGCAGACCGACCGATGCGAGATAGTCGAGAATGTCCGGCGCGTCGCGCAGCTTGATCCAGTGCAACTGCAGGTTCGTGCGGGTGGTGAAATGGCCGTAACCGCGGTCAAAGGTGCGGGCGACATGGGCCAGGGCGCGCATCTGGGCGCTCGACAGCGTCCCGTAGGGGATGGCGACGCGCAGCATGTAGGCGTGCAGCTGCAGATAAAGACCGTTCATCAGCCGGACCGGCTTGAACTGCTCCTCGGTGATCTCGCCCGCCAGCCGGCGCGCGCACTGAGCGCGGAACTCGGCCGCCCGGTCAGCCAGCATGGCTTTGTCGATGTCGTCGTATCGATACATGACGCCCTGCCCTACTTCCGCTTGATCAGGTTGACACGCCCGCTCGAGCGGGCCGTTCCGTGGGCGCGATTGAGGAGGTCCACTTCCGGACCGCCCAACGCCTGCTTGCCATGGTCGCGCTTGTTGGTCGGGCCGAGCGCCCGCAGCCGCTCCCGATAGCTGACCGGCGCATACCCCTCGTCTACCGGCTGGACGTCTATCAGATAGGGGTCGACGGCCTGTGTGATCGCGGCGCGCGCGGCGGCCTCGACGGCTTCGGCGGCAGGATCGTCGTCGAACAGCTCGGCGCGCGCGAAGTGTTCGACCCACGCGCCGTTCGCCCAGAACACCACCTCGCCGTCAGTGAGCCGATTGGCCGTCAGGGCTTTCATCGCGACACGCCTTCAAGTCTGCACTCGGTCGCTGCCACGAGAGCGGGCATGTCGGCGTTCGCCATCGCCATGGCTTCTCCGACGATCAGCAACGCGGGACCTTCGAGGCCCGCGCAGGCGCCGCCGAGCCCGGCCAACAGGGTCGTGATCCGCCGCTCATGCGGCAGGCTGACGCTCTCGACCACGAGAACGGGCGTCGTTGGCGCGCGCCCGGCGTCGATCAGGCGGCGCGCGATCAGGGCCGCCTTGGACAGTCCCATGTAGATCACGACCGTCTGGTTCGCCGCGGCCAGGGTCCGCCAGTCCAGATCCGGCTCGGCATCGCCGGTGGCGTGGCCGGTGACGAAGGTTACCGCCTGGGCCGAGCCGCGATGGGTAAGGGGCGCGCCCGCCGCCGCGCCCGCGGCCAGGGCGGCGGTGACGCCTGGGACCACGTGGCACCCTACCCCGGCGGCGCGACAAGCCACGACCTCCTCGCCGCCGCGTCCGAAGATGAACGGATCGCCGCCCTTGAGCCTCGCGACCACGAGGCCTTCGCGCGCCAGCGCCACCAGAAGACGGTTGATGTCTTCCTGGGCGTAAGAATGATGCGACTTGCGCTTCGCGACACTGATGCGCCGCGCCTGGGCGGGTGCGAGATCGAGGATCGCCGACGAGACCAGACCGTCGTGCACGACCACGTCGGCGGTCGCCAGGACCTTGCAAGCCTTCACTGTCAGAAGGTCCGGATCGCCTGGACCCGCGCCGATCAGCCACACTGAGCCGCCTTCGCGAGGACCGTCGAGGACGACCAATCGCTTCAGTGTCTTTGGTTTGGAGGACGCGCTAGGCATGGGGGGGTTGGGTTTCGCTTGAAGTAAGTCTAAAAGGCGGAGGGATGATGTACGTTGATAAATGGAGGGGGAACCCCCCATTCGCAACGAAGGTCTTCTGCCGGAGGTATCAGCAAAACTATGGAGACGCGTCGGCGCCTTCCCCCACTCAATGCGTTGCGAGCTTTCGAGACCGCGGCGCGCCATCTCAATTTCAGCCGCGCCGCCGACGAGCTGTCGGTCACGCCAGGCGCGGTGTCGCAACAGATCCAGAACCTCGAGGACTATGTGGGCGCCTCCCTGTTCAAACGCACGCCCAGGGGCCTGCTGTTGACCGACGCGGCGCAAGCGGCCCTACCGGCCCTGCGCGAGGCTTTCGACCGATTGGCAGACGCCGCCTCGCTGTTGACCGCCGCCGTCGACGGCCGCAGGCTGACCCTGACGGCCGCGCCCTCGTTCGCGGCGAAGTGGCTGGTGCCGAGGCTCGGACGATTCGAGGCGGCGCATCCTCAGGTCGACGTCTGGCTCTCGGCGGACATGGACCTGGTCGATTTCGGCGCGGGCGAGGTGGATCTGGCGATCCGTTACGGGGCCGGCCACTATCCTGGCCTGGAGGTTGTGCGGTTGCTTCACGAGACGGTGGTGCCTGTGATCAGTCCAGAGCTGATGGCGACCAATCCTCTTAGCGAACCGGCGGATCTCGCGCGCCATGTGCTGCTGCATGACGGTTCGGCGAACGCCGACGAGAGCTGCCCGGACTGGTCGATGTGGCTGGCGGCGCGGGGGCTGCGCGGCATTGACGGTCAGCGGGGCCCGCGGTTCAATCAGTCGAGCCTGGTGATCGAAGCGGCGGTCAACGGCCGCGGCGTCGCCCTGGCCAAACGCACGCTGGCGCAGGACGACCTGGACGCCGGGCGCCTCATCGTGCCCATGCCGATCGCCACGTCCGTGGACTTCGCCTATTACGTCGTCCACCCCAAGGCCAAGGGGCGTCTGCCGCAGGTCAAGGCGTTCGTCACGTGGATCACGGCCGAAGCGCGGGCCCACGAAGGCGCCCTGGCGACGATGGACAACGGCGCGGGGATCTAGACGCGAAAGCTATTTGGGTAGCACCAGAAGCGGATCGACCGGCTTGGCCTTCTCCGATGGGCTCGCCGCATACCGCATCTCGAAGTGGAGCTGCGGTTCGGCTACGCCGCCGGTCGAGCCGACCGCCCCAAGAATCTGACCCTGCGTCACCGATTGTCGCATCTGCACGCCGATCGATTGCAGATGCGCATAGGCCGTCACCCAGCCGTTCGCGTGCTTCACCAGCACCAGATTGCCGAAGCCCGGCACCTGGTCGCCGGCATAGACCACGTCGCCGGCGGCCGCCGCGTGAACCTCGGACCCCTGGGGCGAGCGCACGTCGATGCCGTCATTGCGCCGCCCTAGCCCTTTGAGTCCAAAGGGAGAAATGATTTCGCCTTTCAGGGGCCAGATGAAGCGGCCGCGTCCCGCGCTGGCGACCGCCAGTTGCGAGCTGCTGGCCGGTTGCGAGACGGCGGCGGATCCGGTCGCCGTGTAAGGGACCGTTCGCGGGGCCGCCGCGGTCGGCGCGCGGGTCGCCTGAGCACTGTAGGATCGCTCGGCCGCGAGCCGCCGCGCCGCGGCCAGAGCCTCTGGACTGGGTGTGTACGGAGCGCCGGCCGCCTCGTCGGCGGCTGGCGCCGAACGGCGCGGCGGCGTGGCGTAGGTCCGGGGCGCCTCCGTCGGCGAGTTGACGCGTTCGGCGATCTGGACCCCCGGCAACCGGGTCGGCCCGCGATCATGGTAGCCGTCGGGGAGCGCCACCGCGTCCCCCGGGCGAAGCTTTGCCTTCACCGGCAAGTCGTTGAGATCTGAGAGTTCTCCGACGCTGACGCCGAATCGTTTGGCGATCTCCGCCAGGGTGTCGCCCGGCTGAACTTGATAGGCCTTGGCCACGGGCACCTTCAGGTGCTGGCCCGGCTGCAGGGCGTAGGGCGACTTCAGGTGATTGGCTTCGACCAGCACCTTTCGGGTCGTCTGCAGGTCGCGCGCGATCGCATCGACGTGGTCCTTCGGCTGAACGACGTAGTCGCGGTACATGCCGTGCGCCGAGACGACCGACCCTCCGGCGACGACGCGCGCAGGGGTCGTGCGATAGCGGAACTGGGGCGGCGGCGGCGCTTCGGACGGCGACGGCTCGGCCGGCGCCGGGCTGGGCGGCGTGTAGTCCGGGGGCACCGCGCTTTCGGCCGGACTGGTGGGCGACGCCTGGGGCGCCGGTGGGGTGGCGGGGGGGTTCTGGGGGGCGACGGGTGGGAGCGGCTGGGTGTCGACCGAGGGTGTCGAAGGAGCGGTCTGGGGCGCAGGCGGCGGAGCGGGCGCAGGCTGGACCGACGCGGGGGGCGGCGGCGAAGCCGGCGTCGGCGTGGGACTGTTGGCATGGGTCGGGTAGTTGGGCGTCTCGCAAGCCGCGAGGCTGAGAGTCGAGAGGGCGACCAAGCTTGCCCGAATAGTAAACGTTCGCGTCATCGCCGCTCCGCAACTCGCGCCCGGCACTCTTGGGCGTGAAGATAAATCATCGGTTAACCCGCTGGGCGTCAAACCACGTCGGCGTGGCCGCCTGACCTCAAAGTTCCCGGGCGACTCCTTCAAGCAAGGGTACGAAGCGCACTTCGCACAGGATGTCCATGGTGAAGGCGCCCTCGCCGTCGCCCGCGTACCTGCAAAGTTTCTGAACCGGTCCCTTTCCCACCGGCGCCACCAGAACTCCGGAGGGCTTCAGTTGGTTCAAGAGCGGTGTCGGCTCGTTCGGCGCCGCCGCCGTGACGAGAATGCGGTCAAAAGGCGCCTGCTCGGGCCAGCCGAGCGAACCGTCGCCGAACTTGGTGATCACATTGGTGAGCTGAAGGGAGTGAAAGCGCGCCTCCGCCTCGCGCAGGAGGGTGCGGTAGCGCTCGACGGTGTAGACCAGCCGCGACAGCCTCGCGAGGATGGCGGTCTGATAGCCCGAACCCGTACCGATCTCCAGCACCCGCGCCCTCGGCTCCAGCGTCAGGGCCTGGGTCATCAGGCCCACGATGTAGGGCTGGCTGATCGTCTGGCCGCAGGCGATCGGCAAGGCCGAGTCCTCCCACGAGCGTTCCTTGAACAGGTCGGGCGTGAACAGGTCGCGCGGCGTCTTCTCGATCGCGGCGAGCACCGCGGGATCGGTGACCCCTTGCGAGCGCAAGCTCAGAACGAGCCGGGCCAGACGAAGATCTTCCTCGCCAGGCTCCTTGGGGCGCCTGGTCATGGCGCGGGCCTCAGAGCCGGGGGCGCGCCGCCCACGAGCCGCTTCATGGCGCGCACGCTCTCCATGTGCGTGAGGTCTATGTGCAGCGGGGTCACCGAAATGCGTCCCTGGTAGGCCGCCAGCAGATCGGTCCCCTCGCTCGGGCGCGACGGTTCGTAATGGAAGCCCAGCCAATAATAATCGCGGCCGCGCAGGTCCGTGCGCCTTTCGGCATAGCGGTTGCGCACGTCGCGCATGCCCTGCCGCGTCACCTCGACTTCGGTCACCGCCTCGACCGGATGGGCGGGAAAGTTGACGTTCAAGACGACGCCAGCGGGCCAGCCGACCTCGACCAGTCGCTGGACGAGGCCGGCGCCGAAGGTCTCGGCGACCTGAAAGGGTTGCTGCTCATCCTCCTGCGCATAACGCATCATCTGCGATAGCGCGATGGCCGGAACACCCAGAGCCATGCCTTCGATGGCGCCGGCCACCGTACCGGACATGGTGACGTCCTCGGCGGCGTTTAGTCCGCGATTGACGCCCGACAACACCAGGTCCGGCCGCGCGCCGGGAATCAGCTCCTGCACGCCCAGCATCACGCAGTCGGTGGGCGTGCCGTGAATCGCGAATCGGCGATCGCCGAGGCTGCGCACGCGCAGCGGCTCGGACAGGGTCAGGGAGCGCGACTTCCCGGACTGCTCGGTTTCCGGCGCGCAGACCCAGACGTCGTGCGACAGGGCGCCGGCGATCCGCTCCAGGACGGCAAGGCCTTCGGCCTGTATGCCGTCATCGTTGGTGACGAGGATCCGCATCAGTCCTCGCCGCCGATGTGGCTCGCGCCGCGCATGTAGGGTTGAAGGGCGGGCGGAACGGCGATGCGACCGCGCTCGTCCTGGTAGTTTTCCATCACCGCCACCAGGGTGCGTCCGACGGCCAAGCCCGAGCCGTTGAGGGTGTGGACGAAGCGCGCGCCCTTCTCGCCGGGCTTGCGGCAGCGCGCGTCCATGCGGCGGGCCTGGAAGTCGCCACAGTTGGAGATCGAGCTTATCTCGCGATAGGTGTCCTGGGACGGCAGCCACACCTCCAGGTCATAGGTCTTGGCGGCGGTGAAGCCCATGTCGCCGGCGCACAGGAGCATGGTGCGGAACGGCAGGTCCAGGCGCTTCAACACCGCCTCGGCGCAGTCGACCTTGCGCTGGTGCTCGGCCTCGCTCATCTCCGGCGCGGTGATCGAGACCAGCTCGACCTTGTGGAACTGGTGCTGGCGGATCATCCCGCGGGTGTCCCGGCCCGACGCGCCGGCCTCGGACCGGAAGCACGGCGTCAGCGCGGTCATCCGCAGCGGCAGCTGGTCCTCGGAAAGGATCTGTTCGCGCGCCAGGTTGGTCAGCGAGACCTCGGCGGTGGGAATCAGCCAGAAGCCGTCGGTGGTGTGGAACATGTCCTCGCCGGCCTTGGGCAGCTGGCCGGTGCCGAACACGGCGTTGTCGCGCACCAGCAGCGGCGGCGACACCTCCATGTAGCCGTGCTCGAGCGTCTGGATGTCGAGCATGAACTGGCCAAGGGCGCGCTCCAGACGGGCCAGTCCCTGGCGCAGGACGACGAAGCGCGCCCCGGATATGCGCGCGGCGGCGTCGAAGTCCATCATGCCGAGCGCCGCCCCCAGGTCGACGTGGTCGACGATGCGCTCCAGCGCGAACGGCTCTCCATGACGGCCGATCTCGACATTGCCGGTCTCGTCCTCGCCCGGGGGCGTGTCGGGCGCCGGGCGATTGGGCAGGCTGCTCAGCAGATCGTGCAGCTGGCCGCCGATCCTGGCCTCGGCCTCGGTGTTCTCGACAATCGCGGCCTTGAGCGAATCGACCTCCGCCATCAGCGCGCCGGCGTGATCCTCGTCGCGCGCCGCCTTCGCCTGGCCGATCTGTTTCGAGGCCTCGTTGCGCCGCGCCCGAGCGGCCTGCAGCGCCGTCTGGGCGGCGCGCAGCGCCTCGTCCAGCGCCAGGATCGCCGCCGTTCGAGGAGCGATTCCCCTTTTCGCCCAGGCGCGATCGTAGGCCGCCGGGTCGTCGCGAATGGCTCGGATGTCGTGCATGGGATGGCGGCCGGCGGCGGGAAAGCGTCATCCCTTAAGCCGCGTCGCGGCCCACGCCAAGGGCGGGCGGAACTCAGAATTGGCCTCGCCCTGGCCAGCCCGCTCGAACCCCACGGCGCGACGCGGATATTCCTTCGTGAGCCTTACCTGGCGATGGGCTGGGAAGGCGGAGGCGCCGCCGGGGTCTGCCGCGCGGGCATGTAGGGCGTCGATCCGCCAGCGGCCGGCGCCTGGACCTGCCCGCCGGCGCCCGACAAGGCCGGCGCGTGATAGAGCCAGATCGCCGCGAACGCGATGATCACCAGCAGGGTCGAAACGACGAGGACCGTTATGATCTGCCATCCCTTGCGGCCCTGTCGCGCCTGTTGCGCGCTCAGGTGGGCCCCCTTCTCTCCAAGATCTGAGTTGGTCATTTCGTGGTCTCCTTCGCCGGATTAAAGCTCGACCGCGGAGCGCGTTCCAAGTCATCGCGCCAGACGCGATCGTTTGGGAACCTCGGGCCGTCCACTTTCCTTTGCTCTCACGCACGTCATCGAACAGCCAAGGAGGCCCTCAATGTCAGACGAGAGCCAGTCGCCCGGCCGCCGCGAGAACGCGGCCCAACCCCTTGGCGAGCGCGTGGGACTCGTGTCGAACAAACAGACGAAGAAGACTGGAGAGGCCGAACAGCGCTCCGCCGGTCCCGACGGTCCCGACGCGCGGAAATTGACCAGGGCGATCAAGCCCGACTGACGGGGCCACGTCGTCGCCGGTCCTCGCGGCGGCTCCATGTAGCCACGTGGGCGGAACCCTGCAGCCTCGTACCGTGTTTCTTCTTAACGGAACCTGACCCGGCGCCATGGATGTGTTCCGTCCAATCCCGCGACGCCTCCAGGACGGCGGGTTCGCCCTGCCTGGCGAGAAGCCGCATCGGCTTTCCCTTGATCCACAGACACTCCACCTCGATGGACGACCAGCCGGCCGGCAGACTAGCGGCGCGCCTGCTCCAGGCGTCGGGCGCGTCCGAGCGGCGAGCCGGGTCAGCCCGGCGCGTCGGTCTCGCGTTTGCGCCGCGTCTCGATCAAGACCACGCACCAGATCGACACCTCGTAGAGCAGGCAGATCGGCAGGGCGAGGGAGAGCATGCTGATCGGATCGGGGGGCGTCAGGATCGCGGCGACGGCGAACACGCCGACGATCGCGTAGCGGCGCCCGGTGCGCAGCAGCTTGGCGCTGACGATGCCGGCCAGGCCCAGCAGGGCAAGGATCACCGGCAGCTGGAAGCACAGGCCGAAGGCCAGCAGCAGGGTGGTGACCAGCGACAGATAGTCGGAGACCTTGGGCAGCAGCTCGACCGACACATTGCCCGCGCCGACGATCTGCTGGTTGAGCGAGAACCACAGGACGAACGGCAGCATTATGAAATAGACCAGCGCCGCGCCCATGGCGAACAGAACAGGCGAGGCAATCAGGAAGGGCAGGAAGGCGTAGCGCTCGCGGCGGTAGAGGCCAGGCGCCACGAAGCGATAGAGCTGCCAGGCCAGCACGGGAAAACTGACGACGATCGCCCCGAACACCGCCAGCTTGGCCTTGGTGAAG
>JBBRAV010000034.1:0-44369 GCA_038206535.1 Caulobacterales bacterium
GGCCTACCGCGCCAAACGGAATTTCGAGGTCACCGCCGAGCCCAGCGGGCGCGCCCGCTCGCCCAAATCGGACCGTCTTCGCTACGTCGTCCAGAAGCATGAGGCGACGCGCCTCCACTACGATCTGCGCCTCGAGGCGGATGGCGTCTTCAAATCCTGGGCGGTGACCCGGGGACCCTCCCTCGATCCCGCCGACAAGCGGCTGGCCGTGGAGGTCGAAGACCACCCTCTTGACTACGGCGATTTCGAAGGGACGATCCCGGAGGGTCAGTATGGCGGTGGCACGGTCCAGATGTGGGACCGAGGCTACTGGGCGCCGGAGAATGGCGCCGATCCGGCCAAATCTCTCGCCAAGGGCGAACTGAAGTTCGTTCTCGAGGGCGAGCGGTTGCACGGCGGTTGGGTGCTGGTCCGCATGGGGCGCGACCGTGAACGCGGCAAACGCACCAACTGGCTGTTGATCAAGCACAAGGACACCGCGGCGCGCCCGGGCGATGGCGAGAGCCTGCTCGCCGAGGACCGTTCGGTCGCCTCCGGGCGGACCATGAAAGCCATTGCCGCCGGCAAGGGCCGGCCGCCCAAAGCCTTCATCCTGGCCAAGGCCAACGCCGCTGACGCCGTCTGGCGATCGGGCGCCAAGGTTCGCGCCGCCGCGCCTCGGGGCGCGAGGCCGGCGCCGGCGACCGCAAAAGCGACCAAGGCCGCCGCCCCTCCGGATTTCGTCGCGCCACAGCTTTGCCGGTTGGTGGACCGCCCGCCGCCGGGCGGAGGCTGGCTCCACGAGATCAAGTTCGACGGCTACCGGGCGCAACTTCGCGTTCAGGACGGCGAGGTCAGGCTCAGGACCCGCAAAGGCCTCGACTGGACATCCCGGTTCCGCGGCATCGCCGAGGCCGGCGGGGGCCTTGCCAATTGCCTGATCGACGGGGAGATCGTCGCCCTGGATCGCGAGGGATCGCCCGATTTCGCCGGCCTGCAGGCCGCCCTGGCCGACGAGGCTGACGACGATCTGATCTTCTTCGCCTTCGATCTCCTTCACGAGGGCGGCGCCGATCTGCGGGATCTGCCTCTGGCCGAGCGCAAGGCGCGGCTCCAGGTTCTCTTGCGCCGCCTCAAGGGGCGGGCGGCGGAGCGCGTCCGTTTCGTCGAACATTTCGAGATGGCGGGAGAGGCGGTGCTGCGCTCGGCGTGCCGGATGTCTCTGGAGGGGATCGTCTCCAAACGCCTCGACGCGCCGTATCGCTCGGGGCGAGGCGAGACCTGGACCAAGGCCAAATGCCGGGCCGGCCATGAGGTGGTTCTGGGCGCCTGGACCACCACCGGGGAGGCCTTCCGCTCCCTGATCGCCGGTGTGTTTCGAGAGGGCAAGTTGGTTCACGTCGGCCGGATCGGGACGGGGTTTGGCAAGCGCGCGGTCGATGCCCTGGCGCCGATCCTGAAGACCAACCAAGCCGAAGCCTCGCCGTTCAGCGGCGTGGGCGCCCCTAAGGCGGCGGCCAATGTCCATTGGCTGAAGCCGGTGCTGGTGGCGGAGATCGAATACGCCGGCTTCACCGGCGACGGCGCCCTGCGCCAAGCCGCGTTCAAGGGCCTTCGCCAAGACAAGCCGGCGGCGGAGGTCCAGGCCGAGACGCCGACCCCGGCGGAGGACGCCCGCCTCGCCGAGCCGCGCGCCGCGTCCGCCGCGGCTTCGTCCAACACGGTTATGGGGGTGAACATCTCTCACCCGGACAAGGCGCTTTGGCCCGACGACGGGGCGGGCGAGCCGATCACCAAGCTGGACCTCGCGCGCTATTTCGAGGCCGTCGGCGAACGGCTGCTGCCGCACATCCGCGGCCGACCGTGCTCGATCATCCGCGCCCCCGACGGCATCGACGGCGAACGCTTCTTTCAGCGTCACGCCATGAAGGGAACCTCGAGCCTTCTGGAACTGGTCACCGTCTCGGGCGACCGCCAGCCGTATCTTCAGATCGACCGCAGGGAGGGCCTGGCGGCGGTTGCCCAGACGGCGGGCGTAGAGTTGCACCCTTGGGGTTGCCAGCCGGACCGCCCCGAGGCGGCCGGGAGGCTGGTGTTCGACCTCGACCCGGCGCCTGACGTCGATTTCGAAAAGGTCATGGCCGCCGCGCGCGAGATTCGCGAGCGGCTGGAGGGGCTTGGCCTGGTCGGCTTTTGCAAGACCACCGGCGGCAAGGGCCTGCATGTGGTGACGCCACTGAGCGACGGGCTCGATTGGCCGGCCGCAAAGGCCTTCGCCCGCGAGATTTGCGCGCGCATGGCCGCCGACGCGCCGGGCGGCTACGTCCTGAACATGGCCAAGAAATCGCGCGCCGGCCGCATCTTCCTCGACTATCTGCGCAATGACCGCATGGCGACGGCGGTGGCCCCCTTCTCGCCGAGGGCGCGCCCGCTCGCCACCGTGTCCATGCCGCTAACCTGGGGCCAGGTGCGCGCCGGCCTCGACCCCCAAGCATTTACGATCCGCACCGTCCCGGCGCTCATCGCCAAGAGAAACGCCTGGGAGGGCTACGACGAAGCGGCGCGGCCCCTGAAGGCGGCGATCCGACGACTGGGTAAATCAGCGACCGCTAAAGCCCAGGCAGTTTGATCTTGCTCGAACTCTTGCGCGCGATGACCACCGGTTGATCGCCGGTAAGGCTGCGAATCCGCCTGGCCTCGGCGGCGGCGTCCACGGGGGCGGGCGTTTCGGCGCCGGGGGTTGGCGTGACCCCCGGCTCGGTGGCGGGTTGGCCCTTGCGCCAGAACATCACCCAGTCGGCGAAGCTCTTGTCCTTGTGCGCCACCGCGCCGAATTCGTCATCGACCATATAGCGGATCAGCGGATCGGCCTTGTCCCCGCCGGCCTTGCTCGCCAATAGTTTCTCGCCCTGCGAGCGCACTTCCGCCTGCCGCTCGCCCAGCAGCGCCTGGCGCGCCGCGCTTTCGGGCTGGAGCTCCTGCGGCCGAGGCTCTCCAGGGGCCGGCGGGCGAAGCGCGAAGTCCGGCGGCAGAACGAGCGGCGCCTTGGTCACCACGCGAAATTCGTCGGGCGCGACCTTGGTCATGCCCAGTGCTTTCGAGGCGCTCTGGCAACCCGCCAATCCCGCCGCGCCGATCAGCAACGCCCCCGCCAGGGCACGGTTGAAACTCATTGATGATCCGTTTCCAAAAAGATGGCCCGCCCGCCCTCGGCGCCCTTCGATACCGCATTCGCGGGGGCGGCGCCAACCCAAGTTCACGCCGGCGCGGCGCGCGGCGACAGGAGATTCTCGGCCAACAGGAGGACGATGCCCACGGTGATGGCGCTGTCGCCGACGTTGAACACCCAGGGAAAATGCAGGCGCGTGACATCGATGAAATCCACCACCGAACCGTCGCGGACGCGGTCGATGAGATTTCCCACCGCGCCGCCCATGATCAGGCCGGCCGAAAGACCGGTGATCGGCCGCGCCGCCCGCCGCGCCCACACCCCCAGGAACAGGGCCACCGCCAGGGAAAATCCGGCCAGGGCCCATCGCGTCCAGGGCGCGTCGCCGCGAAACAGGCCGAAACTTACCCCCGTATTCTGCACCAGAGTCAGGCGCAGCGGCCCCCAAAGTTGGAGTGAAACCCCAGAGACCAAATGAAGACCGCCGACGATGGCCTTGGCGGCTTGATCGACGACGACGACCGTGACCGCCAGGCCATAGGCCAGCCAACCGTAACGGCTGATGCGCGTCATGCGTGCTTCGCGTCCCACCAGGCCACCGCGTCGGCGTCGCGCAACGACAGATCCGGGTAGAGGGGATCGGTCCCGACCTCCGGCAGGATCCGCCACGAGCGGGCGCATTTTTGCCCCCGCGCCTTCAGTGATTCGACCGCGACGCCCTCCACCCCCTCGATGCGGAACGCTGCCGGCGGTCCTTCGCCCGCGACCAGTTCAGCCTGGCTGGCGCGGAACACCTCGGCGGCGTCGAGGCCCTCGAAGGCCGCCAACATATCCGGATCGGCGATATGGACGCGCGGCGCCGCTTCCAGGGCGCCCCCGATGCGCTTTTCGCGCCGCTCGATTTCCAGGGCGCCGGTGACCGCCCGCGTGACGCGCTCCACCCTCGCCCACCGCGCCGCTTCGGCGTCGTCGCGCCAGGCGCCCGGGGTCGGCGGAAAGACGCGCAGGCTGTTGGCCGGCGCGCCGGGAAAGCGGCTCTCCCAGGCCTCCTCCATGGTGAAGCAGAGCACCGGGGCGAGCCAGGCGGTGAGGCGCTCGAAGACGAGGTCCAGCACGGTACGGCAGGCCCGCCGGCGCATCGAGTCGGGGCGGTCGCAATAGAGGGCGTCGCGGCGGATGTCGAAATAGAGCGCCGAGAGATCGTTGGAACAGAATTCAGCCAGGGGCCGGACCGCGTCGGCGAAGGCGTAGGCCCGATAGGCGCCGCGCACCTGGGCGTCGAGGTCCCAAAGCCGGTGCAGGACATAGCGTTCGAGCGGCGGCATGTCCTTGAGCTCCACCCGCTCGGCGTCGTCGAAATCGGCCAGCGCGCCCAGCAGATAGCGGATGGTGTTGCGCAGCTTGCGGTAGGCGTCGATGGTGGTCTGAAGGATGGTCGGGCCGATGCGCTGGTCCTCGAAATAGTCGGTGAGCGCGGCCCACAGGCGTAGAATCTCCGCGCCGTTATGGCGCGTCACGTCCTGGGGCTCGATGGTGTTGCCCAACGACTTGGACATCTTCTCCCCCTTTTCGTCGAGGGTGAAGCCGTGGGTGAGCACCGCCTCATAGGGCGCCCGGCCGCGGGTGCCGCAGGCTTCCAGGAGGGAGGACTGGAACCAGCCGCGGTGCTGGTCGGAGCCCTCGGAATAGAGATCGGCCGGCCAGTGGGTGTGTTCGCGGCCCTCCAGGGTGAAGGCGTGGGTCGATCCGGAATCGAACCACACATCGAGGATGTCCTCGACCTTTTCGTAAGCGTCGGGATCGTGATTGCCGAGGAAGTCGCCGGCCGGGCGGGTGAACCAGGCGTCCGCGCCCTCGGCGGCGATCAGGCCGACGATGCGGGCGTTGACCGCTTCGTCGTTCA
Source organism: Caulobacterales bacterium (assembly GCA_038206535.1). Lineage (GTDB taxonomy): Bacteria > Pseudomonadota > Alphaproteobacteria > Caulobacterales > Caulobacteraceae > Acaudatibacter. Next base: position 5,052 of record JBBRAV010000034.1, read on the forward strand.
GCGGCTCGCCGGTCGCCTTGTCCACGAACATGGCCATGGGCGATCCCCAGGCGCGCTGGCGGCTGACCAGCCAGTCAGGGCGGCTCTCGACCATGGCGCGGATGCGCGCTCGCCCGGCCTCGGGATAGAAGGCGGTGGCGTCGATGGCGGTCAGGGCGGTCTCGCGCAGGGTGGCGCCGCCGTGGATGGGATCGGCCAGCGGCTCGTCAAGGCGGATGAACCACTGCGGGGTGTTGCGGAAAATCACCGGCGCCTTGGAGCGCCATGAGTGCGGATAGCTGTGCTCCAGGCGCCCGCGCGCCAGCAGCGTTTCCGCTTCGATCAGCTTTTCGATCACCGCGCCGTTGGCGGCGCCGAACTTGCCCGCCTTTTTGCCTTCGGTCTCCAGCACCTTGAGGCCGCCGAACAGGGGGACATGCGGATAGTAGGCGCCGTCCTCATCCACCGTTTCGGGAATGTCCCGATGGCCGGCGCCGATCCACAGGGCGTAGTCGTCGGCCCCGTGACCAGGCGCGGTGTGCACGAAGCCGGCGCCGGCGTCGTCGGTAACGTGGTCGCCGGCCAGCAGCGGAACCTCGAAACCGTATCCGGCATCAAGGCCGGCGAGGGGATGGGCGCAGACCATGCCGGCGCAGTCGATCGCTTCCACTTTGCGCCATTTGGCGATCTTCGCCGCCGCGAAAACCTGTGACGCGAGAGCCTCGGCGACGATCAGCCGGTCGCCCGGCTTGGCCCACGGCTCGAACGGCAGATTCTCTTCCAGCGCCTCGATTCCGAACAGGGCGTAGGCGATGGCCGGGTTGTAGGCGATGGCGCGATTGGCCGGCAGGGTCCACGGCGTCGTGGTCCAGATCACCACTGAGGCGCCCAGGGCGGCGGCCGGCCCTTCGATCACCGGAAATTTCACCCACACCGTGGGTGAGACGTGGTCGTGGTATTCCACCTCGGCGTCGGCCAGGGCGGTGCGCTCGACCGGGCTCCACATCACCGGCTTGGAGCCGCGATAGACCTGGTTCGAGGCGACGAACTTGTGGAACTCGGCCACGATGGCCGCCTCGGCGGCGAAATCCATGGTGGCGTAGCGGTGCGCCCAGTCGCCCAGCACCCCCAGGCGCTGGAACTGCGCCGACTGTTCCTCGATCCAGCCGGCGGCGTACTCGCGGCAGCGGGCGCGGAACTCGGCCTTGGAGACCTCGCCCTTGCGCCGGCCCTTGCTCCGAAACTCTTCCTCGATCTTCCATTCGATGGGCAGGCCATGGCAGTCCCAGCCCGGCACATAATCGACGTCGAAGCCGAGGGCGAAGCGGGAGCGGACCACGAAATCCTTGATCAGCTTGTCCAGGGCATGGCCGATGTGAATGGCCCCGTTGGCGTAGGGCGGCCCGTCATGGAGAACGAACAACGGCGCCCCCGCCGCCTGCCGCGCCGCCCGCGCGTCGCCGTAGAGATCGCCCCAGGCCGCCAAAATGTGCGGCTCGAGCTGCGGCAGACCGGCGCGCATGGGAAAGCTCGTCTTGGGCAGGAAGACGGTTTCACGATAGTCGCGGCGGAGATTTTCGGCGTCGTCGGCCATGACGGTCTTTGTCTGGTTAACTAAAATGGGCGGGTCATTCCAGGGCGCGCTGGAGAAGCTCCGGCGGCGTCACGCCGGGCGCAAAATTCGCGAGGCCGTCCGAACCATCGTCATCGGCGCGATGTAGCAGAGGGCGGCGGGTTTCGCTAGGGCGGGGTCACCTCAAGGGCGAAGCATGGCTTGGGTTAACGGGGTAGCGAAATGACTCTGACCCCTTTTCCTCGGAGTTCGAGCGAGCCGTCATCCGGGAGCGGACACGCGAAAACTGGCTCGCCGCTCGCCGACGCGGGCGCATAGGTGGCCGCCCGCGTTCCTTGTCCGAGGCAGACATCGGGCTCGCGCGTGCCCTGCTTGCGGACGAGTCGATCCCCGTCGCGGAAATTGCTGCACGGCTAGGTGTGTCGCCTGCTACCTTCTATCGGCATTTCCGGAGCGGCCGGAGCGGCCTAACTGACTTGCCCCATGGCATTCTCTGGCGCGAAACGCCATAGAATGACTTGTCTAGAATCGGCCATCGACGACGCGGATGACCTTCCGAACACCGCCACTTTTTGAGCCCTTCACCGAGCAGCCGTGGATCACCGCCGCACTGGGCCGGACGCCCCATTCGCTCGGGCACATCCATGTGCAGCTCCTCCCAGATCGCCCCCACACCCCTCGCGCTGGAACTTGCGGGATATAGTATAAGCCGTCGAGCATGGCGGCTCTTCGTCAAGGGAGTACTGGCGTTGCCTTTTACCTCAGGAAGGCGTACCCTCCAACTCTTCGATGGGTGAGAGGGCTACACGTGGCCAAATCATCGGGCTTTCCAAAATCCAGGTCGCGCTGCGCAAGGCACTATCTCTGCCATCTCCCGCGTTCGCGCGCTGTACTCGCCACACTTGCTGCTTGCACTTCAATTAGCGCAACCGCCTTGCCGGCCTTCGCTGGGGAACCGGCCTGGTGGACAGCGCAGAAAGCGCGGTGCGGCGTGGCGATGGATTACAACAGTTGGGTCGCGGCCGGCTCTCCTTGCAATGCGGGGGCTGCGAGTGGCGGCGGGGCCAGCAGCGGGTCAGCCATGGCGAACGCATTGGCGCCAGCGGCTGGCGAACTCGGCTACGAGATGGGAACCGCGCTCGGGAAGTGGATCTTCGGTGATCCTCAGAAGGCCGCCCAAGAGGCTGCGGCTCAAGCAGCGGTCGTCGAACAAGAACAAGCGGCGCGCCAGCAGGCGGCTGCATCGCAGCAACGGCTCCTCACCGAATTGAAAATGTCCGATAGCGCCGGTGGTTTGAGCCTGAAGTCGAGTGGTGCGCCATCCGGACTCAGGCTTAAGCGCAGCAGTGACACTACAAGCGCGCTGGCGTCAAACTCGGCGCATGGGCAACTCCTGAACAGCCTCAAGGAGTCAAACGGGCAGCTATTCGAGAACCGCCGCGACGCCGCTTCGCCAGATGCTACGCTGCCGGTCGTCGCTACGCCACCTGCGAGCGCGCCGCTCGCCCCCAGATTAGCGGCAAATAAAGAATATCGAACAGCTGCGATGGAATTGGCTAAGACACAGAAAGCGGCGGACGCACTGAACAAGCAGCTTTCGGACCTTCAGACGCAACAGGATGTCAGCTCGACACCGGCACGTCAAATCGACATCTACAAACTCACGGGTCAGGTCAATCAGGCGAACGGAGCCGTAAAGATCGCAGCGGGCAATCTGGATGACGTGAAACACAAAATTCTACAAGAAGGACCCGCGATCGTAGTAACCGACAGGGCTCCGGCCGGAAACCAATCTTTGCCTCCGCCCGGTCCGAACTGAGGCAATCCAGTTGGCCTGTGGAAGATTCGATGTCGAGCTAGGCCTGGTTCCGTTAATTGCGGTGCTTTGTCTAATTTCGCCGGCCATCGCGAAGGCCAGCGGCTGCCCAGACGGAACTGTCAAGATCGGCGAGAAGCGAACCGAAACCGCCGACGCCATCATCGTACAGCCTATATGCAAGAGAGTTTCTGCCGTTCCTACTGCATGCCCGGCAGGTTCTTCCGTTGTCGGGTCGGACTGCATGAAGGACACGTTCATGCGCCCGGCACCTTCGAAACAGGAGCAACTGGCCTCGCTGCGGCGTCAAGCCCAGTTCGAATTGGACGAGATTCGCTACGACAACTACACCGTCTTATGGGAGGGCGTTTGGACTATTCTCACACGGACGCAGGTTCCTGAGGCCAGCTCCGCCGCAGAGGATGCGTCCACGGACGCGCGCGAACACATCAAAGCCTATCTGTCGCTTGAAGCCCAAATTGAAGCGCTCACGGGCGACAAGGCGGTCGCCGGGCGCAAACTCGCGGAGCGCTTAAGCCACATCTACGTGAGAACCGAAGGTAACTACGCCGTTCACCAAAGCCAGACAGCCGCGTCTGGGCAAAACTATGTTCCGGAAACGCAGGTGCACGTAAGGGCGACTGGGCCAATCTCGGCCACGCCACTCACGCCCGGGGATGTCGTTACTCGGCCTCCGCTGAAAGATCAGAGGACCATTTCACCCACCGGACAACCGGGGAAAGACAACGCGGAGCCACGCTAGTCAGCCGCTCACGGTTCCGACGGCCCGACATAGTATCTACGTGGCCATGATGAGTTTCGCTCAATGGCCGTTTGACGCATGACACAGCTCGAAAGAGAGAGTAATAAAATGGATGAATGCAAAATCCGCCCACAATTTAATTTGCTCCTATTTTCGGCGATGTTGATAATGGCAATACCTGAAACTTGTTTACGCGCTCAATCCTATTCTGATACATCTGGTGTCGCCAACGCTCGCTCAATTATTGAGACGAAATTGCCGGGAAATACAGTAAAATACCATCAATTGACGAATATTACGATCTTATCTGCGCGGGCTTTGGCAAAACGCCTGATACTCGTGGTGAAACAATCTGACAGCGGACCAACAACAACTATGTCGATACCTTGGAATGGTATGTCAGTAAAAATCGACAATGGTAGTTTCTGGAGCAGTTCTGACGCAAGTGTTTCTATAAATGGTATAACAATGGCGGATATTGACTATACATCCTCCGACAAGAAGGAGCGCGTCCAGGAGTTGGGATCTGCTCTTAATACCTTGCGAACCGCCGCTTCTGCCGTCGGCATTGCTGATAATGAGAAAATATTTGCCGAATCACTAATGATCTATAGAAACGCCTCCCCTAAGCCGACAATAACAGAAGAAGTGCATCGATTTAGTATACAAGCCGAAGCAATGGTGAGCGAGAAAAATTTCTCGGAAGCGGCGGCCCTCTATGAGAAAGGGCTTGACTTGTTGCCTTGGTGGCCTGAGGGCCGGTTCAATCGCGCCACGGTGCTCGGCGAAATCGGTGAGTATGAAACCGCTATCGACGATATGAAGCGCTACCTTGAGCTGGTGCCGGACGCTCCTGATGCGCGCTCAGCACAGGACCAAATTTACAAGTGGGAGGCTCTGCTGGGGCGCAGCTAACCCGGAGTAGCCGCCCTACTCTCCGGACCTCAACCCCATCGAACTGGTGTTCCCCAAGCTCAAGGGCCACCTGCGAAAGGCCGCCGAGCGCACCGTCGGCGCACTCTGGGACAGGATCGGCCAAGTCCTCGACCACTTCACCCCCCCCAGGAATGCGCTAGCTACCTCCGGCACGATGGCTACGCTTCAACGTGACCGCAAAACGCTCTAGAGCCGCTCATCACCGCCATACAGACCTGAGAGGTAGCGGCGGTTCGCCGCTGGCCGTCAGCCATCACCAGCCGCATCCGTGAGTTACACAGCCTCGCTCGGAGGGCCGCCGCAAGGTTCTGGTCACCGAGAGGGCGGTGGCGGTGGTCGATACGAATGCAGCCGCAACTCGCGTCGTGGGCGGAAAATGGCGACATGATACCTATTCCAGCAGACGGCCTTTCGCCAACATCGCCCGTGCCAGCCCCTCGTCCCGCCGAACCTGTTCGACCATCGCCTCGATGGAGGGAAACTTCTCCTCAGGGCGGAGGAAGACGATGAGATCGGTCTCGATGACCTCGCCATAGATGTCCTCGTCGAAATCGAACAGCCAGACCTCCAGGCGAGGCGCGACCTCGCCGGTCGTCGGGTTGACGCCGATGTTGGCGACGCCGGGAAGATGGCGGCCGTCGGGCAGGTGGGTGCGGGTGGCGTAGGCCCCGAACCTGGGGGCCACATAGTCGCCGAGCGGCACATTGGCGGTGGGAAAGCCGAGCCGGCGGCCGAGCTGGCGGCCCTTCTGGACCACCCCTTCGATGGCGAACGGCCGGCCCAGCAGCGCCGCCGCCGCGTCCGGCTGGCCCTCGCGCAGGGCGTCGCGAACCGCGGAGGAGGAAATCTTGACGCCGGCCGCGTCCAGCGCCGGCGCGACGGAGACGGAGAAGCCGAACGCTTCGCCATATTGGCGCATGGAGGCCGGATCGCCGGTTCGCCCCTTGCCGAAAGTAACATCGAATCCCACCGCGACGTGGCGCACGCCCAGGCCCGCCACCAGCACGTCGCGCACGAAGTCATGGTCGGAGAAGTTCGCCATCTCCGCCCCGAACGGCAGAAGGTACAGGCGTTCGGCCCCCAGGCCCGCCACGGTCCTGGCCAATTGGCGGGCGTTCATCAGGCGAAACGGCGGCGCGTCGGGCTGGAAATGCATGCGCGCATGGGGCTCGAAGCTGATCACGCCCAACGGCGCGCCGAGACTCTCGGCGGCGAGGGCGGCCTGCGCAATGACGCTTTGGTGGCCCAGATGCACGCCGTCGAAATTGCCGAGCGCGACGGCGGCGCCTTTGTCATCCTGCGCCAAATGTTTCCAGCCGTGCAGAATTTTCATCTAAGCGCCCCGCGCGTCCCACCGGGGAACCATGACTTCGGCCTCGCCTTCCACCACGGCCTTGCCGTTCACCCGGCAGACGGTCGCCAGGATGACGCGCGCCCGCTTCCCGTCCAGGGCGGTGATCTCCACCCGCGCCGTCACCGCGTCGCCGATGCGCACCGGCCGGCGGAACCGCAGGGTCTGGGAGACATAGATGGCCCCGGGGCCGGGGAGCTTCGTGCCGATCACCGCCGAAATATAGCCGGCGGCCAGCATGCCGTGGGCGACCCGTCCGCCGAACGGCGTGGCGGCGGCGTAAGCCTCATCGAGGTGGATCGGATTGTCATCGCCGGTGACGGCGGCGAAGGCGTCCAGATCGGCGCCCCTCACCTCGCGGGTGAGTTCCGCCGCCTGGCCGACGGCAAGGTCTTCCATGCAAAGTCCGCTCAATTTGCCTTGCCTCCGCTTTGTCCCCGCGCGCTTTTAGCCTGTTCGGCGCGCATAGAGTCGGATGGCTTCGCATGCGAAGCCTGAATCCAACTCTACACTTTTAATTCAGAGCAAGATTCAGCTCCGAGGCGATTCCGCCTCGGACCATCTTGCTCTGGCGAGACGGGTTCACCAGGAAAGCTCGGCCATGGCGAAGGCCGCGCCCGCGCCTTCCCGCTTAAACAGGTCCGCCACGCAGGCCATGTCGAGCGCTCCGGCGGGGCCAAGGGCGGCGCCGTGAATGCCGGAGGCGATGAAGAGTGCGTCCAGATCCTGGATCTGGGCGCCCCGCAAGTCGGTGGCGATTCCATCGCCGATGACCAGCACCCGGCGAGGATCGAGCGGCGCTCCCAGAAGCGCTCCGGCCCGCGCCAGGCACAGGTCGTAGATCGGCGCGAAGGGCTTGCCGGCCATCACCACGAGGCCGCCGAGAGTCTTGTAGAGATCGGCCAGGGCTCCGGCGCAATAGATCAGCTTGTCCCCGCGCTGGACGACCTTGTCGGGGTTGGCGCAGACCATCTCCAGGCCGCGCTCGGCGGCGCGGGTGAGTTCGGCGCGATAGTCCTCTGGCGTCTCGACCTCGTCGTCGTTGGGGCCGGTGCAGACCATGAAGGCCGCCTCCTCCAGGCCGGCGAAGTCGAGGCCGAGGCCTTCGTAGAGCGGCGCGTCACGCTCCGGCCCGATCCGCCAGGCCGGCCCCGGCGCGCGGGCGGCCAGGAGGTCGCGGGTGACATCGCCGGAGGTCACCAGATCGGACCACGCCTCCCGAGGCACGCTTAAGGAGTCCATCTGCTCGGCCACGCCGCCCCACGGCCGGGGCGAGTTGGAGATCAGGATCACCGGCCCGCGCTCTCGCCGCCACCGCGCCAGCGCCGCGCACGGGCCAGGAAAGGCCTCGCGCCCATTGTGGATCACCCCCCACACGTCGCACAGCAGCACATCGTATTGGCCGGCGACCTCGGCGAGGCCGGCGATGAGGCGGGTCATGGCGAACGGATCGCGGCGACCTAATACCGATAGTGGTCCGGCTTGAACGGGCCCTGCTGGGGCACGCCGATGTAGTCGGCCTGGTCCTTGGAAAGCTGGGTCAACTTCGCCCCGAGCTTGTCCAGGTGGAGCATGGCGACTTTTTCGTCGAGGTGTTTGGGCAGGGTGTAGACTTTCGTCTCATAGGCGCCGGCGTTGGTCCACAGCTCGATCTGGGCCAGGGTCTGGTTGGTGAAGCTGGCGCTCATCACGAAGCTCGGGTGGCCCGTGGCGTTGCCCAGGTTCACCAGGCGGCCTTCCGACAGCAGGATGATCTTCTTGCCGTCCGGGAACTCGATGTGGTGGACCTGATCCTTGATCTTGTCCCACTTGAAGTTCTTCAGGCCGGCCACCTGAATCTCGCTGTCGAAGTGGCCGATGTTGCAGACGATGGCGTTGTTCTTCATCGCCCGCATGTGGTCGACCGTCAGCACGTCCTTGTTGCCGGTGGCGGTGACGAAGATGTCGGCCTTGCCGGCCACGTCGTCCATGGTCTGGACCTCGTAGCCTTCCATGGCCGCCTGCAGGGCGCAGATCGGATCGATCTCGGTGACGATCACGCGGGCGCCGCCGTTGCGCAGCGAAGCGGCCGAGCCCTTGCCCACGTCGCCGTATCCCAGGACCACCGCGACCTTGCCGGACAGCATGACGTCGGTGCCGCGGCGGATGGCGTCCACCAGGCTTTCACGGCAGCCGTAGAGGTTGTCGAACTTAGACTTGGTGACGCTGTCGTTGACGTTGATGGCGGCGAACGGCAGCTCGCCACGCTCATGCATCTGGTAGAGGCGGTGGACCCCCGTGGTGGTCTCTTCCGACACGCCCTTGATGGCGGCGCGGATGGCGGAATAGAAGCCGGGCTTTTCCTTCAGATAGCGCTTCATCACCGCATAGAGCGCTTCCTCCTCCTCGTTATTCGGGTGATCGAGGACGGAAGGATCCTTCTCCGCCTTCGGACCGAGCACGCACAACAACGTCGCGTCTCCGCCGTCGTCGAGGATCAGGTTGGGATAGCCGCCATCGCCCCATTCGAAGATCTTGTGGGCGTAATCCCAGTACTCGTAGAGCGTCTCGCCCTTGATGGCGAACACCGGCGTGTCGGTGACCGCGATGGCCGCGGCCGCATGGTCCTGAGTCGAGAAGATGTTGCAGGACGCCCAGCGCACGTCGGCGCCGAGCGCCCGGAGGGTTTCGATCAGCACGGCCGTCTGGATCGTCATGTGCAGGGAGCCGGCGATCCGGGCGCCCTTCAGCGGCTTTTCCTGACCAAACTCGGCGCGCAGCGCCATCAGGCCTGGCATCTCGGTCTCGGCTATGTCGATTTCCTTGCGGCCCCACGGAGCGAGCGCGATGTCCTTGACGATATAGTCGGCCACAAAGGGGCTCCTGTTTGGGTGTGGCCGCTCTATAGACGCGACGGCTTCAATTCGCAATAAGGATATAAAGATATCTTTATGTCTCGCTCCGGCGTCGCCGGCGCTTGGCGGATCGGACGGAGGACGCTAACCGGTTGCTGATGATTGTCGAGGAGCACGCCGTGAGCCATTCCGATCCCGCGCAACCGCGTTACGACTGGACGTTGGACGAGGTGGAGCGCCTGTTCGAAGTCCCCTTCACCGACCTGGTGTTTCAGGCCGCCAGCATTCATCGTCGCTGGTTCGATCCCAGCGAAATCCAGATCTCACGACTGCTGTCGATCAAGACGGGGGGCTGTCCGGAAAACTGCGGCTATTGCAGCCAGTCGCAGAGCTTCAACACCGGTGTCGCGGCTTCGAAGCTGATGGACGTGGGCGCCGTCCTGGCGGAGGCGGCTCAAGCAAAGGCGGGCGGCGCGCAGCGGTTCTGCATGGGCGCCGCATGGCGCGACGTGAAGGACCGGGACCTTCCGAAGCTGGAGGCCATGCTCGAGGGCGTAAAGGCCATGGGCCTCGAGACGTGCATGACGTTGGGCATGCTGGAGCCACGGCAGGCTCGCGCGCTGAAATCGGCAGGCCTTGATTATTACAACCACAACCTGGACACCGGGCCAGATTATTACGCCACCGTCGTCAGCACGCGCACCTATCAGAATCGCCTGGAAACACTCGCGGCGGTGCGCGACGCGGGAATTTCGACCTGCTGCGGCGGCATCGTGGGGATGGGCGAGACCAGGCGGGATAGGGCCGGCCTGCTGCACGCCCTGGCCACGCTGCCGGCCCATCCCGACAGCCTGCCGATCAACGATCTGGTCCCGGTCGAGGGCACGCCACTCGGCAAGTCCAAGCCGCTGGATGCCTTGGAGTTCGTGCGCACGATCGCCGTGGCGCGAATCGTCTGTCCAAAGTCGGTCGTCCGCCTGGCCGCGGGGCGCACCCACATGAGCCGCGAGCAGCAGGCTCTATGCTTTCTGGCCGGCGCCAGCTCAATCTTCGTCGGCGGCAAGCTGCTGACGACGGCAAACCCGGAACTCGATGACGACGCGCGCCTGATGAAGGATCTGGGGCTTAGGCCTGTGGGAACGTCGGCGGAGGCCTTTGCCTGAACGCCCCTTCCCTTCCTCCCCAAAAGGCTATGGGAAGCGCCCATCGCGGTTACTCGTCCTATCCGCCGACGCCCCGGCCCTCACCCTCCCGGCTTCGCCGGGCCCCTCCCTCTCCCAAACGGGCTACCGGATGCACACATCTCGTCGATGCGGCCTGAGCACTCATCTTCCCCCTTTGGGGGAAGTACCGCCGAAGGCGGGGATGGGGGTTTCGATGAAGAGCGCGGTGCGTTCTGTTCTGACCGCGCGCGGCCCCGACGCCCCCTTCCCCCGCTTCGCGGGTACTTCCCCCAAGGGGGGAAGATAGAAATCTCGGCTCAATCGGTGATGTGTGAATCCGGTAGCCCAAACGGGAGAGGTGTTTTGGGCGCTGCCGTCCAGATGTGTGAATGCCATAGCCCCTTCATGGGGGGGGGAGGCAGGGAGTGGCGGGGCTTAGCGATCCTCGGCGAAGCGGTCGCGAACCAACGCCGCAAGGGCCGCTACCGCTTCAGTGGCCTGCGGGCCGCGGGCCGCGATGGTGATCGACGATCCGATTCCGGCGGCCAGCATCATCAGGCCCATGATCGATTGGGCGTCGACGGTGTTCTCGTCCTTGCTGACCTCGATCTCCGCGTCGAACTCGCCGGCCAGCTTGACGAACTTGGCCGAGGCTCGCGCATGCAGACCGCGCTCGTTGACGATTTCTACACAGGCCGAAGCGTTCACCGGTCACCGGCGAGAACATAGGAGGCGACTGAAATGTATTTGCGCCCGGCCTCCTGAGCGTGCGCGACGCAGGTCGCCAGCGACTCGCGACCCCGCACACTGGCAAGCTTTATCAGCATGGGAAGATTGAGGCCTGCAATGACTTCGGCCTTTGTCTGCTCCATCACAGAGATCGCCAGGTTCGAAGGCGTGCCGCCGAACATGTCCGTGAGCAGAATGACTCCTTGCCCCATATCTACCTGTTCGCACGCCTTGAAGATGTCGCGCCGTCGGCGCTCCATGTCATCGTCCGGGCCTATGCAGATCGCAGCAACGGCGGCCTGCGGACCGACGACGTGCTCCATGGCGTAGAGGAATTCCTCGGCCAGGCGACCGTGAGTCACGATCACAAGTCCGATCATGCGTTAAGCCTCACAGGCAATCCTCTACGGCCCCGCGCGCCGGCAAGCGGCGCGAAGCGGGCTTGATACCCCCGTTATGGGCTTACTCCAAGATGCCGCAACGCGAGAATCAGCTTGAGCGCCGCCGACGATTCGAAAGGCCAGAGCGCGAACGTCGGTATTTCCACGCCGAGCAGAGCTTCAGACGCGGCTTGGGGCAGCCGCTCCGACTCATCCGCGGCGCTCAGGCAACGCACTCGCAGAACGATCCGCGCGGTTCTCAGGGGCGTTAGCGGCACCACGTCAAGCCCGCGAACCTCGAGAAGTCCGGCGAGAGTCCTGGGGGCCACGCCGAAGAGCCGGCCGCCCGACACGAACACCTCGGTGCGGTCGTCCGCGACAAGTCTAAGCCCATGATCGAGGGCGCGTAACGCCAGGTCGCTCTTGCCGCGCCCCGAACCACCCTCAATGAGCGCGCCGCGCCACCTGCCGTCGATCTGAGCGGCCAACAGACCCGCGTGCCGGATCATGCGGGCGGAAGGGCCACGGTAAAGCGCGCGCCGATGATCCGCCCGGCGACGGCTCGATTCTCCGCCCATATCTTGCCGCCATGGGCCTCGACGATCTGGCGGGCGATCGCCAGGCCAAGACCGGAGTTTCCGCCGAAGGCCGCGCCTTTGGGCCGTGACGTGTAGAAACGCTCGAAGATCGTCTCCAGATTTTCCGCCGGAACGCCCGGACCCTCGTCATCGACGTAAATGATAACCTCTCCTTTGCCGCGGTGGGCGCTGATCCTGACTTCTCCGCCGGCGGGCGTGAAGGAACGCGCATTGTCGATGAGATTGCGGATCACCTGACCGAGCGGCCCCTCGCGCGCGGACACGCGCAGTGTTTCGGTCCCCGCGGACTCCAGGAAACGGACGGAAGCGTCCCCAGTTTTGCCTGTGATCTCATACAACGCGCATATCTCGCGCAACAGCCTTGTGACGTCCAGCGGTCTCGGGGTCTCGCGGCCCAGTTCGGCATCGAGCCGCGACGCGTTCGAGATATCGGTGATCAGACGTTCCAGCCGGCCCACATCCTGTTGCAGAATCGCCAGCAGCCGACGACGAGGCTCCGGGTCCTTGACGATGTCGAGTGTCTCGACGGCCGAGCGGATCGAGGTCATCGGGTTGCGCAGTTCGTGCGCCACGTCCGCGGCAAAGCGCTCGATGGCCTCCATGCGTTCCGAGAGCGCCCGCGTCATGTCTTCGAGAGAACGAGCGAGGTCGCCCAGCTCATCGCTGCGCTCCGCCAGGTCGGGCAGGGCGATCGCGCGGGCTCTGGAGAGTCGTACGCGATCCGCCGCCCGCGCCAGCCGCAGCACCGGCGTCGCGATCAGCTGGGTGAGCAGGAACGAGGAGATGAGATTTACGCCGATCGCGATCAGGATGAACGGCAGCAGGGCCAAACGTTCCGCAGCGATGATCTTGTCGACATCGCCTGCCTCGAGCGTGAGGACGCCCAACACCGCGCGGACGTGCTGGATCGGAATGGATACCGAAACAACCTTGTGCCCATCTTCGGAAACCCGCGTGTCGGTGACGGTCTCGCCACCCAAAGCGCGGTCGATTTCCGCCCGCAGGGCGAGGTGGGCATCCCGCATCGTCTTGGCCGGCGAGGGGCCGCCCAGATGAAAATCGAAGAGCGAGTTGGTCCGCGGCCGCGCGGGCGGCAGTCGCGTCGCTTCGACCCGGTCGGCGACGACAAAGGAGTCGGCCAGCAGATGACCGTCGGAATCGTAAAGACGCGCCCGTTGCGAGCGCGGAATAGGCAGGGCCTGCAGGACGTTGCTGGCCTGATCGGCCTCCAAGGCTGGCTCTGGCTCGCCGACGGTGGCGTCCTGATCGATCACATTGGCGATCACGTGACCTTCCAGCGACAGGCTCTCGAGACTGGCGTTCACCAGGCCCTGACGCAGTTCGTTCAAGATCAGGGCGCCGCCGATCAGAATGGCCAGACCAAGGACATTGAGGATGACGATCAGCCGGCCGAGCCGCGACCCCAGCGGCCACCCGCCTCGGCGGGCGCGGCCCGGATCGCCTTTCGCACCCGTATCTGATCGGGCTTCAGGACTCGCGGTAACGGTACCCGACACCATAGAGGGTTTCGATAGCGTCGAATTCAGGATCGACCTCGCGGAATTTCTTGCGCATGCGTTTGATGTGCGAGTCGATTGTGCGGTCATCGACGTAGACCTGATCCTCGTAGGCCGCGTCCATCAGGTTGTCGCGACTCTTGACGAAGCCGGGCCGCTGGGCGAGCGACTGCAGGAGCAGGAACTCGGTGACGGTGAGACGGACCGGACGCCCTTCCCAGAGACAGTCGTGACGCGCCGGATCCAAAGTCAGGCGTCCGCGCTTGAGGGCTTTGGAGGCGCTGTCGGCCGGGCCGCCGGCGTCGTGCTCCTCGGGATGCGCTCGCCGCAGGACAGCCCGCACCCGTTCGATCAACAGGCGTTGGCTGAACGGCTTGTGGATATAGTCGTCCGCGCCAAGATTGAAGCCGAGGATTTCGTCGATTTCGTCGTCCTTGGAGGTAAGGATGATCACGGGCAGGTTGGTCGTCTGGCGCAGGCGCCGCAGCACCTCCATTCCATCCATGCGCGGCATCTTGACGTCGAGCACCGCCAGATCCGGCGGGTCGTTCTCCAAGGCTTCGAGGCCCGACGCGCCATCGTAATAGGCCTTGACCGTATGGCCGTGGCTTTCCAGCGCCAACGAGACAGACGTCACGATGTTTTCGTCATCGTCTATCAGGGTAATCTTAGCCATGGATTATGCCGACATCCTATTTTGCGCCATCGTCGACAACTTAACCCTTCGGCCATGTGTCTTCAATGAACGGGATTTGCGCCTTGACCCCACAAGATGTCTTCAATACGGCGCGGAATGTGACGAGACGCGGGCGGCGCCTCGCGCGCCTGTGGCCGTGCGCCGTCCTCTGCGCGCTGGCGGCGTGCGATTCCGCGAGCGCGCCGACAACCGTCGGCGTGTGCTGGCGCACGGTCGGCGCCGCCGCGCCCAAGCCGAGGTTCGCGGTCGTTGCCAACGACGTGGGTAGCCTGGACGACTGCGCCGCATTGCTGGAGACGTATCACCTGCAGGGCGCCAGAACATCCAACGGCGCCTTTCAGGGCTATTTCATCTTCGTCGACGACCATGAGGTGGCGTCATCGACGCAGGCGAACGGTTTCCGCTACCCGATCTTCCAGCCCTCGCAACGCCGCGAGATCGATGGCGATCTTAGTCGGCTGATCAAGGCGCGAGCCGGAAAGCCGCTGACGACCAGCGATGTCGCGGTGGAGCGGCGCTGAACGACCTGCAGCGCCGCCTATTCAGGTGCGTGAGGGGGCATCGCCGCGGCGTCCATCATCTCAGCCAACGTCACATCCAACTCGGTCACCCCGTCCGCATCGTGGGTCGCGAGCGTCACCTCGACACGACTGTAGACATTGAACCACTCGGGATGGTGGTCGAGCTTTTCCGCCGCCAGGGCGACGCGGGTCATCCACCCGAACGCGGCGTTGAAGTCGTCGAACGTGAAGGTCTTGCTGATCGCGTCCCGGCCAGGCGCGGCCGCCCAGCCGGTCAGCCGCGCGACGGCGGCCTCGGCCCCGATCCGCACCGGCCTGGTCACGCGACGGTCTCGGCCAGGGTGGGAAAGGTCAGGCCGGTGATGCGCCCCAACTCGGTCAGGGCCTGGTCTTCGGTGACGACCTTGATCGCCTTCATACCCAGCGCGGCGGCCGGCTTGCAATTGATTCCAAGGTCGTCGAGGTAGACGCACGCGGCTGGTTCCACGCCCAGCGCCTCGCACATCATCTGATAGATACGCGGATCAGGCTTGCGGACGCCGGCCTTCGAACTTTCGATGACGACATCGAACCGCCGCATGATGTCGGCGGCGCGTACGGCGCCCTGGGCAGTGGCCGACATGCCGGCCCCGTGTCCCTGAACCATGTTGTTGGTGATACAGCCGGTCTTGAACCGCGCCCTCACCGCGTCAAGCGCGCCGAGCATCCGCGGCCGCACGTCTCCCGATAGCAGCGGCAACACCTCGGCGCCGGGCACCGGGTAGCCGGCTGCCGTGGATTCTTCGAGGAACGCGGCGTCGAAGCCGTCGGCGTCGATCTCCGCGCGCTCGAACATGGCCCAGGCATTGGCGTCGGGGTTGGTGGCGTTGATCCGGCGGATGAAGTCGGCCGGCAGGCCGTGGCGCTCTTCATAGCGGTTGAACGCCTCGAATGGAGAGGTCGTGAAGACGCCGCCGAAGTCCCAGATGACCGCTTCGAGGCTCACGAAAAGATCAGGCCCGGACGACCTTCTTCGGCGCGGGCAGCAGACCTTCGCGCTGGGCGCGCTTGCGAGCGAGCTTGCGGGCGCGCCGTACGGCTTCAGCCTTCTGGCGGGCGCGCTTTTCCGAGGGCTTTTCGTAGTGGACGTGCCGCTTCATTTCGCGGAACGAGCCTTCGCGCTGCATCTTCTTCTTGAGCGCTTTCAGCGCCTGATCGACGTTGTTGTCGCGGACGAATATCTGAACCACTAGTGCTCCTGTCGGACCCGCCCACCTGGGCGCGGGGGAACGTTTCCGGGAGGGCCCTCCCAGAACAAGGGGCGGCTGATAGCAGGGACGAGTCCTTTTGTCCATGCGGGCGCGATGATGTAGAGCCATGTCCATGAGCGAACCTGAAGCCTGGGCGGAAGAGACCGAAGCGCGGCTTTTGGACGCCATGATCGTCCATGCGCCGCGTCAGGGCTGGAGCCATCTATCCGTCGCGGCCGCCGCCAGGGACATCGGCCTCACCGCGGCCGAAGCGGAACTGCTTGCGCCCCACGGCCCTCGCGATCTGGCGGCGCTGCTGGCCCGCCGTCACGATGCGCTCGGACGTCAGACGCTGTCGCATCTTGATCCTTTGAGCCTGAAGATTCGCGAGCGAATTCGCGTGGGCGTGTTGGCCCGCTGCGACGTGGCCAGCGAGGACGAACCGGCGACAAGGCGATGGATGGGCTTCCTGGCGCTGCCGCACAACGTCCCCCTCGGCCTGAGGCTGGCCTGGGCGAGCGCGGATGCGATCTGGCGCTGGGCCGGCGATGTCGCCACCGACGAAAACCATTATTCAAAGCGCGTCCTGCTGGGTGAAATCCTGATTTCGACGCTGGCCATCCGCGTGGCGTCTGGCCGAGCCGATGCGGCGACGCACCTGGATGGGCGGATAGGCGCGGTCATGGCCTTCGAACGTTGGAAGGCTGGACTGAAGCCGTCCGAGATCGGCAGTCGTCTGGCGAGTCGCCTGGGACGCCTCAGGTACAGGGCCGGATAACGCCGGCGGCGCCTCGTTTGCGCGGCGACGCGCCTCATTGCGATGCGGCCATGGCGGATCGCAAGAAGCCGCGCCCGCAAGCGCCGCGCACGCCTTGCCACGATAGTCGTTTGCCCTGACTGTCCGCCAAGGGCTCGCGGAGCCGTTCGTCACGGGTGTTTTGCGGCATGCGAGCAGAGTCGGAGGGATCGGCCCGGATCAAGCCGATCGAGGCGACGCTGCTCAGTCGATCGCGACAGACCCAAGCGTTCCTGTTCGGCGGCCTGTTGCTCACGCTGATCAATTTCTCCAGTCCGGCCGCGGGCGTGATCGATATTCCGGTGACCTTCTTTCTGAAGAACCGGATGCACATGGCGTCGAACGAGCTCGCGGTGTTCAAGCTCTGGATCGGCGTCCCGCTGATGATCGGCTTCGTCTTCGGGTTCATCCGCGATCGATGGAGCCCGTTCGGGCGCGGCGACCAGGCTCACCTTCTGGTATTCGCCACGACGACCGCGGTCTTCTATGGCGTGATGGCTCTGATCGTCCCGACCTATTGGCTATTCCTGCTGGGCATCTTCGTCGCCACCATGACCTTCCAGATGGTCAAGAGCGCGGCCTATGGACTCACCAACTCGCTCGCCCAAAGGCACGCGGTTTCTGGCCCTATGAGCGGCATCATCAACATGGCCTCCTCAGTCCCCGACCTGATCTCGTTTATCATCGGCGGACTGCTCAGCCAGACGCTCGAGGGCGAGGGCGCGGCGGCCGCGGCCCGGACCCTGTTCCTGTGCGCGGCGGGGATCATGCTGGCGATCGCGGTCATGGGCCTGACCGGGCCGAAGTGGGTGTTCGACGAAGCCCGCCAGGAGCCGCACGCCAACCACGTCCTGGCCGACCTCAAGAGGATTGTGCGGCACTGGCCGATCTACCCCGCGATGACGATCCAGCTTTTGTGGCAGTTCGCGCCGGCCACCGGGACTGTCCTGCAGTATCACATCGTCGACAAGCTCCACGCGAGCGACGCACAGTGGGGCGCGTGGCAGGGCATCTTCTTCGGTTCCTTCCTGCCGATCTACGCAGCCTACGCGTTCCTGAGTCGGCGGTTCACGCTCAAGAGGCTGCTGTGGGTCGGATTTTCCATCGCGGTCTTCCAGATGGTCCCGCTCCTGCTGGTGCACGACGCGGTCGGGGCCTTGATCGCCGCCGTGCCCATGGGCCTGTTGGGCGCCGTGGCGCAGGCCGCCCTTGTCGATCTGGTGATCCGCTCTTCACCCAGGGGACTGCAGGGCACGACGATGTTGCTGTTCTATGCGATCTACTATGTGTCGGTCCGGTTCGGAGACCTTTTCGGAACCTGGATCTACGACAACCATGGCGGGTTCATCCCCACCGTGATGATCACCATCATCGTCTACGCGGCGATCCTGCCGGTCATCCTGATCGTCCCCAAGGCGCTGATCTCGACCCGGGAGGCCGAGCTCAGCGCCTGAGCGCCATCTCAGGCGGTCTTGACGTAACCATCGATGACCCTGCCGAGGACATCGAGCGGCGTGGGTCCGGACAGCAAACCGGCGTCGTGGAACTTGCGGATGTCGAATCGCGGCCCGAGAGCGGCCTTGGCCTGCGCGCGCAACTTCAGCCAGGTGAGTTTGCCGACCATGTAGCTGCACGCCTGCCCCGGCCAGACGCAGTAGCGTTCGACCTCGGTGATGGCGGACGCCTGCTGGTCGCCGAGGGTGTCGACGTAATATTTGACCGCCTGATCACGCGTCCAGCGCTTGGCGTGCAGGCCGCTGTCGACCACCAGCCGCGCGGCGCGGAACATCGAGTCGTGCAGTTGGCCAATGCGGCCCAGTGGATCGTCGTCGTACATGCCCATCTCGGCGGCGAGTTGTTCGGCGTAGAGCGCCCAGCCCTCGCCATAGCCTGAGAACCAGATGGTCTTGCGGATCAGCGGCAGGTTGCCCGCTTCGTTGGCGATAGACCCTTGGAGATGGTGACCCGGGATGCCCTCGTGGAACGTCAGCGTGGGCAAGGTCCATCGGGGAACTTCGGCCGTGTCGCGCAGGTTGATCCAGTAGATGCCCGGCCGTGAGTTGTCCAAGGGCGGCGGGTTGTAGTATCCGCCAGGCGCGCCCGCCTCGATCGCCTTGGGCACGCGGTGTATTTCCAGCTTCGCCTTGGGAAGGGCGCCGAACCAGGCGGGGAGCTTGGCCGTGACGGCCTGCACCTTGAGGTTGAGGTCGGCGATCAGCTGAACCTTGCCCTCGTCGGTGTTTGGGTACTGATACCTGGGGTCCTTGTAGAGGGCGCGGAAACGCTCTCCGACGGTTCCATTGGTGAGGCCGACCTTTCTCATCAGCTTGTCGATCTCGGCCTGATGGCTTGCGACGAGATCGAGGCCCGTCTGGTGCACTTCGGCCGGCCCAATCGTCGAGGTCGTCGACTGCTTGAGCGCGACCGCGTAGAAATCCGCGCCGTCCTTGAGCTTCCATACGCCCGCGTCGGGCGTCGCCGTGGCCCGCAGGCTGGTCAGATAGTCGATCTGCCGGCCGAGTGCGGGACGGACCCTGTCCTCATACAGTCGCGTCGCCTCGGCCTGATAGTCGCCGCCGATGCCCTTCTCCCTGGTTCGGCGCACGACCGACAGGACCAGCGGCGCCTTTTCGGCCGGCGTGTCGTGGAAGGCCCGCATCTGGATGAGAGCCTTGTCGAGGATGAAATCCGGAGGCGTCGCGCCGTGCGCGACGTCATGGCGGGCGATCTCCAGTTCGCCGTCCATCTGGCTGGCGAACGCGTTCAGGCGGGAAAGATAGTCGTCCGCATCCTGCCTGTTTTCGATCGAGTGCTGATTATCGAGAAAATCCGGCATGCCCTGGTAAGCGCCGGTAAGCTGGCTGAGCACATAGGGCCCACCGTAATAGGGGAACCGGCTGCCCTCGTCCTGGACCGTCAGGTTGAAGTCTACAACGTCGTAGTTGACCGCATCCATGCCGCTCAGCGCGGCGCGATCGATCGCGTGCAGCGACTTCAGGCGAGCTTTCGTGATGGCGATCGAATCTTCGGACGCGGGAACCGACACCTCGCTGAGCGCGCCCTTGGTCCAGGCCATATTCCCCTTGTCGAGGCCTAGCTGAGTGGCGCCCTCGGGGAAACGACGCAGATCCTGCTGCACGAACGAGTCGAACAGCATGTTCATCTGGGCGGCGCCCGGCGAAGCGACCTGCGCCATGCTCCGCGTCGCCGCGCCGACTAACGGTAACACCCCGGCCGCGGCGGCCGTGGAAAGGAGCTGGCGACGGTCGAGCATGAGGGCGGCCTCGTTGATCAATGCGAACGGGGCTAAGCTTTGAGCGGGCGGCGCACAAGCCAGCGCACGATTAAATAACGTTCACATGCTCTGATGTGCCGGCCGATGGACCTCCACGTCAATCGAGACGTCGCAGTCTATTGACGTGGCCCATCTTTCGGCCCGGCCGCGCCTCGCGCTTGCCGTAGAGCCAAAGCCGGGTCTCCGCCTCCTGCGCCAGGCGTGGCCAACGGTTCACCTCGTCGCCGAGCAGGTTGGTCATTTCCACATGGGCCAAGGCGTGGGCCGGCCCGAGAGGCCAGCCGGCGATCGCGCGGATGTGCTGTTCGAACTGGTCGACCTCGCAGCCGTCGAGGGTCCAATGGCCGGTATTGTGAACCCTGGGCGCGAACTCGTTGACCAGAACCCGGCCGTCATCGCGCTCGAACAGTTCCACCCCGATCACGCCGACATAGTCGAGGGCGGCCAGCAAGGTAGCCGCGATGCGTTCGGCCTCGGCCGTGACTCGCGCCGCCGCTTTGGCCGGCGCGCTGGTGCGGCGAAGGATGCCGTTCTCATGGTGGCTCTCCGTCAGCGGATAGAGGGCGATCTCTCCGTCGCGTCCGCGCGCGGCGATCACGGCGACCTCGCGCCGAAAGTCGGCGGGCGCTTCGGCGATGGCCGGATGGTGGCCGATTGCCGCCAGCGCGGGCGCGGCCTCGTCGGCGCGCTGCACCCAGGCCTGCCCCTTGCCATCATAACCGCCACGTCGGGTCTTGAGCAGCAGCGGCGCGCCCAGTCGGCGCAGCGCTCCCTGGAGGTCGGCGAGGCTGTCCACGGCCGCGAACGCAACGGTGGCGATGCCTGCGCCGTTGAGAAACGTCTTTTCCTCCACGCGGTCCTGAGCGATCGCCAGAGCGCGGGCGTTGGGGGCCACGCTGGCGCCGAGACGCGCGAGTTCTCGCAAGGTTTCGGCCGGCACATTCTCGAATTCAAAGGTGACGACGTGCGAGATGTCCGCCAGGGCGGCCAGGGCGCTCGCATCGTCATAGTCGGCAACAATCGTGCGCGCAGCCACGCGCGAGGCCGGCGACTCGGGCTGGGGCGTCAGGATCGCGACGTCGAAACCCAGTCGCGCCGCGGCCAAGGCCAGCATCCGGCCAAGCTGACCGCCGCCCAAAATGCCGATCGTCGATCCCGGGGGAAGGGGGAACACTGGCATGGCCGGGCCTACTCGACGGTTTCGTCGACCGCGGCGGTCTGGCGCGCGCGGCGGTCGGCCAGACGGGCGGCCAGGTCGGGATCGCCGAGCGCGAGGATCTGGGCCGCCAGAATGCCGGCGTTGCGCGCGCCCGCCACGCCGACGGCGAGCGTCGCCACCGGCACGCCGGCCGGCATCTGAACGATAGACAGCAGGGCATCCAGACCGTTGAGCGCGGTCGCCGCGATGGGGACGCCCAGCACCGGCAGGTCGGTCATCGCGGCCGTCATGCCCGGCAAATGCGCGGCCCCGCCGGCGCCGGCGATTATCACCTTGAGGCCGGCGTCCCGGGCGCCCTTGGCGAAAGCATACAGTCGATCGGGCGTGCGGTGCGCCGACACGACCTTGCTGACGTAAGCGACGCCAAGATCATCGAGACACTCGGCGGCGCCCTTCATGGTCGGCCAGTCGGACCGGCTGCCCATGACGATGGCGACGGTCGGGCGTTCAGTCATCAGGCGGTTCCCAGGCTCTCGGCGCCGAAAACGCGCAAACTACGCGCCAGCCGGGGTCGCGGGCAACGACAATCCCTTCTCTCCCCGTCAGCGCGATGGGACCAGCCGTTCGCGCTCGCGGGCAACGAGCGCGCGCATCCAGGTTCTCACCGCGCGAATCCTCGCCGCCCCCGCCACTTCGCGATGGGTGGACATCCAGAAGCGCCGCGTCAGGCGGACAGCCTTTGGCAGCAGTCTGGTCAGTCCATCAGCGAGAAAGCACGGCAAGACCCCCACGCCGCCGCCGTTCAGAAGTATCTCGCGCTGGCCGTGCAGAGACGAACTCGAAAGCCGGGCGCGCAAGACCGGGTCGATCTCGTCGAGATAACGCAGTTCCGGCGCGTAGATCTGATCCTCGACGTAACCCACCAGATCGAGCGCGCGCAAAGCATCGACGTTCTCGATCGGTCCGCGCGCTGCCACATAAGAGGGCGCGGCGTAGAGTCCCAGTTCGTAGTCGGTGAGCGGCTCGACCACGAGGCGAGGACTGGTGGGCGCGCTGAGAGTCACGGCGATGTCGACCTCGCGCTTGAGCGGCGAGAGAAAGCCGGCGTTCGCGATGAGCTCGATCACCAGTCCCTGATGCAGCAAACGCAGTCCGGGCAAGGCGGGCGCCAGCACCACGGTGCCGAAGCCCTCGGACGCGCTGATGCGGATGGTCCCGGCGATCAGGTCGGACTGCCCGATCTGCTCCGCCAGGGCCATCGCGCTTTCGGCGTTCGTCGCCGTCTCCAGCAGGCGGGCGCCCGTCGCAGTCAGTTGAAGGCCCCGGCTGGAACGGATGAAGAGGGCCGCCTTCAGCGTCGTTTCCAACGACCTCACCCGCCGGCTCACCGTCGTGGCGTCGAGACCCAGGCGCTGCGCCGCGCCGGCCGTCGACTCCGCGCGCGCCGCGGCCAGAAAAATCCTCAGATCGTCCCAGTTGAACATCCTGCGATCATCAGCTGCAAAAATGCAGGGTGCAATCGGCAATTCCGCGGTGGCAGCTGACCTGCCGAACCTGTATCGCCATGGGCAAAGGGAGTGATCTTCATGCGCGACATCCAGCATTTCGTGAATGGCGAGGCCTACGCCGGCGCCGGCGACCGTTTCGGCGACGTTTTCAACCCCAATACCGGCGAGGTTCAGGCGAAGGTGAAGTTCGCAACGACGGATGATCTCGATGCGGCCGTGCAGGTCGCGGCGGCGGCGCAGATCGGCTGGGCGGCCACCAATCCGCAGCGTCGGGCGCGGGTGATGTTCGAGTTCAAGCGCCTTGTCGAAGCGCGCATGGAGGAATTGGCCGGCATTCTGTCCAGCGAGCATGGCAAGGTGATCGCCGACTCCAAGGGCGACATCCAGCGCGGCCTGGAAGTGATCGAGTTCGCATGCGGCATCCCGCATATCCTCAAGGGCGAATATACCGAAGGCGCGGGCCCCGGGATCGACGTCTATTCGATGCGCCAGCCGCTGGGCGTCGTCGCCGGAATCACGCCGTTCAACTTCCCCGGCATGATCCCGATGTGGATGTTCGGCATCGCCGTGGCGGTCGGCAACACCTTCATTCTCAAGCCGTCGGAAAAGGACCCCACGCTTCCAGTCCGCCTCGCCGAGCTGTTCTTGGAAGC
Organism: Caulobacterales bacterium; assembly: GCA_038206535.1. Taxonomy (GTDB): domain Bacteria; phylum Pseudomonadota; class Alphaproteobacteria; order Caulobacterales; family Caulobacteraceae; genus Acaudatibacter. The sequence goes on from JBBRAV010000034.1 coordinate 28,550, forward strand.
GGGTGCGCCGGCCGGCGTGCTGAACGTCGTGCACGGGGACAAGGTCGCGGTCGACGCGATCCTGCATCACCCGCTGATCCGCGCGGTGAGCTTCGTCGGTTCGTCCGACATCGCCCAGTACATCTACTCCACCGGTACGGCGAACGGAAAGCGCGTCCAGGCCATGGGCGGGGCGAAGAACCACGGGATCATCCTGCCCGACGCCGACCTCGACCAAGCGGTCAAGGACCTGATCGGCGCGGCCTATGGTTCGGCCGGCGAGCGCTGCATGGCGCTACCGGTGGTGGTGCCGGTCGGCGAGAAGACCGCCAGCGCGTTACGCGAAAAGGTGCTGGCCGAGATCGACACCCTGCGCGTCGGCATCTCCACCGATCCGGGCGCGCAGTACGGTCCGGTGGTGAGCGCCGCGCACAAGAAGAAGATCGAGGACTACATTCAGATCGGCGTCGACGAAGGCGCGGAGCTGGTCGTCGACGGTCGCGGGTTCTCGTTGCAGGGCTATGAGAACGGCTTTTTCGTCGGTCCGAGCCTGTTCGACCAGGTCAAGCCGACCATGAAGACCTATCAGGAAGAGATTTTCGGCCCGGTGTTGCAGATCGTCCACGCCGAGACCTTCGAGGAAGCGATCGCCCTGCCTTCCGAGCATCAGTACGGCAACGGCGTCGCCATCTTCACCCGCAACGGCCGCGCCGCCCGCGAGTTCGCCTCGCGCGTCAACGTGGGCATGGTCGGCATCAACGTTCCGATTCCGGTGCCTGTGGCCTACCATACCTTCGGGGGCTGGAAGCGCAGCGCGTTTGGCGACACCAATCAGCACGGAGTGGAAGGCGTGAAGTTCTACACCAAGGTCAAGACGATCACCGCCCGCTGGCCCGAAGGCATGCAGGAAGACTCGGCGTTCGTCATCCCGACGATGAGGTAGGGGGGTGGGGGCCGCGCTATTTCCTCCCTCCCCTTTATGGGGAGGGACAGACGGCCCCCGGGTCGCGCGAAGCGCGCGCCCGAGGACAGGCTCCGCTGTCAGGGTGGGGAAGTGTCGATGAAATCCCACGCTGTTGTTGTGTCTGCTAGACTTCACCACCCCGGACGCTGCGCGTCCTGTCCCTGCCCATAAAGGGGAGGGAGGAAGAGCCATGGATTTCAATCCCACCGACGACCAGCGGGCGATCCGCGAGATGGCGCAGGCGTTCGCGGCGGCCGAGCTGGCGCCGCACTCGGCGCGCTGGGACGAGGAGAAGCACTTCCCCGTCGACGTGCTGCGGCAGGCGGCGGCGCTGGGATTCGCGGGCGTCTATGTCAAAGAGGATGTGGGCGGGTCTGCGCTGACGCGCCTCGACGCGACGATGATCTTCGAGGCGCTCGCCTATGGCGACGTGACCACGGCGGCGTTCATCTCGATCCACAACATGGCTTCGTGGATGATCGACCGATTCGGCGCCGACGAGCTTCGCCAAAAGTACCTGCCGCGCTTGACGACCATGGAGCTGATCGCCTCCTACTGCCTCACCGAGCCGGGCGCCGGGTCGGACGCGGCATCGCTGCGCACCAGCGCCAGGCTCGACGGCGACCACTATGTGATCAACGGCGCCAAGGCGTTCATCTCCGGCGCCGGCGTGTCTCACGTCTATGTCGTGATGGCGCGCTCCGGAGGCGAAGGACCGGGAGGCGTTTCGACCTTCGTGGTCGACCTAGGCACGCCGGGTCTGAGCTTCGGCGCCCAGGAAAAGAAGATGGGCTGGTCGAGCCAGCCCACCGCGATGGTGCATTTCGACAATGTCCGCATCCCGCTCGCCAACCGGGTCGGTGACGAGGGCCAGGGCTTCCGGATCGCCATGATGGGCCTGGACGGCGGCCGTCTGAACATCGCCGCCAGCGCGCTCGGCGGCGCGCAGCTCGCCTTCGACACAGCCCGCGACTACCTTGTCACCCGTAGGCAGTTCGGCCGCGCTCTCAAGGAATTCCAGGCGCTGCAGTTCAGGCTCGCCGATATGGCCACCGACCTGGAAGCGGCGCGCCTGATGGTCCACCGTGCCGCGGCGGCCCTGGACGCTGGCGATGCAGGCGCGACACGGCTGTGCGCCATGGCCAAGCGCTTCGCCACCGACGCCGCCTTCGAAGTCGCCAACCAGGCGCTGCAGCTTCACGGCGGCTATGGCTATCTGAAGGACTATCCGCTCGAGCGCATCGTGCGCGACCTGCGCGTGCACCAGATCCTCGAGGGCACCAACGAGATCATGCGCGTGATCATCGCGCGGGAGCTGTTCAAGCCATGAGCGACACATCACAGCCTCTGCCGGAGCCGGAAATCCTGTCCGCGATCGAGGGGCGGGTGGGCCGCCTGACGCTCAACCGGCCCAAGGCCCTGGGCGCCCTGACGCTCAACATGTGCCGACTGATGACGCAGGCCCTGCTCGCCTGGCGCGACGACGACGCGGTCGAGGCGGTGCTGATCGATCACGCCGGCGAGCGCGGCTTCTGCGCCGGCGGCGACATTCGCTTCCTTGCCGACAGCGCGGCGGTCGGCGGCGCGGGGGCGCGGGAGTTCTTCTTCACCGAGTACCGGCTCAACCATCTTTTGTTCGTCTACGAGAAGCCGGTGATCGCGATCATGGATGGCGTCACCATGGGCGGCGGAGTCGGCATCTCCATGCCGGCGCGCTATCGCATCGCCACCGAGCGTATAACCTTCGCCATGCCGGAGACCGGCATCGGTCTTTTCCCCGATGTCGGCGGGGGCTGGTTCCTGCCGAGACTGCACGGCGCAACGGGCACGTGGCTTGCGCTGACGGGGGCCCGGCTGAAGGCGCCCGGCTGCCAGATACTGGGCATCGCCACCGATGTGGTTCCCTCCGCCCAGGTGGCCGACCTGAAGGCCGAGATCATCGCCGACCCGGCGTCGATCGAGACCTTTCTGGCGGCGCGCGAAACGGATCCCGGCCACTCGAGCATGATCGATCATCACGATGAGATCGACCGGCTGTTCGCCGGCGATACGCTCGAGGAGATCGTCGGCGCGCTGAACGCCGATGGCTCGGAATGGGCGCAGGCCCAGGCCGCTATCTTGAAGACCAAGTCGCCGCTGAGCATGAAGGTTTCGCTGAGGCAGCTTCGCGCCGGAGCCAAGATGACCGACTTCGCCGAGGACATGGTCATGGAGATGCGCATCGGCGCCCGCATGGTGATGTCGCACGACTTCACTGAAGGCGTGCGGGCGGTGATCGTCGACAAGGATAACGCGCCCAAATGGGCGCCCGCGACGCTGGAAGGCGTTACCGACGCCATGCTCGACGACGTCTTCGCGCCCCTGCCCGCCGATCAGGAATGGACCCCGCTATGAGCTATGAAACGATCCTCGTCGAACAGAGGGGCGCTGTGACGCTCGTCACCCTAAATCGTCCCCAGGCGCTCAATGCGCTGAACAGCCAGGTGCTGGCCGACCTTACCGACGCCTTCGCCAAATTCGACGCCGACCCCGGCCAGAGATGCGCGGTGATAAAGGGGAGCGACCGCGCCTTCGCCGCCGGCGCGGACATCAAGGAGATGTCCGAGCAGTCGTTCGCCGACATGTACGGCTCCAACTTCTTCGCCGGCTACGCGCGCCTGACCCAGACCCGCAAGCCGTGGATCGCCGCGGTGTCGGGCTACGCGCTCGGCGGCGGCTGCGAGCTGGCGATGATGGCCGACTTCATCATCGCGGCGGACAACGCCAAGTTCGGCCAGCCGGAGATAAAGCTCGCCGTCACGCCGGGCATGGGCGGATCGCAACGCCTGACCAAGGCGGTGGGCAAGGCCAAGGCGATGGAAATGTGCCTGACCGGGCGCAACATGGACGCCAAGGAAGCCGAGGCGTCCGGACTGGTGGCGCGCGTCGTGCCTCTGGCAGATCTTGAGGCTGAAGCGATTAAATCGGCCGAAACCATCGCCGCCATGGCTCCCCTGGCCGTGATGGCCTGCAAGGAAATGGTCAACGCCGCCTTCGAAACCATGCTCGACCAGGGCGTCAATTTCGAGCGCCGCCTGTTCCACGGCCTGTTCGGCACGCAGGATCAGAAGGAAGGCATGGCGGCGTTCATCGAAAAGCGCCCGGGAAATTTCACGGGGAAGTAGGCCCCATAGCCTCCCTCCCCTTTATGGGGAGGGACAGACGGCGAAGCCGTCAGGGTGGGGAAGTGTCGATGAAGCCCCACGCTGTCGTTGTTTTTGCATGACTTCCCCACCCTGGACGCTTCGCGTCCTGTCCCTCCCCGTAGAGGGGAGGGAGGGCGGGAGGGCGTCGATGCATGTCAGAAATAGCCTTCGCGCTTTTTCTGTTCGAGCGAGCCGCCGTCCTCCGCGTCGCTGATCCGGCCCTGACGCTCGGAGGATGAAGCCCCCAGGGTCTCCGCGACGACGGCGGCCAGATCGGTGGCGTCGGACTCGACCGCACCGGTGACGGGCCAGCAGCCGAGCGTTCGGAAGCGGACGGTCCTGGTCTGGATCTCATCGCCAGGCTGGAACCGCATGCGGCTTTGCTCATCGACCACGACGAAGGCGCCGCCCCGTTGAACCACCGGCCGAGGCGCCGCGAAATAAAGCGGCGCCAGCTCGATCCCGTAGAGCAGCGCATAAGCCCAGATGTCCGTCTCGGTCCAGTTGGAGAGCGGAAAGACGCGGGCGGTCTGATCTTTGCTCAGGCGGGTATTGAAGAGCCGCCACAGCTCCGGCCGCTGCTGGCGCGGTTCCCAGGTGTGACCGGCGCCGCGAACCGAGACGATGCGCTCCTTGGCGCGCGATTTTTCCTCGTCGCGTCGGGCGCCGCCGAAAATGATGTCGTAGCCGCCGGCGTCGAGAGCGGTCTTGAGGGCTTCGGTCCGCATAACCATGGTATATCTATCTCCATGATCGAACGGATTGATGCCCGCCGCTCGCCCCGCCTCGTTTGAATGGGCGATGAGTTCGAAGCCGTGCTCGGCCGCGAAGTCGTCGCGGAAAGCGATCAGCGATTTGAATTCCCACGTCGAATCGACATGAAGCAGCGGGAAAGGCGGCCTGGAAGGATAGAAAGCCCGCAGGGCCAGGTGCGCCATCACGGTCGAGTCCTTGCCCGCGGAGAACAGCATGACCGGGTTGCGGGCTTCGGCGACCGCCTCACGCAGAATGTGGATGGATTCCGATTCCAGCCAGGACAGGTGACTGAGCTTCATCGCCGTGCTTTCCATTCGCCGTTTCCAATCTGACAATGAGACAAAGCTCAGACCGCCATCCTGACGGGGGTCGCCGGATCAGATGCGGCGCTCATCGCGGTCCATCGAAGATCGCCCGCGTAGCGCCAGGCCATGCGGCCGGCCTCATCGAGCGCGAACAGGTGCAGCCAGTGATTGTCGAACAGCGCGCGAACGCCTTCATGTCGCTCGAGCACCCCGGTCACCGCTTCGCGCGGCGCTTCGATACAGACCGAAAGACGGAGCGGTTCATGGACGTAGCGTTCGCCATCATGGATTGATTGCCAGGGAAGGCCGGCGCGCATCAGTCCGCCATTGCCCTCGACGACGCCCAGACCGCCGATGACGTTGTGCAAGAGCTTATTGCCGGCGCCGAACACCTCGGGCGCCACGGTGGATCCATAATATTGCAGGCTGATCCAACTCGCCACCACTACGGGCGCGGTCAGGATCAACTCCAGAACGGCAAAATCCTGATCCGACTTCCAGTCGTAGTCATGAAGAAAGGCGCGCCCCGCCAGGGCCTTGCCCGCCGTGCGGGGACGGGGTGCGGCAATGAACGCCTTGCAGCCTGCCAGCGCCCATTCGGGCCGCACCTCGGCCCAGTCGCGGCTGCGCTTGATCAGACGGCCCTCGCCCGCCCCCCGAGGCAGGCGCAGGGCGCGTTCGCCGCGTGCTATTTTGCCCGCCGCCGCCAGCCAGGCGCGCGCGGCGGTCAAGTCATGTGCGTGCGCGCTGGACGGGTGGTCTTCGGAATAGAGCGTGACCGCGTCCGTCGTCGTGTCATGCAACCCGGGGAAAAACAGGGTGTCGGCCGGGATCTCGATGCCATGCGCGACCAGGCCCGCGCGCACCTCCGGGTCGTTCAACAGCGCCGCGAGCAACCGCGCATTGACCTCGCCGGAATAACCGCCGCACGCTCCGCAATGGAGGCTGCTGGCATGGGGGTTGTTGGACACGTTTGCGCCGTGTCCGATCAGCAGCACGAGCCTTGCGAAGTGCGCCGTGAGCGACATGGCTCGCAGAACGGTCTCGGCCGCCATGGTTCGCGTCACGAGGTCAAGATCAGGATCAAATCGAGGCGTAGGATCGTTCGGCGCTGGCGGGGCTTGAAGTCCGAGCGCATCGCACACCAATCGGCCCGCGTAGATCGGCCCCATCGCCTCGACGAAGGCGAAGGACGATACCGCCGCGAGCTTGAACCGTCCCCAGGCCCGCTTCGCGCGAGCCCTGAAGCGCGCCGACTGGTCCTCCGCAGCGTCTTCCTGGCCGCCCGAACGGGTGGTGAGGCCGGGGTTTAAAAGCACCGGCGACCGCGGTTCCCGCACATCGGAGGCAAAGCGGCGATGCGAGACCGGCAGGCCGAAGAAGCCGGCGAATCCCAGGGTCTGGATATCCGGGTTTACGGTTTCAAGCGCCCGACGATAGACCTCGGAGCGGACATCGATGCAGAAAGCGGCCTGGAGCGCGGGTCGGCCGGCCGTCGCCACCGGCGCCGGCGCCGCAAGCGTATCAGCCAGGCTCCGTTGCGCCGCGCGTTCCGACGCGTCCTGCAATATGGTGTCAACGACGTGGTCGGCCGTCGGCGTGACAGGCGATACATGCGATGCGACGACCGCCCTCCAAGGGGCGTCAATCTGGTCCTGATACCGGTCGAAGAGAGCCGCTTCCCAGATCAGGCGGATCGTCAGAAACTCGGTGATCGTCGTGTCCGCGCCGCAGCGCAGCTCCGCCTCCCAGAGGCGGTAACGCGCATATTGCGCCCATCCCCCCAGCGTCATGAGCAATCGGTGGAAATAAGTTTCCAGAGCGTCGGCCGGAATCGCAAGCCGGTGGACCACAGTCTCAAGCGCGTCAGGCGCACGCGCGGGGATCTCCGACACAAAGGCCGCGAAGCCTGAGAGCCCGACAATCTCAGGCGTCAGATCATGGGTCGCGACAGCGCGCCAGGCGTCGTAGGGTCCCCCACCGCGTGGCGCCGCCCAAAGCGCCTGTCCCTCATCGAAATATCCGGCCGCCCATGCGCCGAAGCGATCTGCGATCAGTCCCGACCAATCGATTCCTGAAGCCTTCGCGGCGAGATCGGCGATGGTCGGGGCCGCGCCGATATTCGACCTCGATGCGAGCGCCGCGGACTTCAAAGCCGAGAGGTTGGTCGGACGCCGCGCGTCTGTCGCGCTCGCCAAAGCCGCCGACAGGTCGGCGTCGGTGATCACGCCGCCGGCGATCCGCTCCTGGTACCAGCCTCTCGGCATGGTGACGGGGGCGCCCGCCACCCGTTCCAGACGGGCGCCGACAGAGGCGAGGCCCTCGTGGGCCTGTCCCAGGAACGGATTGACCGCGACGCTCGACGCCAACGGCCAGACGGGGGGAACCGCGCGGGCGGCGCGCTCGGCGGCAGCGTGAAGCTTCATAGCACTGCGCCCGCTTGGAAGCTCTCCAGACGTCACTTCTCGCCATCCACGCAGGTCAGGTCGCATTGCGCAGACGCCAGCCGTGAAGCAGCCGGTCCAGCAGCGCGTTGACATAGAAGCCGTTGGAGAGATGCACGCGCAGCCCGGCGGCGGCCGGGTGGGAAGCCCAGAGCGGAAATAGCGCCTGCAAGACAGCCACGAGGCCGAAACTGATGACCGCGAGCACCATCAGCGCCCATTGCAACGGACCCGGCGCCGGTACGGCGGGCAGCACGCCCGCGGTCAGCCAGGCGGCGAACATCTGAAGCGTGAAATAGCCGACGGACGTCGCGATCGCGTAGACGACGGTGCGCTGGGCAAGCGCCCTTGGAGCGTCGTCCCCCAGTCCCTGGGCGATCAGGTAGGCGACGCCGAAGATCAGAATGGCGCCCAGAACGACGGCCTGGGGCGACTTGTGCTGGATGCCGAAGCCCAACCCGACGACGACATAGATCGCCAGCGCCAGGATGAAGGCGCGCCCGACCGCGCCGGCCCTTGGAATGGCGACAGGACCGGGCCTGCGATTGGCGGCGATCAAGTCTACCGCGCCGCCTGAAGCCAGGAAGGAATGAGCCTTATAGAGCGAGTGGGCCACGATGTGCAGCAAGGCCAGGGGGAAGAGCGCGAGCCCGCACTCCAGGATCATGAAGCCCATCTGGGCGACCGTCGACCAGGCCAGCGAAGTCTTCACCGCTGGCTGGGTCAGCATGACCAGCCCTGCGAACAACGCGGTGAATCCACCGATCATGACGAGCACCGCCAGGACGCCAGGGGCCAGCAACATCACGTCAGCGAAGCGGATCAGTAGAAACCCGCCGGCATTGATCACGCCCGCGTGCAGAAGCGCCGACACGGGCGTCGGGGTTTCCATCACTTCTGTCAGCCAGCCGTGCGACGGAAACTGTGCCGATTTCAAGAGCGCGGCCATCGCCAGGAATCCTCCGGCGCCGACCGCCAAGAAGCCCCCTCTCCCCGAGCGCGCGGCGCTCAGGATGGCCGCGATGTCTATCGAGCCGTAGGCAAGCGCCAGCAGCGTCACAGCGGCGATCAGCGCCACGTCGCCGACGCGCGCGGTGACGAATTTCTTGGCGGCCGCGCGCCGCGCCGCGCTCCGGTCCGGATAGAACAGCAGAAGCCTGTGCAGAAAGAGGCTGGTCGCGACCCAGGCCAGAACGAGTTGGACAAGGTTGCCCGACAGAACCAGGAGAAGCACCGAGGCCAGCGTCATGCAGAGCCAGCCGGTGAACGCGCCTTGCCGCGCCTCACCGTCCAGATATGTCGCCGCGTAGCGCACCACGACCCAGCCGATGAACGAAATAAGCAGGAGCATCACGACGCTTACGGTGTCGAGTTCGATCGACACACCAACGCCGTGCAGCCCGAACAGGCGGGTTAGATGCCGCCCGCCCAGGACGAGCACGACCGCCGAGATCACCGCGACCGCGATGGCGATCAAGGCCGAAGCTTCAGATAGCCGCGCAAGGAGGCGCGGTCGGGGACCGTGGCTCAGGAAGCCCGCGGCGGCGCTGACGAGCAGCGTGACAGGGGCGACAAACGGTAAGAGTTCGATTGGCAATGGCTTTCCCGCTGTCCGCTTCATGCGTTCGCGCAAAAGAGCTATCGGCTGGAGCGTGCATCGAAAAATTCATTGTTTCGGTGATATCGTTCTCTTTTACAGAACGAAGCCCAACAGCGTCAGAGATCGCCAATCCGATCGAGCGTGGCGCGAGATTGTCCGATCAATCCGCCGAGACGTCAGCTCGGTGGGGCGAGGCGCCGCGGGCCTTGTTCGGGGCAAAATCGCTCAAGGCGCGATGGTGCGCCAAATAGGCTAGAAGGATCCCGGCGCCGGCGATGATAGGTAAGCCGACGCCCTCCGCGATCTCCGCATTTATGGAAAACCCGACACTGCTGAGCGCGCGGGCTAGATAGCCGACGATTCCCGTCATGTAATAGGTGATCGGCACGAGCGAGACGATTTCGACGATTTGCTGGAGCCGCAGCTGTAACCCCGCACGACGCTCCATAGACGCGAGCAAAAGCTGGTTTTGTTTCTCGCTTGCGATTCCCACGCGTGTGGAGAGCAGCGAGCTGGCTTGAGACACGCGTTCCGATATTTCACGCAGCCGTTGTGAGGTGCTTGCGCATGTCGCCACCGCCGGCGAGAATCTGCGGTCCATGAACTCTTCGATCGTTTGCACCCCCGAGATCCGCTGTTCACGAAGTTCCGCGATGCGCCGTCGCACGAGTTCGCTGTACGCGTTGCATGCCCCGAACCGGAACTGACTGGCCGCCAGTTCCGCCTCAACCTCGGTCGCCAGGGTCGTCAACTGCTGCAGCAGCGCCTCTTCGGTGAAGCTCTGTCCGGTAATGTCGTTGGTCAGCCTTGATAGGGCCGCCTCGATCCGAGTGAGCCGCCCCGATTGCGCGCGCGCGATCGGCAGCGCCAGCAGAGCCATGATGCGATAGGTTTCAATTTCGAACAGCCTCTGAAGCATGCGTCCGGTCTGCCGCTGGGTGAACCGGCGGTTGAAGATCAGAAATCGCGAGAAGCCGTCGTCGCGGACCTTGAAATCGGAGAACGCCAGTCCCGCCCCGCCACCAATCGCTGATCCGACCACAATATGCCCACTAAAGTGAGCCGCAGCCAGGTCTCCCTCATTGTCTTCCTCTACATCTCCATCTCCAAGGGGCTCGATGGTGGCGTGGGCGGCGAATACCGTCTCACCAGGAAACTGCTGCAGCCAGTCTTCAGGGAGGGCCAAAAGGGGCGGTTCCGGCCCATCTGACGTCGGCTGATGGCCCGAAAAGAACGTCAGGCTCGAGAATTCACCGTGGCGTTCCCATCGCAATCGCACACGATCCAGATCGACAACAAAATGGACGGCGTGCGCTGTCGGCTCTACGGCTCCAAATCTCAGGCAGAGATCCGAGATGTGGGCAAGTTCGCGGCCCCGGTCCTCCGGCGATACGGTCAGGGCGACAAAGGTTACCCAAGCCGGAGTGTGAACCGCTTCCGGCGGACGAGCATGAACCTCGTCGGCCAAGGCGAGTCGATCGGGGTGGTTGCGGGGTAAGGGGGTCGTAAAGGGCGGTTGTTCGATGGACATTGATTTCCCCTCAACGCGTGACGCGGGTTCTGAAACACGTAGAGGGCTGGGTGGCCATGGAAACTTTCATTGTTTCGGTGATTTCGTTCTGTTTTATGAAACGATATGAAAAGCCTCAACTTTAATCATCTTCGCTATTTCTGGGCGGTCGCCCATGAAGGCAGCCTCACCCGAGCGGCCCACCGGCTCAATCTGTCACAGTCGGCGTTGTCGGTTCAGGTCCAGAAACTCGAATATCAGATCGGTCATCCACTTTTCGAGCGTGTGGGCAAGCGGCTGGTCCTGACCGAGGCCGGCCAGATCGCGCTCGACTTTGCCGACACGGTGTTCCGGGCCGGCGACGAGTTGATGAGCACCCTCGAAGGGCGACCTTTGGCAAGCCGCCAGGTCTTGAGAGTCGGTGCGCTTCTGACCTTGTCGCGCAACTTCCAACTCGAGTTCCTGCGCCCGCTGGTCGGCCGCACGGACGTGGAGCTGATCGTCCGCTCTGGCACGACACGCGACCTGCTCGCTCAACTCGAAGCACACGCCATAGATGTGGTTCTATCCAACAGCGCCGCCCAACGAGACTCCCGCGCGCCCTTTCGGAACCATTTGCTCAACCAGCAATCCGTCAGCCTGGTCGGCCGGCCGAGACCCGACAAACCTTCGTTCCGTTTTCCGGAGGATCTTCGCATCGAGCCGATCCTGCTTCCAAGTCTGGACAGCGACATCCGGGTCGGCTTCGACCATCTGCTGGATCTGGCGGGCATCCGGCCGATCATCCTGGCCGAAGTCGACGACATGGCCATGCTGCGCCTGCTCGCGCGAGAGCGCGAAGGCGTGACGCTCGTACCGCCGATCGTCGTACGCGACGAGCTGGAATCGGGCGTGCTGGTCGAGCATTGCAAGATCCCGCAACTCACTGAAAGCTTCTTTGCCATTATTCCGAACCGCCGGTTCCCCAACCAGCTCCTTTCTGAATTATTGACAAGATACGCGGGCGCAGACCCCAATCCCGTTACCGTGCGCGCTCCGACCCCGCCAACCCAGACGCCATGAACGAATGGCGGCGCGATTGGCGAGGTGAGTCGTATCACTCGGCGCCGACAAACCCGCGATTGCGCATCAACGGCTCGATTTGCGGATCGCGGCCGCGGAAATGGCGGAAGGCCTCACCGGCTTCGACGGTGTTGCCGACGCTCAGTATGTTGTCAAGGAGGCGCCTGGCGAGATCCTTGTCGTAGAAGCCGCCCGGGGCCTGGGCGAACGCTTCGGCGGCGTCGGCGGTGAGGACGTCGGCCCAGATGTAGTTGAAGTAGCCGGCGGCGTAGCCCTCGCCTGAAAAGATGTGGGAGAAGTGCGGCAGGCGGTGGCGCATCATGATCTCGCGCGGCATGCCCAGGCGGGCGAGCGCGTCCCTCTCGAACGCGCGGGCGTCGAGCGCCTCGTCCGCGCCAAGATGCGCCTCCAGATCGAGCAGGGCGCAGGACAGGTACTCCACGGTGTCGAAGCCCTGGCGGAACGTTCGGGCGTTCAAGATCTTTGCCGTGAGCGCGTCGGGCATCGGCTCACCGGTCCGATAGTGGACAGCGAAGCGCGACAGCAACTGCGGCGTCGGCAGCCAGCGTTCGTAGAGCTGGCTGGGCAGCTCTACGAAATCGCGCACCACGGACGTTCCCGCCAGCGAGCGGTAGGTTGCGCGTGACGCAAGGCCGTGCAGGCCGTGGCCGAACTCGTGGAACAGGGTCACCGCGTCGGTCCAGGAAATCAGCACCGGCTGGCCGGGCGCCGCCGGAATGAAGTTGGCGTTGTTGGAAACGATGGGGGTCAGGCCGGTGAGTCCTTGCTGCGTGCGGTATTCGCTCATCCAGGCGCCCGAGCCCTTGCCGGGCCGGGCGTAGAGATCGAAGTACCACAGGCCGACGCGGGCCCCGTTCCGGGTGACCTCGAACACCTCCACGTCGGGGTGATAGACCGGCACGTCGGTCAGCTTGGCGAAGGTCAGGCCGAACAGCTCGCCGGCCGCCCAGAACATGCCTTCCCGCAGCTTGTGAAGCTGAAGATAGGGTTTCACCTCTTCGTCATCGAGATCATATTTCGCCTTGCGCACCTTTTCGGCGTAGTAGCGGACGTCCCAGGCCTCGATCGGCTCATTGTAGCCTTCGCGCGCCGCCATCGCCTGGACATCGGCGATCTCCTCGCGCGCGCGCTTCACGGCCGGCGTCCATACCGTCTTCAGAAGCGTCATGGCCGCGTCGGGCGTCTTGGCCATCTGGCCGTCCGCGACCCAGTGGGCGAAGGTGGGATAGCCCAGCAGGCGCGCCTTCTCCACGCGCAGCTTCAGGATCTGGGTGATGTTGGGATTGTTGTCGCGGGCGCCGGCCACGTCGCCGCGGCTCGACCACAACTTCAGCGCCTTCTCGCGTAAGGTCCGGCGGTCGGAGAAGGTCAGGAACGGCTCCATCGAGGAGCGCGTGTTGCTGATGACCCAGCGCCCTTCGAGGCCCCTGACCGAGGCCGCCGCCGACGCGGCATGGACCATGTCCGCGGGCAGCCCGGCGAGATCATCGGGACTGGTCAGAACCAGGGCCTCTTCCTCCTCATCGCCGAGGATGTTCTGGCTGAACGCGGTGTAGAGATGGGCGAGATCCTGGTTGATCTGGGCCAGACGCTCCTTGCAAGACGGCGCCAGCGCCGCGCCCTGGCGGGCGAAATTCTCGTGCACCACGTAAGCCAGACGCTGCTGCTCGGCGGTGAGGCCGCTGGTCTCGCGGCTGTCGTAGACAGCCTTGATGCGGGCGAACAGCACCGGGTCGTGGACAATCTCGTCGCCGAATGCGGCGAGTTTTGGCATCACCTCGCGTTGCACGCCCTGCATGGCGGCGTCGTTGAGGGTCGAGGTATAGATGCCAAGCAGCGTCGCCGCCCGATCGAAGTCCTGGCCTGCGCGCTCGAGCGCTTCGAGCGTATTGGCGAAGGTCGCCGGCGCAGGGTTGTCGGCGATCGCCCTCACCTCGGCGCGGTGCCGATCCATCGCCTCGTCGAGCGCTGGCGGGAAATCGGCCGGCGTCACACCGTCGAACACCGGCGCGCCGCCGTGCGCTCCGCTCCATTGGGCCAGGACGGGATTGGCGGAGGGGTCGGCCATGGGGATCTCCATCGTTGAACGGTTCGGTGTCTGTGGCGGCGAAATAGGCGGTGTCGAACACGAATGCCATCGAGCCCTCGAAAAGAGACCAAGCAGTGGCGGCTTTCAAACCGCGTACGGATTCTGCGCCCGAGAGTCTGGTTGAAAAACCTGGCGGGTCGGGCCATTCTGCCCGCTCTCCGCTCTCATGCGCGAGGTTCCAATGTTTGCGATCGAACACCTCAAGGGCTCGCGCACAGTGGAGCGTTCGACGAGTCAGGCCGAAAACCTCGACACCGCCATAGCGTCCGCGCAGGAAAGAGCCAAGGCGGTCGGCGCCGACAATATTCGCGTGTCGAACGCGGCGGGCAAGGAAATCGGCGTCTTCCCCGTGCGGCGCGAATCTCTCGGCTGATCGACTTCAAGGCCCCTGCAGGGCCAGCAGCACCCGACCGGCGCGAGGTCGCCGGACGTCAATACCGTAGCACGTTCGCCTTTCTGCACTCGCGCCGAAAATCCCATGCGACCCCCTAGCCCTCCGCGTGGCGACGCGCTAACGCACTAAGGACAAACATAACGGCCCGCCGCCCAGGCGGACCACACAGGGAGACGACACAATGGCCGACCTGCAGAATGTCGCCGATCGCATCGCGCTGATGGATGTGATGCTGAAATACGCCAAGGGCGTCGATCAGCGCGACATGGCGCTCTACGCGTCGGTGTTCGCCGATGATGTCGAGGTTCTAGGGTTCGGCGCTGAAACCTATCACGGTCGCGACGCCTGGGTCGCCTACGTGACGGAGGCGCTGAAGGCCTATGGGCCCACGCAGCACATGCTGGGCCCGCAGCTGGCCCAAGTGAACGGTGACACCGCCCATTGCCGCACCGACGTGCAGGCGCTGCACTACCTAATCGACGAGCCCACCAAGACACTGACGCTCTGGGCGACCTACAACACCGACATGAAGCGGGTAGGCGGCGAGTGGAAGATCGCGCGGCACCATCTGGAATCGCGCGGCGTTCGCATCCAGGCCGACTGATCCTGTTTTGAAACACGAGGGACAGGCGGCCCTGTCCCGACAGCCGTAACTTCAGGGAGAACAAAGAAATGGCGTTGGTGGCGGTGTTCGGCGCGAGCGGACGGCAGGGAATGGCGCAGGTGCGCCAGCTGAAGTTGGCGGGCCATGAGGTGCGAGCGATCTCGCGCCGTGCGGATCCTTTCCTCGGCGAGGATTTCGGCGACGTCGAGATCCGTCCGGCCGACCTCTACGACGAGGACAGCATCTATGAAGCCATGGTCGGCGCGGACGCGGCCTTTTACACCCACCCACTCCGCGCGCGGATGGACCGGGTCGACCTGGTCGGCAGCGTCGGGCGGGCCGGCAAGCGCGCGGGCCTTCAGCGGGTGGTGTGGAACACCTCGAGCTGGATCCCGGACCGGCCGGGCGATCCCTTCACCTATGCCGGCAACACCGCGGGCATCAACGCGCTCTGGCGGAGCGGCGTGCCGGGCACGGTGTTCGGCTCGGTCCTGTTCATGGACAATCTGCTGACCAACTGGGCGTTCCCGTTCATCGTCAACGAAGGCCGCTATGTGTATCCGCACAAACCCGACCTCGAGTGCAGCTGGATCAGCCTCGATGACGTGGCCAAGTTCATGATCGCTTCCCTCGACCGGCCGGACCTGGAAGGCGCCTGGGTCAACCTCGGCGGACCGGAGATCCTCAAGCCGCCACAGGTCGCCGCGCACCTGAGCGAAGCGGTGGGACGGGAGATCAGGTACGACCCCAGCACCCCGGCCGAGTTCGGCTGGCATCTGGCCAACGCCTATGGCGACGAGATGCCGGAGGAAGAGAAGAAGGTGGTGGCCGCCGGCATCGGCGCCTTCTACGAATACAACAACAACGCGCCGACCAAGCCGTTCAGGGTCGACATGGGCCCGGTGCT
>JBBRAV010000035.1:0-43417 GCA_038206535.1 Caulobacterales bacterium
CGCGTGTCTGCGCTGCGCCTCGGCGGCCTTTCGCCAGATCGGGATCGAGGCCATCGTCCTTTCGTTGCGCTGATGGCTGGTGATCAGCTGCCGCCGCTCGGCGGCGCGATCGAAGAAGCCGCCGACGAAGGGCCCGACGATGAGGAACCAAACCACGGCGATGACCGCCAGAAGCAGCGCGATCGCCACAAGACGGCGCTCCCGGGCGCTGAGGGGTCTCATGGGCGCGGCCTCTTCGAGACGTCGGTCGTGATGTCGAAAGGCGGAGACGCGCCCGGTTTGGCCGGAGTCTGGGGACTCGCGGCCCGCGGATTGATGAAGATGGGGGACGCCCGGAAGGCCGCCAGCAGGTCGGTGTCGCTGTTCCTGAATCCGACGGCGCGCAGGGTCTGGCCGTTCCACTCCAGGCGCTGGACCCAGGCGCTGGGGGGCAGGATCCTGGTCACCGCGTCGAGGACGTGCAGAGGATCGCCCTGCATCTGCCGCGCGATCAGACCGGTTCGTTGCGCGTCCTCGGTCTGCACCCTGCGCTGCAATTGCGTGGCCGCCGTCACCGCCGTCTGCTGATCGTCGACGGCGTGGCGCAAGCGGGCCACATCCAGCATGTCGCGGACGACGAGGCCCGTCAGGTTGAACGCCAGCAGAACCGCGACGGCCGCCCACCAATACAGCAACACCCGGCCGCCGCCGCTCTCGCCCATGGACGCCCTGAGCGCGGGGAGAAAATCAAAGCGGTAGCCGGCCGCAGCCTCGCCACGCGGCGCCCCGATCGCCACGGGGTCGAATCCAGCGGCGCGCGCCTCTTCGAAATATCGCGCGGCGGTCTCGCGGGGGGTGACGCCCAGCAACACCGTCTGCCTGCCGTCTCCCGCATCACGCTCGACGATCTCAACGTCATGATAGACGAGATCTCCCGTCAGCGGCGAGAGCCGGTCGAGGTCGAGCGCGACCATGCGCCTGACATCGGCGAGGGGCACGCGCGGGAACTCCAGCCGGCGCAGCAGGACGGCGTCGGCCGGCAGGATCAGGCCCACGCCGCCTTTCGCCGGACGCTCGGCTTGCGTGGGGGTAAGAAGTTTTCCGTTCTGCCAGTGTCGCCAGACCCCAGGCGACACCGGCTCGACGAGCCGCCGCGCCCGCGATGAAAACCAGTTGCGCCAGTTCGCCGGCAGGAGGGTGGACAGTTCGTCGATCCACCAGGCGAAGCCCTGCCGCGCCCATTGACCGATGGAGCTGACGTCGGCGTTGAGAAGCTCCTGGAGCGTCATCCGCGTCCCCGGCAACGGTTCGTCGCGGAGCTCAGAACGCAGTTGGAATCGATGTTCGTCAGCGGGCGAACTATCAGGTCGGGCCAGCTGCGCCTGTCGCCGCGCCCGAACGCCACCCTGATACGCACCAGTTCCGGCGGCGAAACCTGTTGATACCACGTCGAGCGCCACTGCTTTGCCGCGTCGGAATTGGACGCGCCGTAATAGGAGAGGTCGACCTGTTGCACGCCGGTCAGCAGGACCTGCCGCGTGATGCGCGTATCGCGAGCCGAAACGACATCGCTGATCGACGAAAGCATCAGCTGGCGTCCCACGGTCAGCTCGAGGCGGTAGCGTCGCAGGGGGCCAGGCCGCAGCGTGGCGTCTGGCGGCGCCAGGAACTCCAGGGTCTCGGGCTGCCCGTTGATATCCGTCTGCGCCTCGTCGCCGCCATAGAGCGTTGCCGGGTACATTTGTTCGATCCGGCCTCGCAGAGCCTCTTGAGCGCCTTCGATCGCTTCCTCCCTCGTCGCCATGTTGTCTATGCCCTCCCACACGCGCCTTCCCATCCCGACCCCCTGAAGGACAAGCACCGAGATCATTCCCACGATCACGAGACTCGCCAGCGCCTCGATCAGCGCGAAGCCGCCCGATGCGCTCGCCCAGGGACGGGAGGTCATCGGTCAGGCCTCCGGTCCGAGCCGAAGGGTCCGCAGCCTGACCAGGGCGCGGCCGCCCAGACGAGGGCGCACTGACACGTCGACAGCCCAGAGGCCGCCCGCCGAACTCGCACCGGTCTCGTCGGAGTAGGGCGAAACCTGCACCGACCAGGCCATGTCGCCGGACACGCCGGAACTCTCGCCGGAGGCGATCGGAATCCCGGAGCCGACCTCGGCGAGTTCTGACTTGGCGATGAGGAGGGCTTCACGTCGCTGCTCGCTCATGCGCGAGTGGATCGCCGCGTCTGTGACCACGCGAAACATGGCCACCATGATCATCGCGACCACCGCGGTCGCTATGACCGATTCCATGAAGATCTCTCCGGCGTCGGAGCGCGCCGGCCGGCCATGGGGCCTTTCGGCCATCGGAATTGTCCGCACCATCATGGATCAACGTAAATCAGGGGGCAGGGCGCGGGGTCAAACATTGTCGACGCATCTCTAGCGTCGATGCGGGCGGCATTATTATGACCGGCCCCCGCGCCTTTGCCCACCGGTGCGCGCGGACGGGCGCCCCAACCCAAGCGGCCGGCCGCAACGCCGGACGGGACCTCGCGCGTGTCATGAGCGCCGGTCTCCGGGGGTTCGAGCGAAGCCGCCCGTCATCGGCGCAGGATGCCGATCGCGCCGTTGCCGGCGTCGACCCCGACCAGGTAGCTGTGCCGGCCCGATGTGATCCACACCGCGCCCCCCGACGAGGAGCCGTCACCGTAGAACGCGATCGGCCCGTCGGCGGCTCTGAGGTAGACGCCCGCATTGGTGCGGGCGGTTTCGCCGCGCCAGCCGTACAGGCGACCGTTGTCGGCGACCGAGAACACCACCGGCTGATCCTTGAGCAGGGCGGTGGCGTGGGCTTCGCGCAGGCGCTCAACCACCGCGGTCGCGGTCTGCCGGCGCACAAGGGTCAGCATGTTCTGTTGCAGGCGCGGGAAGCCGATCATGACCACGAGCGACATGATACCCACGACGACCATCGCCTCGATGAGTGTCGTTCCGGAGTCGCCGCGCCTACCAGTTTCCGACATCGGCGGCCTCGCCGGTCCCACCTTCGGCCTTGTCCGAGCCGAACGAGTACACGTCGATTTCCCCGTGCTTGCCGGGGTTCTTGTACAGGTACGGCTGACCCCACGGGTCCATCAGGGCGCTGGGCTTCTGCAAATAGGGCCCGTTCCAGCCCACCGCCGTCGACGGCGCGGTGATGACCGCGTTCAGACCCTCCTGCTGGCTTGGATAGCGGCCGACGTCGACGCGGAAGAGCTCCAGAGCCGAGACCACGTTGGTGATCTGCACCTTGGCCGTCTGGCTGCGGGATGATCCCAGGTACTTCAGCACCTGCGGGGCGATGATCGCCGCCAGCAGGCCCATGATCGCGAGCACCACCAGCATTTCGAGCAGGGTGAAGCCGCCATCGGCCCGCCGGCCACGGTTGGATCGTGAGAAGGGTCTTGTCATGGGGTGAGCGCCAGATCGTTGAAACCAAGGATTGCGGACATGATGGAGGCGATCGTACCAGCGACGACGGCCCCCATGAAGACGGTTATGGCGGGGGTGAGGATCGAGATCATCCGGGCGATGGTCGAACGCACCGTTCGATCGAGGACGTCGGCGAGCCGGTCGAGCATCTGCCCCAGGCGCGCGGTCTCTTCCCCTGTACGCAGGAAGGAAAGCGCCATCGGCGGAAACACGCCGCTGGCGGCCAGCGGTCCCGACAGTCCGGCGCCCTCCTTGAGGCCAGCCGCCACCTTGCCGATCTTCGCGGCCATGTGACTGTTGCCGATCGATCGCTGCGCGATCGCCAGGGCCGTGGGCAGGGGGACACCGCCGTCGACCAGGCTGCCGAGCGTTCGCGCGAACGCCGCCGTCTCGGCGTTCATGATCAGCGGTCCGATCTGCGGCACGCCCAGGATGACGCGGTCGAACGAATGGCGCACGCCAGGACGGCGCAGCCACTGGCGCGCCGCGAACACCGCCGCGACGAGGCCGGCCAGACCGAACAGGCCGTAATGCTGCACGGCGTCGCTGGCCGCCATGACCATGCGGGTGGCGAACGGCAGCTTGCCGTGAGCGTCCGCGAACAGGCCCTCGAACTGAGGCACGACGAACAGAAGCATCATCAGAATGACGCTGGTGGCCACCACGATCAGCATGGCCGGGTAGACCATCGAGGATATCACCGTCTGGCGCAGGGCCTCGGCGCGATCCATGCTCGCGGCGAGCCTGGCGAGGGCGGCGCCGAGGCGGCCGTCCGCTTCGCCGGCTTCCGCCATCGCCGGGGCCATGGCGGGGAAGAAGCCCTTCGCCTCGGCCATGCCGCGCGACATCGGCGCCCCTTCCTTGACCCGCGCGTGCATCTTGGCGAAGACCGCCTTGACGCCCGGATTCATGATGTTGTCGACGCAGACCGCGAAGGCGCGATCGAGCGTCAGGCCGGCCTCGATCAGCACCGCCAGCTCGCCGATGGCGTTGATCGACGCCTGCCGCGCCTTGCCGTTGGGTTTCTTCGGCGCGGCCGCCGCGGCCAGCTTGGTGGTTTCGATCGTCTCGATCGGGCTGAGGCCCTTGCGCCGCAGTTCGGAGAGGACATCGCCCAGGGACGCGCCTTCGAGCGTTCCCGACTGCGTGGCGCCCGACGCGGTGGCCGCGCGATAGCGATAGGTGGCCATCGTCAGCTTTCCCTCGTCACGCGAAGCACCTCGTCGAGCGTGGTGAGCCCGGCGCGGGCCTTCTCCAGGCCATCCTCGAGCATGGTGCGCAAACCGGCGGCGGCCTGGATGTCGCGCGCTTCGGCCCGGGCCAGCACGAGGCGCTCGGTCGTCTCGTCGACGATCAGCAGCTCCAGCACCGCGATCCGGCCCTTGAAGCCGGTGTGGCCGCACGCGGGGCAGCCGACCGGCCTGTAGAGCCGCTCGATTTCGCCGATGGGATGGTCGGTGTCGAGCGCGTCGAGCATGGCCTGGGTCGGCGCGAACGGCTCGCGGCAGGCCTGGCAGAGCCGGCGCACCAGGCGCTGGGCGAGAACCGCGTTGAGGGTCGAGGTGATCAGGAAGGGCTCGACGCCCATGTCCAGCAGGCGGGTGACGGCCGCGGCGGCGCTGTTGGTGTGCAGCGTCGAGAGGATGGTGTGGCCGGTCAGCGCGGCCTGGACCGCCACCTGGGCCGTCTCGAGATCACGGATTTCGCCGACCATCATCACGTCGGGGTCTTGCCGCAGGAACGAGCGCAGGGCGGCGGCGAAGGTCAGGCCGATCTGGCTGGAGACCTGGGTCTGGTTGATGCCGGCCAGGCGATACTCAATCGGATCCTCGATGGTCAGGATCTTGCGGTCGGCGGTGTTGAGCGTCGCCAGGGAGGCATACAGGGTCGTCGTCTTGCCGCTGCCGGTCGGCCCGGTGACCAGGACGATGCCGTGCGGCAGCTGCAGCACCTTGAGGTAGCGCTCGAGGCTCTCGCCGCCGAAACCCAGGGACGCGAAGTCGAGCGCGAGATTGGACCGGTCGAGGATGCGCATGACCACGCTCTCGCCGTGGATGGTGGGCGAGGTCGCCACGCGCAGGTCGATGTCGTGGCCGCGCACGGCCAGCCGCAGGCGACCGTCCTGCGGCAGGCGGCGCTCGGCGATGTTCAGCCCCGACATGACCTTGATCCGCGAGACGAACGCCGCCTTCAGGTGCGCCGGCAGCGGCTCCTCGTCGCGCAAGGCGCCGTCGATGCGCAGGCGGATCTTCAGGACGTCCTCGGTCGGCTCGATGTGAATGTCCGAGGCGTTGGCTTCGGCGGCTCGGGCGATCAGCCCGTTCACCGCCCGCACCACAGGCGCGTCGCTCGACAGGTCCTTGAGACGCTCGACGTCGGCCTCGTCGGCCTCGCCCGAGCCGCCGTCCGCGCGCAGGGCGTCGGCCGGATAGAGGCGATCGAGCGCCGCCTCCATGTCGCCCGATCGCGCGACCAGGGGAATGACGGGCCGGCCGAAGGCGAAGCCAAGCGCCTGGCGCGAAAAGGGCGTGAGGGGGTCGACGAAGGCGACTTCGACGCCGCGGTCGGTGAGCCTGAGCGGCAAGGCGCGCACGTCGCGCAGGAAGCCGGGCGAGACCCGCCCGTCGGCGATCGGCTCGGCGGGGAAGTCCGACGCCGAGGCGATGCGCAGTCCGGTCGCAGCCGCGATCGCCTCGGCCAGCGCCCGCTCGGACACCAGGCCCAGGCGGGTGAGCACGGCGTCGAGCGGCTCGCCGGTCTCGCTCTGCACCAGGGCGGCGCGCGCGAGTGTCTCCGCCGGCGCCAGCTGTCGTTCGATGACGAGCTGTCCGAGAGTGAGTTCGGCGTCTGCGCTGGGCAACGCGACCAAGAAACGGCCTCCAAAGGCGATAGAACGACGGGCCGGGCGCTTCTAGCCGATCGCGCGCGCGAACGCATCATCAGGTCGAGGAAACGGCGAGACCCTTGAAATAGCGCGCGAAGACGTCGGAATTCAGGCAGGCAAGAGTTGCGCCGCCTGCCTCGCGCGCTCACCGTGGCGAAGCTCTTCCTGGCCGTTCTGGCGCAGAAGCGCCGCCGCCTCGGCGTTGCCGATGTTCTTTGCCCAGGTCTCGTAGAGGGCGTTTCCATTGTCCTCGGCGGTCACGAGGTAGCTCAGCAGGTCGCGGTCGAGAGGGCGCCCGATCGGGCCGACATAACGATTGTCCCGCGGTTCGGGCGGCGGGAAGTCCTCGCCCGAAAGGATCTTGATGACGTTGGCCACGCGATAAGCGTGCGCCAGCTCCTCGCGGCCGTTCGCCTCCAGCAGGCCGCGGACTTCGTCGTTCGGCGCGGACCTTGCCAGTTCGTTGTAGGCCGCCAGGCCGGAGGCCTCGAGAAAGACCATCAGCTTGAGGTCGTCGAGGGTCGGCGAGGTCACCGCGTTGATATGGGCGAAAGCCTCGCCGGCTTTCTCGGGCGCGCTCGCCGGCAACTGGCTCATGGGTGTCCTCGTTGGTAGGTGGGTGGGTGACGCCGAAACGCTACCCCGCCCGCGGCCGCGCAACAAGTCGCGCACGCGCGGGGGACCGGGAAATGCGGGTGGGCTTCCCCCGTCCGTTTGGCCGCGGCGCACGCACGCCCCGACCATTTCGCGGCCAGGCCGGGCGGGCGCTCATGTCTCTGCGACCGGGGCAAGGAGGGTACGGTGCAGACGAGGCTGCGCAAGACGCGTCAATACGGCTCATCGCGCTCCGCTCGCTCGAATTGCTCTTTCGAAGAAAGCCGCACACACCGAAGGGTGGCGCGCGTCGCGGTCATATGCATCGGGCCGAGCGTCGCGAAAAGTTGGGCGCGCGCTTGAAGCGGGCGCGCGCCCCTTACCGCCGCATCGGTCGGGTTCTGTCTCCCCTACGGTTCACCGGGGTGGGGGCGCCGACAACCGTGGGTGTATAATGAGCCGTGCCGAAATCAGGTTCCGCCCCGCGCGACAAAATGCGCGATGGATCTCAGCACACGGTCATCACGCGCTCAGGCCGACAGTGGGGAGGAGTTCGTCCAACGCCTCGAACTGCTCGGGCCACGCGCCGGTGCTTCCGGAGGCGATGGCGCCGTCGAGCGCTTCCTTCGAGGGGTAGAGGTCGTGTACGACGACCCGTGTCTTGCCGTCTTGTTCCTCGAAGGTCACCGTGGTCACGGCGCCGACCCCGTCCTCCTCATTGGTCCAGACGAGGCGGGAGGATGGCGTGACGTCGATGTACCGGCCGAAGAAGGCCATGGGCTGTTCCGCGGCGGGGTGGCCGAACACGAAACGGTACGAGCCCCCTGTACGAACATCGGTCTCGCAGGACAGGAAGGATATTGCGAACGATTTCGGCGCCCACCACCGCTTGATCAGCTCGGGCTTGGTCCACGCCGCGAACACGATGCGCGCCGGCGCATCGAAGGAGCGCGTCGCGACGAGTTCGTGGTCCGACGTCCGTTCGACCGTTGTGCGGCTATTCATCGATCCTCTCCCTGCGTTTCAAGTCCTCGACAACCCTGTCCAAGGCGTCGAAGCGTGCGTTCCAAAGCCGGCGGCGCCCTTCGATCCAGGCCGCCTCTTCGTCGAGACGGCGCAGGCCGAGCGTGCGGGTCCGCACGCGCCCGACCTTCCGCGTCGTGACGAGCCCCGCCTGCTCCAACACACCGACGGGCTTCTTCGTGCCCGTGAGGGTCATGTGGAACCTGTCGGCAAGCTCGGTGATCGAAGCATCAGAACGCCCGAGCCGCTCCAGAACCCCGCGCCGGGTGGCGCCGGAGAGCGCGGCGAACGAGGCGTCGAGGCGAGCTGTCGAACAGTGAACCCGAAGGGCTTGATCGGCTGGGCGGCCTGTCTTTGGCGCGCCCGGCATTCCACCCCTTCGCTCGCCCGCACGACGTCCTCGACAGTGGACCGCCGCCTGGCTTCGGTTCGAAAACAGCGCACCCGTGACGCTCAGCCGCTACCCCCTCCGCACACGCGCGTTCGACTGCTCGACCGGGCGGTCGCGCATGGCGGCGACGGGCGGATAGGTTTTGGTCGAAAGCGATGTTGTACTCATTCTCGGATGGTGAGCGAATAGCGCGGGTAGACTGTTGAAACCAGCCAATCGGAGACTTGGAGGTCGACATGCGCCCTGTCATCACCGCCTTTGAACGCTCGCCCGATGGCGGCAAGGGGCTGGCGCGCGATACGCGCGTTCGCTGGGCGCTGGAGGAAGCCGGCCAGCCTTACGACGTCCGCCTGGTTTCGTTCGCCGCGATGAAGGCGCCGGCCCATCTCGCGCTCAATCCTTTCGGGCAGATCCCGACCTACGAGGAAGGCGACCTCGTGCTTTTCGAGACCGGCGCGATCGTGTTGCACATCGCGCAAGGCCATGGGGGCCTCCTGCCGGACGAGGCGAACGCCCGGGCGCGGGCCATCGCCTGGATGTTCGCGGCGCTCAACACGGTGGAGCCGCCTATCCTCGATCTGGCGAACGCCAGGCTCCTCGAGGCGGACAAGGCCTGGGCCGCGCAGCGCATGCCTCTGGTCGCCGATCGCATTCGCGGCCGGCTGGGCCAGCTTTCCGATCGCCTCGCCAGCGCCGACTGGCTCGACGGCGCGTTCAGCGCCGGCGACCTGCTGATGGTGTCGGTGCTGCTGCGCCTGAGGATGTCCGGCCTGCTGGACGAATATCCAAACATCGCCGCCTATGTGGCTCGCGGCGAAGCCCGGCCCGCCTACAAGCGGGCCTTCCAGGCGCAACGGGCGGTATGGATGAAGTCCGCCGGATCAGCCTGAGCGGGCGCCGTCAGGCCCGTCAGGGGACGCTCGCCCGGCTGACGCGCCAGACGACATTGCCGACATCGTCCGCCACCAGCAGCGCGCCGGTGCGGTCCAGCGCGACGCCGACGGGGCGGCCGCGCACGCTCTTGTGGTCCCTGGTGAGGAAGTCGGTGACGACCGGAACCGGTTTGCCGGCTGGGCGGCCGTTGACCAGGGGCACGAAAATGACCTGGTAGCCGTTGAGCGGGTCGCGATCCCAGCTGCCGTGCTCGCCCACGAAGATTCCGTCGGCGAAGGCCGGCGACAGGGCCTGGCCCTGGCTGAAGGCGAGGCCGAGCGCCGCCACGTGGGAACTCAGGCCGTAGTCGGGCATGATCGCCTTGGCGACCATCTCCGGCTTTTGCGGATGCACCCGCACGTCCACATGTTGGCCCCAATAGCTGTAGGGCCAGCCGTAGAAAGCGCCCTCCTGCACGTGGGTGAGGTAGTCGGGTACGAGGTCGGGGCCGATTTCGTCACGCTCGTTGACGACGGCGAACAGCGCGCCGGTCTTAGGTTCGATCGCCAGGTTGGTCGGGTTGCGGGTTCCCGATGCGTAGATGCGCTTGGCGCCCGTCTGGCGATCGACCTCATAGATTGCCGCGCGGCCTTCCTCGGCGTCCATGCCGTTCTCGGTGATGTTGCTGTTGGAGCCGACCCCCACATAGAGCTTGGTCCCGTCCAGGCTGGCGACCATGGACTTGGTCCAATGGTGATCGATGGGTCCGGCGGGCAGGTCCGCCAGCTTCACGCCCGGCGCGGTGATCCGGGTCGTCCCCAGGACGTATTTATAGGCCATGATGGCGTCGGTGTTCGCCACATAGAGGGTGTCGCCGACATAGGCCACGCCGTAGGGCGAGTGCAGGTGGTCGACGAGCACCGTCCGCAGCTCCGGCACGCCGTCGCCATTGGCGTCGCGCAGCAGGGTGATGCGGTTGCCGCCCTTGGCCGCCGCGCCGCCGACCGCCTTCACCTTGCCCTGGACATAGTCCTTGGGCCGGAAGGGCTTGGTGCCTGGGCCGTTGCTTTCGACCACCAGTATGTCGCCGTTGGGCAGGGCGTAGACGATGCGAGGGTGCATCAGGCCGGTCGCCATGGCCTGGATCTTCAGGCCGGCCGGGACCGTCGGCGCCTCATCCGGTTTCCAGCCCACGGCGTGGGGAACGCTCATCGGCGGAATCAAAAATTGGAAGGGCTCGGGCAAATAGGGGGTGGGGCCGTACTGTCGCGCCGGATCGCCGGCGGGCGGGCCGCAGGCGGCGAGAAAGCCCAAAGCGGCCAATGAAGTCACCAGTCGCATGTTTGATCCGGTCACGCGCGGTCTCCCCTGTCGGCGGCCCGGGCGGTCGCCACGCGCCAACCGCGAACGGCGCCGATCAGCAGCAGGATGGTGACGACGAAGGAAAGGCCGATCCCCTGCGGCACGACCGAGGTCCAGCCGTCACGGGTGTGAACGAACACGTTGAGCAGGGAAAGCAGCGCCGCCGCGGCGACGGCGCCGAACGATACCCACAGGATCCGGCCGGCCCGGCCGATCAGAAAATCGACGACTAGGACGAGGGTGGCGATCAGCGCCAGGACCAGGCCCCCGGCGATCAGCCAGGTGGAGAAATTGGCCCATTGCATGAGCGAGGTCTGAAAATACATCACGTCGGTGACGAAGGCCGCGACGAGCAGGGCCGACCCGGCGCCGATGAACCCAGGGTGTAGAAGGGTGCGCGGCGAGTCGCCGATCTTCAAGCTGGCCATTCATCGTTCCTTGATTGACGAGGGCGTGGGTCCGCGCCGACATGATAGGTCAGAGGCGGGCCGGCGTCTTTCGAATTACCGCTCAGATTGACCTATGCCGATCCCTGAAATGACTCACCTTGTTCGATGCGGTCATCGCCGGGAGCAGACCGCTTGACTCTTTTCGAACAAAACAAGAACATTCCCGCGATGGACGCCACCGTTCTGCATGCCGATCTCGACGCCTTCTACGCCTCGGTCGAGCAGCTGCTGCAGCCTGACCTGCGCGGCAAGCCGGTCGCGGTGGGCGGCGGCGTCGTGCTCGCCGCCTCGTACGAGGCGCGCGCGTTCGGCGTGAGAAGCGGCATGCCCGGCCGCCAGGCGCGGTTGCTGTGCCCAGGCCTGATCTTCACCGGCGGTCACTTCGGCGAGTACCAGCGCCTCGGCGATGCGGCGATCGCGGTGCTGGCCGACTTCACGCCCGATGTCGAACGCATCTCGATCGACGAGGCGTTCGCGGACGTTTCCGCATCGCGGCGATTGTTCGGCGCGCCCGCCGACATCGCCGCGCGCGTGCGCTCGCGGGTTCGCGACGAGCTCGGCCTGCCGATTTCCGTGGGCGTGGCGCGCACCAAACATCTGGCGAAGATCGCGTCCCAGGTCGCCAAACCCGACGGCCTGGTGGTCGTCGATCCGGCGGGCGAGCTTGCCTTCCTGCACGACTTGCCGGTCGGGCTGATGTGGGGGGTCGGGCCGGCGACGAGAGCCAGGTTGGCCGACGCCGGCGTCGCCACGATCGGCCAGCTGGCGCAAAGCTCGCCCGGGGCGATGGAGCGCCTGCTGGGACGCGCCGCCGGCGCCAAGCTGACGGCGCTGGCCTGGAACCGCGACCCGCGCCCGATCCAGGCGCAGCGGCGCGCCTCGTCGGCTGGCGCGCAGATGGCCCTGGGGCGCAGGCCGGCCATCGAAGCCGTGTTCCGCCCGGTCCTTGCGCATTTGGCCGACCGCGTCGCGCGGCGCCTGCGCGCGAAGGATCGTCCCTGCAGGACGGTCGGCGTTTGCATTCGCTTCGCCGACCTGCGCTCAGTCACGCGGGCGCTGACGCTGCCGGCGGCGATCTGCGCCACCGCGACGCTGGCGGACGTGGCCATCGAGCTGGTTCGCGGGGTGCTGGCCGACCATCCGGGTGAGCGGACGATCTCTCTGCTGGCGATCAGCGCGTCGAACCTCGCCGAGGACGAGGCGCCGCAGCTCGAACTGCCGTTCCGCCTGCTCGACGACGGCCGTCGCCCGGGAACGCGCCGCGGCGTCGCGCGACTGCGGGCGGACAGAGCCATGGACGCGATACGGGCGCGGTTCGGCTGGGAAGCGGTGCACTATGCATCGGCCGCGCCCGGCGCCGTTCAATCCGTGCCGGACGCCTTCCGCGGTCTCGCCGAAAAGGCGCTGTGATCGGCCGCGCGCCCGTCGGCGGACCGGTCGCGCCGAGGACCGACGCCTGTCCTATGCGGAGACGTGGCCCTGGCTGCAGACGACGTCCGCCGCGTAGGTCAGCGCGGACTGCACATCGTCCCTGGTCAGCCGCGGGTAGGAGTGGACGATCTCGCAGGCCGTCTTTCCGGCCGCCAGTTCGCGCAGGATCAACTCGACCGTGATCCGCGTTCCTCTGACGACCGGCTTTCCGGCCATGACGGCCGGGTCGCGCTCGATGCGCGCGTGGCCATCGGCGCCGAGCATCGACGATAGATAACATGCGCTGGACATCGGCCCTGGATGGCATGGATCGCGACGGGTTGAAATGGTTCGGGGCGCCGCGACGAACGACACTAGCGATCGAGCGCGCCCTTGCCGGCGATGATCCGCTCACGGAATTTCTCGATGCGCGCAACGCGGGTCGCCGATTGCCGGGCCTGGTTCAGGTTGAACAGATAGCTGTTCTGGCGCCCCGGCGTGAGGGCGTGAAACGCCTCGGCAAGCTCCGGGTCGGCGTCCAGCGCCTCGGCCAGTTCATCCGGCATGTCGATATCTCGCTGCGTCTTCGGCGGCCTGGTCCCGGCCTCGGCGTGATCCATCAGCTGCCGCAGATAGGCCGCGATGACCGGCGCCATCTCGCCGACCCGCGCCACGGACGTGAAACGGAACATGCCCGGCGTCTGGGTGTTGGGGCCCTGCCGCTCCAACACGCCCTCGGTGTCGCTCAACAGACCAGGGTTCATGAAGTTCAGCCGGATGTCGCCGCGAAACGCCGCGATGAGCGCGATATTGCGCCCCGCGTGCGTGTAACAAGGATGCCCCCACTTTGCCTTCTCTTCCAGACCCATGTCGAGACAGATCCGCCGAAGTCCGTTCAGCCCGTCGTTCCACAGCCGGGCCGAGCAATCGGGCGTCGCGAAGCGGTCGCACCGCCCGCAGCCCTTGGTGAAGAAATCGTCGGGGTCGGAGATCATCGCCATCGTGCGCCATCGGCCAGGGAGTGCATCGGCTGACGCCATGCGATGTTCAGCCGAGGCTTAGAATAGAGGGTTTGGGCTGGCCGGCAACATCGGGCAGGCGAGCGAACAGAGCGAAGGGTTCACAGGTCGTCCGCGGCATGTGCTCAGGCTGGATCCTGCCGCTCGCAATGAAGACCGGGTCTGCCGCGTGGCGATTGCCACCCGCGGCGTGGACAGCAGAGGCTCGCGAGCGACCCACGCCTCGCCGAAAATCGCACGGCTCGCCGTGGATTGACGTTCAATCCAGCTCATTTATTGCGTTATGCAATTTCAATCAAGAAGTCAAGGCCCGCGGGGGTGATGCGGGCCGACGCGATGCTTGCCATCCGGCAAGGATTGCTGTTGGGAAACGCCAGCGAATGCGCAATCGGGAACCGCCTCCATGACCAGCCTCTTCGACCCCATACGCCTTGGCGACCTCGACCTGCCCAACCGGCTGATCATGGCGCCGCTGACGCGCATGCGCGCCAAGTCCGACGACCGCACGCCCACGGCGCTGATGGCGGAACAATATGTGCAGCGGGCGAGCGCCGGCCTGATCCTGACCGAGGCCACCTCGGTCGAAGCCCTGGGCGTCGGCTATCCCGGCACGCCCGGCATCTGGTCGGAGGCACAGGTCGAGGGCTGGAAGAGGGTCACCGACGCGGTGCACGCCGCGGGCGGGCGGATCGCTATGCAGCTGTGGCATGTCGGCCGCATTTCCGATCCGGAGCTGCTGGGCGGGCTCGAGCCGGTCTCGGCCAGCGCGATCGCGGCGGCCGGCCACATCAGTCACGCCCGGCCAAAGCGGCCGTTCCCACTGCCCCGGGCGCTCGCGACCCATGAGGTCCCCGGCATCGTCGAGGCGTTTCGCAAGGGTGCGGAGCACGCGATGGCGGCCGGGTTCGACGGCGTCGAGGTGCATGGGGCGAACGGCTATCTGCTGGACCAATTCTTGCAGGACAAGACCAACAAGCGTGACGACGCCTATGGCGGGTCGATCGAGAACCGGTCGCGGCTGCACCTGGAGGTGGCGGACGCCTGCATCCAGGTGTGGGGCGCGAATCGGGTCGGCATGCATCTGGCGCCCCGCGGCGACGCGCACGACATGGGCGACAGCGATCCGGCGGCCACCTTCACCTACCTGGCGCGCGAACTGGGCAATCGCAAACTGGCCTATCTGTTCCTGCGCGAGCACGTGGCGCCCGACCGGCTCGCGCCCGCGATCAAGGCGGCGTTCGGCGGCGCGGTGATCGGCAACGAGCAGTATACGCTGGAGCTGTCGCTGGCCGACCTGGAGGCGGGGATCATCGACGCCGTGGGCTTTGGCCGCATGTTCATCGCCAACCCCGACCTTCCCGCCCGCCTGCGCGCGGGCGCGGCGCTGAACGAGCTGAACCCCGAGACGCTGTATGGCCCCGGCGCCGCGGGCTACACTGACTATCCCACGATGGACCAGGCGGTGAGCGTGGCGGCGGAGTAGACGCCAGGCAATCTGCCCCCTGCCAAAAACGTCCCTTGCCGACGTCAGAAAGGCGTAGCGGCGAGGACGTCGGCGCCGTGTTCGCGCAGGCGCGCCTGGGCCAGGGCCCGCAGGAGGGCCTGGCCGGAGGGGCTGTCCGCCAGGAAACCGATTTCGGAGGCCATGCGCGTATCGCCGGCGTCGCCGCCCAGCATGCGTTGAAGGGCCTCGAGCGGGGAACGCGTGCGATTGAACCTGACAAGGCGCACGTCGCCGCTCAGGTTCGCCAGGCTCTTGGCGTAGCCCACCGCGTCGTAGAATCCGCCCACACAGTCGACGAGGCCGAGCGCCTTCGCCTGGGCGCCGGTCCACACGCGGCCCTGGGCGATCTCGCGCACCCTGGCGGGCGGAAGGCCCCGTCCGTCGGCGACCCGCTGGATGAAGCCGTCGTAGATCCTGTCCATCCAGGCCGAGAAGGCCGCGCGCTGGGTTGGCGTCATCGCGGCCCCGGACCCCAGTGCGTCGGAGAAGTCGCCGCCGACCTTCAGCCCGCGAGCATCGACGCCGAACCGCGCCAAAGCCGGGCCCAGGACGAACTTGCCGCCGAACACGCCGATCGAACCGGTCAGCGTGGCCGGCTCCGCGACGATCCCGGAGGCCTGCGAGGAAATCCAGTAGCCGCCTGAGGCCGCGTAGGTTCCCATGCTGACAACCACTGGCTTGCCGGCCGCCTTGGCCGCGCGGACGGCGGCCAGGATCTGTTCCGACGCCGTGTCGGACCCTCCGGGGGACGACACCCGAAAGACGATGGCGCGCACGGACTTGTCGTCGATGGCGTCATAGAAGGCCTTGGCGACCTCGTCGGAGCGGATCACCTGGCCGCTGCCCAGAGGCCCGCCGCCGCCTGTCCCGGTCATGATCGCCCCTTCGGCGGAAATCACCGCGATGGCGGGCCCGCCGCTTGGACCCTCGGTCGCGCCGCCGTCGGACGCGGCCGCATAGTCGCTGAACGACGCCAGCTTCGCCCCGCCGCCCGCCCGCGCCAGGACCGCCGTCTCGGCATCCTTGAGTTGCCCCACGCCGTCGATCAGGCCCTTGGCCCTGGCCTGTTCCGCCGAATAGGGCGCGGCCTCGACCACGGCCTTGACGGTTGCCGGCGGCGCTCTCCGGTCGCCGGCCACCCCCGCCAGCGCGGTCTCGTAGATCGATCCCATCCACGAGAGCTCGGACTCGCGGTGCGCGGCCGTGTAGTCGTCGTAGAGGTAGGGATTGACGGCGGTCTTGTATTGATAACGCTGCTGGAAGTCGGCGACCACGCCGTGCTGATCGAAGAAGCGCTTGAAGAAGATGTCGTCGCGCGCGACCCCGCTGACCTGAAACACTGATCCCGGCTGCATCCACACGTTGCCCGACGCCGCCGCCAGGCGGTAGGTCGAAACCGCCGTGCCGTCGGCGTAGAGGCCCTGGCTGTGGGCCAGGATCGGCTTGCCCGAGGCGCGAAACGCCTTGAACGCCAGGCTGAGTTCATCGGCGGCGGCGGGCGGCAGGCCGCCCTCGGGCAGGCGCACGAGCAGCCCGCGCACCCGCTCGTCGCGCTGGGCGCGCCTCAACGTTCGCTCGACGCCCAGCACCGACTGGCCGCCGCCGCGCAGGGCTGCGAGGGGATTGTCGGATTCCTGGTCGGAGAGGGGACCGCGCAGATCGAGCACAAGGACCGTCCGCTCGGCCACCGCGGCCGGGCGCGTCACCGCCGCGAGCCAGGCGAGCAGCACGATCGGCGCGCCGATCGCAAACAGTGTCAGCCCGGCGAGCACGCCGGCCAGGGTCAACAGGAACTGCTTCATCGCGTATCCATCGCACAGGCCTCACGCCCGCGGGCAGGCTTAGCCCAGCGGGGTCGTCACGCAAATGAGGGGCGGGAGAATTGGTCGGAGTGGCAGGATTCGAACCTGCGACCCCCGCGTCCCGAACGCGGTGCTCTACCAGACTGAGCCACACTCCGACGATTAAGAGCGCGGCTTATAGAGGACGGTCCCGGCGCCCGCAAGCAAGCGCGGTCGCTTCAGCGCAAGGCGACCCGGGCAGGTTGAAAAAGGCGGCCTATTCCATCGCGCGCTTACGCCCCGGCGGCGGGTTCGGCGCAGGACGCCGTTGCATGCGTGCGCATCCCACGCTATCTCACCGCGCTCGCGCGGACGGATGATAAGTCCCCGGCGCCCCCGCTGGGGAATGGTGTAATGGTAACACTGCGGTTTTTGGTACCGTCATTCTAGGTTCGAGTCCTAGTTCCCCAGCCAAACTTTCCTAGATCACCGCTTATCGGGCCTGCAGGGCTAGCATGGAATGGCCGCCAGTTGTCCGGCGGCCGCATAGTCGAGCAACCGCCGGTCTCGCGTCATCAAGCGGAAGTTCATGGCTCTCGCGCTCGCCGCCAGGATACGGTCAGCAGGATCCCTCAGGTCCGACGCGGGAAGAAACGACGAACTTATCAGGATAGATGGCGCCAGTGGCGCTACTTCAAGACCGATATTCGCAAGGTCCTCGAACCACCGGTCCGGATCACGGGAGAGCGCCAGGCGTCCGCGCGATACCAGTAGACCTATTTCCCAGGCAGTGATGGCCGACACTACGACGGCGACTCCCGCCTCTTCAGCCTCGGCGATCGCGTCGACCGCGCCTTGAGCGAGTTCATCGCCGTGCGCGATCCATATCGCGGCGCAGGTGTCGAGGAGGATCGGACGGATCATGTAGTCTGCGCGTCCCAGTTCTCTCCTGGGGGATCCGTGAGGTCCACGCCGTCGACCAAATGAACCGTGCCGGCGAGGGCCGCACGAGCTCTGGCCAGAAGGCCTCCGTCGCCCGGCCCAAGGCGCGGGGCCACGGGTTGCGCGGGCATGACGCCGTCCGCTGTCGCGCGCGGCCGGTCAACCCGCCGAAAGACCAGCTTGCGAGCGCCGACGTTGACCCGCTCCGTGCGAAATCCGGCATCCAGCCAAATCTTGGTCATTGTATTATTGGAGGTATTATTGCTCCACCAGGCAGGGTGGTCGGCCGCTTTCGGTGGAAGAGCGGCGCCGATGACTCTTTCGATTTCGGCGAAAGACATAGGCACTTCGCTGGTCTGGCGGCTCGCCAGATACTCGCCCAACGGTTCATATTTGCTGGCCACAATCCTGTGATCCCATGGTCTCCGATCAACGCGATCCCAAAAGTATGTATACTAAACTGTGCACAGCTGCAATCAGCGAGGTGCTTAGACGCGCGCCGCCATAAGCGACCGAGGTGATTAGACCAGACGCACCGCCCCGTGCATGCGCTCGCCGAACATGTTCGACCACTCATGCTGCGACAGTTTCGCCTCACGCCGCCTGTATTTCTCGGGGATGGCCTTGTCCCCTTCGCAGCCGCGGATCACGGCCGGCCGGCCGGCGATGGCGCCGACCCAGCGATGGGTGTGGGGAAACTGTTCGGCGTCGATGGTCATCATCCCGCCGGCGTAGCGGCCGGGCCACACGGAGATGTCGGCGATCGAATACTCATCGCCGGCCAGATAGGGCGCCTCGCCCAGCCGGCGCTCGAGCACGGTCAGCAAGCGCTCCAGCTCCCTCACATAGCGCTCGATGGCGTAGTCGTGGCGCGCCGGCGCATAGCGCAGGAAATGCGAGGCCTGTCCGCCCATCGGGCCCAGGCCGGCGACCTGCCATGTCAGCCATTGAAGCGCGACGCTGCGCGCGCGGGGATCCTGAGGAAGCAGCCGACCGCTCGTCTCGGCGATGTACTGCAGGATGGCGCCGGATTCGAAAACGGCGTGGGGACCGCCGCCGAACGGAGGGTCGTGATCGACGATCGCCGGCAACTTGTGGTTCGGGTTGATCCGACCGAACGCCGCGGTGAGATGATCGCCCTCGAAGAGGTCGTAGGAGATCAGCCGGTAGTCGAGTCCCGCTTCTTCCAGAGCAATGGAAACCTTCTGGCCGTTGGGCGTGGGCGTGAAGTGCAGGTCGATCATGTCGCTTCAGCGCCGAGGGGGCCTTGCGCCGCTCAGAAAGTCAGTGGCCCTGAAGCCTTCCGGAGCGGCGACCTCGATGATGGGGTCCTCGTGATTGTCGAACTCCATGCGCAGAGCCCGGTTGATCACCGCGTGCATGTCGTAGAGGCAGGTGATGTAGGTGAATTCGAAGATCTGCTCGTCGCTCCAGAAGGTCTTGAGCTTGTCGAACACCGCCAGGGGCGTGCGCCCGCCCGCCTGCGACAGGCAGTCCGCATAGGCCAGAACCGCCCGTTCCTGCTCGTCGAACACGTCCGACACCGTCCAGTGCGGCACGGCGGAGATCTTTTCCTCCGAGACGCCCAGGGCGCGCAGCGACTTGCAGTGCTGGGAGAAGACGAACTGACTGGACTTGACCCACCCGGCGCGGGTCTGGCCAAGCTCGCGCAGGACCGGATCGATCTTGCGGTCGGGGTGGCGGTACACGGCGAAGCCGTCCACCGCATGCTGGAAGATGTCCGGCGCCAGAGCGAACACCGTCCACCAGTCTCCGGGCGTGCCGGTCGCCGTCCCCGGCGTCGCGACCGGATCTACGCCCTCGCCGAAGAGCCTGTCGTAATAGCGGTTGATGACCTCCGCCTTGACTTCGGCGCGGGGAACTTGGCGCAGGACCGGCATCGCGTGCCTCCAAATCGACGCCAACGCGTCGCTAATTCGATGAGCCGGCGGCGAAGGCTCGCCGCCGCGGTAGAGGTTTCAGGCTCCGCGTGCGCGGAGCAGGTCGCGGATTTCTCCCAGCAGCGCTTCGGTGGGGGTCGGGCCGGACGGCGGCGCCGGGTCGGCGGCCTCCTCGCGGCGCAGCTTGGTGATCGCGCGCACCATCGCGAAGATGACCACGGCGATGATCAGGAAGGTGATGACCGTATTGAGGAAGGATCCGTAGAGGATCGCCACCTCGGGCTTCTTGGCCGCTTCGTCGGCGGCCTTGAGGACGATCTTTAGCTGGGAGAAATCGATGCCGCCGGTCAGCAGGCCGATGGGCGGCATGATCACCTGATCCACCAGACTCTTGACGATCGCGCCAAAAGCGCCGCCGATGATCACACCGACCGCCAGATCGACGACATTGCCGCGTGCGATGAAGTCCCGAAAATCCTTGAGCATGGTTGCGGCTTCCCTCTTCTTGATCCGAACGCGGACGGTCTTGTCCAAGCCGTCGACCGGCGCCGGTCGATGGCGTGGAGATTAGACGCGGCATGTAAAAGACGCCAGCGTCCTCGGCTGCGCGGGGCGCGGCCAGCCCGCCGCGAATCGAGACCGGTGGAAGAGGACCAGCGGGGTTTGCACACGTCGGCGCCTGCCATAGGGTGGTCGCCACGAAGGGGAAGCGCAATGAGTTCGGAACCTATCCTGGACGCGGCCTTCAGTGGTTTTCGGCTGGTGCGGCGCCGGCCCGACATTCTCGCATACTGGATTGGCGTGCAGTTGGTGTTTGGCCTGGCCTCCGGCATCTTCTTCGTATGGTCGGCCGGGGGCGCGATCTCCCAGCTTGTGCAAGCATCCGCCCATGCCAGGGCAGATCCCAACGAGACGCTCGCCGAGATGGGCCGGATCGCACCGGCTTACCTCGTGCTGATGATCGCCTGGGCGATAAACTATTCGGTTTTTCTCGCCGCCGCCAACCGCGCGCTGTCGCGACCACAGGAGTCCAGCTTTGGATACTTGAGAATCGGCGCTGATGAATTGCGCCAGTTGGGCCTGCTCGCGTGCCTGGCCCTCGTCGGCGTAGGGTTATACTTCGCTGTGGTGATCGCGGCGGCGGTCGTCATAGGCCTGATGACGGCCATGGTCGGCCGGCCGTTCGCCGCGGGCATGGGCGCGACCGCCTCCATCGTGTCCATTCTGGCGACGTTCCTGGTCGTGCTCGCCGTAATAGCCGCCATGGTGTTTTTTTGGGTCAGGCTCTCGCTGGCGTCGCCGATCACGTTCGCGAGCAAAAAAATCAGCGTCTTTGGGTCGTGGACGGTGACCCGCGGACACTTCTGGTCGATACTGGGCGTCCACGTGCTGGTGCTACTTTGCGTCATCGCCATTTCCATCGTCGGCTACGTCCTGATCTTCGCGCTCACTGGGCTCCTCGGAGGGGGATCGGTCATGGGGACAATGCTCAAGCCAGGCGCCAACTCGGTCGGCGCCTTCCTCTCACCGGTGAGGCTCCTCGTCAGCGTCCTGCAGATTACGCTGTCCGCAATGATCCTACCCGTCAGCCTCTGTCCCATGGTCGACATCTATCGCCGGATCACGGGCCCTTCGGACCTGGCGGCCGTGTTCTCCTGACGACGAAGGCCACGCGTTGCCTCGATGTTGGTCAGACATGCGGAGCACGACCATGAAAACCCAGGATATCGCGTAAGCGGTCGCTGGTCGGCGCCATGTCGGCTACCTGGCGCTAGACGAAGCCACGGCTTCACCAGTCCCGACGCCGACGCGTTCGGCCGTCCGGGGTGCGCCTATCACTCCGCGAGCGACCGCCGGTCCTGGGCGGCGATGATGGATCTGTTCGCCGAGGTGTTCGGTTAGGACGCCGGCGCCGTCAGCCAGGGCGCCGGGCTCTCGCGGGCCAGCATCTGCGCGTAGCTGGGACGGGGGCGGATCACCGCGAAGGCGTCGCCCTTGACCAGCACCTCGGGGGCGAGCGCGCGGGTGTTGTATTCGCTGGACATCACCGCGCCATAGGCGCCGGCGGTCATGAAGGCGACGAGATCGCCAGCCGCGAGCGGCGGCAGAGGACGCTCGCGCGTAAAGGTGTCGCCGGTCTCGCACACCGGCCCGACCACGTCGTAGAGGACGGCTTCGCCCGCGCGCGCCACGACCGGGCGAATGTCATGGTAGGCGTCGTACATCGCCGGCCGGACCAGGTCGTTCATGGCCGCGTCCAGGACCAGGAAGCGGCGTCCGTCGGGCCGCGCATGGACATGCAGGACGCGGGCGAGGAGCACGCCGGCGTTGGCGGTGATGACCCTTCCAGGCTCGAAGGTCAGCTGGACATCCAGTCCGCCGACGGCGCGCGCCGCCATGGCGGCGAACGCTTCGGGCGTCGGCGGATCGGCCTGGTTGAAATAGGGGACACCGAGGCCGCCGCCGAGGTCCAGGTGCGTGACCTCCAGTCCGCGCGCGCGCAGACGGCCGATCAGATCTCGCATCAGGCCGAAGGCCGCTTCCAGCGGCGCCAGATCGACGATCTGGCTGCCGATGTGGCAGGCGAGGCCGACGACACGCAGCGCCGGATCATGCGAGCCCTTGGCGTAGAGGCGCTCGGCTTCGCCGATCGAGACGCCGAACTTGCTCTGCGAGCGGCCTGTCGAGATCTTGGCGTGGCCGCCGGCGCCGACATCGGGATTGACGCGGATGACGATCTTAGGCCGCGCGCCGCGCGACGAGGCGAGGGCGCAGATGAGATCGAGCTCCGGCTCGGACTCGACGTTGATCTGCGCGACGCCGACCTCCAGGGCGAAGTCGATCTCGCCGGCGGCCTTGCCGACGCCGGAAAAGACGATGCGGCCGGCGGGGATGCCCGCGGCGAGCGCGCGGCGGATCTCGCCTTCGGAGACCGTGTCGGCGCCGGCGCCGAGGTCGCCCAGGGTGCGCAGGACCGACAGGTTTGAGTTCGCCTTGACCGCATAGGCGATCAGCGGCGCGCCCAGCGTCTCGTGGGAGTTGAGAGCGTCGGCGAACACCCGATAGTGCCGCTCCATCGTCGCGGTCGAGTAGATATAGACAGGCGTCCCGACAGCCTCGGCGATATCGGCCAGCGGCACGCCCTCGCACCAGAGCGCGCCGTCGTGAAATTCGAAATGATTCATCCCGGTCCGGGATTCGGCCCGGGATTGTTCATCGGGTCGGGCAGCACGCCCGGCTGACCTGGGCCGTTGGGGCCGGGATTGGCGCCCGGGATAGGCAGCAATCGCTGAGGCCCCGGATCGGCGTTGGGGTCGTACTTGACGTCCGGCAGCACTTCGGGATCGCCGTCGTCGTTCTTCCTGGCCTTTGCGGCCGCCTCCGCGGCCTTGCGCGCCTGATAGTCGGCCTTGGCCTTGGCGCCATAGAGCGGCGCCGGCTGATCGAGGGTCTCGATCTTGCCGCAGGCGCCCAGGACAAGCGCTCCGATCAGGATGCCGATCGTCACGACGGGTCGGTTCATCGCAATGTTTCCTTCCAGCGCGCGATCTGCGCGCGCACCTGGGTGGGCGCGGCGCCGCCATAACTGACCCGGCTCGCCACGGACGCCGCCGGAGTGAGCACCGCATAGATAGCCATCGTCACGCGCGGTTCCAGACGCTGCAGATCGATCAAAGGCACCGCCGACAGATCGCAACCCAGCTCGTCGGCGCGTTTGACCGCCGAGCCCGCGACATGGTGAGCTTCACGAAACGGCATGTCGAGCGTGCGCACCAGCCAATCGGCGAGATCGGTGGCCGTGGCGTGCCCGGCGCCGGCCGCCGCGGCCATCGCCGCCGGGCGCGGTGTCAGGTCGTCGATCATCCCGGTCATGGCCAGCACCGACAGTTCGAGCGCATCGAAGGCGTCGAAGGTGGGGACCTTGTCCTCCTGCATGTCCTTGCCGTAGGCGAGCGGCAGCCCCTTCATCGTCGCGGTCAGGCTGACCAGGGAGCCCAGCACGCGGGAGGCCTTTGCGCGGACGAGTTCGGCGGCGTCGGCGTTGCGCTTCTGCGGCATGATCGACGAGCCGGTAGTGAAGGCGTCCGACAGGGACACAAAGCCGAACTGCGGGGTCGTCCACAGCACGATCTCCTCGGCCAGGCGCGAGAGGTGGGTCGCGCAGATCGCGGCGGCGCCGAGGGCCTCCTGAGCGAAGTCACGCGCGGACACGCTGTCGAGGGAGTTGGCGGTCGGGCGGTCGAAGCCCAGGGCGGCTGCGGTCATCTCGCGGTCGATCGCGAACGAGGTCCCCGCGAGAGCCGCCGCGCCGAGCGGGCATTCGTTCATCCGCGTCCGCGCATCGGCGAACCGCCCGACGTCGCGGGCGAACATCTCGACATAGGCCATCAGATGGTGGCCGAAGGTCACCGGCTGCGCCGACTGCAAATGGGTGAAGCCGGGCATCAGGGTCTCGGCGTTCGCCTCGGCCTTGGCGACAAGGGCCTTCTGAAGCGCCTTCAGCTGGGCGGCGGTGCGGTCACAGGCTTCGCGCACCCACAGACGGAAATCGAGCGCCACCTGGTCGTTGCGCGAGCGGGCGGTGTGCAGTCGCCCGGCCGCCGGGCCGATCAGTTCGGCCAGCCGCGCCTCGATGTTCATATGGATGTCTTCGAAGGCGTCGCGGAAAGGGAAGACGCCTTCGGCGATTTCGGTTTCCACGCGCGTGAGGCCTTGCTGGATCGCCGCCTCGTCGACCGCGGAGATGATCCCCACCGCGCCAAGCATATGCGCATGAACGCGCGATCCGGCGATATCCTGCTCGGCAAGGCGTTTGTCGAAGCCGATCGAGACATTGATCGCTTGCATCAGGTCCGCGGGCTTGGCGGAGAAGCGCCCGCCCCATAGAGAATGACCGGCCTTGTCGGAGTCGTCGCTCATATGCGCCAAATCGCCAGCCTCTCACGCACGCGCCTCATCGCCCTGATCGGCGGCGTGGCGGTTCTATACGCGCTCGCCGGATGTTCAAAGACGGGCGCCGACCTGAAGTCCACCGCCAAGGGGGGCATGGCCGCGCTGACCTTGTCCGCCAGCCCCGCGCCGGCGCCCGACACGGTCTTCAGGGATGCGGCGGGAAAGCCGCATACCTTGGCCGAATTCAAGGGCAAGGCGGTGCTGGTGAACCTGTGGGCCAACTGGTGCACGCCCTGCAAGGCGGAGATCCCGAGCCTCGCGAGGCTGGCGGCGGCCTACGCCGGCAAGCCGCTGGCGATCGTGCCGATCAGCGTCGGCAAGGGCGCCGACGAGACCGCCGGCCACGCCTTCCTCGACCGCAATCCGCCGCTGACGTTTTACACCGAGCCGACCTATACGATCGCCTTCGCCCTGAGGCCGCCGGCGGAAGGCATGCCGACCACGATCCTCTACGACAGCCACGGGGTGGAGCGCGCCCGCCTCGCCGGCGGCGCCGACTGGTCGGGACACGACGCCCACGCGACGATCGATGCACTGCTGGCGGAGAAGTAGGCAAGTCTTCGACAGCGTCGTCGACGTCGCTTCAACTGGCTCAAATTCGGAGGCGGGCCACGGTCATCAAATGGTAGACTGGCCGCCCATTGTCATTTTCGAAACCACCGGCCCGTGTCGAGGCATTATCACTGCGTAGTTTGCGACACGCGCTGGACGCGAAATTGAGTCCCGACATGTGAAGCAAGCGCGTAGAGCAAGAACGGGATGGAACAAAAAGCCTGGCCCCGCTCCTGCGCGGGAGTGCGGGACGCGACGGACGGGTTAGAGGGAGCGCGCCAAATGAAGACCAAATACATCACCACAACCTACGCCGACGGCTACACGCTGGCGCCGTCCTACAAGGCGATCGACATCAAGCCGAGCGGGACGATCGAGAACGGCCTGACGCTCAGCAGCGGCCACAAGGTGACGGTGACCGACGACGGAGCCGTGATCGGCTCCAACGGCGCGACCTACGCCGCGGGCGGCGCCGGCCTCACCCTGGATGGGAAGGCACGATTGAGCGGCGCGGGCTCCATCGTCGGTGGCTTGGGCGGCGCTGACGGCGGGGTAGGCGGAGCGGGCGTCGACATGGCGACCGGGGCTCGGCTCCAGATGACAGGCGGATCGATCAGCGGAGGCGCGGGCGGCGCGAGCCGCGTCTACCAAGGTGTCGACGGAGCGGGCGGCGACGGCGTCTATGCGGCGGCTGGGGCGAAACTAGGGATCACCGATGGAACAATCACCGGCGGCGCGGGGGGTTACTTTTATTACTTCGGCCACGGCGGCGCGGGCGGAACGGGTGTGTTCCTCGGAGCCGGAGCGGTTCTGACGACGAGCGGGACGATCATAGGCGGGACGGGCAGCATCAACGGCATCGACAACGGGGCCGGCGGCGTCGGCGTCTATCTGATGGCCGGGGCGAAGCTGAAGATGACCGGCGGGTCGATCGTCGGCGGCAGCGGCAGTGGCGCCTCCTACAACAACGGCTCCGCGGGCGGAACGGGCGTCTTTGTCGCGGCCGAGGCGATCGTAACGATGGCCGGGACCATCACCGGCGGCCATGGCGGCGATGGCGGCGGCTACAACAATCCACACAGGGCGGGCGCGGGCGGCACGGGCGTCTCGGTCGCGGCCGGGTCGGTCCTGAACACCACGGGGACCATCACCGGCGGGGCGGGCGGCAACGGCAACGACGGCGCGGGCGGCGCAGGCGTCACGGTTGCGTCGGACGCGACATTGGTGAACGCCGGCAGGATAACCGGCGGAGCCGGTGGCTCCTTTTACCACGGCGGCGACGGCGGGGTCGGCGTCTCGTTGGCGATGGGGGCCTACCTGGCGCTGTCTTCAGGCGTCATCGGCGGCGGCGCCGGCGGAAGTAGCACCTATTATCCCGGCGGCGCCGGGGGTGCGGGCGTCTCGCTGGCCGCGGGCGCGAGTCTGAGGCTGTCATCGGCAACGATCGGCGGCGGCGAGGGCGGTAACGGCGGCGCCAACCGCGGCGGCGCGGGCGGAGCGGGCGTCGCCCTGGGGGCGGGCGCGAGTTTGACGGCCGGAGGAACCATCACCGGCGGCGCCGGGCATGGCAACACTGAAAAATCGGGCCAAGGCGGAGACGGCGGAGCGGGTGTCCTCGCGGCGGACGCCGCCACAGGGCTCGCCCTGACCATTGGCGGAGCCGTTACTGGAGGGCCCGGCGGTTACGGCGGAAGTCTGGGCGTGGGCGGCGCCGGGGGCGTCGGGGTCGCACTGGCGTCGGGATCGAGCCTCACCTCGCTCACCGCCGCCATCGCCGGGGGCGTCGGGGGCGGCGCCAAACACGGCGGCGACGGCGGAGCGGGCGTCTACCTGTCCGGAACATCGGTCGCAACGAGCGACGGGACGATCGTCGGCGGCGCGGGCGGGCCGAAAGCCGCGGGCGGGACAGGCGTCGTCGTGGCGAACGGGGCCGGCGCGAGCGTGACGAACGGCGATACTTCACACCCGTCCGCGCTGATCGAGGGCGCGATCGGGGTCTCCATCGCCGGCGTCGGAACGCTTACCAACTTTGGGACAATCGAAGGGACCGGCGGCGTCTCGGTGAAGTTCGCCTCCTCCGGAGGCGTCCTGATCGCGGAGGCGGGCTCGACGTTTATCGGCGCCGTCGAGGGCGGCGGCGGCGGACTGGAGCTGGCGAACGGTTCAGGAACGATCAGCGGCCTGGGCGCGGGCGGGACCCTGTCCGGCGCCGAGACGATGACCTTCAGCGGCTTTGGCGTCTACGGCGTGAACAGCGGCGCGGATTGGACGGTCGCCGGCGCGACGGTGCTGTCGGCCGGCCAGACGATCTTCGACAAGGGTGAGCTAACCTTGTCAGGCGCCGTCACCAACGCCGGTCTGCTCGAAGCCTTGCAAGGCAGCCTGGCGGTCGA
The DNA here is from genome assembly GCA_038206535.1 of Caulobacterales bacterium. Lineage (GTDB taxonomy): Bacteria > Pseudomonadota > Alphaproteobacteria > Caulobacterales > Caulobacteraceae > Acaudatibacter. The sequence continues at coordinate 27,471 of JBBRAV010000035.1, forward strand.
TGGCGTGGTCACCGGCGCGGGCAAGGCGCAGATCAGCAACGGAATCTTGGATTTCTCGGCCGCCTTCGAGGAGGACGTGCAGTTCCTTGCCGGCTCGGGCGTTCTGGGGCTGGCGCAATCGACCAGCTACACCGGCGACATCTCCGGATTTTCGCAGACGGGCGCGGACCGGCTTGACCTGGGCGATATCAGTTTCGTAGGCCCTGGCGAGGCGACGTTCTCGGGCACGGCCGCCAGCGGGACGCTGACTGTCAGCGATGGAACACACACGGCCAGGATCACATTCGAGGGCGATTATCGCCACACGACGTTCGTCGCCGTCAGCGACGGCCATGGCGGCGTCTATGTGACCGACTCGGAGGCTCAACGCCCCTCTTCGCCCGCCACCTTCGTTTCGGCGATGGCGTCCCTGGGCGCATCGCCCGCCCATCTGGCCCACGTCGGCGAGGCGTGGTCCGCGCGAGAGCCCATGCTGACCAGACCCCAGGTCGCGTTGGCGTAAACGCCGCGTTTCATCGAGGCGCGGAAAGGTCAAGGTGGATGAGAGAAAGCGGCGCCTACGGTATGAACGGTCGCTGAAGCGGCTGCGCACGCGCGGGCGCTGCCCCTTTAGTCTTCGGCCGGCGATATCACCGGCAGCTCGATGAAACTCGCCTGGGCGCCGCCGTCGACGACGCGCTGGGTGGCGGGGCGATAGTCCGACGGCTTGGCGAAGAAGATGTTGTCGACCCAGGCCTGGGGGTTGCGGTCGTAAAGGGGAAACCAGCTCGACTGGACCTGGACCATGATGCGGTGACCGGGCAGGAAGGTATGGCTGGCGTTGGGAAGGTTGAAGACGTAGCTTTCGACCTTGCCAGGCGTGACCGGCGTGGGCGCGGAAAAGCCGTTGCGGTAACGGCCGCGCAGGATGTCGCCGGAGATCATCAGCTGATAGCCGCCCAGCGTCTTTTGGTCGGGGACCTCGTCCGGATAGACGTCGATCAGCTTGACGACCCAGTCCGCGTCGGCGCCGGACGTGGAGGCCTGCAAATGAGCCACCGGCGCCCCGGCGATGCGGACAGGCTGGGTGAGCACGTCGGAGGTCCAGACGGCCACGTCCGGGCGGCTGGCGAACTCGCGCTGGTCGTCGACGAGCCAGCGACCCCAGCTGGAATCATCGGCGTAGGTGGGGCGGATCGGACGCGTGCGGTAGGGTACCGGTTTAGCGGGGTTGGAGACGTATTCGGCGAAATGGCCGGCGATGCCGGGGTAATCGAAGCCGAGCCCGCCGCCGGTGTGCAGGTACAGTGGGCGCGATCGTTGAGGGCAGCCGGTCGCGCAGCTTTGCGGCCAGGTGTCGTAGGCGCGCCAGGCGTTCGCCCCCGTCTCGTATACGGTCACCGGAGGCGTTCGCGCGACGCGCGCGCCGATCTTCAGGCGGGCGTTGAGAAACGGCAGCAGAATGGACCTGCGGAAATGCGCCGCCGTGTCGCCGTCGAACGTGAGGGGGCCAAGCTTCGCGCCCTCCTCCTCGGCGCCGCCATGGTTCCAGGGCCCCATCACGAGAAAATCCCGCTGGTGGAGCGGATCGCTCGCACGGGTGGCCTCATAGACCGCGATGGCGCCGAAGCTGTCCTCCTGATCCCATTGGCTGGCGACGTACAGGGTCGGCACGGTGAGGGTATGGCGCGGCAGCACGTCTTCCAGGGCCTGCTCGCGCCAGAACGCGTCGTAGGCAGGATGCCGCGCCATACGCGCGGGAAACGGCAGTTTGTCGACGCCCGTGGCCTTGGCGAAGTCCCAGGCCGAACCGGCTTTGAGGAAGACGTCGTAGTCGTCGACGCCGCCTCGCAGCAGGGCGCCGCCGTCGCCCTTCGCCGAATCCTGCTCGAAATAGTAGTCGTAGCCGATCAGGCGGAAGGCGCCGCCATGGAAGTCGTCGTCGTTCATCCAGGTGTCGGCCACCGGATTGATCGGCACCGCGGCCTTCAGCGCCGGATGAGGATCGGTGAGCGCCATCAGCACCATCATGCCGTCGTAGGACACGCCGATCATGCCGACCCGGCCGTTGGATTCCGGAACGTTCTTGACCAGCCAGTCGATGGTGTCCCAGGCATCGGTGGCGTGATCGATATCGCCGGGGTTGAGCGGGCCCCGCAACGGGCGCTCGTTGACGTAGACGCCCTCGGACCCGAATTTGCCGCGCACATCCTGGGCGACAATGATGTAGCCGGCGGCGGCCAGCTCCGCGAAATCGCGCGGCAGGATCGCCAAATAGTGCGGGCTCGAGGTCCTGCCGAGAAGTTTGCCGGCGTCGTAGGGCGTGCGGTCGAGGAGCAAGGGCCGGCGGCCGCCGCCCTTGGGGATGACGATCACCGTGTGCAGTTTCACCCCATCGCGCATGGGGATCATCACGTCACGCTTGACGTAGTCAGAGGCGCTCTCGTTGATCTTGAAGTCGGCGGGAATGTCGCTGGTCAGCAAATCCTTGGGATGGTCCCGCGCGACCGCCGACCGATCTGCCATGGCGAACGCCAGGCCGCAGGCGAGGGCGCCGGTGATGGCGACGTGGCGAAGGGTCACCGCGGCGGACTAATAGACGACCACGGAGCGGATACTCTCGCCCGCGTGCATCAGCTCGAAACCCCTGTTGATCTCGTCGAGCGGCAGAAGGTGGGTGATGAGAGGGTCGATCTCGATCCTGCCCTCCATGTACCAGTCGACGATCCTGGGCACGTCGGTGCGGCCGCGCGCGCCGCCGAAGGCCGTGCCTTTCCACACCCGTCCCGTGACCAGCTGGAACGGCCGGGTGGAGATCTCCTGGCCGGCGCCGGCGACGCCGATGATGATGCTCTCGCCCCAGCCGCGGTGCGCGCACTCCAGCGCCTGACGCATGGTGTTCACGTTGCCAATGCACTCGAACGAGAAGTCGGCTCCGCCGCCGGTCAGGTCGATGACCGCCTGGACGACCTTGTCGCGGCCGACTTCATCGGGATTGACGAAATGGGTCATGCCGAACCTGCGGGCGATGTCCTGGCGGGCCGGATTGAGGTCGATGCCGACGATCTTGTCGGCGCCGGCCATGCGCGCGCCCTGCAACACGTTGAGGCCTATGCCGCCAAGACCGAACACGGCGACATTGGCCCCCGGCCACACCTTTGCGGTCCAGATCGCCGCGCCGACGCCGGTCGTCACGCCGCAGCCGATGTAGCAGATCTTGTCGAACGGGGCGTCTTCGCGGACCTTGGCGAGCGCGATCTCCGGCATCACCGTGTGGTTGGCGAAGGTCGAACAGCCCATGTAGTGGAAGATCGGCCGGCCATCGATCGAAAAGCGGCTGGTTCCGTCCGGCATCAGGCCCTGGCCCTGCGTTGTCCGTATTGACGTGCACAGATTGGTGCGGCGCGACAGGCAGGATTTACATTGCCGGCACTCGGGCGTGTAGAGCGGAATGACATGATCGCCCGGCTTGAGCGTCGTCACGCCGGCGCCGACCTCGAGCACGACGCCCGCGCCCTCGTGGCCGAGGATCGCGGGGAACAGGCCCTCGGGATCGCCGCCCGACTTCGTGAACTCGTCGGTGTGACAGATGCCGGTGGCCTTGATTTCCACCAGCACTTCGCCGGCGCGCGGGCCTTCCAGGTCGACCGTCTCGATGCTCAGGGGTTCGCCGGCTTTCCAGGCGACGGCGGCGCGGGTCTTCATGGCTCGAGAACCTCGTTCACTGGGCGCGGCGCGTCATGTTCGCTAGAAGCGGCGCGATGACTTCGCCGCTCGAGACGCTTACGCCCGATATGCCCATCCTTTTCGGCGGCGACAAGCTCACCCATGTCCCGGCCGATCTCGCCTCACGGTTCGCGGCGGGCGACCGCCTGATCGTGGTCCAGGAGACCGGCGCGCTGTTGCACCTGCCAGCGGCCGTCCACAGGCGGGTGTCCGGCGCGGTCGCGCGGGCCACGAACGCCTTCGCCGCCCTGGCGGCGGTGGACGACGACGCCATCACGCGCTTCTTCGACAGGTTCGCCGCCGCCCTGGACCGCGAAGCGACATGGGCCAAGATCGCCGCCGCGAACGTGGAGGATGTCGCCGACGCCGGCGCGCGCGGTCGTCCCACGACCAGGCTGACCGCCGACGCACGGATGCGAGAGGATATGATCGCCGGCCTGCGCGCATGGCGGGACGCGCCGGCGACGCGCGAACGGGTCCTGGAACGGATCGAGCACGCGGGCTGGGCGGTGGAGCAGGTCACCGCGCCGCTGGGCGTCGTGGGTTTCGTCTTCGAGGGTCGGCCCAATGTCTTCGCGGACGCCGCGGGCGTGATCCGGGGCGGAAATTCGGTGGTGTTCCGCATTGGCGGCGATGCGTTGCGCACCGCGCGCGCGATTTCCGAGCACGCGCTTTCGCCCGCGCTGGAGGGATCGGGTCTGCCGGCCGGGGCGGCGGTCCTGGTCGACAGCGCCGAGCACGCGGCCGGGTGGGCGCTGTTCGCCGATCCGCGCCTAGCGCTCGCGGTGGCGCGGGGGTCTGGGGCGGCGGTGGCGCAATTGGGAGCGGTCGCTCGCCAGTCTGGCACGCCGGTCAGCCTGCACGGGACCGGCGGCGCCTGGCTGATCGCGGATGTCAGCGCCGACGCCGAGCGTTTCGCCACGGCCGTATCGCATTCCCTGGACCGCAAGGTGTGCAATACCTTGAACGTCTGCTGCATCGTGCGTGAAAGGGCGGGCGAACTCACCCCCGTTTTCCTCGAAGCTCTGCGACGCGCCGGCGAGCGGCGGGGCCAGGGCGCCCGTCTGCACGTCGAACACGAGATTGCGACAGGCGGGCATGGAATCACCGTCGAAACCCACGTCGGGATCGATCTTGGTCGCGAATGGGAGTGGGACGAGGTTCCGGAGGTCTCCCTGCGGATCGTCGACGATCTCGAGGAGGCTGTCGCCTTGTTCAATCGGCACAGCCCACGCTTCGTCGCGTCGCTGATCGCCGAAGATGACACAGCCCAGTCGCGTTTCTACGCCGCCGCCGACGCCGCGTTCACGGGAGACGGCTTCACCCGATGGGTCGACGGGCAGTATGCGTTCAACAGGCCTGAACTGGGATTGTCGAACTGGCAGTCCGGCCGTCTGTTCGCGCGCGGCGGCGTACTGAGCGGAGACGGCGTCTATACCGTGCGGACGCGGATGCGGCAGCAAGATGTCGGCATCCACCGGTAGGGAGCGTCCGGCGAACCCTAGAACGCCCCGCGCAAGGCGTCGACCAGATCGGTGCGTTCCCAGGAGAAGCCGCCGTCGGCCTCGGGAGCGCGGCCGAAATGACCATAGGCGGCAGTGCGCGCGTAGATCGCGCGGTTCAGTCCGAGGTGTTCGCGGATGGCGCGCGGCGTGGCCCCGCCGACCATCTGCGGCAGGATGACCTCGAGCCTCGCAGGGTCGACCTCGCCGGTGTCGTGCAGATCGACATAGAAGCTCAACGGATGGGACACCCCGATCGCATAGCCGATCTGGATCGTGCATTTCCGGGCGAGCCCGGCGGCGACGACGTTCTTGGCGAGGTAGCGGCAGGCGTAGGCGGCGGAGCGGTCCACCTTCGTCGGGTCCTTGCCCGAAAAGGCGCCGCCGCCGTGCGGCGCCGCGCCACCGTAGGTGTCAACGATGATCTTGCGCCCCGTGAGCCCGCAGTCGCCGTCCGGACCGCCGATGACAAAGTTTCCGGTGGGGTTGATATGCCACTGGGTCTCTTCGGTGACAAAACCCTCGGGCAGCACATTGAGGATGTAGGGTCGAACGACGTCGGCGACGTCGGCCGGCGTCAGGCCGGCGCGATGCTGCGTCGACAGCACCAGCGACGTCGCGCGAACAGGGCGGCCATGCTCATAGGCCAGTGTCACCTGACTCTTGGCGTCGGGCTCCAGGCCCAGGCTCGCGTCGGCATGACGAGCGCTCGCGAGGACGCGCAGAATGTTGTGGGCGTATTGCAGCGTCGCCGGCATCAGTTCGGGCGTCTCGTCGGTGGCGTAGCCGAACATGATGCCCTGGTCGCCCGCGCCCTCGTCCTTGTTGCCAGCGGCGTCTACGCCGATGGCGATGTCGGCCGACTGGCTATGTAGGTAGCAGGCGTAGTGCGCATCGCGCCAATGGAAGCCTTCCTGTTCATAGCCGATGTCGCGGATCGCCGCGCGGACCTTCTCTTCAAGGCTCTCGACGACGCCGGCCGGACCGCGGACCTCGCCGGCCAGGACAACGCGGTTGGTGGTCACCAGGGTCTCACACGCCACCCGGGCCTGCGGGTCGACGGCCAGAAACGCGTCCACCACAGTGTCGGAGATGCGGTCGGCCACCTTATCCGGGTGACCCTCCGATACGCTTTCGCTGGTGAACAAATAGCTTGCGCGCGAGGGGTTCATTGATCGTGGGATTCCCGAACTTAAGGGTGGGCGGAGATATCGCGCCCCGCCGACTGGCGGCGGCGGCCGTAGCATGAAACCTTTTTAGGGCATATAAGGTTTCTGTTATATGAGTTATTGTTTGCGCGCGCCCGCAAACGTCATGCGCCGCCTGGGAGGAGCGCGATATGCGCCTGATCGCGTGCTTGACCCTCGCAGCCGTCCTTGCGGGAGCTGGCGAGACGCTCGCGATGAGCGCCATGCGCCTGATGTCCCCGGCCATCGGCGCGGATGGGCGCATCGCCCAGGCCCAAAGCAGCTATGGCGCCAATCGATCTCCGCCGCTGACCTGGACGCCGGTCCCCGCCGCGCGCAGCTATGCGATCATTCTCGACGACCCGGACGCGTCGGATCCGCGGCCGTTTGTTCATTGGCTGATCTGGAACATTCCCGCCGGCCTCACAGCCCTGCCCCAGGGTATGCCCCCGAACGTGCGACTCGCCGATCCGCCCGGAGCCCTGCAGGGACGAAACGACAACGACGCCGCCGGCTATTACGGGCCCCATCCCCCAAGCGGCGTGCACCACTATCGCTTCCGTGTCTTCGCCCTCAACGCCCCGTTGAGCCTGGCGCCCGGCGCGCGCCGCGACGCCCTGTCCCAAGCGATGAACGGCCATGTCCTGGGGGTTGGCGAACTGGTCGCCACGTTCGCAGCACCCGCGGCGCGCTAGCCATCACACGCGTTCGTGAGCCGGTTGACGCCAAGGCGCCATGGGCCGGCGCCGCAAACTTGGCTATCGGTCCAACAGGCAGCTGATCGAGGCAAGCGCGCATGGATGGAACATCGGAAACCCCAAACGGCTTCAAACCGGAGCTTTTGGCGCAGGCCCCCAGGGTCCTAAAAGGCGTCGTCGATTCAGGCGATCTGTCGGGCGCGGTGACGCTGGTATGGCGGGCCGGCGAAGTCGTTCAGGTGACGGCGTACGGCCAGGCGAACCTCAGAGAGGCGCGCCCCATGGCGCGCGCCACCCTGTTCCGCATCGCCTCGATGACCAAGCCGATCACGTCGGTCGCGGCGCTGATGCTCATGGAAGAGGGAAAGCTTTCGCTGGACGATCCGATCACCCGGTGGGCGCCCGAGTTCACGGATATGCGGGTGTTGAAAGACGCCGGCGGGCCACTCGACGACACTTATCCGGCGGCGCGGGCGATCACGGTCGAGGATCTGATGACCCATCGCGCCGGCCTGGCCTATTCCTTTTCGTCCGTCGGGCCGATCGCTCATGCCTATCACGCGGCGCTAGGCGACGTGCTCAGCCAACCCATGACGCCGGATACCTGGATGAAGGCGCTGGGCGAGCTGCCGCTCGCCTACCCGCCGGGAGAGCGGTTTCACTATAGCCACGCGACGGATGTACTGGGATTCCTGATCGGTCGCGTCGCGGGCGTGGATTTCCGCCAATTCCTGTTCGAGCGCATCTTCGAACCGCTCGGCATGCGCGACACCGATTTCTACATCCCGCCGGAAAAACGCGACCGGGCGGCGGTCGTTTATCGCCTCGACGAGGACGCGGACGCCCTGGAGGCCGTGGAGTTCACCCGCTACGACGCGCCGCCGGTCTTCTGCGGCGGCGGCGGCGGACTGATCTCGACGGCGGACGACTATCTGACATTCGCGCGCATGCTGCTGAACGGCGGCGAGGCGGATGGCGCGCGCCTGCTGAAGCCGGAAACGGTGGCGACGATGCGCACCAATCGCTTGACGCCGGCCCAGCGCCAGATCGACTTCATGGGCATACCCTTCTGGACCGGTCAGGGCTTTGGCCTGGGATTATCGGTGATCACCGATGCGGAAAAGCAGGCGTGGATGGGCGCGGGCTCCGAAGGCAGTTTCGGTTGGCCCGGCGCCTTCGGCACCTGGTGGCAGGCCGATCCCGCCCTGAACATGATCGCGATCTATCTGATCCAGAACTCCATGCCGCTGGGACCCGAAGCCGTGGCCAACATGGGACAGGGCCAGCGCCTCGGCGCGCGTCTGGCTCTGCCCATCTGGCAAAAGCAGGTCTACGCCGCGATCGAAAAATAGGCCTCCCGTCTGGGCGGCGGCCGTCTACGGATCCTTTGCGGCATTCAGCCCCCCGTGAGCTTGCGGCTCGCCCGCCCTTGCTCTGGAAGCATTGCCTGCAGCACTGTCAGGCTCCAGAGCAGCAAGCCGCGACATGATCGATCGAAGGCGCGGTGGCGAACTGGGCGAGCACAAGCCCCGCCGTCGTCCAGTGCAGCAAGACTGCGGTCTTATCGAAACGAGGTGTCGAAGCAGATATCATGGGACGAGGTCCAGCTATTCGGATTGCGGGTTGGCGGACATTCCGCGGGGGGCGGGCGTGTCCAAGGGCTAGACCCCGCCACGCCCGGCGATATTCCCGCCGACCGCCAAAAAAATGCACTATCAAGCGTCGCCTGGCGGATTGACCGGAATAAACGTCGCGCTTTCGCCGTCCTTAGAGTCGATGTCAGATCGCCGCCAAAGATTTGAAACGCTGGCCCTGCCGCATCTCGACGCCGCGTATAATCTGGCGCGGTGGCTCAGCCGCTCGCCGATCGACGCCGAGGATATCGTCCAGGACGCAATGCTGCGTGCCTTCCGCAGCTTCGATCAGCTTCGCGGCGATGATTTGCGTCCATGGCTGATGGGCATCGTGCGCAATTGCTGGCGTGACCGGGCCGCCCAGCCGCATCGGCGCCGCGACAATCCCCTGCCCAACGGCGCCCTGGGGCCCGAGCTGGTGTTCGACGGCCCTGACGCGGAGACACAGGCAATCGGCGCCAGCGAAGGGCGCCGGTTGCGCGCGATGATCGCCACCTTGCCCGATGATTTTCGCGAAGTGCTGATCCTTCGGGAGATGGAGGATCTGAGCTATCGCGAGATCGCCGACGTGGTCGGCGCGCCGACCGGCGCGGTGATGTCGCGCCGGGCGCGGGCCCGCGCACTCCTCAAGGACAAATGGATAGCGGAGGAAAAACGTGACCTGCGCTGAGCTTCTGCAAACACAGGCCTCTATCGACGGCGAGCTCTCCGGACCGGAAGCCGACGCCGCCGAGCAACACGTCGCTGGCTGCGCGCACTGCCAGGCGTTCTGCGAGGACGCCGGGGCGCTCGGCGACGAGATCAGAAGCTACGCCCAGCGATACGCGGCCCCTGACCGCCTGAAACTGCGTTTGCGAGATGCGATCGCCGAGGCGAGCCTCGAGACGCCGCTTCGACATTCCTGGGCGTGGTTGCCCCGGCTTCGGCGCGCGATTTCGCCGCCGAAGGATTCAAACTTACCGGCGGTCGCATCGACACGCTCGCGGGCCAACACGCCGCGGTCGTTGTCTACGAGCACGGCCTTCACGAGATCGACCTTTTCGTCTGGGCCGACCGTGGCGGGCGGCTTCCCGGCGCGGGGACACGGCGCGGCTACAACATCCTGTGCTGGAAGCACGACGACCTCGATTTTGCCGCGGTCTCGGACATGCAGGCGAGCGAACTTTCGACGTTCGGAAGTCTAATTCGCGCCGCCCAGGAATAAACGGCGCGGCGCGGCGGTCTTAGGCCTTCAGACACATCTGGAGGTTATCGACATGGACCACGACACCACGCGCCGCGGCGCTCTAAAATGCCTAGGCCTGGGAACCGGGACGCTGTTCGCGCTGTCGGGCGGGGTGCTCTCCGGCTTCGACATGGCGCAGGCGGCCGAGTCTGGCTCCGCGATCGGGGCGCCGCTCTTTGTCCAGCTCAGCGACAGTCACATCGGCTTTAAAAAAGCCGCCAATCCGGATGTCGCCGGAACCTTCGAGCGCGCCATCGCCCTGGTCAACGCCCTGCCCAAGCCGCCGGCCTTCGTGCTCCATACCGGGGACATCACGCACCTCTCCAAGGCGTCCGAGTTCGACCAGGCCGACCAGCTGATGAAGCAGCTCCGGGTCACGGAGATCCACACTATCCCCGGCGAGCACGATGTCACCGACGGCGTCGGCACGGAGTACTTCAGCCGCTTCGGGGCGGCCTCGAAAGGCAAGGGTTACTATAGTTTCGACCACAAGGGCGTGCATCTGGTCGGCCTGGTCAACGTCATGCAGTTCAAGCCCGCGGGCCTGGCGTCTCTGGGAGACGACCAGCTCGCCTGGCTGAAGAGCGATCTCGCGAGCCGCCCTTCCAGCCAGCCGATCGTGCTCTTCGCCCACATGCCGATGTGGAGCATCTACGACCCCTGGGGCTGGGGCTCTAGCGATCACGACCAGCTGATGGCCCTGATCGTCCGCTTCGGCTCGGTGACCGTGCTTAACGGCCACATCCACCAGATCATCTCGAAGGTGGAAGGCAACGTCACCTTCCACACCGCGCGCGCGACCGCCTATCCGCAGCCGGCGCCGGGCGTGGGCGCCGGACCTGGCCCGCTGACGGTTCCGTTGGAGCAGCTGCCGAACATGATCGGCGCCACCAGCGTCCGTGTCGCGTCGCTGCACAAGTCGCTGGCGCTGACCGACACCACCCTCGCCTGACCTCTTCCACCCAGAGAGACAATTCCAATGCAAATCACGCTCACCAGAACGGCGCTCGCCGCCGCACGCTTCGCCACGATCGTCACAATCGCACTTACGCTCGGCCTGCCGGCGATCGCCGCGCCCGGAGACGCTCAGATCAACATCAAGAACTTCGACTTCATGCCCATGAACGTCACCGTGCCGGTCGGCGGCCAGGTGACCTGGAAGAACCTCGACGGCGAGCCGCACACGGTCACCAGCACCGATGGCGCCTTCCGCTCACAAGCCTTGGACGAGGCCGACGCCTATACTTTCAAATTTACGAAGCCCGGGGTATACAATTATGTCTGCACCATCCACCCGAAGATGCGGGCGACAGTGACGGTGAAGTAGCGCGCCTTGCCTTTTCCCGCTCGAGCCAAAGGGGGACAAGTGAGTCCGAACTCGAGCGGCGGTTACGATTGCACCTTCTCCCCTTGCGGGAGAAGGTGGCTGCAAAGCAGACGGATGAGGGGTCGCGCCACCGCAAGACTTTAGCGGGGTGAATTTATGAGGCTAACCGGAGAGGCCCCCCTCATCCGGCCCTCCGGGCCACCTTCACCCGCAAGGGGGGAAGGAAGCACACTGCTCAGCTGTCCAAAAAGCTCCGCAGCTTCCGTGACCGGCTCGGGTGCTTGAGCTTCCTCAGCGCCTTGGCCTCGATCTGGCGGATGCGTTCGCGGGTGACGCTGAACTGCTGGCCGACTTCTTCGAGGGTGTGGTCGGTGTTCATGCCGATGCCGAAGCGCATGCGCAGGACGCGTTCCTCGCGGGGCGTGAGCGAGGCGAGCACGCGGGTCGTGGTCTCGCGCAGGTTCGACTGGATGGCGGCGTCGATCGGCAGGATGGCGTTCTTGTCCTCGATGAAATCGCCCAGGTGGCTGTCTTCCTCGTCGCCGATCGGGGTTTCGAGGCTGATCGGCTCCTTGGCGATCTTCAGGACCTTGCGCACCTTTTCCAGCGGCATGGCGAGCTTTTCGGCTAGCTCTTCCGGCGTCGGTTCGCGGCCGATCTCGTGCAGCCTCTGACGGCTGGTGCGGACGATCTTGTTGATCGTCTCGATCATGTGCACGGGGATGCGGATGGTGCGTGCCTGATCGGCGATCGAGCGGGTGATCGCCTGACGGATCCACCAGGTGGCGTAGGTCGAGAACTTATAGCCGCGGCGGTACTCGAACTTGTCGACCGCCTTCATCAGGCCGATGTTGCCTTCCTGGATCAGGTCGAGGAACTGCAGGCCGCGGTTGGTGTATTTCTTGGCGATCGAAATCACCAGGCGCAGGTTGGCCTCGACCATTTCCTTCTTGGCCTGACGCGCCTCGCGTTCGCCCTTCTGCACGGTGTGGACGATGCGGCGGTAGTCGTCGATCGGCACGCCCGATTCGGTGGCGAGGGCGGCGATCTCGCGTCGGATGGTCTCGACCTGACTTGCATCGTTCTCGGCGAATTTCGTCCAGCGCACGCCCAGGGCGGCGACCTTCTGCGGCCACGCGGGATCGAGTTCCGAGCCGAAGTAAGCCTTCAGGAATTCGGGGCGGGAAATGCCATAGCTGTCGGCGACGCGCAGCAGCCGCCCCTCGAGACCGACCAGACGCTTGTTGATCGCATAGAGCTGCTCGACGAGCGCCTCGATCCGGTTGTTGTTGAGCTTCAGGGTCTTGAGGTGGTTGACGATGGTCGTATTGGCGGCCTCATACGCCTTGCGATCGGCGTCGCCGAGGTTCTGACCCTTGAGCCGGCGCGACACCAGCTTCTCCTGCAGGCGGCGGAAGGCCTCGAACTCGGCGGCAATGGCGTCGAGGGTGGCCATGACGCCTTCGCGCAGTTCGCCTTCCATGGCGCTGATCGTGGGACCGGCGCCGTCGTCGAAGTCGTCCTCGTCGGCCTGGGCGGCGGCCAGGCGCGCGCCCTCGTCTTCCTCTTCGTCTTCGCTCGACACCGCGGCGGCGGCGTCCTCGACCTCGCCGGCCACGGCCGCGTCGGACAAGGCCTGGGCGACCTGACCGCCGTAGGTTTGCTCGAGGTCGATGACTTCGCGCAGAAGAATGCGTCCGCCCGCCAGTTCCTCGCGCCAGACCATGATCGCTTCAAAGGTCAGGGCGCTTTCGCACAGGCCGCGGATCATGGTGTCGCGACCCGCCTCGATGCGCTTGGCGATTGCGATTTCGCCCTCGCGCGAGAGCAGCTCGACCGAACCCATCTCGCGCAGGTACATGCGCACCGGATCGTCGGTGCGGTCGAAGGCGCTCTGCTTGTCGGCGGCCTCGGCGACCGCGGTTTCCTCGCGGACGACGACCTCCGTGCCCTCGGCGGCGTCTTCCTCGGCCTCGACGACGTTGACGCCCATTTCCGAGAGCATGGCCAGGGTGTCTTCGATGGCTTCGGACGTCACCTCTTCGGACGGCAGGACCTTGTTGAGCTCGTCCATCGTGACATAGCCGCGCGCCTTGGCCTGCTTGATGAACTTCTTGACCCCGGCGTCGGTGAGATCCAGCAGAGGGCCGTCGCTCGCGGGAGGCGCTTCGACTTCGGGCGTCTCGGCGGTGGTTGTAGTGGTCATCAAACTCTCCGGCGGCGCGGCCGATTCCCCCGAGAGGCGGCGGCGCCTGAAATGAAAATAGGTGACGACGCCCAACATCTAAGGGCCTAGGCCCTCAAATCGGCGCGTCCGGCGTCCAAATCTGTCCCGTCTTGATCGCCCGTCTCAGCGCGTCGCGTTGTTTTTTCAGATCCATCAATACGGACGCGCCTGAGGGGCCGGCCAAGTCCTGCTTGGCGGCGGCTATTGCCTCTTCCAGCGCAGCCACGCGGTTGAGAACCCCGAAAGCATGCGACCACTGGGACCTGGCGGCGGCGAGCGTGACACCCTCTGTGGGGAAGGGCGCGCCCGCATGCGTGGCGGCCCGGTCGATGTCAATCAGCAGCGCGCTAAATCCTCTGGACGCCAGATGGCGTTGCAAGGCGTCGGAGTCAAGCCGATCCGCGTCCAACCGCAGGCGGATGATTTCCCTGGCCAATTCAACCAGAGCGGGATCGCCGAAGCCATGGGTGTCGAGATCCTCGAGGTGATCGTCGAGCACAGCCGGATCGGCGAGCGCGTGACGGGCCAGCGCGGCCGCCACCGGCTCGATGGCGTGGGCCAGCCGCCTGGCGGCCGCGCGGCCCTCCGGCGTGGGAAAGGTCGGCGGTGGCGGCGCATTGCGCCAGCCGCCGGGCGACCGCGTCCGGCGCGGATCGAACGGCGCCCGGGGCGGCGCGGCGGCGGGGGCGAACAAGGCGTCCTGCCGGGCGCGAAGATCCTCCTGGTAGGCGGCGCTGAGATCGGGATCGGCGATCGCCCTGGCGGCGTTGCGAAGCCTCTGGCGCAGGCCGGCTTTCCGCTCGGGCGTGTCCAGAGGTTCGGCGTCGCGTTCACGGGCGAACAGGGCCTCGACGAACGGCGTGGCGCGGGTCAGTTGGGCTTTCAGCGCGGCCGGGCCGTCATCGCGCAGGATGTCGTCGGGGTCCTTGCCGTCGCCCAGCGTGACGAAGCGGAACGTGCGCCCGGCCTTCAGCAGCGGCAGGGCGCGGTCGATGGCGCGACCGGCGGCGCGCTGGCCCGCGGTGTCGCCGTCCAGGCACAGGACGGGCTCCGGGTGCAGCCGCCAGAGCAGCTCCATCTGCGTTTCGGTGAGCGCGGTGCCCATGGGCGCCACGGCCGCGACGCCGGCGCGCTGGCAGGCGATCACGTCCATATAGCCCTCGACAACGACCGGGGCCGTGCCTTCGCCGCCGGTCTGCAACAGGCGGCGGGCTTCGGGAAGGCCGTAGAGAACGCGCCCTTTATCGAAGAGGCTGGTGTCCGGCCCGTTCAGATACTTCGCCCGCGCCTGCGGATCCATCGCCCGGCCGCCGAACGAGATGATGCGGCCGCGCGGATCGGTGATGGGGAACATGATGCGGTCGCGAAAGCGATCGTAGGATGGACCGCCATCCTCGGGCGCGATCGCCAGTCCCGACTCCGCCAGATCGCTCGGACGCGCGCCCTTGGCGACCAGATAGTCCTTCAAGGCCGTGCGGCCGGCGGGCGCGAAGCCCAGCCTGAAGCGGCCCCACTCGCTCTGCGGCAGGCCGCGCCGCTCGAGATAGTCGCGCGCGGCCTTGCCGGCGGGCCGGCGCAATTCCGCCTCAAACCAGACCGCCGCGGTATCGAGCCAGTCGGCGAGCCCGGCGCGTTCCTTTTCGCGGACCATCGCCTCCGGGTCGGGCGCCGGCATCGGAACACCGGCCTCTCCGGCAAGTCGCTCGACCGCCTCCATGAAGGTCAGGCGTTCGGTCTCTTGCAGGAAGCTGATCAGGTCGCCGTGCTTGCCGCTGGAAAAGTCATGAAAGAATCCCTTGTCGTCGTTGACGAAGAACGACGGGGTCCTCTCCTTGGTGAACGGCGAGAGGCCGACATACTCGCGCCCCTGGCGTCGCAGTTTCACGGTCTTGCCGATCACCTCGGACAGGCGAAGACGCGATTTGATCTCGTCGAGGAATCGATCGTCGAAGCGCACGCGCCGATGATAGCGACTCGTCCGCGGCGAGTCCCCGCAGCGCGTCGAAACCGGAGAACGACCGTTAATCACCGTAAATACGGTGAAGGGGTTCGACGCGGGCGAGGGGGTGAGACGCGGTCATCCCCCACACGTGGCAGTATATTGCAAAATGTCAATCTCAACGTGACTCAATCTTCCCTCCCCTTTATGGGGAGGGACGGGACGCTCCCGGGTCGCGCGAAGCGCGCGCCCGAGGACAGGCTCCGCGTCCAGGGTGGGGAAGTGTCGCCGACTCAACAGCAGTGTGGGGTTTCATCGACACTACCCCGCCATGACGGCTTCGCCGTCTGTCCCTCCCCATAAAGGGCAGGGGAATCGCAAGTAAGTTTTAGCGGCGGTTGCGCTTGGGTTGAGGATCGATTCTGAAGAGCCTTCCTGATTCGGAAGGCTTTCATGACCCTCATCGACATATTGGACGAAGTTCCGGACCCTCGCAGATTCAA
>JBBRAV010000036.1:0-43015 GCA_038206535.1 Caulobacterales bacterium
AAACCAGCGGCCGCGCGGCCCGCGCCGCCAAAACGCCGAACACACCCGAAGATCGCTCACCCCAAGTGTCCGCTCCAACCATAGGCGGACACTACCGCCTTCCCTGAAGCGGGGGCAGGCGGCCCAAAAGGGACGCTTACCTTTCAGCAGCATGACTCCTTATTTTGTGCCGACCACAGGCGATGTCGTGGAGGTTGATGGGGGAAAGTACTTGAGAATAGATAATGTTCTCATTGAGGATGCGATGGGCAGCGGCAATTCGTTGTTCCACTGTAGCTTCGATGAGGCCAACCCCAACGGCTCTAAAATCACCAATAATACCAACGGTGATGTGGCCAATATTGTTTTCAGCAACGCCCGCCTCGATCTTAATTTTGCCGGAGCAAATAATCCGAGTTTTTCAATGAAGATCGAAAATGATTGTCATGACTCGGTTTATCGCGGAGTGTCTGCTTATGATGGGGCTCGGGCGGACTTGTTTACCTATAATGGTAATATTTGGTCGCAGCTCCACGTTAACTCTGATGCGTCGAACAGTGGTCCGCCCCTGTCGTCCTCTATAACGTGGACGACAGCAGGAACTTATCCTAACTGGCCATTAGCCGGTGTCGCCGACTACGGTGTCTATATAATTGATAATTCGAGTCTTGCGCAGACGCAGTGCGATATAGCATCTAACGCATGCGTCAAAATTGGGCTCCAGTCCGGCACTGGCAATCCCGGCCAGATTTCAGACACTCAGATGAAATGTGGTGCCCTCATGTCAGTACCCACTAGCTATTATGGGGTAGAGATTGCATCCAGCGCGACGCAAGAAACGATCCAAGGTACAGCCTCTTCAGGCCGGTGCGGTATTCCCCCCGCCCAACTCATACACGTCGATAAGTCGCTTGACCCAACCGTTTCGATATGCAATAACTCCAATGGCTTTTCGTCTATATGCGCGGGGGGGCAAGCGGGTTTCGCTGCAGGGGAATATTATACGCAAATACCTGGCGCGCCGACAGGCGGTCAGAGCCTAACAGGCGCTCTGATTTACGCGATGCCGTTTATTGGTCCTGTGACAGGCAGTGCGACACAGCTCTCATTTTATGTGACGACGCCACCCGCGGCTAATACAACGTGCTCGTTGGGGATTTATAATTCTGTGGGCGGTGCGCCTGGCACGCTTTATGTGGATTCAGGCACGTTTGCAGTGAGTAAGACTTTCACTGGTGTTAAGACGGTAAGCGGTCTCAATTTCTACATCAAAGCAGGAACTCCATACTTCTTAGTGGTCGGATGCCTCGGCACCCTGTCGGCCGGCGGCATGACGATAACTCCGGCGACTACAAATTTAATTAACCTTATTGGCGGCACTAATTCACCTACTGCAGGTCCCACTTCGACCGCTTATTATACCGGTAGCTATACAAGTCCGCTGCCGGCCAATTTCGGAACCGTTTCCCCCCAAACAGGCGGCTTCATACCAAGTGTCTGGATCAGTCCGTGAGGCTGAAGCGTTGCCCGCAAAGGTCAAGGACGTGAGGTGCCCCGCAATCTCCTCCAATCTGAAGGTAGGCCTCCGGGCCTTGGTGGCCGGGGAATAACCCCGGCCACCAAGGCAAATTCTGCGGGCCTCATCCAGCCCAGGGATATGTGAGAACGGCTCTCGTTGTAGTTCCGCCGCTACGTCTCGGTCTTGGCCCTTGCGTCGTCCGCCGACAAGCACCGATGCCTGTAGAGGCATTCGTTCCGGAGCCTCGCGTTGAAGCTTTCCACTAAGGCGTTGTCCGCCGGTTTGCCATCCCTGGAGAAGTAGAGGGTCTCCCGGTTCTCGCAGGCCCAGAGAAAAAGGTCATTGGAGACGAACTCAGGGCCGTTGTCGACCCGGATCGTCCTGGGCGCTTCGTAGATCGCCGACACCCAAGCCGCCGTCTCGCTATGGTTGCACGGAGATTAGTGCCGGGGCCGAACAGCTGCGCAAACCTGATGGCACGGCGGAGGATCCAGTGCATCGCTACAATGCGCATCGACCTTGGCGCCACCTGAATGAGCGGCTCATCGTCTATAACGCCTTCTCGAAGACGCTATTTTTTGCCCGAGAGGCGACAGCGCGCCGAGGGAGAGGTGGATTGTGGCTGGAGGTTATGGGCCCCGAACTTGCCCCTCCTTCACTAATCGAAACGCCGCATAGCGGGCGACGCGACACGCTCCTTGGCTGGGCGGATCTGCGAGCGCCAAGCGGCCAAACTGCTGACGCCGATGGCCTTGTGCACCTGATGGCCTTGTGCACCTCTAGGGCATCGGGGAGCTCTGCGGATCGACAGGTGGTCTGAACCCGCAGAACGTTTAGGCCAGCGCTGAACACGTCAGAGTCGCTCATTCGCCCGCGGAGCCATGGACAATATGGCGGAACTGATATACGATGCCATCGACACAACTTAAGCTTGGAGCCATTTAATGTCTAAGTTGTATTGGCGCGGTCTAACGTGTGCGGCCTGTCTATGCTTTTTTGGGCCTGCGGACGCAGCTCATGGTTTGACCTATCTTTCTCCAACAAATACTTCGTTTGAACTTTCGGGAAAGTTCATCTTATTTAAGAATACAACACCAATTGCGTGCAAGATTACGCTCTCAGGGCAAACGTCGTCGGGTAACGACAAGCAGGTTGCCGCTGAGATAAGTGCTGCGACTAGCAGCGGCACTGGTTGTAAGAATATTATTTTTACCAATTTGCCGTACACAATTTCTTTGGTGAACGGAAAGGGCGGTAACAGTCCTCGAATCACATATGAGAGCGGGACATCAATTTGTAACAGCGCAGCCACCTTTACAGTTTCTAAGAGAGGAGTTTGGACATTTAATAATCCAACGTGTGGGTTTGATGGATCGGCCAAATCTACTCCTATTGTTACAATTGCCAAACTACCGGGTTGAGGATTTGGGATTGGTGCATATTTTCCAAATCACTGTGCCCCACCCAGGGGATTAGCGGAACTCGCGCTTTGGCCGCGTCTACACAGCAGAAATATGGAACTCGCAGACATCAACGCGTCCTTTCTGACCGCGAGGAGGGCGAACGCGCCGGCGCGCGCCTGCGGAAGATACAGGGACACAGTATGTAACTGAAAGGCGTACGTGCTTGCGGCGGCCATTGTTCATGCCTCGGCTGGAGCGCATGGTGATGGAGGAGGCGGCGCACCGCGTCACTCAGCGCTGCGATCGGGGCCGGCCGGCCATGCCCGCCCGCGCCGCGACCTGAACCTAAGAGCCGGCCTCGACCAGAAGAGATCAGTATTGTGTCCCTGGAACTTTCGTCCCTGGAACTTCCCGTAGTGCGAAAACGGTGGCTGGATTTGAAGAAGCGTCACGATTGACGTTCGCTGATGAGACTCGGGTGCTCCAATGACAAGTCTAATTTCCAGGTGGGTTGACGCCCGCGCGACCACGCCGCACAGTAGGGATATCGGTTGTCGCCTAAGTTATTACCGCTTCACCGGATAGGGAACTGGAAATGTATAGCACGACGCTTCCAGCGATTACCGCTGCGCTATGTGGTTTCGCGTCCGTCGCTAACGCTGGACGCGCTTTGGAACCAATTGAGACGGGGTTCACCCTGACCGGAAAAATCGAAATGGGCATCTTTGGCCCAATTGGTCAGGGTAGGGCAAACCCCCCAACCTGCGCTGTAACGATGAAAGGTAGAACAAGCTCTGGAAATCATTCAGCCGCCGCTGGCGAGCTGAAGAGTTTGACTTCTAATAATGATAAATGCAGCGGCTTTGTGTTTGGGAATTTTCCTTGGGACATTTCAATTGTCAGCACCAACGAGGTGTTAATAAGTGGGATGTCGTATTCTTACAACGGAGTGAATTGTCCCGCTCAGACGGTGAGTGCTACAATTAATCAGGCTGGTCGCTGGAGTTTTTCTGGCGGAGGGCCGAATTGTGCCATTCTAGGTAGTGCTGTCTCCATGCCGACAATTGTTATTGGCAAGCAATAGTATTTTTCGTCATGTCGGGTTTCTGGCGCTTTTTCTGAGAGAGCGCGGGGGCGGCGATTTTTGGAAGCGGTCTGGTCTTTGGCCTGGTTACGGCGCGAGGACCCTGGCGCTCTCTGTTTTTCCTAAATGACTTCTGCGGGCCCGGAGGACGAGGGTACGCGCACCCTTCAGATTCAGACAGCTCACCAGTGGTTCGGTATGCGCTTATTATTGAGGTGCCAGACGCGCGCGACATGATGTGAATGTCCGCAGCGGTTCGCCCGGGCAATTGCCTCATGCGGTGTCGACGAAACGTGAAGAGCAACGTCGCCAGCGGTCTCAACCACATAGTCATTGATGGTCGAACCTTCGGAAGATACAGGGACACAGTATTTAACTGAAAGGCGTACGTGCTTGCGGCGGCCATCGTTCATGCTTCGGCTTGAGCACATGGTGATGGAGGAGGCGGCGCACCGCGTCACTCAACGCTGCGGTCGGGGCCGGCCGGCCATGCCCGCCGGCGCCGCGACCTGGGCCTTGAGAGCCGGCCGTCGACCAGAAGAGATCAGTATTGTGTCCCTGGAACTTCCCAAAGAGGGCCGAAATTAGGGGTGGGTAATTACTGTACAAGCGTGGACGCCGCATCAGTCCACCCTATTTTCCAGATACGATGATAATAGCAGGATCAGATCTAAGAGATCCACCTGCTCTGCATACACCCCCCGAGCCTTCAGTCTTAAAGTTAACGTTCCAAATTCCGCTATCAGATACCCTCGCCTGAGCCGTAGAAGGACCGCATACGTTACCCGGAACCGTATACGCCAAGCCAATGATCGTCGCCGTGCCAGCACCCTTCGCTTTAAGGGGCCATGGCAGATTGGTCGCCGCAATTCCACAGCCACTTAGGTCCGAGAACGTCTCGATCCGTGCTTCTTTACTAAGACCTGGTATTTTACCTCGCATAGCAACGTTGCAGGAGTGAAAGCTGCCTGCAAACAACACCCCAATACCCCCAGACAGCGTAAACTTCGTCTTCGTCGGCGAAAATTTGTATGCAAGCGCCGGCCCCGCCGCCACCGCAAACATCGCACCGAACATAGTAACCGTTCGAAATATCTTCACAAAAAAACCTCCCAATATCAAACCCGTCAATGACCATTTAGCGATGTTGCGCGGGCATTGCCGATGGTCGCCGCCGCGACATGCCGTCGCTTCAGGCTGGACCCAGTCAACCCGACTGTTTCGTCATCGGCCATCGAAGTTCCCCGCCACACGTTCCCGCATGACAGCAGGAGGTTGGGCCAGCAAGGGAAATCCGCCGCGCGAGCTTCGCCGAGGGGCGGCGCCGAATTCCTCACCGCCCTCAACGGTCGACACGTCACGGTGAAACGATATCAATTGCCCGATCGCCGCCGCGCACCCATGCTGCCCGTACGGGTTGGGCCAAGGGGGCGTTGGGGCATGGCGAGACGGGCGCGGACGACCGTTCCGGGCGTGCCTCATCAAGTGGCGCAGCGAGGCAATCGCCGCGAGCGGAACTTTCTCGAACCCGGCGCGGATATCCGCCCTCGATTCAGGCTGACCATGCCCCGGTAAAACCCCGCGGGTCGCGCTGGGCGTCCAACCACGCCAGGACACAACCGGCCCTGGAGCGCCGTGCGCGATTCGGGACTCGCGCGCGGCGCTCCAGGATTTTGATATCGCATCGTTTTTGCGGAAAACCGGTTTCCACTTTTCCGCATGATGCCCTAGCGCCGCAGGCTGTCGGGCATCTTGCCGCCGTTCTCCGCCAGCTTTTCCATGACGGCGGCGTGAAGCGCCATGTTTTCCTCGGACGTTCCATCCGCACCCACATGAACGTTGAGCTCCCGCGCCAATTCCTTTCGGGCGTTCAAGCTTGAATCGAGATCCAGGAGCTTCAGCAGGTCGACAATCGAGGTTTGCCAATTGCCGCCGCCGCCCTTCTCGGCAGCGATGGTCGTAAGGACAGCGCCGACGTCTACCTGTTGCTTCGCGGGCGCGGGCGTTGCCGCGGGCGCAACTGGCTGGGCGGGCTGTGGCGTCGTCGCCGCCGCGGGGGTGGCCGGCGGGGCGATGCCGACCGCCTGCCCCACCACGGTTTCGGCCGAGCGCGCGAGCGCGCTGGGGTGGTTGAAGATTTTGTCCATGATCGAGCCAAAGATGCCCATGCAGATCTCCTTTTTGCTGGACTCTCAAGCACCGTGCGCCGCGCCCTGGTTCCCTGCGGCGGTCATCGCCGCGAGCACCGGCGGCCTTGTCAAGGCGGCGCGATCCACGAAGGTAGCTGTTCATCTCGAACTCCTTCCGTGCTGCTGCAGCACACTCCCGGCGACCCATGGAACGACCGGGGGCAGCGTCGGTCTGGCCGTGCCGCCGCACGGCCACGCCCGGAGGATCGAGCGGGCGCTTTACATGAGCGGAACCGCGTCGCCGCGCGGGCGCGGCTGGAGATGGCCGCCCTCGGTGGCGCCATGGGTGGCCGGGACTTACGCCCGGCCATGACGTTCCTCTTTTTGGGGGACCATGGGGTTCCTCATCCAACCACACCTCCTTCGTTTGATTGACGTGGACAGGCGATGCGCCAAAGGACGCAATGGCCCACCCCAAGACCCCCAAGGCCCCCCACGAAGTGGGCTTCCAAAGGACTGCGCGGGCGCCAAGTGTCAGAGTCTATCCACTAGTCAGGCCATGGCGCGTTGAGCGGGCTGTGTGTTTCCATACCCGGCGCGCGGCCGCGAAACTCCACGAAGCCGACGCAGCCGAACCGGCGGCAGCGCGCCTTGCGGTTCCACAGGCTGAATTTGGGACCCTTGATCCGGATCAGCGTCGGGAGGCTAACCCGCATGATCAACTGGCACGTGTCGCAACAGGCGATCACGTCCCAGCCCGCCCGCTGCATCAACTCCACCGTTTCACACCCACGGCGGCGCATGGCGATCGGGATGCGGTCGGGCTTGACGGTCGACATGCGAGCCAAGAACGAAAAGAGAACATGACCGTCAACCCGAGTCGTGCAATTCGTCCCCAGCCTTCCGATCCGCGAGGCGTGCGGAGCCTGGCGTTCGATGCGAGACGGCTTCAATCCAGGGGTTCCCCTCGGCGACTACCGCAAACATGGGGCCGGGGTTTTGCTCACCTGCCTGGACTGCATGCAGAACCGAACCTTCGATCTCGAGGTCGTGATAGGTCGGCTGGAGGCGCGCGGCGTCGGCGATGCGAGCACCGGGATCAGGGCGGTTGCGGCGTTTATCCGTGCGCCGTGCCCGCGATGCGGCGGCAAACGCTTCGAGAGTCGCCCAGACTTCCGGCCGGTCGCCAGGCACAAGGACGAGGGTCGGCCATAGAGACCAGGGGCGCGGTTCTCGACTCGCCGCGGCTTGCGCCTGTAGGCTGGCCCGATGTGCAATCTCTACTCGATGACAAGCGCACGCGCCGCTGTCGTGGCTCTGGTCGGCGCGATGACGGATCGAAACAACAACCAGCCGCCGATGTCAGGGATCTACCCCGACCATGCCGCTCCGGTCGTCGTCAACGGCGAGGACGGCGGACGAGAGATGCGGGACATGCGCTGGGGCATGCCGACGTCGAAACAGGCGCTGTTCAAGGCCGCGAGCGGCAGGGCCGACAAGCTGCGCGCCAAGGGAACCGAGTTCGATTTCGCCGAGCTGCTGAAGATGGAGCCCGACAAGGGCACGACCAACGTGCGCAACACCATGAACGCCCAGGGTAGGCCGAACGCCCACTGGCGCCCCTGGCT
The DNA here is from genome assembly GCA_038206535.1 of Caulobacterales bacterium. Taxonomy (GTDB): domain Bacteria; phylum Pseudomonadota; class Alphaproteobacteria; order Caulobacterales; family Caulobacteraceae; genus Acaudatibacter. Next base: position 7,743 of record JBBRAV010000036.1, read on the forward strand.
GGGCCCCGCGAACCGCTGCCTGGTCCCCTTCACGTCCTTTGCCGAGCCTGACCAGGACCATGAGCGCACGCGCAAGAACATCTGGTTCGCGCTCGACGAGAGCCGGCCCCTGGCTTTCTTCGCGGGCATCTGGACGCCGCATGCGTGCGTGCGGATGAAGAGCAAGGGCTGGGAGGAAATCGAGGCTTTCGGCTTCCTGACGACGGACCCGGCGGAGCCGGTGAAGACGTATCACGCCAAGGCCATGCCGGTGATCCTGACCGAGGCCCCCGAATGGGATCTATGGTTGAGCCCGGCGCCGTGGGCGGAGGTGGCCGCGCTTCAGCGTCCGTTGCCGGAGGGGGCGCTGAAGATCGTGGCGTAAGGTGGCCGCCAGGACGATTTCCGGGCCGTCGAAGCCTAGTTCGCCTCCTCTTAATCTCTGGCAATACCACATCGATTGGAAGACGCCGGCCAACACGAAGCTCACCGGCCCGGTGAATATTAAAGTCCCGGCGTTTTCGGCGGCGTGTGGCGGCGGCACATGCATTCCCCAGCAGGGAACGACTCAAAAGCTGGACAGCTTGGCGGATCGCGTGATGTACCGCTTTGCCTACCGCAATTTCGGAGACCATGAATCGCTGGTGGTCAACCATTCGGTCACGGCTGGATCGAGCACGGGCGTTCGTTGGTACGAATTGCGCACGCCTGGAACGACCCCTTCGCTCTTCCAGAGCGGCACCTATGCGCCCGATTCTTCCTACCGTTGGATGGGAAGCGTAGCGATGGATAAGGTGGGCGACATCGCCGTCGGCTATAGCGTTTCGTCGACGACGATGTTTCCGACGATCGCCTACACCGGCCGGGTCCCGAGCGACGCTCTGGGAACAATGGAAGGGGAAAAGACGGTCAAGGCGGGCTCAGGTAGCCAGAATGGCGGGCTCAGCCGCTGGGGCGATTACACCGGGATGTCCCTGGACCCCACCGACGACTGCACCTTCTACTATACAAATGAATACCTGAAGACGTCGGGCTCGTTCAATTGGAGCACGCAGATCAACTCCTTCAAGTTCCCTACCTGCAGCTAGCCTTCTAAGGTCTAGCCAATGCTTTCTTCTCTGTCTCGGCTGCGTACTGTCGGGACAGAGGAGCAAAGTTGATCCTCACGCTCTGTAGCCGGGTATGGCTTCCCAGAGTGGCGATATGCCTGCAGAGGACGGGGGCGAAAGAGCGATGCGCGGCGCGTGAGCCGGCGGCGCGTTTGGTCCACGATCACTCCATGAGCCAGCTGACGCGATCCCTAGAGATCGTAGACGCCGAGTTCGAGGTGATCTCAGACGGCCACCCCGCGCCGGCGCCCGAGCCAGCGCCGCCGACATGGTCGTTTTGCGAAGACGACGTGCCCGCCGTCGGAGGCTTGGTCCTCGGGATGATCGCCATCGCGGCCGTGGGGGCGTTCTTCCGGGCTATTCACTGGTACGGCTGAACTGCCGATATCTCTTCAGGGCAACGGCGCCGATCGCACAGCGGGACGGCGCCGCCCGTCAGGACCCTTGGGCGTTGATTGGCCTTCGCCAACTCGCCACGAGCGGATCACATATCTGCGAATCGCGGTCCAAGATTGACCAGTCTCTGATCTGGTAGCTGTCCGCCCATTCGTAGGGGCCACCGGGCGACACATCCTGCGCAGCCTGCGATTTTGCCGCCCCGAGGTCGTCAATCTCCGCATCGACTTCCTCGAAGTCTGGGAGGCCAACTCGAAGCGGTCCAAAATACGCGATCGAATATGCCATGCCAGGAACATAGCCCCGCGCCCGGTTGGGCGCCATGCTTGTCAACCGAGACCGGATTTGGGAAACCGAGACACCGCCGGATTTAAATGTCTCGCTGCCGGGGTGGACTCCAGAGTGACGACCTATTTGGCAATTGATATCGTGTCGCCGATACCCCCCAGCGGCGGTAGAAGCCGGCGCGGCTGACACCGGCCAGGGCGCACATGCGCTCGATGGAAGGGCTTGGCGCCGATCCTTCGCCTTGCGGATGCGTCATCGCCTGGATCTGGGCGAAGACGCCGTCGCGCCAGGACCGATGCTCGGCCGGGGCGACGCCTCGATGTGCCGCAAGGCTTGCCTGAAAAAATCCAGGTCCAGCTGCTGTTGGCCCACCTTTCTCTGAAGCTCGGCGATCTGTCGCCGCGCCTCGGCAAGGTCGTTGGCCTTGGCCGCCACGCCCCTGGCCCGCTCCATCTGTAGGGCCTCCAGCTTCGGGGGCCGGCCCCGCTTCGAGCGCAGCGCCTCCGGGCCACCTTGCCGCCAGGCGTCTCGCCAGCGGTAGATGATCGTCCGCTTCACGCTCAATTCCAGCGCAAGAGCGCTGCCGCTCTCGCCGGCCTCCAGCCGCTCAATCACCCTCAGCTTGAACGCTCGGGTGAAACTTCGTCGCTCTTCGTTGGACATCGGTTCTCCATATGATGAGAACTGTCCCCTATTTCAATGTCTCGCTGTAGGGGTGCACTCCACACGTGGTGTCCCTCGAATTCCACGGGTGCGTCACACTTTTCAAGCGCTGGTGTAATACCATCCCTCGTTGATCCTCACCCTGCCTACGACCATCATCGCCGGGCGTTGGGGTGAGTAGGCCGACGGGTTTCCCCGCCAGCCTCTCGTAGAACCGTGCGTGAAGCTCTCACTTCACACGGCTCCGATCAGACGAACCCGCTGGTCATGCCGAGACGCCAGTGTACGAAGAGATTAGCGCATTTCCGGGCCAGCTTTCCGAGGAAGCTGCCAGCCCGGATTTTGCTCGTCTTAAAGCGTTTGAACTTCCGCCTTGCCCAGCCCAGCAGCGTCGCGTTGACGTACTGGTATATAGGCCGCAGTGCCGAAGGTGCGTATCGCCCGTAGTATTCGATCCACCCCCGCAGGAGCGGATTGAGCGCCTTGGCGATGTCGGCCAGCGACCGCTGCGTCTCTCGTCGGATGTTCAAGTCCCGGATCGTGGACCGCATGGCTTTGAGCGCCGAGGGGCTGACCGCTGGATTGAAGCCCCAGAACAGATTGCCATTCCGTGGGTTCTTCGCCAGGCGGGGCCGGAACGCATAGCCGAGGAAGTCGAACGTGACGCTCGGGTATGAGCCTTGGCGCTTGGCGTCCTTGCAGTAGACGATCTTGGTTTTCGTCGGGTGCAGTTCCAGACGGCATTCCGCCAGGCGGGCCTGAAGTTCGGCCTTTAGAGCCTGCGCTTCCCGCTCGGTCCGGCAGTGGACCAGTCCATCATCCGCATACCGACACCAGGGAAGGTCGGGATGTGTCCGCCCCATCCACAGGTCGAACGTGTAGTGCAGGAACAGGTTGGCCAGGATCGGGCTGATCACGCCCCCTTGCGGGGTTCCGCGTGTCCTCTCGATCCGGACGCCGTCCCGTTCCATCGGCGCGGTCAGCCATCTTGCGATGTAGAGCCGCGCCCACTCGCACGTCACGTGCCGGTGGACGGCCTTGAGCAACAGTTCGTGGTCGATGTTGTCGAACAGCCCTTTGATATCAAACTCCACAACCCAGTCATGCCGCCAGCACCGCTCGCGCGTGACCCCCACAGCGTCCAGGGCCGATTTTCTCGGCCTGTAGCCGTAGGAGTCCGGCAGGAAGACGCGTTCCAGGTCCGGCTCGATCAGCTGTTTGACCACCATCTGCGCGATCCGATCGCTCACGGTGGGCACGCCCAGAATCCTTTCTCCGCCACTCTTCTTGGGAATGGCGACGGCGCGCACCGGCGGGGGGAAGTAGCTTCCCGAGCTCATCCGATTCCAGATCTTGTAGAGGTTCCCCTCCAGATCCTTCTCGAACTGCTCGATCGTCTGTCTGTCCACGCCGGCCGCGCCCTGATTGGACCTGACCGCCTTATACGCTTCGTACACTTGCCGTTTGTCGATCTCGAACGGCTTGTCCTTCATATCGCTCGACGTCATCCTGTCTCCAGTTGGTTCGAACCTATGATTGTCTGACCCGGTCCCTTCGCTCCAGCCCCATTACAGGGCCTTCACCGCTACTACGGACCGATCCGTCCCAGTCCTGCGCATCGATACTCTCGCCTCGCGTTTTTCCTCGCTTGGGCTTCTCTCTTGGCATCGCAGGCCTGGTTCCTGCAGTTCCGCGTGCAAGCCTGTGTCCAACTCACGCCCTCTCTACGCCGACCGCCGCCCGCCCAGTCGTCAGGCGCCTCACGGGCTTGTCCCAGGGGGCCGGGACGCCCCTGGTTTTGACGGTGTCTCAATGGTTTACGACGCGTCATCGAAGGGTTCGCTTTCGCTCGTCTTTTGAACACTTACCTGCCCCGGTTCTCGCCCGGGACGTTTCACCCGACGCTCACCACCACGGCTCTTCTACCGCAGCAGCTCGGGCTGGTTTGGAACCCGCTCCTGAAAGCCGATCCCGAGGGGCCTGCCCTCATCTCACACGCAGCTGTAAAGCGCGGCTATCTGTTCATCTCGAACTCCTTCCGTGCTGCTGCAGCACACTCCCGGCGACCCATGGAACGGCCGGGGGCGGCGTCGATCTGGCCGTGCCGCCGCACGGCCACGCCCCGACGGATCGAGAAGGCGCTTTACATAAGCGGGACCGCGTAGCCGCGCGGGCGCGGCTGGCGACGACCGCCCTCGGTGGCGCCATGGGTGGCCGGGACTTACGCCCGGCCATGACGGTTCTCTTTTTGGGGTGACCTCGAGGCAAGCTCACCGAGGGCTGGTATAAGTATTCTTTCCAAGTTTGCCGTGGCTTCCTGGGCCGAGGCCGGGGAGCCGTGCGCTCGAATTATCAGGCATCGCGAGCCTTTGTATGAGGCCTGGCGCGCCGCAAGGCGCGTGGGCGTGCGCTATATGCGGGCGCACGCCCGGTTCGCCGCATCGAACGGGGTCGGTCACCCCCTGCGCAAACAGATGGTGAAGTTACCGCCGCGCCGTTGCTATACCTTGGGTTGTGTCTATCCCGATGTCAGAAATGCAATCTTGACGTTTAGAATGGCTATGGCGCCCCATGGTTGCCGACCCGTCGGCGGTGAGCCAGGGTCGGGCCCCGTCAGTTTTTTTGGCGGCCGCGCCGCGCCGCCTGTCGATTCCGGCGGCGCTCGTGCGTCATGAGGGTGGAGAATGACCTCCGAGGCGACAAGGACGACGACCATGCAATATCTGTTGCTCATCTATGCGAACGAAGCCGAGTTCGGCGCCCGGCCGGAGGCGGACCTGAAAGCGATCATGGCGGACTACGGCGCCTTCACCCAATCGATCATCGCCAGCGGGGCGTTCAAGGCCGGTGATCGCCTGGCGTGGGCATCCACCGCGACAACGGTGCGCGTGAGGGACGGCAAGACATCGATCACCGACGGCCCCTTCGCCGAGACCCGCGAGCAGCTCGGCGGCTATTACCTGGTCGAGGCGAAGGATCTCGACGAGGCGACGGCGATCGCCGCGCGTATCCCCGGGGCGAAATACGGCTCGATCGAGGTTCGTCCGGTGATCACCGCGTCGTGAGCCACGATCTCGACCAGATCTACCGACGCGAGGCGGGTCGCGTCCTGGCGACGCTGATCCGCCTCGTCGGCGATTTCGACCTCGCCGAGGAGGCTATGCAGGACGCCTTCGCGGCGGCGGCGGAACAATGGAAGCGCCAGGGGCCGCCCGTCAGCGCGGCGGCTTGGCTGGTCGGCGTCGGTCGGCGCAAGGCGATCGATCGACTGCGGCGTCGCAGCCTGGCCAGCCGCAAACAGCTGGATCTGGAGGCGCACGCCGCCGTCGAACGCCAGGTCGCCCCCTGGCCGGACGGAGACGACAGCTTCGGCGACGACATGCTGCGGCTGATCTTCACCTGCTGCCATCCGGCGCTCGGCCTCGACGCCCAGGTGTCGCTCATTCTCAATACCGTCTGCGGCCTCTCGGTGGACGCGGTCGCGCGGGCGTTCGTGGCGCACAGGGAAACCGTGGCCCAGCGCCTGGTGCGCGCCAAGCGCAAGATACGCCTGGCCAAAATACCCTATGAGACGCCCGGGCCGGAGCGGATCGAGGACCGCGTCGAGGGCGTGCTCGCGGCCATCTATCTGGTTTTCAACGAGGGCTACGCCGCTTCGTCCGGCCCCGACCTCATTCGCGAGGATCTCTGCCGCGACGCCATCCGGCTCGCGCGGCTGCTGGGCGACCTGCTGCCGGGCCGCGCCGCGATCGACGGGCTTCTGGCCCTGATGCTCCTGCACGATTCGCGGCGACCGGCGCGTGCGAGCCCGGAGGGGGACATCATCCTGCTCGAAGATCAGGACCGCGGCCTGTGGGATCGGGGCCGGATAGGCGAGGGTCTGGCGCTCGTCGACCGCGCCTTGCACGTCCGAGGCTGCCCCAGCCCCTATGCCGTCCAGGCCGCCATCGCCGCCCTGCATGCGCGGGCGGCCCATCACGACCAGACCGACTGGCGACAGATCGCGGGGCTCTATGAAGTGCTCGCGCGCCTGTCCCCCTCGCCGGTGGTGGACCTCAATCGCGCCATCGCCCTGTCCATGGTCGACGGCCCGGCCAAGGCGCTGGACCTGCTCGACGCCCTCGCCGCGCGTGGCGAGCTGGCGCTCTATCATCCGCTGCCCGCGGCCCGGGCGGAGATGCTGTCCCGGCTTGGCCGGCGCGACGAGGCGATCGACGCCTGCCGCGCGGCGCTGGCGTCCGCGAAGCTGGAACCGGAGCGACGCCTGCTGGCGCGGCGGCTGGCGCATCTCGGCGGGTGATCGCGCGGGCTTGTGCGATCATGGCGCGGCGATCATCCTGCCGCGCGATCCGGCCCGGCGCCGGCGGTTCGACGGGTGCGACGCATGTTGGCTGAAAGCGGCGGGTATCGCCTCGAGGACGCCGGGCGCTTCGGCGTCAATCGGGGCCTGATCGCGGCGGCGGTATTCTTCCTTTACGGTTCGCATGCGGCCGTCGCCGAGACGTCGACGACCGCGCGCGAGTCGCCGCCCCTGGCCGCGGCGAGCCTCCCCGCTCCCGACCAGACCGCGGGCTCGTACGCGAAGATCCGGGCGCAGAACGACAAGATCCTCGACACCGAAGGCGAGATCGCCGACTCCCTGGACCGCACCGCGAACCTGTTCGGGGTGACCATCTTCATCGGCCTGGGGCTGGGGCTGCTGTTCGGAGGCATTCTCCTGGCGGTCAGACGCTCGGCGAACGCGTCCATCGCGGCCGCGCGGGCCTTGCCGAACCTCGAACGAGCCTATGTCTTCCTGGGAAAGCAGATCGCGTTGACGCCGCCCGACAGCCTGGGCCCCAGCGCGGCGGTCGACATCGTGTTCCACGCGAGCTTCACCAATCATGGACGCACGCCGGCCGTCGTCCGCTGGATCAATCTGGACCACCACTATCTCGCAGACCTCCCTTCGGGCGCCTACGAGGACCATGAACGCCACGGGCTCGGCATCGTGATCGGCCCAGGCGAAACCCACGTCCTGGCCGACAGCCGGCTGACAATCCCGCGATCGGAATGGGACAGGGCCAGTCGCGGCGACGGCGCCATCTATCTGGATGGCCGGATCGTCTATCGCGACGTCTTCGCCGCGCAGCACGAGAGCTGTTTCTGCTGGCGCTACGACATCCCCGGCCGCGCCTTCGCCGTCGTCGAATCCGAGGCGCTCAACCATTATGACTGATCCGCGACCGGCCAAACCGCGAGGCCTGCTGCGCGCACTGGCCGTGTTCGGCGAACGTCCGGTCGCGGTCATGCTGGGCCTCGGCTTCGCCGCCGGCCTGCCCAACGTGCTGGTGTTCGACACCATGTCGGCCTGGCTTAGGGCCGCGGGACTGTCGCTGGCGGTGATTTCGCTGTTCAGCCTGGCGACGCTTCCCTACTCGTTCAAATTCATCTGGGCGCCGCTGATCGATCGCGCGCGCATACCCGTGCTGACGGCCTGGCTCGGCCACCGCCGTTCGTGGATGGTCGCCTCGCAACTGGTCGTGATTCTGGGCCTGCTGGCGATTTCCGCCGGCGACCCGGTGCACGGGCTGGCCTCGCTGGCCGTGTTTGCGGTCCTGACCGGCTTCGCCTCGGCCACCCAGGACATCGTCATCGACGCCTGGCGGATCGAGGCGGTGGACTCCTCGCGGCAAGGGGCGATGGCGGCCGCCTATCAATGGGGCTACCGGATCGCCAACATCGTCGCCGGCGCCGCCCCCTTGTTGCTGGCCGACCGATTCGGCTGGCATGTCTCCTATGTCGCCATGGCCTTCGTGATGGGGCTGGGCGTCGTCGCCGTCCTCCTCGCGCCCACGGAAGCCGTGCACTTCGTGCGGCCCATTCCGACCGATGGCCTGCGGTCACATCCGGCCCTGGACGTGGCGGAGTGGTGCCTGCGGCTGTTGCTGATGGTCCTGGGCGCGGTCCTGCTGGGATCGGGCCTGGGCGCCAAGGCCGACCTGCTGTCGGGCATGGTAAGGGCCATGGGGTCGCCCGCCGCGGCGGACGCCCTGCAGAGCGCGTGGACAGCCAAGCCCAACGGCGTGTGGCTGCAGTTGCTGTCGGTGATCGCCGGCTTCGCCGTCATCGCCGTCGCCGCCTGCCCGATCCCGCGGATACGGACGCGGCCGGGCGTGTTCCTGTTCCACGCCCTGGGCGACCCTCTGGCGGATTTCTTCCAGCGGTTCGGCAAGCGGGCCCTGCTGATCCTGGCGCTGATCTGCCTCTACCGGCTGTCCGACTTCGTCCTGAACATCATGAACGCCTTCTATCAGGACCTGGGCTTTTCGCTCACCCAGATCGGCGAGGTGCGCAAGGTGTTCGGCGTGGGCGCGTCCCTGATCGGCGTGTTCGTCGGCGGGGTGTCGATCGCGCGCCTGGGGGTGATGCGCTCGCTGGTCATCGGCGCGGTCGCCCTGCCGATCACGAACACAATTTTCGGCTGGCTGGCGGTCCAGGGGCCGCACGTGTCGGCCCTGTTGATCGCGATCGGCATCGACAATGTGGTGTCCGCCTATGCCGGCACGTGCCTGATCGCCTACATGTCGAGCCTGACGGGGATCGGCTTCACCGCCACGCAATATGCGCTGTTCTCCTCCCTCTATTCGTTGCCGGGAAAGCTGATCGCCTCGCAGTCCGGCAGGATCGTCGAGGCGGTCGCGCACTCGGCGCAGACGGGGGGCGTGTTCAGCCCGTTGCGCGGCCTGTTTCTCGGCGCGCCGAACGGCGCCTTCGCCACGGCGATGGCGAGGTCCCAGGTCGACCCGGCGTCGCTCGGCGCCGGCTATGTGGTGTTCTTTCTCTATTCCGGCGCCGTGGGGGTTATCGCGATGATCCTGGCCGTTCTCGTGGCGAGAGGCCACCGCGACGCCGATTGAGATCGGCTCCCATCAACGCGAGCCGCCGACACTGTCCATGCACACCACCTGCGCGACCCTCAGGTCGCGCCGGAGGTCGTCGGCGACGCGGCCGTAATTGTCGGCGGTGACCGGTTCGGAGGCGGACGCCGACGCCGTCACCCCGGCGCGGGCGAGCGCCGCGCGGATGGCGGCGGGCGTGGTCGTGTAGATCCGGTCGCGGCGCGGCGCCTGGGCGATGGTCACCCCGACGACGGCGCCGGCGGCGTCCAGGGCCGGGGCGCCGGAAATACCCTGGAGGTTGGCGGTGAGCCCCTGCGTTCGGCCGATCTCCGTCCAGGTCAGGACCGACTCGGCGCCGCCGTCGCGTCCGCGCGGATAGAGCCGCTCGCGCCCGACCAGGCGGGAGGCGACTTCCCCAGGCTGGCCCTGGGGAAAACCCGGATGGAAGGCCGGCAGGCCGCGCCGCAATGCGCCTTGTGGCGCGAGGGGCAAGGCCGGCGCGCCGCCGCGGGTGATCAGAACCGCCGTCTCGCCGCGCGGGTCGATGCGGGCGGTGGCGGCGACGCCGCTGCCTGGCTGGATCACGATCACCACCGAACGGCAACCCTCGACCACGTGTCGCGCGGTCAGCCACACGCCGCTTTCGGCGACCGAGAAGGCGGTGCCGGCGCCCTGGCCCGATTTGCTCGGCGCCTTGACCACGACGGCCGGGTCGAAGGGAGAGGGCGCCGGCAGGGCGGCGCCGACAGGCATGGGCGGCGGCGCCGGCGGCGCGTCCGACGGGCGGCGGATCACGACGGCCGCTACGACCAGGGCGAGCATCACCGCCAGATAGATCAGCCAGTCGGGCAAGCGTGGCGCACGCATGATCGTCCCCCGCCGCTCGCCGACGGTTCAGGCGGAAACGGCGGCGGCGAGCACCACCGCGGTGGCGATCTTCGCGCCGACCAGCAGGGCCGCGGCGGCCATCTCGCCCCTGGCGATGCGGCTGGACAGGTCGCGCAGGGCCAGATCGGCGAGCCGGAACACGGCCAACTGCACGCAGACCGTCGTCGCGCCCCACAGGGCGATCTCCGGCAGGGAAACGGATGCGGCGAGGGATGCGGCCAGAGGCAGCGCCAGTCCCACCAGGACGCCGCCCAGGGAGACGGCGGCGGCCGTGTTGCCGTCGCGAACGAGGGCGACCTCCTTGTGCGGCGTGATCAGGGTGTAGACCGCGGCGCCCGCCGCGAGAATCACCAGGGTGACCAGCACGTGGAGCAGGGTGACCGGAAACCCGGTGGCCCAGGCCTGCAGCACGGGAGCGCCGAACAGGCGCATCAGGCGGTCGCGTCGCTCAGCCGCCGCCGCGCGCTGGCGCGCAGCTTCTCGCTCTGCGACTTGAGCTGGCCGCACGCGGCCTGGATGTCACGGCCGCGCGGCTTGCGGATCGGAGAGGCGTAGCCGGCGCGGTTGACGATGTCGGCGAAGGTCTCGATGGTCTGCCGCTGGGAGCACGCGTAGGGGCTGCCGGGCCAGGGGTTGAAGGGGATGAGGTTGATCTTGGCCGGAATGCCGGCCAGCAGACGGACGAGCGCGCGCGCCTCGGCGGGGCTGTCGTTGATCCCCTCGAGCATGACATATTCGAAGGTGACGCGGCGAGCGTTGCTGAGGCCCGGATACTCGCGCACGGCGGCGAGCAGGTCGGCGATCGGATAGCGGCGGTTGAGCGGCACCAGCTCGTCGCGCAGCGCGTCGTTGGTCGCGTGCAGCGAGATCGCCAGCATGGCCGATGTGCGCTCGCCCAGCGCCCTGATCTGGGGGACGACGCCCGACGTGGAGACGGTGATGCGCCGCCGGGAGATGGCGATGCCCTCGTTGTCGGAGATGATGTCGAGCGCATCGGCGACGGCGTCGAGGTTATACAGCGGCTCGCCCATGCCCATGAAGACGATGTTGGTCAGCCGGCGCGCGCCTTCGGGCGCCATCCATTCCCCCAGGTCGTCGCGGGCGACCTGCACCTGGCCGACGATCTCCGCGGCCGTGAGGTTGCGCACCAGCGCCTGGGTGCCGGTATGACAGAAGGTGCAGTTGAGCGTGCAGCCGACCTGGCTGGACACACACAGGGCGCCGGAGCGCCCGACGTCCGGGATGAACACCGTCTCGGCCTCGACGCCCGGCGCGAAGCGGATCAGCCATTTGATCACGCCGTCACGGCTCTCCTGGCGCTCGACGATTTGCGGGCGGGTCAGGACGAAGCGCTCGGCCAGGGCGGCGCGGGCCTCCTTGGCGATGTTGGTCATGGCCGAAAAATCGGTGGCGCCATGCTTGTGGATCCAGCCCCAGGCCTGGCCGGCCCGCATCCGCGCCATGCCGGGCGCGACCGCGCCGCTGTCGGCCAGCGCCGCCTGAAGCTGCGCGCGCGTCAGGCCGGAGAGGTTCGCCGGCTGCAACGTAGGCGGTGTAGAACGGGAGAGATCGAGGGTGATGGACAAGGCGACCGTGGGCGGAATGGGGGATGAGCGGCGTTCCTTAGCACAGAAATCGCCCAAAAAATCGACGCGGTCCGCCCTACCAACACTTCCGTCATCCCGGAATGGCGGCGCAGCCGAAATATCCGGGACCTAGAAGGCCGCGGCCACGGCTTGCTCGTTCATCCCCCTCGCCGGGACAACGATATCGCGATGCAACCCACTGGGTCCCGGCTCTCCGCGCAAGGGCGCTCCGGCCGGGATGACGGTGGCAATAGTGGTGGCTACGCGCCAAACACGTCGCAGACGATCGTGCCGTCGGGGAGCAGGGCCGCGCGTTTCATGCCGGCGGCGTTGAAGGGCATGGTCAGCTGGCCGTCGGCGGTGACGGCGATCAGGCCGCCGTCGCCGCCCAGCGCGGCGACCTCGTCGAGCGCGGCCTGGGCGGCGACCGCGAGCGACTCGCCGCCGAACCGCACCCGGTGCGCGACCTGGGAGGCGGTGGCCGTTCGCAGAAACATTTCGCCGGCGCCCGTGCAGGAGACGGCCACACGGGGATCGGCCCAGACGCCGGCGCCCAGGACCGGGCAGTCGCCCACGCGCCCCAGCGGCTTGCCGAAGACGCCGGCCGTCGAGGTCGCCGCCGCCAGGGCGCCGGTCTCGTCGAGCGCCACGCAGCCGACGGTGCCAGTGGCCGGGGCTGTGGGCGCGCGGTTTTCGCCGCCGCCCGCGTGGGTGAACCAGGCCGCGGGATCGACGATCCGCTCGAGACCGCGCGCCGCCGCCAGCAACGCCGCGCCTTCGCCAACGAACATCACATGCGGCGTCGTCTCCATGACCATGCGCGCCGCGGTGATCGGGGAGACGAATCCCTCCAGCGCCGCGACCGATCCGGCGCGCTGCGTCGGCCCGTCCATGACGCCGGCGTCGAGCTCGTAGCGGCCGGCCGTATTGGGCGAGGCGCCGCGGCCGGCGACGTAGAGGCCCGAGGCCTCGAGTTGAACCACCGTCTCAACCACCACGTCGAGGGCGCTGGCCCCCGCGCGCAACCGGTCGCGCCCGGCTTCGACCAGGCCGCGCATGTGAACGCGCTCGCGGGCGTAGTCGCGGCCTCGCAGCGCGCCAGCGCCCCCATGCAGGGCGAGGGTCAAACATTTGTTCGTCATGGCCGCTCCATCGATTGTCCGGGGTCTTCCGCCCGCACGGCCCATCGGATAGCGTCCGCCGCGTCATAAGGGAAACCCTGGAGGAGACGACGATGAAGGCCTTGCTGAGCGTACAGGTGGGCGGCCCCGAGACCCTGGTCATCGAGGACCTTCCCAGCCCAGAGGCGACACCAGGTTGCGTGGTGGTGACGGTCAAGGCCTGCGGCGTCAACTATCCGGACGTCATCATCATCGAGGACAAGTATCAGTTCAAACCGCCGCGCCCGTTCTCGCCGGGCGGCGAGATTTCCGGCGTCGTCAAGGCCGTGGGCGAGGGCGTCACCACGCTGAAGGTCGGCGACCGGGTGCTGGGGAACATGGGCTCGGGCGGCATGCGAGAGGAACTCGTCGTCGAGGCCTGGCGGCTGGTGAAGATTCCGGATTCGATGCCCTTCGACGAAGCGGCCGCCTTCCTGATGACCTACGGCACTTCCTACTACGGCCTGAAGGATCGCGGACATCTGAAGCCGGACGAGACCCTGCTGGTGCTGGGCGCGGCCGGCGGCGTCGGCCTGTCGGCCGTGGAACTGGGCAAGGCGATGGGGGCCCGGGTGATCGCGGCGGCCTCGTCGCAGGAGAAGGTCGATCTCGCCATCGCCCACGGCGCGCAGAGCGGCGTCGTCTATCCGCGCGGCCCTTTCGATCGCGACGGCCAGAAGGCGTTGGCGAACCTGTTCAAGGAGGCCTGCGGCCCGGAAGGCGCCGATGTCATCTACGACGGCGTCGGCGGCGACTACGCCGAGGCGTCGCTGCGCTCGATCGCCTGGGAAGGCCGGTTCCTGGTCGTCGGTTTTCCGGCCGGCATTCCCCGGCTGCCGCTGAACCTGACCCTGCTCAAGAGCTGCCAGGTGGTCGGCGTGTTCTGGGGCGCGGCGGTCGCCCGCGACCAGGCCGCCCATCAGCAGAACATAAAGGAGCTGATGGCGCTCTATGCCGACGGCAAGATCCGCCCCCATGTCTCCGAGCACTTCCCGCTGTCGCGCGCGGGCGAGGCGATCAGCCATCTGGCCAGCCGCAAGGCGCTGGGCAAGGTGGTGGTGATGATGGACGTCGAGGGATGAGCGGGCGTCTCGCCGGGAAGGTCGCGCTGATCACCGGCGGGTGTTCGGGGATCGGCCTTGGCGCGGTTGAGCTGTTCGCCGCCGAGGGCGCCTGCGTCGTGGCCGCCGATGTGCAGGACGAGAAAGGCGCGATCCTAGGCCAGCGTTTCGAGGGGAGGGTGAGCTACATCCACTGCGACGTCACCCACGAAGCCGACATCGCCGCGGCCTGCGCCCTGGCCAAGGCCGACTTCGGCGGCCTCGACATTCTGTTCAACAACGCCGGCCACGCCGGCATGGCCGGCGGCCTCGACACCCTGACGGCGGACGGCTGGGACGCGGTGTTCGCCCTGCTGGTTCGCGGACCGATGCTGGGCATGAAGCACGCCGCGCCTCTCATGCGCGAGCGTGGCGGCGGTTCGATCATCAACACAGCCTCCATCGCCGGCCTGCAGGCCGGCTGGGGTCCGCTGGCCTATTCGACCGCCAAGGCCGCGGTGATCCACATGAGCCGGTGCGCCGCCGCCGAGCTGTCGCCGCAGAAGATCCGCGTCAACGCCATCTGCCCCGGTCTGATCGCGACCTCCATCTTCGGGGCGGCGCTGGGCATGACCCGCGAGGCCGCCGACCAGATGGCGGCGATGGTGGCGGAGCGCGCCTCCGTAGCCCAGCCGATCCCCAAGGCCGGCCTGCCGCCCGACATCGCGAGCGCGGCCCTGTACCTGGCCAGCGACGATTCCCTGTTCGTCACCGGCACGCATCTGGTGGTCGACGGCGGGATCACCATCGGCGGGCGCCACGCCTGGGATACCGCGGCGCCGTCGCCTTGGGCGGCGATCTTCGGCGTCGACCAGGGCACGCTGCAGACGATCCTGACGCCAAGTCCCGACTGATCAGGCGACAGCTGGCGTCAAATCTGCTATATTTCGTGCATGACTGTCGCCGCGCGCGTCAATCCGAAAGACTTCTTCACCCAGGACGAATGGGCGCCGCTGGCCGCGCGCTCGTCCTGGATGGGCCTGTGGCTGGTCGCCCATTGCTGGGCGGTGATCGGGGCGGCGACCGCGATGGCGATCGTCTGGCCGGTGACGATCCCCCTGGCGGTGATGATCATCGGGGCGCGGCAGCTGGGGCTGGCGATCCTGATGCACGACGCCGCGCATGGGGCGCTGCACCCGAACGCACGGGTCAATGATTGGGTCGGCGAGTGGCTGTGCCTGGGCGGTGTCGTCCCCTATCGCAACTATCATCTGCAGCACCACAAGTACGCGCAACAGTCCGAGGATCCCGACCTGGCGCTGTCGGCGCCGTTCCCGATCACCCGCCAGTCCCTGTGGCGCAAGGTCGTCCGCGACCTGACCGGCCAGACCTGGTTCAAGCAGAAGTTCGCGCGGCTGACCGCCAGGCTGAAGGCGCGCAAGGCCGGGGATGCCATCACGCCCATCCTGCTCGACGAGGTCGCGCGCCAGCGCCGCTGGCTGATCGTCAACGGCGTGTTCATCGTGGCGTTCGGCCTGGCCGGATATTGGTGGGCGTGGTTCGCCGTGTGGATGCTGCCGCGCGCGACCTGGTTCCAGCTCGTCACCCGCCTGCGCAACATCGCCGAACACGCGCTGGTGGCCAAGAACGAGCCCGATCCCCTGCGCCAGGCGCGCACGACGCACGCCAACGTCCTGGAACGGGCGCTGATCGCGCCATACTATGTCAACTATCATTGCGAACATCACATGTTCATGCATGTCCCGTGCTGGAACCTGCCGCGCATCCGGCGCGGCCTGGACGCCATGGGCGTGCCGCCCAGGATGGAGGGCGCGCCGGGGTATTTGTCGGTGCTGAAGGCGGCGACGGCAGCCTAGCGAACTTCCTCCCTCCCCTTTATGGGGAGGGACAGGATGCGAAGCATCCAGGGTGGGGCTTTGACCGAATCGGCGAAACTGTTGGGGTTTCACCATTCCCCACCCGTCTTGTCGCTTCGCTCCAAGCCACCCTCCCCATAAAAGGGGAGGGAGGAGTTACAGCGTTTCAACGACCTCATTCGGCAGGAATCCCATCGCATGGACCTTCAGCTCAAAGATAAGGTGATCTTCGTCGCCGGCGGCAGCCGCGGAATCGGCCTGGGGATCGTCGAAGCCTGCCTGCGCGAGGGCGCGAGGCTGGCGATCACGGCGCGCGGCGAGGAGGCCCTGGAGGCGACGGTCGAGAAACTCAGCGCCGAGTTCGGCGAGGATCGGATCTGGGCGCGCGCGGGCGACATGCGCGAGACCGAGGTGATCGAGGCGGCGCTGGAAGCAGTCGAGACGGAGGTCGGTCCGATCTGGGGGGCGGTCGCCAACGTCGGCCTCCACCCATGCCCTCCCGGGTTCGAGGTGGACGACGAGACCTGGGGCGCTGGATTCGCCCAGAACCTCGACGCCTCTTTCCGCCTCAGCCGCGCCGCCTTGCGCCGGATGACCGCGCGCACGGAGGGTTCGATGCTGTTCATCAGCTCGATCGCCGGCGTCGAGGCGCTGGGCACGCCGCTCACCTATGGAGCGGCCAAGGCGGCGGTCAACCATCTCTCGCAGGAGCTTTCCAAGCTGGCCGGCTCGTCGGGCGTGCGCGTCAACACCATCGCGCCTGGCAACATCATCTTCCCCGGCGGCGACTGGGAAGCGCGCTCGACCGGCCCGCGAGCCGACGCCTGGTGGCGCTGGATCAAGCGCGAGGTTCCGCTGCAGCGCTTCGGCACGCCCGAGGAAATCGGCTCGGCCGCGGCCTTTCTGCTGAGCCCGGTCTCCAGCTTCGTCACCGGCCTGCTGATGCCGGTCGATGGCGGACAGTTGCGCTGACGGCCGAGCCTCGCGGCCTTCTCAAGCGCGGCGACACGCCTATATGAACCGCATGGACACACCTTCGCGCAACGCCCTTCTGCAAGCCATGTCGCGCGGACTGCGTGGACGATGCCCGCGCTGTGGGACTGGCCACCTGTTCTATCGCTATCTGAAGGTATCGCCCGACTGCGAGGTCTGCCATCTGGATCTCGACACCTATCCCTCGGATGATGGGCCTGCCTATTTCACCATCCTGCTGATGGGGCATCTCGTCGTCGCGCCCCTCTTGCTGTTCCCGTTCATCTGGCGCTCGCCGATCTGGGTCATCCTGCCCGGGACGCTGATCCCGCTGACGGTGCTGACCCTGGCCATGCTGCCGCGCACCAAGGGCGCGGTGATCGGGGCGCTGTACGCCCTGCGGGTCAGCCGCACGGACGGCGCGCTGCACACCGCCGACCGGTTCGACTAGAATTTCGGGACGGCCGCAAAGCGACGCCACGCGGCTGAAGGCCATTCTCGGCGGCTCGGCGGGCAACCTCGTCGAGTGGTACGACTGGTTCGCCTACGCGTCTTTCTCGCTCTACTTCGCCAAGGTGTTCTTCCCCAAGGGCGAGCCGACCGCCCAGCTGCTGCAGGCGGCGGCGGTGTTCGCCGTCGGCTTCCTGGCCCGCCCCGTGGGCGCCTGGCTGATGGGCGTCTACGCCGACCGCGCCGGGCGCAAGGAGGCGCTGGTGGCGTCGGTGGCGCTGATGTGCCTGGGATCGCTCGCCATCGCGGTCCTGCCGGGCTATGCGGTGATCGGTCCGGCCGCGCCGGTCGTTCTGACGCTCGCGCGGCTTGTCCAAGGCCTCAGCGTCGGCGGCGAGTACGGCGCCAGCGCGACCTACATGTCGGAGATGGCCGGCAAGGCGCGGCGCGGGTTCTTCTCCTCGTTCCAGTTCGTCACCCTGATCGGCGGGCAGCTGTGCGCCCTGGGCGTGCTGATCGCCCTGCAGCACCTGCTGACCCGGCCGCAGCTGGAGGCCTGGGGCTGGCGCATCCCCTTCGTCATCGGCGCCTTGCTGGCGGTGGTGGTGTTCTGGATCCAGAGCCATCTGGAGGAGACTTCCGCCTTCGAGGCCGTGGACGCGCGCGCCAAGCGCCTGTCGGTCACCTTGCGCCTGATCCGCGAACATCCGGTCGAGACCTGGATGGTGTTCGTGCTGAGCAGCGCCGGCGGCCTGACCTTCTATTGCTTCACCACCTATCTGCAGAAGTTCCTGACCAACACCGCCCATTTCAGCGCCGACGTCGCCACGCAGATCAGCGCGGCGTCCCTGGTGGTGTATCTGCTGGCGGTGCCGTTTTACGGCTGGCTGGGCGACGTGATCGGACGCCGCGCGTTGCTGGTGGGCTCGTTCGGCGTGGGCGCGCTGGCGGCCTGGCCGATCCTGAGCGCGCTGGCGAGCGCCAGCGACGCCGCGCTGGCCCTGGCGCTGGCGTGCGCGGCGGTGCTGATCCTGGCGGGCTATTCGGCGGTCAACGCCGTGGTCAAGGCCGAACTTTTCCCCACCCCGGTGCGGGCGCTGGGCGTTTCCCTTCCCTACGCGCTCGGCAACGCGGTTTTCGGCGGCACGGCGGAATACGTCGCCCTTGCGTTCAAGCAGTCGGGCCATGAAAGCGGATTCTATATCTACGTCGCCGTGATCGAAGCGGCCGCCTGCGTGGTGGCGCTGCGCATGCGCGACACCCAGAGGCTGGGGCTGCTGGTGGATTGACCTGAGCATCGGTTGATTTTGGCGCGGGCGAATCAAGATTTTCACACGCGCTTGTCGCGGGGCGTCGATGCGTATATTGCGCGCCTTCCGCCGCCCGGGCCCCGTCCCGCGTTGGTTGGGTGAGGTGGCCGAGTGGTTGAAGGCGCACGCTTGGAAAGCGTGTTTAGGGGAAACCCTAACGAGGGTTCGAATCCCTCTCTCACCGCCAACGGTTGAAGTTCCGGGTCACGGAACGCTGTGGCCCATCGGCCGTAATCCGAAAACATGGAAATCCGGACTCATGGAATTCACTCTCTAACGAGCGTGAACTCGCGTCGGTCGCACGTTCAATTTGTGATGTTCCGCGTGAATTTTCTATCCACGCTTTAGCGAAATCTTATTTTGTAAAGGACGAGGCGCCGATATGAAAAAGCGCAGATGTATTTTTAAAGCACTATTATTGGGATTGAGTTTGAAAAACGTCTGGAACGAACTTCATGGAGGAATGTTCCCATATCAAATTCCCGTGAACAATTGACGGGCTTGTTTCATTGAAATGGCGCGTGAGTCCCATGTCCAAGTATCGCATGTTTTTCTTTCAGAATCGCGCGGGACACCTGCTTGAGATTTGTCCGACGATAGGCGTCCACGGCGGCGATCAAGACATCGCCATAGCCATGTCGCAACGCATCTGGGACGGATTGGCCGGCGAAGAGCCGGCCCTGGGCTACAGTCTCCTCGACACACAGACCAGGCGCATATGTTACACGGAGGTGCGCAAGGCCGAGGCCAAATGGCCGCTCCTGGCCGAACGCGTCGACGATCAGCAGCGCCGGCGGTCAGACGCCTAGGCGCACACGCCGTCCGGCGAAGGAATCCGGCAGCCCCGCGTCAATGTCGCCTAGACAACATATAAATTGAGCCCTACGCTGCGCACATGGTGATCGATTCCCCAATCATTCACCGCAGGGGGGGGCCTCCCACCCCGGTCGATGCAGCGAGAAGGGGCGTGCGCCCTGCATGCAGCGCACGCCCACTGCTGAAACGCATAGCATGGATCTCGCTACCCCGGTGCGCGCGGCGCCTGGGCGAAATGAGAAATGACCGTTTGGCCGGTTCATGCGATGATCGCAGAGGCGTGAGCGATCGACGCCTCGCGGGAAGGCCCAGAGAATGTTCGAAACCATCGGTCGAGCCATGACCAACGATGCTCAGACGCTGAAGATGAAATGCGGCTCGTGCGGGCACGAAGACGAGTGGAGTCGTCAGGCGGCGCTCGCCACCCTGGGCGCGGACGCCCGCCCTCAGCTCGTGCGGCATCGCCTGGTGTGCGGAAACTGCTACTCGCGCCGACACACCGAGGTGTGGATATGATGCGCCGGCGGGATGGCGCGCGCGAGCGCTCAACGAGCCTGGGCGCCAATGGTCGAAGGAACCTTTGCGTCGGCGCAGCGGACGTGCGCTAAATGCGGGCGCACGTCCCCTGCCGCCGCATCGGCCGGGTTCTTCGCCCCTAGGCAACCGGAGCGCGCATCCGACAACCATGGCGAGAGTGTGGCATCGTTTCCCTTAGGGAAACCAAGGGCTTTTATGTTACAAAGCTGACATCCGCGGCGAACGAGACCCCGGCCGCCCCGGTCACCATGCGGCGCGGGGCGGGGGCGCCGGCGCTTTGGATCAGGAGTCCATCCTCAGCCATTGCGACAACTCGTCCACTGAAGAGCATCTTCGAGTTCGGCCGATGATCGAGGCGTCGCGGATGACGGACTTTGGGCATGACGTGCTGGCGCGCTCGGAGCTACCGCTCGACACCGCCAGACTCGCCAGATACCTGATCGGCAAGATCGTGGCGCGGGCGACGCCCGGAGGCGTGGTGGGCGGGCGCATCGTCGAGACAGAAGCCTATCCAGTGGGCGACGCCGCCGGACACGCGTGGCGCGGCGAGACGGTGCGCAACCGCGCGCTGTTTCTCAGCCACGGACATGCCTATGTCTATCTCATCTATGGCGTATCCTACATGCTCAACGTCTTGAGCGACGCGGAAGGCGCCGGCGCCGGCGTTCTGATCCGGGCGCTCGAACCGCTGGCGGGCGTCGCGACGATGCGGGCCAATCGACGCGTCGAGGCGCTGCGCGATCTGACGCGGGGGCCGGGGCGTCTGGCCGCCGCCCTGGCCATCGACCGGCGCCTGGACGGTGTCGACCTGTGCCGGCGGGGGCCCCTGTGGCTCGCGCGCGATGGTCGTGACGAAGTCGCGGCCGGCGATATCGCCACGAGTCCGCGGATCGGCTTGTCGCGCGAAACCGATCGCCTCTTGCGTTTCTACAGCCGGGGCAATCAATTCGTCAGCGGGCCAAGAAGGCTCAATCCTTGAGTCGGCGCGCGGGGGGCGGACGAAACGCGGTGGATCAAGTTCCCGAACGGCGCGTTGTCGATTGCAACCGCGGCCCCGCCGCCCTAGGCTTTTGATGATGCGCGCTCAGAACGACGAAATTCGGCCACCCTCGGCGATTCTCGCGCTTTCCGAGCTGCCGAGGGCGTTCATCGAGCTGACGTCCCTCTCGATGGCCGCGCCATTGCTGCGGCAGGCGCCGCGCGGCGATGGCCACACCGTGCTGGTCCTGCCGGGGTTCGTCACCAGCGACACGTCAACCCATCTGTTGCGGCTCTACCTCGACGACCTGGGCTATGACGCCCATGGCTGGCAGTTGGGGCGCAATCTGGGCCCCAAGGCGATCGGCCTGCACGGGGAGCGGCTGACGCGGCGATTGCTGGCGATCCATCGCGCCGCCGGGTCCAAGATCAGTCTGGTGGGCTGGAGCCTGGGCGGGGTGATGGCGCGCGAACTCGCCCGGCAGGCGCCGCACGCAGTGCGCCAGGTGATCACAATGGGCTCTCCGTTCACCGGCAATCCGCACGCTTCGACGGTGAGCGGCCTCTACGAGCGCCTGACCGGAGACGTGCTGAACGGCGAACAGATGGCGGAACGGCTGGCAGTCGGCTCGGCGCCGCCGCCGGTGCCCTCCACGGCCATCTACTCCCGCTCCGACGGGATCGTTCCTTGGCGCAACTGCGTGGAGCCGCCCGGCGCGCAGACCGACAACATCGAGGTATGCGGCAGTCACTGTGGGCTGGGAGTCAATCCGGCCGTGCTGTTCGCCATCGCCGACCGCCTGGCCCAACCCGAGGGCGACTGGTCGCCCTTTCACCGCGATCGCTGGCGCGCCGCCGTGTACCCTTCCTCGGGCCATCTGCACTAGGGGCGCTCTTCGGAACATCGGCGTTCCGCCCGCCATATCCGTTGCGCCAGAACGGCTACTTCGCTCCGCCCGGACGAAGCGGCGTCATCGAGTCGCGACCGACCTTGACGATCATGTCTCCGATCTGCTTCGCCTGGGCCGCCGAGCGCTCGCCCTGTTGGCGAATGAATTCAGCCTGGATCTTCATCACTTCCGATATATCCTTGGCCTTGGCGGCGGCCCGCATGGCGGCGAACGCCTGCTGCACGTTCTGTTCGGTCTGATCGATGATCTTCAGTCCGATTTCCGCATTGCCCTCGACCCATGTCTGGCCCGACGCCTGCAGGGACTGGCCGACCCGCTTGGCGGTGTCGGCGACACGCTCGCCGAGCGCGGCGGCGGCGTTCTTCGCCTTTCCGGTCGTCGGCTCGGCCGGCGGCGCGGAGTCGGCCTTCGGTCCAGCCGCGGCCTTGGCTCCTGTCCTCGGTTTGGGAGTTTCGGGCATCGATCGTCTCCTTATCGCGTCATTCTACACGCTAGAACGCCTCTCCGAGGCCGAAGGCTTCGTGCTTCGCGCTCGTCCTGGCGACGTCATGGCTGAGGATGAGAATATCGTGCTTGCGGCCGTCGCGATCCTTGACCTGGTCGCGGAGCAGGGCCTCGATGGTGAAACCCAGCCCCTCGAAAACGGCGACGGCGCCCTTCTGGTCGAGCGTCATGCGGGCGGTGATCTTCTCGGCGCCCGCGGAGAGCGCCGTGGCGAAAGCCTCCTCGGTCAGCTGGTGACCCAGGCCCTTTCCGCGCACGCTGTCGAGCAGAACCACGCGGATCTCCGCGACGTGGCCCGACCAGGCAAGGAGATCGCGCACGATCGCGGCGCAGCCGACGATCCGGTCTCCTCGCCAGGCCAGCAGGGTGGTGATGGTCTCCGCCTCGATGTCGCGGATCCAGGCCTTGACCACCTTGGGGTGGGTGATGTCCCTGGCCAGGAACAGCAGGTCGTGGGTCGACACCGCCTGGGCGAAGGCGAGCACGGCGTCCTCGTCCGCCACGCTCATGGCGCGAAGCTCGATCGTCTCGGCGTCCAGGGCGATCGCGCGGGGCAGGCGGGCGAGGGTCATGTGGAGCGCTCCGCAAGCCACTGATCGAGCTTGGGCCACAACCTGCGCACGGCGTTGGCGCCGGCGATCAGACTGACGTGACCGCCGCGGAGGACGACTTCCTCTTTGTCCAGCGACCCGACTTTCTCGACCAGCTCGCGGCTGGCTGCCCTGGGCACGATATGATCATGCTCGGCGACGGCGTGCAGGAAGGGCGCCTTGATGTTGCCCACGTCCACGCGCCGACCGCCGATCTCCAGTTCACCGGTATAGAGCTTGTTGCCGTTCATCAGTTCCTTGATGGTCTGCCGAAAGTACTGGCCCGCCAGGGGGATGGTCTCATTGCCCCAGCGATCGACGGCGCGATACGACTTCACGAACTCGTCGTTCCAGATGTTGTCCCAAAGCTGCATCTGGCTGGCGAGCTTGCTGGCCGGGCGCAGCAGGTCGAAGGAGGCCAGGATGATCTCGGGCGGTACGTTTCCCAAGGAGTCGACCAGGGTGTCGACATCGAAATAGCGCTGGTCCGACCAGGTGTTGAACAGGCCGAATTCACGCCAGTTGAAGGGCGTGGTGAAGCAGGCGAGGTTGCGCACCGGTCCAGGGGTATGCAGGGCCGCATACATCAGCGCCAGGACGCCGCCCATGCAGTAGCCGATGACGCTGACCTCGTCTTCGCCCGAGCGGGCCTGCACTTCCGCCACGCACGAGGGTATGAAATCCAGTATGTAGTCTTCGAAGCCGAGGCGCGATTCATCCGACTGCGGCGGGTTCCAATCGATCACGTAGATGTCGTAGCCACGCTTGAGCATGAATTCCACGAAACTCTGCCCGGGCGCGAGATCAAAGACGTAAGCGCGATTGGTCGTCGCCATGACGAACAGAATCGGCGTGCGATAGACTTCATCGGTCATCGGGGCATAGTGGTAGAGATTGAGCGTGCCGCGGCTGAGCACCACCTCTTTCGGCGTCTGGCCGCGCGGCGGCCCCGCTGACATCAGGAAATCGAGACCGCCCCGCTGTCGGGCCTGCGCCCGCTCCATTTCGACGCGGAATTTTTCGAGAACGCCCTGATCGCCGACGTCGCTCATTTCGACGGCCCCTCCGGCTTCTTCGAGGCGGAGGGCGGCTTGCGGGTCCGCGGCGGTTTCGCCGGACCGGGCGCGACCGCGGCCGCGGCCGCGCCGTCGGTCCGAGCCAACCCTCTGACCATGTCCGAGAGCCTGGCCAACTGCCGCTCGATACCGTCGAGCCTCACGTTGAGGGCGCGAAAATCCGCGCGGCTGGGCAGGTTGGCCTGCGCCAGGCCCTTCTCCATGACCTCCGCCTGCTTCGCCTGCAGCCGCGCCATCATGCTCAGGGACTGGTTCATTGCGCGGGTCACGCCTTCGTCGCGGGTGACCGAGCTCAGGGCGGCGTTGGTGTCCTTCTCCCACTTCTGGAGCGTCTCGCGCCACGCCCCGAATAGATCAGGGGTATCAGCCATCGGTCCTCCGTGAAGCGTTCCTCGCATTTTGACGTATACTGTCGCCCGATCGGCGCGGGAATCAAGCGCTTATCGATCGGGCGGATGTGTTCGGGGACGCGAACGTTGCCGCCATAGCGGTTGCGTGTTCGGCCTGCTTGCTCGCTCGGCTGACGTGATCAGTGATAACCACGGCTATTCTCGGCGATCCGCTCCAAAACCCTGCGGCGCCGGCGGCGCGGCGGTTTTCGCTGGCCCGGCGTGGGCCGGGATAACAATTGCTTAACGCCCGCTTCAGACGCGGTTCAGGTCGCCTGCCGACTATGCGGGTGTTCCAGCGTGCAGCCCCCAGCGAGCAGCCCCATGCGAGATGATGTCAAATCCGAGATAGTCCGCCTCGACAAGATCGCCAAGCGCGCCCGGGCGCACCGGGCCCGCGGCGAATCCTTGGGGGATTTTCTTCTGGAGATGCGGGCGGCGCGCCTCGAGGCCGTGGCCGAAGCCCGGCTCGACGCGACGGTGTGCGGGGAATTCCCGCCGACCGATGGCGCCGCCGGCGTCTGGCTTCGAGCGACCGTGGCGCGTTGCAGAAATCCGCTCGACCGGGGCGCCGGGGCGCAACCTTCGTCACTTCCGATGGAACCTTGAGCCGGGACGACGCTTTGTGTCGTGTCCCCCCGTTAGTGGGACCCACCCTGCGTATCTGGGCGGCAGGGCTCTTGGATCGTTTCCCCCCTCGATCCGAGAGCCCCGACGGGGGCAAGCCGGGAGACCCCCCTGGACTCGATCGACGGCGCCGAGACCTTCGGATCGCGCCTCGCCGGCGCCCAGGCTCACGCCTCGGCCGGATCGTCGAGTTTGAGGATCTGCTTTCCCAGGTTCTTGCCTTCGAACAGGCGTCGCAAGGTCGCCGGACAGGTTTCGAATCCATGCTGGACATCTTCCGCGGCGCTGAGCTTGCCCTTGGCCATGAGCGCCGCCAGGGCCTGGATTCCTTCGGCGAACCGCTCCGCGTAGTCGAGCACGATGAACCCTTCCATGCGCGCGCGCATGATCGTCAACTGCATGTAGGGGCGGATGCCGTGCATCTGCGAAGGATCCTCGGCATTGTAGGAAGAGATGCCGCCGCACAGGACGACCCGGGCGTGCATGGCCAGATTCATCAGGCCCGCTTCAAGAATCTCGCCGCCGACATTTTCGAAGATGACGTCGACGCCGTCCGGCGCGAGCGCCTTGATCCGCGCGGCCACGTCTTCGCTCTTGTAGTCGATACAGGCGTCCGCGCCGGCGACACTCGTCACCCACCGGCATTTCTCGGGTCCGCCGGCGATGCCGATCGTCTTGCACCCGAGCGCCTTGGCGATCTGAATGGCGACCGAGCCGGTCGCGCCGGCCGCGCCGGACACCAGAACCGTGTCTCCCGCCTTCGGCCGGCCGATGTCGGTCAGGCCGAACCACGCGGTCAGGCCCGTGATGCCGAACACGCCCAGCGCCTGCTCGGGCGTGGCGCCTGGCGGCAGGGGCGTGATCGGGCCGATCTCGGTGGACCCGGACGACACCAGAAATTCCTGCCAGCCGAAGCCGCCCTGAACCATCTGGCCCTGTTTGAAGTCCGGATGGTTCGAGGCCACCACCTTGCCGACGCCGAACGCGCGGACGGGATCGCCGATCTTCACGGCCGGCATGTAGGAATCGAAGGCCAACCAGCCGCGTTGCGTGGGGTCGAACGACAGGTGCGTCACGCGCACCAGAAATTCGCCTTCGCCGGGCCGCGGGATCGGGCCTTCGACGAGGTCGAAGTCGGAGTCTCTGATCATTCCGTGCGGACGCGACTTCAACAGCCAGCGACGATTGGTGGACGACATCTGTGTTTTCTCTCCATCCTGATGGAAGGACCAGGGTAGCGGCAATGCCGGGGTCGGCGCCAGCGGCCGACTGACAATTTCGGGGCGCCCGGTTTCGGGGCGCCTGGATTGCGTCGACCATGTCCGCGGAGATTGCCATGGTCCGGCGATCGCCTAGTATCAACCCTGGACGAGCAGATGTGCGAGACGCGCGCGCTGCGATCCCTGTTCACGCATTCTACGACCCATACCTGGAGTAAGAGCCTTGCACGCAAGCCGGCGCCTCACCTGGCGCGCGTCATCGAGAGGCGCCTTTCCTCCGCACGGGCTTGGTGTCCCGTCGGGGCGTCACGCCCCGATCGGCGCGTCACGCCGTCTGGCGCTATTGAGTCTCGCGACGATCCTAGTGGGCGGCGCGGCTTGGGGCGACGATGTGGCGAAGCCGGATTACTGGTTCGTCGGCAGGAACCAGGACCGGACTCTTTTCTCCTTCGTCGACGCGTCGACGATCGTCGACGACGGCGCGATTCGCTCGGCGTGGATAACGCAGATCGCCGCCGGAAAAGGGATCGTGCAATCTGGCATGCGACGGAAGATGACGCTGACGATATTCGACTGTCGGCACAACACCCTGTTTGAGAGTCGAATAGTCACGTACGATCAATTTGCGAAACCGCTGATGGACCATTCCTACGCAGTGAGCCGATTTGACAAGATCGCTCCGGGCAGCGTCGAATCCACCGAGAGAGGATTCGTATGCGACGATCCTGCCCATTGGGCCGCTGGAAAGTCCTGGTCCAGGATCATCGTGACGCCCGAGGGAATGGCGGACAATGACAACCGCGCGTTCGAAAATCACCCTGCGCCGTAGACCGTGATGCGTTCAGACGGAACAGATCTGAACGCTGAATCAGGGTCTAACTTTTTGCTTCTAGCGTGCGGCGGGGAAGGCGGCGGGCGCGCATGTCTTAGCGACCCTGCGTGACACCGCCCGGGCCAACCATGCTCCGCCTGACCGAACTCAAACTTCCCCTCGGCCATGCGCCGGACGCCATCGCGGTCGCCGCGGCGGAGCGTCTGGGCGTGGCCCCGGGCGCGCTGCTGGGCTGCACGGTCGTCCGCCGCGCCCATGACGCGCGCCGGAAGTCCGCGATCCTGATGGTCTATTCGGTCGATGTGGGCGTGGCCGAGGAGCAAGCGGTCCTGGCCCGGTGCGCCGGCGATCATCGCGTGCAGGCCGCGCACGACACCGCCTATCGCTTCGTCACCAGCGCGGCGAGGCGCCCCGGTCCGCGGCCGGTCGTGATAGGCGCGGGACCATGCGGCCTGTTCGCCGGGCTTCTGCTGGCGCAGATGGGGTTGCGGCCGATCATCCTTGACAGGGGCAAGGTGGTGCGCGAGCGGACCAAGGACACCTGGGGTCTGTGGCGGCGCGGGGTGCTCAACCCGGAATCCAATGTGCAGTTCGGCGAGGGTGGGGCCGGCACATTCTCCGACGGAAAGCTCTACAGCCAGATCAAGGATCCCCGGCATCTCGGCCGCAAGGTGCTCACCGAGTTCGTCAAGGCCGGCGCGCCGGCGGAGATTCTCACCGAGGCGCACCCGCACATCGGCACATTCAGGCTGGTGACCATGGTCGAGGCCCTGCGCGCGATGATCGAGGCCCTGGGCGGCGAATATCGCTTCGAGAGCAAGGTCGTCGGTCTCGACATCGAGACCGGTCCGGATGGACGGCGGGTGCGCGGCCTGACGCTGGAGGGCGGCGAGACCATGGCCGCGGACCATGTCGTCCTGGCCATCGGGCACAGCGCGCGAGACACCTTTGCGTGGCTGCTCGACGTCGGCGTCCACATAGAGGCCAAGCCGTTTTCGATCGGCTTTCGCATCGAGCATCCGCAGTCGCTGATCGATCGCGCGCGGTTCGGTTCGCACGCGGGCCATCCCGACCTCGGCGCGGCGGACTATGCCCTGTCGCACGCCTGCGCAAACGGGCGGACCGTCTACAGCTTCTGCATGTGCCCAGGCGGCACGGTGGTCGCCGCCGCGTCGGAACCGGGCCGCGTCGTCACCAACGGCATGAGCCAGTATTCGCGTAAGGAGCGCAACGCCAACGCCGGCATCGTCGTCGGCGTCACACCCGAGGTCGACTATCCGGGCCATCCCCTGGCCGGTGTCGAGCTACAGCGGCGTTGGGAGTCGCGAGCGTTCCTGGCCGGCGGCGGGACCTACGCCGCCCCGGGGCAAACGGTCGGCGACTTCCTCGCCGGACGCCTCTCCCAGGCCCTGGGCGCCGTCGTCCCGTCCTACAAACCCGGCGTCCTGCCGACGGACCTGGCCGAATGTCTGCCCGCGTTCGCAATCGAGGCCATCCGCGAGGCGCTGCCGGCGTTTGGCCGCAGGATTCCCGGCTTCGACGACCCGGACGCCGTGCTCACCGGCGTCGAGACCCGAACGTCCTCGCCGGTGCGCATCACCCGGGGACGGGACTTCCAGAGCCTCAACACCGAAGGCCTCTATCCCGCCGGCGAGGGCGCCGGTTACGCCGGCGGCATACTGTCGGCCGCGGTGGACGGCATCAAGGTGGCGGAGGCGGTGGCGCTCAGCCTGGCCGGCGCCCAGCCGGGCTGACCGGCGTCACCCGCCGATGGTTCTGTCCGACGGCCAGTACTTGCGGCGCAGCTCGCGCTTGTTGACCTTGCCCATGGCGTTGCGGCCGATGTCGGCGACGATCTCGTAGGAGCGCGGACATTTGAAGCCGGCCAGCCGCTCTCGGCAGAAGGCGTTCAGGTCGTCGGTCGTCGGCGGATCGGCGGCGTCGTTCGGCACGATCAGCGCCTTAACCTCCTCGCCCATCTCCGCGTTCGGCGCGCCGATCACGGCGACGTCGCCGACGCCCGGATGCTGGATCAGGACCTGCTCTGTCTCGGCCGGATAGATGTTGACCCCGCCGCTGACGATCATGTCCGAGGAACGGTCGGTGATGAAGACATAGCCCTCGTCGTCGGCGTAGCCGATCTCACCCAGGGTGAACGTGCCCGGCTCCAGGTGCGCCGCGGCCGTCTTCGCCGGGTCGTTGTGATAGATGATGCCCCGCCCAGTGGTGTCGCGGAAATACAGCTGGCCGACCTCGTTGGGGCCGAGGCGATCGCCGTTTTCTCCGATCACCACAAGCTCGAACGGCTCCAGCGTCTTGCCGACCGATCCGGGCTTTTCAAGCCACTCGGGCGAGGTGATCATGTTGGTGGTGCCCGCCTCGGTGGCGCCATAGGCTTCGACCAGGACCGGTCCGAACCACTCGATCATCTGCCGCTTCACCTCGCGCGGGCAGGCGGCGCCGGTGTGGCTGATCATCTCGACGCTGGAGAGGTCGTAGCGCGCGCGCACCTCAGGGGGCAGAGCGAGCAGCCGCTGGAAATGGGTCGGCACCATCAGCGTCGTCTTGACCTTGTGCGCCTCGATCGAGCGCAGAACCTGCTCGGCGTCGAAGCGCGAGGCGATCACCAGCGACATGCCGCCGCCCAGCATCCGCACCGAGCTCAGCGGGCCGGTATGGTACATGGGACTGACCACCAAGCCCGGCGAGCGCGCGCCGTTGGTTTCGAAAGCCTGTTTCAGCGCATCGAAATAGTCAGCCACGGTCGGCAGGCGCGGAAACATCGTCGGCGGCGTCTCGGCGCCCTTGGGCCGCCCTGTCGTGCCCGAAGTATAGTGCATATGCGGACGCGGGGTCATGTCGGTCGGCGGTTCGCTCTCCGAGCCGGCCGCAAGCCAGTCCTCGAGGGCGATCACGCCGGCGGTAGGCGGACTTCGCCAGGCAACCACCGTGTGTACGCCGGCGAGCGTCGCCGCTTCGCGACCGACCGCCACGGTCTCGGGACCCACGAACACCATCGTCGCCCCGGAATCGCTGAGGATGTACGCGACCTCCTCGGCGGTGAAATGGAAGTTCACCGGCACGCTCGACACCCCGGCGTGCAGAGCCGCGACATAGGTCATCGCGTTCTCGACGCTGTTGGGCGCGAAAACCGCGATCCGCCCGCCGCTCGTTCCCGACCCGGCAAGCAGATTGTTGGCCGCGCGGTTGAGCCAGGGGTTCAGCCGGCTCCAGGTCACGATCTGGCGTTCATCGGCCAGCGCCATTGCGTCGGGGGTGGTCTTGGCTTTCTCGGCCGCGGCGATCGCCATGGGCGCTTCCTCTCGGGCTGGGTGCGTCAACGCCATTTGCGAAGTCGCGGGCGGGATTTCAACGCAATTCGGCGCCGCGTTACCGAAATGGGCGCGCGGAGCCCACGGTCCGGCGGCCGAACATCACGAACCCATTCCATGGGCGAGGCCGATGAACCGAGCCGTGTAGGACTCGGCGATCGGGCCGAGGTCGAACGACATCGCCCTTTGCCGCCCGGCGCGGGCCAGACGGTCCGAAAGTCTTGGATCGCCGAGCACACAGTCGACGCCCTGGGTCAGGGCGCCGATGCTTTCGGGCGCGACCAGCCATCCGGTTTCGCCGTGCGCGATCTGTTCCCGCGGACCGAAGTCGCAGTCGGTCGCCAGCACCGGCGCGCCGCACGCCATCGCCTCGGTGATGACGTTGCCGAAACCCTCCCAGCGCGAGGCGAGCACGAACAGACGGGCGCGGGCGAACCAGGCCCACGGGTTGGCCTGGAAGCCTGGGAACAGCACCCTGTCACCGACCCCAAGCGCCGCGGCCTGGGCGCGCAGGTCCGCCTCCAGGGGACCTTGGCCCAGGATCACCAGATCGAGATCGCGCGCCGCGTCGCTGGCCGCGAAGGCCGAGATCAGCAGGTCTTGACCCTTCTGCCGGGTGAGGCGCCCGGCCGTGACGATGAACGGCCGGCCGGGCGAGTTGACCAACGGCTCGGCCGCGGCCGCCACGATCCGGGAGATTTCGGCGGGATTGTGGATCGCGTGAATGGCGCCGGACTTTATGCCCAGGCGCCGTTCGAGACGCCGGGCGAGGTCGGCCGACACGCTCACCAGAGCGTCGGCGGAGCGGTAGGCGCGCCCCACAAGTCCCCCGACCACCCATCGTCCCATCCGGCTGGCGGTCAGGTTGGTGATCTCGGCGTCCATGTTGCTGTCCTCGCGACAGATCCAGACCGGCCTGCGGTGACCCAGCCGAAACATGGCCAGCGCGACCAGCAGGTTGATTCCCATCCCAAAGCTCATCAGCACATCGGGCCTGGCCTCGCGAACCATGCCGACGATGTCGCGCGCGGCGGCGATCGAGGCGCCGTCCACCTGCGCCAGATAAGGGCCTGAGCGGCGCAGCAGCCCCAGCCGGACGTCGACGCGGGCCGGATCACAACTCTTGAGGATGTTGACGGCGACACGTTCGGCGCCGCCGCCGTCCAGCGCACCCAAGACCAGCAGCACCCGCACCGGCCGATCGGTGATGGTCCTGGAGGGCGGAGCCTTCGCAAACGCGAGCATGGGCGCCTATACTGGCGCGAGAGGCGCAATGAAAGGCGTCTCGTCATGAACGTCGGTTCGAGCGAGCTGGGCCGCGAGGCCGGCGCGGCGGCCTGGACCCTTCCGCTGGAAGACATCATTCCAAGCCAGCCGGATTGCTCGATCACGCGCTACGACGATATCATGGCGGTGGACGCCAACCATCGGGTGTTCTCCTCCGGCTCGCTCTACGGCGGCATCATCATTGGCGGCGAGCCGGATCCCGACGGCGGAGCGATGTCCATCGCAATGGATCCGCCGAAGGACGATGTCCAGCGCAAGGCTGTGAGCCCGGCCGTTTCACCCGCGAATCTGCGGGCCCTCGACCGGCTATAGGCGAGCGCGCCATCGCCATTTTCGATTCGCTTCCAGTGAGGCAGGAATTCGACTGGGTCGACAAGATCGCCGTCGAACCCACCACGATGACTCTCGCCACCCTGTTCCGACTTCCCGTTCGAGGAGAGACGCAAGAGGAGACTCTCGCGCGGTTCCCGGGGATCAACGTGGTCGGCGAGCCTAAGCGGACCTTCTCGACCTTCGCCAAGGGATGCTAGAGCCTGCCCGTCGTGATCCCGCGACGGCACTGAGCCGCCGCCTCAAGGGTGGGCGGGCGCCGTGTGAGCGGCCCGGGCCGCGGCGATCTTCTTGCGCTTCGCCACCACCGCCATGTGGTGCCCGATCGCGCAGCCCGCGGCGGCGCCCAGCACGGTGTGACGGTGCGCCATATGGCCGGCCACGCCGCCGACGACGGCGCCGGAGACGCAGCCGACGGCATTCGCCGATCCCGCGGCGCCGCCGAGGGCGAGGCTCAGGGCGGTGACAAGAGCAACTGTCTTCACGGAAGTCTCCTTGGGTTTTGCATCGACGTCCCAGATAGGAACGGCTCGTCCTCGGCGCCAAGGCAAAGGCGACGCCGCGGGGTAAGTCGCAAACCTGGCGAGCGTTCCTGGCCATGGTATTGACACGAGCTTTGCCATAAGTTTCCCGGGTCAGCGCAGGGAGACCCCGTCCATGACCGCCTCACCACCCTCGGTCCTTCAGCTGACCGCCCTCAATCCGGCGTTCAGGGACGACCCTCACGCCATGCTCGACGACCTGCGCGCGGAACACCCAGTGCTGCGCGATCCGATGGCGGGCGCCTTCTTCCTGACCCGGCACGAGGACGTGCGGGGGATTCTGACCGACCTGACGCTGTGGCGCGATCCGCACAAGGCTGAGGAAGCGGCGGTGCTGGCGCGGCGCGCCATCGACGCCGTGGGCGCCGACGGAGGGCGCCGGATGTCGATTCTGACCATGGACGATCCCGACCACGGCCGGATCCGCCCGCCGCTGACGCAGGCCCTCTACAAGCGGGTGGCCAGGTGCAAGCCGCAGGTGGAGGCGATCGTCGACAAGACGCTCGCGGCGCTGGCAGGCCGCGAGGGTTTCGACGTGATGGCGGACTACGCCTTGCCCGTACCGATCGACGCCATCGCCGCCATTCTCGGCGTCGACCACGCCCGTCTGAGCGAATTCCGCGACTGGTCGGAAGGGATCATCCAGACCCTCAACCCGATGCGCACGCCCGAGCAGACCGGGCGCATGACCGCCGCGTCGCAGGCGCTGGGCGACTACATGACCGCGGCGATGGCCGAGCGGCGCCGGGTCCCCGCCGACGACCTGATCACCGACATGGTCACGCTCCAGGCCCGCGGAGCCGACCTCGACGACATGGACGTGGCGATCAACCTGATGGCGCTGCTGGTCGGCGGAAACCTGACGACCACCGACCTGATCGGCAATGCGGTGCGGCTGTTCATGGTCTATCCGGGCGAACTTGCGAAGCTGCGCGCCGATCCCGGCCTGATCGGCGCCGCCGTCGAGGAGGTGCTGCGCTTCGAACCGCCGGTGGATATCACCGCGCGGATCGCCTCGCGGGAGATGGAGATCGGCGGCTGCCCGGTCCACCCCCGCCAGTCGATGGTCCTGTCTTTGCGCGGGGCCAATCGCGACCCGCAAGTCTTCGACGACCCTCACCGCTTCGACATCACCCGCAAGAAAATCCCCCATGTCGCCTTCGGCGGCGGCGCTCACATCTGCATCGGCGCGCCGCTGGCCCGCCTGGAAGCTCAGGTCGCCCTGACGCGCCTGTTCGAGCGCTTCCCCGACATGCGGCTGGCCGAGCCGGACGCCCAGCCTGTCTGGCGCACTCTGCCGTTTTTTCGGGGCCTGCAGCGCCTGGACGTGTCGGTCTAACCCAAGACGTGGATGTCCGGCGCGCCGGCGCGGGTTCGTCCGACGACGCCGGCCGAACCGAAGCCTCGCTCGCGTATCATGTCCAGGACATCAGGCGCGCCGGCCGCGTCCACGGCGACCAGCAATCCGCCGCTGGTCTGGGGGTCGCACAGCAGGTCGCGCCGCCAGTGCGGAAAGCCTTCGGGCAGACGCACCGCCTCGCCGTAGCTGTCCCAGTTTCGGCCCGACGCGCCGGTCCGGATGCCCGCCCGCGCGAGGTCCCCCGCGCCGGCCAGCAGCGGCGGTGCGGGATCGATCTCGATCGTTAGCCCGGCCCCGCGCGCCATCTCCAGCGCGTGTCCGAGCAGTCCGAAACCGGTGACGTCGGTGATCGCATGCACCGCATCGATCGCCGCGAGTTCCGTCCCGACGCTGTTGAGTTGCGTCGTGGTGGCGATCAGGATCTCGTAGCCGCCCGGCGGCAGGCGCTCCTGCTTGAGCGCGGCGCTGAGCACGCCGACGCCGAGCGCTTTGGTCAGGATCAGCACGTCGCCCGCGCGCGCGCCGCCGTTTTTGCGCACCCGCGCGGGGTCGACCAGACCCAAGGCCACCAGACCGTAGATCGGTTCGGCGCTGTCGATGGAATGCCCGCCGGCGATCGGAATGCCGGCGGCCGCGCACACCGAGGCGCCGCCCGCCAGAATGCCGCGGATCTGGTCGGCGGACATTCTGGCGATGGGCATGCCGACGATGGCCAGGGCCAGGATCGGCCTGCCGCCCATGGCGTAGACGTCCGACAGGGCGTTGGTCGCGGCGATACGTCCGAAGTCGAACGGATCATCGACGATCGGCATGAAGAAGTCGGTGGTCGCCACCAGCGCCTGGCGATCGTTCAGCCGCCACACCGCGGCGTCGTCCGACGACTCCGTCCCCACCAGCAGATCAGGAAACGCGGCGGTCAGCGGCATGCCCGCGAGAATCTCCCGCAACACGGCCGGCGACAGTTTGCATCCACAGCCCCCGCCATGGGCGAGCGACGTCAGGCGGGTGGGGGAACTGGTCATATGACTGATTCGGCTCCGAGAATCCTTCTCCCCTTGCGAGAGAAGGTGTCTGCGAAGCAGACGGATAAGGGGTTTCCCACAGTCATCTCCGCCTCGGAGGGACGGCTACGGATCGGCCGGCGCGGCCCCCTCATCCGGCCCTGCGGGCCACCTTCTCCCGCGAGGGGAGAAGGGTCGCGTATGTGCGGTCCGGTTAGAATGGTGACAGTTTAGACCGGAAAGGTCGGTAACGGTTCTCTGACGGAGTTGGAGGACGGTTGCATGCCTTGGCGAGAGAGCTGTGTGATGGACGAGCGGACAGGTTTCATTGGCGATCATCTG
>JBBRAV010000037.1:0-41716 GCA_038206535.1 Caulobacterales bacterium
CGACCGCACCAAAAAGTCTGTGCGCATCGCCCTGGCTCGGAAACTCCTCGTCAGACTCAACGCAAAGGCGAAAGAAATCCGTCTCGCGATGGCAATTACAACTTGACCCGCCAGACAGTCGCTCATCCGTCTGCTTCGCAGGAAGGTCTTCTCCCGCAAGGGGAGAAGGGGGCGCACGGGTTTTCTCACAAATCATTGATCCTAATATGTTTTTAGATTTGTGTGCCGACGCTGGCCCACCATGTGTTGGAGGGGACCGCGAAGCGGTGGAGGGGGCGCGTGAGCAACGTCTGATGCGGTGCTGCTGACGCTTTAATTTTTCCACGACCCCTGAGCGCTTCGCGCGAAGGGCATTTGTCCGTGCACCGCGCCCCTCGCCGCGCAAGGCCAACCCTTGCGTCCTTCGCGCCTCCCCTCGCGCTGTTTGCGTTTCCGTCTCTCCCGTCGCGGGCCGCGATCAACCGCCCGTCGGAGGAGTCCTCGGCCGAGGGGCGTGGGTGATGCGCAGCAGGTTGGCGGCCCCGGGCGCGCCCATCGGCGGGCCGGCGATGATCAGGATGCGCGCGTCCGGCGCCGCCAGGCCCAGATCGGCGCACAGGTGCGCGGCCTCGTCGGTCATCGCCACCACGCCGCGCGGCTGCGAGCCGACGCGCGGTTCCAGTCCCCACACCAGGCCCAGCGCCCGCGCGACGCGCGCGTTCGGCGCGATGGCCAATATCGGATGGCCCGGGCGTTCGCGCGCCAGGCGACGGGCGGTTGAACCCGTCGTCGTGTAGGCGACGAGGCAGGCGGTCGAGCGCGCCTCGGCGGCGCGTGTCGCGGCGGCGATCAGGGCGTCGACGTCCTCGTCGGCTCCCATGCCGTGTTCGGCGCGCATCAGGCCCGGCCACTGGGGATCGGCTTCGACCTTGCGGATGATCGCGTCCATGATGCTCACCGCCTCGCGCGGATAGGCGCCGACGGCGGACTCCGCCGACAGCATCAAGGCGTCGGCGCCCTCATAGACTCCGTTGGCGACATCGGAGGCCTCGGCCCGCGTCGGGGTGGGACTGGCGGTCATGGATTCCAGCATCTGGGTGGCGACGATCACCGGCACGCCGCGACGGCGGGCGGCGCGCACGATCCGTTTCTGCGCGACGGGCACGTCCTCCGGCGCGAGCTCGACGCCGAGGTCGCCGCGCGCCACCATCAGGCCGTCGCTGACGTCGAGGATGGCCTCGAGGTCGTCCATCGCCGCTGGCTTCTCGATCTTGGCGAGGATCGCCGCGCGGCCGTTCACGATCTTGCGCAGGTCGGCCATGTCGGCGGCGTGCTGCACGAACGACAGCGCGATCCAGTCGACGCCGATGCGCAGGGCGAAGTCGAGGTCGGCGCGATCCTTGGCGGTCATCGCCGGCACCGGGATGGTGACGCCCGGAACGGCCACCCCCTTGTGGTCCGAGAGCGCATCGCCGCTCACCACTTCGACGTCCGCGAAATCCTTGCCGGCCTCGCGCACCCGCAGGTGAATGCGGCCGTCGTCGAGGACGATGGACAGTCCCGGGGCGAGCACCTTGAAGACCTCGGGGTGCGGCAGTTGCACGCGCGCGGCGTCGCCTGGCGCCGGATCGAGATCGAGCCGCAGCGTCTGTCCTCTGACGATGTCGATGCGGCCGGCGGCGAAATCGCCGAGGCGGAACTTCGGGCCCTGCAGATCGGCCAGCGCGGCCAGCGGCCGCCCGATCGCCGCCTCGGCGTCGCGCACCGCCTGCAGTGCGGCGGCATGGTCAGCGTGCGCCCCGTGGCTGAAGTTGAGCCGGAAGACGTCGACGCCAATCCGCGCCAGTTCGATCACCATCTCCGGCGCGCGGCTGGCGGGGCCGAGCGTGGCGACGATGCGAGTGCGGCGCTGGCGGATCATGCGCGCTCCTTTAGCCCCGATCGCCTGGGAAGTGTATCGGACCAGTGGCGAAATGAGGGCCGGCGAGGTGATCGATATTGGCGCGGCGCCTCGAGAGTGGCCGGTTGGTCGGGTTGG
This sequence comes from Caulobacterales bacterium, assembly GCA_038206535.1. GTDB lineage: Bacteria > Pseudomonadota > Alphaproteobacteria > Caulobacterales > Caulobacteraceae > Acaudatibacter. The sequence goes on from JBBRAV010000037.1 coordinate 2,018, forward strand.
TCGTCCTGGCTTCAGGGGCGTCGTCGCGGACCGCCGTTAGACGCTGCCGTCCTCCGCCGCGATATGGCCGACGAGGGCCGCCGCCATCTTAGGTCGCCTCATCCCAAGGGTTGACCAGCGCAATGCCGCAGCCTTCGAAGTCGCCGACATTGCGTGTGGCGACCGAGGCCCCGTGCGAGCGGGCATGGCGGCGATCTGAGCGTCGGCGATGGTGATAGGTCGCCCCGATCGCCGCCGACCAGCCACGATGGCGGCGAAGGCCTTGGCCGCCGGACTGTCGCAATGATGGCGACGACCACCCTTGATTGTCGGCTCGTTTATTGCAATATGCGAGCGGGCCACGGAAGGGTTGGCTCAATTTCGGGTGCGGGTCACGAATGCTTTAAGAATGGCAAATAATACAGACGCTTAAGGAAAACCTTAAGCTTATTGGAGGCCATTCGGCGGCCTGAAAGAGGCCAAGAAGAGGCCAGGATGAGGCCAAAATGAGGCCAAGATGCGGCCTCAACGTAGCCGGCGAGCGGCCCGACAGCGGCCAGGCTGCGGCCTCGCGGAGGCCAGCCCGCAGCCAATGGACGGGCTCTCGCCTACCCCACCGTCAGCGTCCTGCTCGCTTCGTCCAGTTTCGCGCTCAACGCATCGAGCGCCCTGGCGGTGCGGCCGATGTAGTCGCCGGCCTCGTCCCAGCGCCGGCCCTCGATCGCTTCGCGCACGCCCGGCAAGGTCTTGGCGCCATAGCCCGTCAGCAGGCCGGGCGCGTAGATCAGGTGCTTGTACCAGGGCCGACCAGGCAGGCCGCGATCGTCGGTCATCGCCTGCTCGGCCCCCTGGATGATCGTTTCGGCCCTCGTCAGTCTGCCGGGCGCCGCGCCGGCGGCGCCCGCGGCCGCCTTGTCGTAGGCCTCCGCGCTGGCCTTCAGCCGGACGAGCGCGGCGTCCAGCGGCGCGAAGTCGAGGCTCGGCACGTCGATTTCCCGGTCCGGCGGGGCCGAAGGCTGTGTCGGGTCGGCGGCCAGGGCGAAGGCCTTCTGAGCCAGCAGCCGGTCGAGCGCCTGGGCGTGTTCGCGCTCGGAGGTCAGCAGTTTCTTCAGCTCCTCGACCTGACCGCCGACGGTGTCGGCAAAGGGGCCAAAGCGCATCGGGGCGACGCCTGCGTCGGCGGCGCGCAGGGCCAGCCGTCCGACCGTCTGGGCCAGCACGACGCCGTACGCGAACCCGGGGTCGCCGAAGCGCTGATAGTGTTCGTAGGTGTCGTAGACGGAGTGGTAGACGCCGCCGGACTGGCCTTCCCCGCCATAGCCGATATTCATCGAGGCGATGCCGAGGTGCTGGACGAACGGCGTAAAATCGGAGCCCGATCCGAGATCCGTGACCGGCAGCTCGCCGCTGGCGGCGACCTTCTTGGCGCGCGCCTTGACCTCGTCCTTTGCGCCGGCGGCCACGGCGTCGACCTGCAGCGCCGCCGCCGCGCGGTCTCGCGTGCTGGCGCCGGTTTCGGGGTCGCGCACGTCGGCGCCGACCTCATTGATGAACGCCTGCAGCGAATAGCTGGCGTCGGCCTGCAGCAGGCCGCGGTTGTTGCCGTCGGAATTGATGTAGATCAGCGCCTTGGACTGCAGGTCCTTCGCGTGGGCCTCCGCCCATTCGGTCGAGCCCAGCAGCCCAGGCTCCTCCCCGTCCCAGCTGGCGTAGACGAGGGTGCGCTTTGGCCGCCAGCCGGTCTTGAGAAGGCCGCCGATCGACCTGGCTTCCTCCATCAGGACCGTCTGGCCCGACAGGGGGTCTTCCGCCCCATAGACCCAGCCGTCGCGGTGATTGCCGCGCACGACCCACTGATCGGGCCATTGCGCGCCCTTTATGGTGGCGATCACGTCGTAGAGCGGCTTCTGGTCCCAGTTGGACTGCACGACCAGGTGCGCTTCCGCTCCGGCCCCGCCCACATGGTAGGTGATCGGCAGGGCGCCGCGGAAGCTCTTGGGCGCGACCTGCCCGCCCAGCGCGGCGAGGAAATGCCGGGCGTCGCCCCAGGAGATCGGCAGGGTCGGGATCTTCAGGATGGTCTTTGCCTGGTCACGGGGAATTCGCGGCGCGTCGGCGGTGGCGCCGACGCCAGGGGTCAGCGGATCGCCCGCTTCGACCGGCATGTCCATGACCGACCCGCGCTGCAGTCCGCGCTCGGGGCGGAACGCTCCCTTGGGGTAGGGCTCGCCGGGGCCATAGCCGTCGTCGGCGGGGTCGGAATAGATCAGGCAGCCGACGGCCCCGTGTTCATAGGCTAGCTTGGGCTTGAGGCCCCGCCAGCCTGCGCCGTAGCGGGTGATGACGATCTTGCCCTTCACGTCGACGCCCAGGCGCTGCAGCACGGCGTAGTCCTCGGGCATGCCGTAGTTGGCGTAGACCAGCGGCGCGGTGACGTCGCCCTCGCCGCCATAGGCGACATAGGCCGGCAGCACGCCCTCGGTGCGCTGCGTGGTCGGATCGCCCGGGATCGGCGGCTCGGTCAGCGTCGCCGTGAAAGGCTCGGGGCCGGTGAGTTCGAGTGATTCGGTCTTCGGCGTGGGATACAGCACGCTGAACACCTCGATATGCGCGTCCCAGCCCCAGGCCTTGAACTGCTCGAGGGTGAACTCCGCATTGGCCTTGTCATGCGGCGAGCCCACCTGATTGGTCTCCGCCGCCATTCGCTTGAGCCGCTCGCCGATCGCCTGCGCCGAGAGCCCGGCGTCGAACTTCGCCTCCAGCGCACGCTGCGCGTCGGCGTCGGCGGGCGTGAATCCGAGCATCGGCGCGGCGCGCCCCGGGCTCGCGAGCAACGACATGACGGCGGCCGTGGTGACAAGGTCGATCTTTGAACGCATGGCGCTCCCCTGAAATGTGCAGTGTCTATCGTTCCGGCCTAACACCGCCTGGCACCACGTTACAAATCCGTAATCGTCGACGCGAACACCGCGCGGGCTTTCGCCGATCATGCGCGCCCGTGATGATGGGGAATGATCCATCTACCCACGTCGCCCGCGGCACACCCGCTGTTCGATCTCGCGGCGTGGGCGGCGGGGGCGGCCACGGGGTGGACGATCTACCAGTGGCGGCTCAGGGAGACCGCCGAGCGGCTGACGATGCGGACCGGACCGGGATACTTCATTGCGCTGGTCGGTGGAGCGGTGATCGGAGCATGGCTGGCGGGGTCGCTGAACACCATGCGCGGGCCGGCGCCGACGCTGTCGCACAGCATCGCGGGCGCGCTCGCGGGTGCGATCGTCGCTGTGGAGATCTACAAGGGCGCGCGCGGCATCCGCGGATCGACCGGCGGCGTGTTCGTCGGCTCGCTGGCGGTGGGGATCATTGTCGGGCGTTTTGGCTGCCTGTTCTCCGGACTGTCGGACCGTACCTATGGCGTTGCCACGAGCCTGCCGTGGGGCGTCGACCTGGGCGATGGGGTCGCCCGCCATCCGGTGCAGGTCTATGAGAGCCTGTCCGTCGCTCTGTTCCTGCTGGTCTATCTGATCAGTCTGGCGCGGCGGTCGCCATGGGCGATGCGGCGCGGCTTCTATGTTTTCGTCGCCTGGTACGGGGCGCAGCGGTTCGTGTGGGAGTTCCTCAAGCCCTATCCGAAACTGATCGGGCCGCTTAACCTGTTTCACCTGATATCGGCGGGGTTGGCAGTCTATGGATGCGTCTGGTTCGCTCGCGATCTCCGCCACAGGGCCGACGAGAAAGAGCGCGCCCTATCTATTCCTCGGCCAAACCACCAGCCTGTGTGAGACCTGTCTAGCGCTGGTTCCAGCCAAGGTCATCTCTCAGGACGGCCGTGTCTTCTACCTGAAACGTTGCGCCGACCATGGCGTCCAGAAAACCCTGATCTCCGACGACCTCGCGTACTGGAAGTCTCAGCGTGAGTGGCTGAAGCCCGGCGACCGGCCGCTGGCGCCGACGACCCGGACCGAGCACGGCTGCCCCTATGACTGCGGTCTCTGCCCCGACCATGAGCAGCATTCCTGTCTGGCGATCCTAGAGATCAACGAGGCGTGCAATCTGACCTGCCCCGAGTGCTTTGCCGACTCGTCGGTCAAGCGTGAAACGCATCGCTCTATGGCCGAGGTCGAGGCGATGCTGGACACCATCGTCGCCTCCGAGGGCGAACCGGATCTGGTGCAGATCTCCGGAGGGGAGCCGACGATCCATCCGGATTTCTTCGACATTCTGCGGGCCGCCAAGGCGCGGCCGATCCGCCACCTGATGATCAACACCAACGGCCTGCGAATCGCACGCGAGCCGGGTTTCGCCGAGCAGCTGGCCGCGTTCATGCCGGGCTTCGAGGTCTATCTGCAGTTCGACTCGGTGCGGCGCGAGGCGCTTATGGAGCTGCGCGGCGCGGACCTGACCCGCGTGCGGATCGAGGCGCTGGAAGCCCTCGAGCGCTGCAATATTTCGACGACACTGGTGGTGACGCTGAAGAAGGGCGTCAACGATGCGGACATCGCCGACATCGTGCGTTTCGCACTGGAGTGGCGCTGTGTGCGCGGCGTGACCTTCCAGCCGATCCAGGACGCTGGTCGCAACACCGGCTTCGACGCCAGCCGGAATCGGATGGTCCTGTCCGAGGTGCGGCGAGAAATCGCGAAGGCTGGCGTCTTCGCGATGGAAGACCTGATCCCGCTGCCGTGCAATCCGGACCAGATCTGCATCGGCTATGGCCTCCGGAACGGACGCACCGTGGCGCCGATCACCGCCCTGCTGCCGCGCGACATCCTCGTCGAGGTCGCGCCGAACACGGTGACCTTCGAGCGGTTTCCCGATTTGCGCGAGCGGGTGTTCAACCTGCTGTCGCTGTCGACCGCTCAGGCCGACACCTCCGGCAAGCTGGCGGACGTCCTCTGCTGCCTGCCCGACGCCGTGGTTCCCGATGGGCTGACCTACGAGCACACGTTCAGAGTGGTGATCATGCAGTTCCTCGACCGGTTCAACTTCGACCTCGCCACCGTGAAACGGTCCTGCGTGCATTTCGTCCAGCCGGACGGCCTGATCATCCCGTTCGACACGTTCAACACCTTCTATCGCGAGGGTGCGGCAGGGGAGGGCGCGCTGGCTGTGGGCAGGCGCGCGAGACGATGAGCCAACCCGAGCGCGAAGCGCACGTGAGCGAGGCGCGGCGTATGGCGGGAAGGCGGTTTGTCGGCATGCTGTTAATGGCGGCGGGAGGCCTGCTGGCGCTGCTCTGCGGATTATGCACGGCGGTGTTCAGCGTCGGGTTCATCGTCAGCGCCACCGATGGGCGATATCCCACACAGCTCTCGCCGCTGCTCCTGCCACTGATTATCGGTGGCGTGCCTACAGCGGCGGGCGTGACATTGTTCTGGGTCGGACTGAATATCTTCCGTGACGGGCGCAGGCGACGGGGCCACCCGGAACGCGAGTTCGATTGAAGCGCCGCGTCCTGTTATCCTGCCTCCCGGAAGGAGCGCACAAGGCATGCCCCGCTACATCGCCGCTATCGACCAGGGGACCACGTCCTCGCGCTGCATGATCTTCGACGCCGCCGGCGCGGTGGCCGAGCGCGCGCAGGTCGAGCACCGGCAGATCTTTCCGCGGCCGGGCTGGGTCGAGCATGACGCGATGGAGATCTGGGCCAACGTGTCGGGCGTCGTCTCGGCGGCGATGGCGAAGCTGGGAATCGCGCCGCGCGACCTGGCGGCCGTGGGCATCACCAATCAGCGCGAGACGACCCTGCTCTGGGACCGCGGGACCGGCGCGCCGATCGCCAACGCCATCGTCTGGCAGGACACCCGCACGGATGGCCTCTGCCTGGCGCTGTCCGCCGATGAGGGCCAGGACCGGTTCCGGGCGCAGACGGGGCTGCCGCTCGCCACCTACTTCTCGGGTCCGAAGATCCGCTGGCTGCTCGACCATGTGGCGGGCGCCCGCGAGGCCGCTGCGCGCGGAGACATCCTGTTCGGCACCATGGACAGCTGGTTGATCTGGAAGCTCACCGGCCGCCACGTCACCGACGTGACCAACGCCAGCCGCACACTCCTGATGAACCTGGCGACCCTGGATTGGGACGACACGCTGCTGGACGTCATCGGCGTGCCGCGCGCCATTCTGCCGGAGATCCGGTCGTCGGCGGAGGTCTACGCGCCGGCGCGCGGGGTGCTGGCAGGCGTGCCGGTGGCCGCGGCGTTGGGCGATCAGCAGGCCGCCCTGTTCGGCCAGACCTGTTTTTCCCCTGGCGAGGGAAAGTGCACCTATGGCACCGGAGCCTTTCTGCTGGTCAACACCGGCGAGCGCGCCGTCGCGTCGCGGAACGGCCTGCTGACGACGGTCGGCTACCGCATCGGCGACGCGCCGGCGGTCTACGCCCTCGAAGGGTCGATCGCCGTGGCCGGTGCGCTGGTGCAGTGGCTGCGCGACAATCTGGGACTGATCGCCAGCGCCTCCGAGATCGAGGCCCTGGCGCGGTCCGTGGACGACAACGGCGGCTGCTACTTCGTGCCGGCCTTCTCGGGGCTGTTCGCGCCGCACTGGCGTTCCGACGCGCGCGGCGTGATCGCCGGCCTGACTGGCTATGTCGGCAGGGGCCATATCGCCCGCGCGGCTCTGGAGGCGGTCGCCTGGCAGGTGCGCGAGGTGGTCGACGCCATGGCCGCCGACTCCGGCCAGCCCTTGACGAGGCTGAAGGCCGACGGCGGCATGACCGCCAACGGTCTTCTCATGCAGTTCCAGGCCGATGTGCTGGATGCGCCGGTGTCGCGGCCCGCCATCGCCGAGACCACCTGCCTGGGGGCCGCCTACGCCGCCGGCCTCGCGGTGGGCTTCTGGCCCGACCTCGCCACCCTGCGCGCCCAATGGCGCGAGGACGCCGCCTGGCGCCCGATGATGGATCACGGGCTACGGGCGCGGGAATACGCGCAATGGAACAAGGCGGTGGCGCGGGCCAAAGGGTGGGTCGACGAAGCAGGGCTTGCTTAGCAGGTCCCGCAAAAGCTAAGCCGCGCCCCTTGCTGGAGGGATGCGATGCCCGACGTTCAGAACCTGATCGAGACCCTGGCGCTGGAGCGCATCGAGGTGAACCTGTTCCGCGGCGTGGCGCCGGCGGACCAGGGTCCGCGCATCTTCGGCGGCCTGGTGATCGGCCAGGCGCTGATGGCCGCCTATAAGACGGTCGAGATCCGGACCTGCCATTCCCTTCATTGCTACTTCATCCGGCCAGGCGATCCGTCGGCGCCCATTTTGTTCGAAGTCGACCGCTCGCGTGACGGAAAAAGCTTTACCACCCGCCGCGTGACAGCGATCCAGCACGGCGCGCAGATCTTCAACCTGGCCGCGTCGTTTCAGGAGGAGGAGGCGGGCTACGACCACCAGGACCCGATGCCGGCCATGCCGGCCCCGGAGAGCCTGCCCAGCCAAAAGGATGATTGGGGCGGTTCGCGCCCGATCGACATGCGCTGGGTCGATGGGCGGGACGCCGAGAGCGATCCGACCCCGGGGCCGGCGGCGCAGAACGTCTGGATGCGGGTCATCTGCCCGATACCGGACGATGTCGCCCTGCAGCAGGCGGCGCTGGCCTACGCCTCGGACATGTCGCTACTGGGCACGGCGTTTCGCCCGCACGGCATCAACTGGCGCACGCCTGGCTTTCAATCCGCCAGCCTCGATCACGCGATCTGGTTCCATCGACGCTCGAACTTCAACGACTGGCATCTCTATGCGCAGAAGAGCCCGTCCGGGTCGGGTTCGCGCGGATTCAACCTCGGTCAGATCTACAACCGCGACGGTCGCCTCGTCGCCTCGACCGCGCAGGAAGGCCTGATGCGGATGCGCGCGCCGTAACCTGGCGCCCGAGCGTCTGGCCCGCGCGCCGCGTTCGCCATGTCGGAGCGGATTGGTTAACATCGCTCCTGCAGAGAAACCTCAGGGAGAGCGCCACGATGAAATACGTCCGCATGGGGTCGACCGGGACCGAGGTTTCGCGCCTCTGTCTGGGGGCCATGAGTTTCGGCTCGATGGCCGACTGGATGATCGACGAGGCCGCGAGTCTGGAGATCGTGCGTCGGGCGGCCGAGGCGGGTATCAACTTCTTCGACACTGCCGACATCTACTCACGCGGCGAAAGCGAGGCGATCCTCGGTCGCTGCCTGAAGGAACTGAAGATCCGCCGCGACGAGTCGGTGATCGCCACCAAGGTGTACGTGCCGATGGGCCGCGGCCCCAATCGCGGGGGCCTGTCGCGCAAGCACATCATGCAGTCGATCGACGCCAGTCTGATGCGCCTGGGGACCGACTATGTCGATCTCTATCAGATCCATCGGTTCGACTATCACACGCCTGTCGACGAGACGATCGAGGCGCTTGATGACGTCGTCAAGGCCGGCAAGGCGCTCTACATCGGGGCCAGCTCGATGTTCGCCTACCAGTTCTCGAAATACCTGCATCGCGCCGGCGAGACCGGCCGCACGCGGTTCGCGATGATGCAGAACCACTACAACCTGCTCTATCGCGAGGAAGAGCGCGAGATGAACCCGCTGTGCGTCGAGGAAGGCGTCGGCCTGATACCCTGGAGCCCGCTGGCCGGCGGCCTGCTGGCCGGCAACCGCGAGGCCGGCACGACCCGCTCGAAGTCGCCGATGAACGAGGGGCGCTTCCACCGCCGGGCTGATCAGGCGGTCATCGACGCCCTGGGCAAGGTCGCCGCGTCGCGCGGCGAGAGTCCGGCGCAGGTCGCCATCGCCTGGATGCTGACCAAGCCCGGCGTCACTGCCCCGATCCTCGGCGCCACCAAGGTGAGCCACCTCGACGATCCGATCAGGGCGGTGGAAAGCCCGCTTTCGGCCGAGGAGGTGGCGAGACTGGAGGCGCCCTATGAAGCGCAGGCGGTGATCGGCGCGATCGACAAGGCCTCGGCCGCCCCCCGCGACGTCCGCGCCTCGTCAATGCCGCGAGAAGGGTAGCTCGCACGGCTCGTACCGCCGGCTGGAAGCTTATGGGCGCTAGGTTTAGCGCGAAAGCGCTGTTTCCTCGTAGCGCGGGCTTCTAGCCCGCATCTATTCCCGAATGAATCGCGCTCTTCGGCGACGTTTAAGAGCGGGCAGGATGCCCGCGCTACGAGAACAGGGTCGCCCGCAGCCTCCTATCCTAGCGCAGATGGGCTGGAAGCCGGCGGTACGAGATCACGCCTTCGGCGGCCTGGCGAACTTCACCAGGACGCGCTGGCCGACCAGGAACGGGGCGCCGGTGGCGCTGACCACCACTTCGACAACGCGTTCGTCGGTGCGCTCGGCCGGATCGTCCGACTGCAGCTTGCGCGCGCCGAACACGGCGGCTCGGCGCAGCACAGTCCCTGGATAGGCCTTGGTCTGGTCCGCTTCGGGCACTATGCTCACCCTCTGACCGACGCTGACTGTCGGCAGGTCGGTTTCGGTGACCTCGGCGCGGACGATGCGGGCGCCGGCCGGCTCGAGGTCGAACATCGGGGTGACGTTCAGGGTCGAGGCGCCCGTGCCGGGATTGGCGTAACGGCGGATGATGACGCCGTCGGCCGGAGCGCGCACGATGGTCTGTTCGAGCCGATAGCGCGCCTCGTTGAGCTGGGTCTGGGCGACGTCGACGGCGGCCCGCTGGCTGGCCAGGTTCGCCTCGGCGTCGGCGATGGCGTCGGCCGCCTGGTCCACCTGCTGCCGCGAGACGACGCCGCTGAGGTCGGCGAGGCGGGCCTTCTCTCGCTGCGCCGTCGCGATCTGCACCTGCGTGAGGCCCATCTGGGCCCTGACCTGCTCGACCGTGGCCCGGGCGGTGTCGACGGCCAGACGAGGCGCGTCGTCCTCCTGGCGCGCCAGCACCTGGCCCTTGCGCACCCTGTCGCCCTCCAGCACGTCGACTTCGCGCACGACGCCGGCGGTGCGCGAGGCGACCTGAATGATGCCGCCCTCGACATCGGCCTTGCCCTGGGCGACGGCGGAAAACGGCGAGGGGGGGTCGACGTGGGCGACCGCGGCCGATTTGGCATTGCCCTTCAGCATGGTCAGGCCGACGCCGGCGCCGACCAGCAGGACGGCGGCGACGATCCAGAACAGCGGACGGCGCAACAGTTCGGGCATGTGCGATCAATCTCCCCCCGGCGCGAGGATCCGGCCGTCTTCGATGTGGATGATGCGGTCGGCGAACGATTCCAGGCGCGGATCGTGGGTGACGCAGATCACCGCGGCATTGTGTTCGGTGGCGGCCCGGCGCAGCAGGCGGATGACGATCTGGCCGTTCTCGCCGTCGAGGGCCGAGGTGGGCTCATCGGCGAACAGCAGGGTCGGGCGCTTGGCGATCGCACGGGCGATGGCGATGCGCTGCTTTTCGCCGCCGGACAGTTCGCTCGGCCGCTGATTCATGCGCGGCTTCAGACCGACTTCCTCAAGCGCGTCCACGGCGATGCGCCGCGCTTCGCTTTTTGAGAGGCCCTGATATTTCAGGACAGTGGTTACCTGCTGCAGGGCGGTCAGGGCCGGGAACAGGTTGAAGCCCTGGAAGATGAAGCCGCAGTGCTGCAGGCGGAACCGGTCGATCTTGCCGGGGCGCCGGCTCCACAGGTCCTCGCCCATGGCGCAGACCTTGCCTTGGTCGGGCTTCAGCAGGCCCGAGAGCGCGGCGATCAGGGTGGACTTGCCCGATCCCGACGGGCCCATGACCATGGTCACGTCGCCGTGCCGGGCATGGAAGTCGACGCCCTTGAGCACCTCGACGAAGGTGCGTCCGGTCTTGAAGCGCTTGACCAGGCCCCGGGCGGAGAGCGCGTTCGCAGTAGGGACGGTCATCGCAGCAGGTCCGCGGGCTGGCTTTGCTTGAGGATGCCCATCGCCATGGCGCCGGAGATCACCGCGATGATCATCAGCAGGATGGAGATGAAGATCGCCGGGCCGGGCCGGATGACCAGCGGAAGGCCGGCCGCGCCGGCGGCGAGCGACACCAGCCAGGTCAGGCCGAGCGCCGCGCCGACGCCCGCCACGCCGGCCCAAACCGACAGCTCCATGACTATCAGGCGAAGCGAGCCCATCGAGATGCCGAGCGCGCGCAGGCTGGCGAATTCGCGGATGTTGGATAGGATCGCGCCGCGCAGGGTCTGCGACGTGATGCCGACCCCAATCAGGCCGGCCATGATGGTCAGGAACAGCAGCAGAACGCCGATGATCTGCTCCTTCAGGATGGCGTCTTCGTCGAGCTTGTTGAGTTCCGCGGCCGTCGACGCGTGGTAGGCGCCGTGGGCGGCGGCGTTGAGCTGGTCGCGCACCACCGCCGCGTTCGCCGGATTGTCGATCCTGACCATCAGCGGACCGGTGTCGGTCGTGCTGACGGTGCGCTGCAGCACCCGCTCGGTCTCGCGCGAGGCGACGACCGAGGTCTGGTTGATGTCCTGATAGTTGTGCAGGATGCCGCGCACCCACACCGCGTGTCCGTTGATCGACCCCTTGCTGTTGAGCTTCACGCCCAGTGTCGCCAGGTTGCTGGCGTCGACCAGGATCGCGCCGGGCTCCATCAGCGCCAGGCGCTGCTCCTCAGTGTAATCTCGTGGAAGGGTCACCGCATTGGGGATCGGGTCGACCGCCCAGACCGAAACGAACTTCTGCACCTGTTTCTCGCCGGGGCCCGGCGTATTGGTCCAGCCGCCGAACGCCTCCTCGATGCTGCGGACTTCGACGACATGCGGGTTCATGTAGATCTTCGGCTGCACGCGGGCCGGCAGGGTCGGGTCGCCGTCGACCATGGTGGGGGTCTTGACCGGCATGATGAAGATGTCGGCCCGCGCCCGCTCGGTGGTGGCGAGGGCGGAGTGTATGATGCCGGTGAACAGGCCGATCATCACCAGCACCAGGACCCCGGAGAAGGCCAGCGCGATGATCGCCGCGAGGTAGCGGCGCCATTCGTAGATCAGGGTGGCGAGGGCGAGGGACATGTCGCCTAGCTTCCCGAGCCGCCGCTGAACGCCCAGCCGCCGCCCAGCGCCTTGTAGGCACGCACGGCGCGCCGCAAGGTCGCGATGCGTTCGCTGGTCTCCGCTGATCGGGCGGAGCGCCAGGCCTGCTCGGTGGTCAGGGTGGCGGTCAGATCGTCCAGTCCGGCGGCGTAGCGCCGCTTCGACCCGTCATAGGCGCGGCGCGCCTGCGCCTCGCCCTCGATGAGCTCGCCGCTGGCCTTTTCGCTGGCGGCAAGGTCGGTAAGGGCCGTCTGGGCCTCGCCGAAGGCTGTCTGGACCGTCCTTTCGTAGGCGATCGCCGCCTGCCTCGTGCGCGCGTCCTCCGCGCGGGCCTGGTAGAGCAGCTTGGGAATGTCGAGCGTCGGTATGTTGACGCCCGCCGCCAGGGTCCAGAAACCTTCGTTTACGTTGACCTGGGCGGGGATGACGGTGCTGGGCGGTATGAACGAATCGCCGGGCGAGGCGGAGTGGGCCAGGCCCAGCGCCGGCAGCAAGGTGATGGTGGGGAACACCGCCAGATGCCGCAGCCGCGCCGCGCCGATCTGCGAGCGCAAGCGGAACTCGGCCTCGCGTACGTCGGGGCGGCGGATCAGGAGCTCGGAGGGCAGGCTTGCCGGCATGGCCGGGACCCCCGGCGGATCGCCAATCACCGCGAGATCGGTGTCGGGTGCGAGTCCGCGGCCGATCAGCACCAGCAATCGACGGCGCGACGCGCGCATCTGGGCGTCGAGATCTTCGGCCTGCGCCTTGGCCTGCGACACGCCGCTCGCCACGCGGTCGATTTCGTCCTCTGGCCCGGCGCCGGCCCGCGCCCTCCGGCGCGCGATGTCCAGCAGGCCCGTCTGGATGCGCACCGTCTCGCGGGCGTCGTCGCGCTGGATGGCCAGTCCCTTGATCTCGAAATAGGTGTCGGCCACCGCGGCGGCGAGGCTGGCCCGCGTGCCCTCGACGTCGAAGCGCGCCTGCGCCGCGTCCGAGGCGGCCACCCGGCGCGCCGTGGCCAGGCGTCCGAACAGATCCAGCTCCCAGGAGACATTGAAATTAGCCCCCAACGTGTCGGTATTTCCGTTGATCGGCGTGAGGTTCTGAGTGTCGCCGCCAAGGTCGTAGGCGTGTTGCCGGCTGGCGGTTCCCGCGATCGATCCCGAGGGCAGGGTCTGCGCCGTTTGGGCTTTTCGCGTCTCCTTGGCTTCGATGATCCGCGCGGCGGCGGTGAGGGCGTCGGGGCCATTGCGCATGGCCTCGGTCTCAAAGGCGGCGAGCTGTGGATCGTTGAACCGCAGCCACCACCGATCGAGCGTCGCGGGCGCGAGCGTCTCGCCGGCGTCCCGCCGTTCATAGGCCGCGGGCATGGAGATGGTCGGCACGACGACCTTGTCGGCGGCCCGGGCCGGGGCGGTGAGGGCGATCAGGATCGACGCGCCCGCCGCTAGTTGAATTCTCGCCCCGCCGATCACTGCCCGCCTCATCCGGCCTTATGCCGAGCCGTAAGCACCACGGGCGGGCGCGGGGCTTCAAGTGAATAAGCGGTAATTATGCCTGGCGGCGTACTTTAACACTCATGAAGGGGCGAATTTAGCTCAATTGGGCAGTATCTGGCACAGTTCCATGACGAAAATTTCATGAACTAACCTTAATCCACGCCGTCGGGCCCGACCGTGGGCCGCCCTACCAGGGCCATCGCGGCGGCGCCGATCGCCACCGCCAGCGGCAGCAGCGGCATGATGACGACACCGGCGCCGGCGCCGCCCGACAACAGAGCCCCGGCCATCAGCGGGCCGACGATCGCCCCGAAACGGCCGACGCCAAGCGCGGCGCCCACGCCCGCTCCGCGCACCTCAACCTCGTAATAGGCCGGCGCCAGGCCATAGAAGGGCAGGGCGGCGCTGGCGATGAATACCCCGGCCATGGCGCCGGCGGCGCCCGCCGAGGCGAGGTTGGCGCCCGCGTTGGCAAGGAGCAGGATCGCTCCGGCCATGCCGAGATACCAGACGGCGAGCTTGGAAGCCCGGCGTCGCTGTACCATGAGCGCCGCCAGCAGGAAGGCGCTCAGCGCCCCCCCCAGATTGAAAAAGACGGACACCAGGCTGGCGTCGCGCGAGCTCACGCCCTTGGCGCGCATCAGGATCGGCAGCCAGTTGATCAATAGATAGAGTGACAGCAGGGCGCAGAAGGTCGCGGCCCACAGCAGCAGCGTGGTCACAAGCCGGCCCGCGCCGAACAATCCTCGTCCCAGACCGATCCTGTTTGCGCTCGAAACCGGCGCGCGGCGCGAAGTCACAAACCCGCGAGACTCGGGCAGACCGACGGCCATCAACGGCGCGAGCGCGAGAGGGGCGGCCGCTCCGACGAAGAAGATGCCACGCCAGGAACACAAGATCGCGGCGACCCCGGCCAGGGCCCCTCCGAATGGCATGCCGGCGGTGATCATGGTGACGATGCGTGTGCGCCGGTCGACGCCGACTCCTTCGCCGGCCAGAGCCTCCGCCGACAGCGCGATGAGGTTGGGCATGGCGCCGCCGAGGCCGAGCCCCGCCAGGAAGCGGATAATCAGCAGAGGCGCGAAGCTGGCCACAAAGGCTGTGGCGGCGGAGAACAGCCCGAACGTCGCCAGGGAGGCGACAAGCGTCCATTTGCGACCTACCGAATCGGCGAGCCGGCCAATTACGATCGACCCGATCAGAAGGCCCACGACGCTGGCGCTGAACAGCGGACCCAGCTGAGAGTGCGTCAACGCCAGCTCCGGTGCCATTCGCGGCGCAGCCACCCCCATTGATTGGATATCGAAGCCCTCGCTAAGCGCGGCCAGTGCGCAGAGCGCTAGGGTCCAATGGGTGGATCTGCTTAAGGCGTTGGCCATTGTCGATTTACCCCCGCTCTCACTGGCTCCGATCGCGGCGCCGCTGGGAATGAATTAGCTTGTCGGCGGCGCGAAAAAACCGGAAATCGCGCAGGGGCTTTATAGGGACATCGAGATGCACGTGGACGTCGCGGCGATCATGATGGCGCTTTGCCTTGTCGGGCAGGCGCGTGGTGAGGCGACCTGCCAGATGCAGGAGATCGGCGAACTGCCGGTCAAGGTCGATGGCCAAGTGACCATAGACGCCCAGGTGAACGGCCAGCCAATCCGGATGATCGTCGACACTGGCTCGGCCGGCACGCTCTTGACCCACCCCGCCGCCGCGCAGCTCGGTCTGGTCTTGCGGCCGATTCCCGGCCTGAAGATGTATGGCGTCGGGGGCGGCGAAAATGGCGCGAGCGCGCGGGTCAAGGAATTCAAGGTCGCCAATCTGGTTGACAGGAACTTCGACATGCTGGTCCAGGGTCCGCATCTGCTGGGTGAGGCTCAAGGCGTCCTGGGGGCCCTGTTCCTCATGCAGGCTGACGTCGAATTCGATTTTCCCCACGAAAAGCTGCGCTTTTTCGCACCAAAGAACTGCAAGGGCGATCAGGTCGTCTATTGGGGATCGGCCTATTCCGTCGTCCCGATGCTGGGCTCGAGCAAGGGCTCGATAGAAGTGAACGTGCTATTGAATGGCAAGCCCGTCCGCGCCCAGATGGACACGGGCGCCAGCGTTACGACCGTTACACCCGCCGAAGCAACCAACGCGGGTGTGAAGCTCACGTCGGACGGCATCTCCATGGCGCAGATGATGGGAGGGCTGGGCCGCGCTCAGGTGCGATCCTACGCGGCCGTTTTTCCGTCGTTCTCGTTCGGCGACGAGACTATCCACAATGCGAAAATCACCATCGCCGACATGTTCCGTGAAGATAAGGAGGTCGTGCTGGGCTCACGAATCGCTACCGCGGCGGTGGATTTTCCGGAAATGTTGCTGGGGGACGACTTCTTCCGATCCCATCGGGTGTATGTCTCGCTCTCCCAACGCAAGGTGTACGCCAGCTATGTCGGCGGGCCGGTGTTTTCCTCGCCGGCCGCGGCGCACTGATTTCGGGGGCTCGCGACGGTTCGGGTTCGTCGCTCGCCCTAGGCCGCGCCTCTTATCACCGCGGCCTCCGCCGCCGCGGCGTCGCGGGCGTCCAGCGCGCGGCGGATTTCGCCGTGGCGTTCGGCGGACAGGCCCCAGCCGATGAAGCACAGCCCTCCGATCATGACGAACAACACCGGCGCGATGTAGTAGGCCAGCTCCAGGCCGAGGAGAGCCTTGTGAGAGTTCGATGCGCCTTCGCCGGGGTGAAACCCAAGCATCGCCAGCAGGGGATAGGAGAAGCCGATCGCCAGGGCGCCGGCGATCTTGGTGGCCCCGGTGACCAGGGAATACAGCAGGCCCATCCTCTCAGCGCCCTGTTCCAGGCGCACTTCATCGCCGACATCGGCCATCATCGCGGTCATCATGACGAGCCAGCCGGCCTGGGCGAAGCCAAGGAGGCCAAGGGTCAGCGCGCCCATCAGCACATTGCCGTCGTGCACCAGCAGGAAGCTGAACATGCCTACGGAAAAGCTGGAGGTCGCAACCATCAGTGTCCGATGCTTGCCGATGCGACGCGAGAGCAGGGCGAACAGCGGCGCGCCGATCGCGCCCCCGATCAGCGAGGCGGCCACCAGGCCAGCGGCCGCCGCGATCGAAAAGCCCAGGATTTCATTGGCGAAGAACAGATAGAGAGCACCCTGCCATCCGGGTCCCATGGTCAAAGCCATTGCCGCAAAGGAAAGTCTCAGGACGGCGGGACGGGTGATCAGGGCCCAGTAGTCGCGGGCTCCGAATTTGGGCCCGGCCACGTGGGGCGCGAGCCGCTCGGGCGTGCGCCAGGCGGCGAAGCCGATGGCCAAAGGCGCGACGACAATGATGAACAGCCCCATCGCCTGCACGCCCTGTGCATCCGTCCCGCCCAAGGAGGCCGACATCGACGGCAGAAACAGGATGATCATGCCCGCCGCCACGCCGACCGGCTGGGCGACGCCGCCTAGTCGGGTGCGGTCGTGATAGCCGGTGGCCAGGTTGGCGCCCCAGGCCGCATAGGCGAGGGTCAGGATCGACGTCGCAAGGTAAAGCACCAGCAGCCAGCCGACGAGATAGCCCAGCCCAATTCCGTCGGGCGCGAAGAACAGCCGCCACACCGCCACCATCAGGATGGGCACACCGGCCAACAACCATACGCGATAGCGTCCCAGGGTTGTGCGCGTGCGGTCCATCAGGACGCCAAGCAAGGGGTCGACGCCGATGTCGATCAGCCTGACCACCGCGAACGCCGTGCCTATGGCTACCAGGCTCACATGCAGGTGGCTCGCGAAATAGCGCGGCAGAAAGATCAGCAGGGCGATCACCTGCGCCACGATCGGCAGGTTCGCGATACTGAACGTCAACATCGTCGAGAAGCTGAGCGGGCGCGGCGCTTGGCGAGCCGGCATCAGCCGTGCCAGTTGATCCATGGGTCGCCCTCCCAGGCGTTTCTTCCCCGTGCGCGGCGGTCCGCTTTTTGCGCGGCCTCGTCCGTCACACGGGACTTCGGGAGGGGCAGGTTCCCACTATCCGACGTCCTGTTCAACCGATTGTCTTCACGCGGGCGCTCTCCTTCGAGCTTCCTGGTTGAACATTCGCCCCCATCGTGCCTACATCCCGGCGAACCGGCGTTCGGCCGGCGTCAGGAGAGACCCCATGGTTTGGAAGACCCCCAAGATCGTCGAAATCGTCTGCGGCGCCGAAATCAACGCCTACGTCAGCGCCGAGATCGCCTGACGTCGACCCATGAGGATCGCGGTGCTGGGGTCGGCGGCGGGGGGCGGTTTCCCGCAGTGGAACTCCAACGCCGAGGGATGCCGGCGCGCGCGCGCCGGCGATCCGGCCGCCCGACCGAGAACCCAGGCCGGTCTCGCCGTCAGCGTTGACGGCGAGCAATGGGTTTTGATCAACGCGTCGCCCGACCTGCGCGAGCAGATCGGGCTTTGCGCGTTACTGCATCCCAAGGCAGGCCTCCGATCCTCCCCGATCGCGGCCGTGGTTCTGACCGGCGGCGATGTCGACGTGATTGCCGGTCTTCTGACCTTGCGCGAACGCCAGCCGTTCACGCTATTCGCCACGGCGCGTATCCTCGGCGTGCTCGACGCCAACCCCGTGTTCGAGGTTTTGGCGCGCGACATCGTGCGCCGTGAGACGGTGGCTCTCGGCGCGGAAGTGACGCTGGGCGGCGGGCTGACGGCCGAGCTGTTCGCGGTGCCCGGAAAGACTCCCCTCTACCTGGAAGGCGCGGACGCGCCGGCCATCGAAACCGGCGAGACGACGGTGGCGGCGGCGATCAGCGACGGCGTGACGACGGTGTTCTACATCCCTGGCTGCGCGGCCATGACGCAGGCGCTGGCGCAGCGCCTGCGCGGCGCAGACCTGGTGTTTTTTGATGGGACCCTGTGGCGCGACGACGAAATGATCGTCGCCGGCCTCGGCGCCAAGACCGGGCGGCGCATGGGCCACATGAGCCTGGATGGTCCGGACGGAACACTGGCCGCTTTTGGGCCGCTCGACGTGAAACGCAAGGTCCTGATCCATATCAACAACTCCAACCCGGTGTTGCTCGAGGATTCGCCGGAGCGGGCGCAAGCCGTCGCGCGCGGCTGGGAGGTTGCGTACGACGGCATGGAGATGACGGTGTGACCCAGATCCTGCTTTCGCCCGACGGCCTGGAGTCGGCGCTGCGCGCGATCGGCGCCGAGCGCTATCACAACCTGCACCCGTTCCACCGGCTGTTGCACGCGGGGAAGCTCGACCGGGGGCAGGTCCGCGCCTGGGCTCTCAACCGCTACTACTATCAGAGTCGAATTCCCTCGAAGGACGCCTACCTCATCGCCCGCCTGCCCACCGCCGAACTGAGGCGCGAATGGCGCCGGCGGCTCATCGATCACGACGGCGACGGCGTTTCGCCCGGCGGCATCGAGCGATGGCTCCGGCTCGCCGAGGGCGTGGGGCTCGATCGTGCCTACGTCGAAAGCACGGACGGCATCCTGCCGCAGACGCGCTTCGCGGTCGACGCCTATGTGCATTTCGTGCGCGACCGGCCGCTTCTCGACGCGGTCGCCTCGTCCCTGACCGAACTCTTTTCTCCGACCATCATCGCCGAGCGGGTCTCGGGCATGCTCGCCAACTACGACTGGATCACCTCCGACACCCTGGCCTATTTCAACGCCCGGCTCACCCAGGCGCCGACCGACAGCGCCTTCGCCCTCGCCTATTGCAAGGAGCACGCGCGGACGCTCCAGTCGCAGCAGGCGGTGCTCGACGCTCTGCGCTTCAAATGCGGGGTCTTGTGGTCGCAGTTGGATGGCCTGTATCTTGCCTATGTGGAGCCGCGCTTCATACCGCCGGGCGCCTATGACCCAGGCGCCGCGAGGTGATCGACGCCAGCGCCGTTCCCCGCCTGAGGCCCGGGGTCAAGTTTAAATTCGACCGCGCGCGCGACGCCTGGGTGCTGCTGGCGCCCGAGCGCCTGTTCATGCCCGACGAGATCGCTGTCGAGATCCTGAAGCTGGTCGACGGCGTTCGGACGGCGGCGCGCATCGTCGACGCGCTGGCCGCCGCCTACGCGGCGCCGCGCGACGTGATCGAGGTCGACGTGCTGACCATGCTGGACGACCTTCGCGGCAAGGGCGCGCTGGCGGCGTGAACGCGCCGGAGCGAATCGCGGCGCCGATCGCCCTGATCGCCGAACTGACGCACCGCTGTCCGCTAAGTTGCGGCTATTGCTCCAATCCGCTGGAACTGGAGCGCGCGAGCGCGGAGCTGGATACGGCGACATGGTGGCGGGTGTTCGCCGAGGCGGCCGACATGGGCGTCCTGCATCTGCACCTGACCGGCGGCGAGCCGATGTCGCGGCGCGATTTGCCGGACTTGATCACGGCGGCCGCCGCCGCGGGGCTCTACACCAACCTGATCACGTCGGGCGTCACCTTGGACGACAGCGCCCTGGCGCGCCTCGTCGAGGCCGGCGTCGACCACATCCAGCTGAGCTTCCAGGATTGTCTGCCCGGGTCGGCCGACCGGATCGGCGGGTTTCGCGGCGGTCACGCGCGCAAGCTCGCGGCGGCCGCGCGCGTGGTCGCGTCCGGCCTGCCGTTGACGGCCAATTTCGTCGTACATCGCGGCAACCTCGACCGCATCGTGGACATCCTCGCGCTCGGCGAAGACATCGGCGCGTCGCGCATCGAAATCGCTCACGTGCAGTACCACGGCTGGGCCATGCTTAATCGCGCGGCCCTGATGCCGACTCTGGCCCAACTGGAGACAGCAACAGCGGCTGTGGCGGCGGCGCGGGCCCGGCTCGCGGGCCGGGTGGTCATCGACTATGTGGTTCCCGACTATTTCGCCGCCCGGCCCAAGGCCTGCATGGGCGGGTGGGGCCAGCGGATCATCAACGTCTCGCCCGCGGGACTGGCGATGCCGTGCCACGCGGCGACGAGTTTGCCGGGTCTGATGTTTCCCTCGGTGCGCGAACATTCCCTGGCCGAGATCTGGACCGGGTCGGACGTATTCGCGAAGTTTCGCGCGCCCGCGTTCGCGCCACAGAGTTGCCGGGGCTGCGAGCGGCTGGAGATAGACTGGGGCGGCTGCCGCTGCCAGGCCTACGCCCTCACCGGCGACGCCACCCGCGCCGACCCCGCCTGCGCCCTGGCCCCCGATCACGCCCTGGTGGTCGCGGCCTTGGCCGAGGCGCACGCCGATACGGTCGTTCCGCGTCGCGTGACGACGGCCGTCGGCGACTGACGGATTGCGGCGCCTGCTGTAAAACGGCGCGTGCCTCTGTATGTCTGAGGAAGAAGCGTGTTTACCTGGCATCCCAAGGATTGGAGGATCGGATCGATTTGACTGGCCAGTCCGCCCGACCCGGCCCTGCGGGGCGCCCGGAGTTGCTGCATGACTTCCGGCACGCCCTGCGCGGCGTCGCCTCGACCATCCACATCATTACGCTCACCGTGGACAACGCCCCCAAGGGGATGACGGCGACGGCCGTGTCGTCGCTGTCGATGGACCCTCCAAGCCTGCTGGTGTGCATGAACGAGAACGTGTCGATGCATGCGTCAATGGCCGGGATCGATTGGTTCTGCGTGAATGTCCTGACCACCAGGCACGTCGACGTGGCGCGGGCGTTCTCCGACAGCCGGCTGCGCGACGTTCGCTTCGAAACTGGTCGGTGGAGCATCGACGACGAGCACGCGCCACGTCTCGCCGATGCGCAGGCGGCGATGCTCTGCCGCCGGGTCGGCCACCACCATTTCGGCACCCACAGCATCTTCCTGGGCGAAGTGCGCCACGTGTGGCTCGGCGGCGCGCCCGATCCTCTGGTCTACCTCAACGGTTCCTTCCAGTGCTCGGGGCCGGTGCAGGGCTGACGTTGCTGGCGCTGCGAAGATATATGGACCGTCCAGCCTCAGTCGGTCGCGCGCCAGATTGCGTTCGCGTTCACGGCAAAGCGGCCACCAGCGATCTCAACCCGACTTGTTGAACATCAGCCGGGCGGCGCCCAGCAGGGCCGGCTCGGGGTGGGTGATCAAGGCGATGGGGACGGTGGCGAGGAGGCCCTGGGAGCGGCCTTTGGCTTCGAAACGCGCGCGCACGGCGGCGCTGTCGAGGATGTCGATCATCCTTGGCGCGATGCCGCCGGCGATGGCGACCGCCTGCGCTCCATGGGTCAGGGCGACATCGCCCATTGCGCCTCCCAGGATGAGGGCGAAGCGCTGGACCGTGTCCTTGGCGAGCGCGTCGGCGCCGTGCAGGGCCGCGTCGAGAATGTCCGGCGCGCATTCGAGCGAGGGTGCTGCGCCGCGCACCTCCGCCATGGCCGCGTAGAGATTTTCGAGCCCGGGCCCGGACAAGACGCGCTCATTGGAGACGCGCGGAAAGCGACCGAGCATGACTCGAAGCAGTTCGATCTCCAGCGCATCCACGGGTGCGAAGCTGACATGCCCGCCTTCCGTCGGCAGGACGCGATGGCCCTCTGGGCCGCATATCACGGCGCCCACGCCGAGGCCCGTCCCTGGACCGATCACGGAGATCACGGGTGGCAGGGTTTTCAACCAGGCCGGACCGGCCAGGACGTGCAGATGCTGTGTTCCAAGCGCAGGCACCGCATGCCCGACGATGGCGAAGTCGTTGACCACCCGCAGGCGCTCCCAGCCGAATCGGCGCTTGAGGGCCTCGATGCTGAACGACCAGTCGCGATTGGTCAGGCGCACCGCGTCGCCGGTGACAGGGGAGGCGACGCCGAATACGCCCTGCGTGGGACGTGGCGCGTCGCCGAGCTGGTCGAGGTAGGCTTCGATGCATTCGGCCAGCCCGGCATAGTCGTCGGCGTGCATGTCCTGGCGGGCGGCGGTCGCAATCTCGCCTGACGGCGCCAGCGCCGCGAGAGCAAAGCGCGCGTTGGTTCCGCCGATGTCGGCGACGAGCCCGATCGGGCTGTCGGGCGCGAAGGTCTCTGGCGTGTTCATGGGCCGGCCCATCGCGCGGCATGGCGAGCGCGCGCCTCGATCGCGCCTGGGTCCGGCGAACCTGACGTGACCAGCCAGCTGCCTCCGACGCAGAGGACGCCGGGCGTCGCCAGCCAGTCGGCGGCATTGGCCTCGGAGATGCCCCCGGTAGGGCAGAACCGCGCCTGGGAGAAGGGCGCGGCCAAGCTCATCAGCGCCGCCCGGCCGCCGACCGCCTCGGCGGGAAAGAACTTGAAGTGACGCAGGCCGAGGTCCAGCCCGCGCATGATGTCGCCCGCCGTCGCCACGCCGGGCAGGAAGGGAACGCCCGCTTCGCGCGCCGCGTCGGCGAGCGGTTGGGTGAGGCCGGGGCTGACGATGAAACGCGCCCCGGCGTCGAGGCTCTCGCGCATCTGGGCTGCGTTGAGGACAGTGCCGGCGCCGACGACCGCGCCCTCGACACGGTTCATCTCGGCGATCGCCTCCAGCGCCGACGGCGTGCGGAGCGTCACCTCCAGCGCGTAAAGACCGCCGGCGACCAGCGCGCGCGCGATCGGCTGGGCGTGCGCCGGATCGGCGATGACCAGCACCGGAATGACCGGCCCCAGGCGCATGACCTCTTCGATCTTCATCACAAACCCGCCGTCGCCAGCATGGCGCTGGCGCCTTGTTCCGCCCCATCCACGCCCGCACGCATGAAGGCGAACAGCTCTCGCCCCGCGCCGGCGGCAGGCCGCGGCGGCGGCGCGACAGGCCGCGCCTGCCACTCCGCGGCGCCGACCAGCGCCGATAGCTCTCCACTGCGGGCGCACAGGCGAATGCGGTCGCCGTCTCGCAGCCTGCCGATCGGACCGCCGCGCGCGGCCTCCGGGCTCAGATGGATCGCGGCCGGAACCTTGCCGGAGGCGCCCGACATGCGCCCGTCTGTGACCAGGAGGATATTGAAGCCACGATCCTGCAGGACGCCGAGAGACGGCGTCAGCTTGTGCAATTCCGGCATGCCGTTGGCCGCCGGACCCTGGAAGCGCACGACCACGGCGACATCGCGCTCCAGCTCTCCGGCCTCGAAGGCGGTGATGACCTCGTCCTGGTCGGCGAACACCCTGGCCGGCGCCTCGATCGTCCAGCGGGAGTCGTCGACGGAGCTGGTCTTGAAGATCGCGCGGCCGAGATTTCCCTTGACCAGCTTCATGCCGCCTTCGTGCGAGAACGGCGCGCTTGCCGGCCGCAGAACGGTGGTGTCCGAAGACGCCGCCGGCGGCCCGCGCCAGCTAAGCGCCTCGCCCTCGAGCCGCGGGGCGAGGGCGTAGTCGCCAAGGTCCGCGCCGGCCACGGTCACGACATCGCGATGCAGAAGTCCGGCGTCCAGCAGGGTGGCGATCACGAACCCCATTCCGCCGGCGGCCTGAAACGCGTTCACGTCGTCGGGCCCGTTCGGATAGATGCGCGCGATCAGCGGGGTGACTTCGGAGAGTCTCTCGAGGTCTTCCCAATCTATCACGATCCCGGCGGCGCGGGCGATGGCGGGCAGGTGGATGGCGTGGTTGGTCGAGCCGCCGGTCGCCATCAGGCCGACAGCGGCGTTGACGATCGCCTTCTCGTCCACACAAAGGCCGAGGGGCCGATAGTCGGCCCCGTTCCAGCCGATCCCGGCCAGGGCGCGCACCGCCTCGCGAGTCAGCGACTGGCGCAGAGGCGTCCCCGGATTGACGAAGGCGGCTCCTGGGACGTGAAGGCCCATCATCTCCATCATCATCTGGTTGGAGTTGGCCGTACCGAAAAACGTGCAGGTGCCGGCCCCGTGATAGCTTGCCGCTTCGGCTTCCAGCAGTTCGTCGCGCCCGGCCCTGCCTTCGGCGTAGAGCTGGCGAACGCGCTGCTTCTCCTTGTTGGCCAGGCCCGACGGCATGGGCCCGGCGGGAACCAGCACGGTTGGCAGATGGCCGAATCGCAATGCCCCGATCAGCAGTCCCGGCACGATCTTGTCGCAGACGCCCAGCAGCAGGACCCCCTCGAACATGCCGTGGCTCAGGGCGACGGCGGTCGACAGCGCGATCGTGTCGCGACTGAAAAGCGACAGTTCCATCCCGTCCTGGCCCTGGGTGACCCCATCGCACATGGCCGGAACGCCTCCGGCGACCTGGGCGGTGACGCCGGCCTCGCGGGCGAACAGCTTGATCTGCTCGGGATAGCGCCCATACGGCTGATGCGCCGAGAGCATGTCGTTGTAAGCGGTCACGATGGCGATGTTCATCGCCCTGCCCGACCGGATCACGGCCTTGTCTTCGCCGGCCGCCGCAAAGGCGTGGGCGAGGTTGCCGCAGGACATCATCGGTCGGTCCAGACCCGTCTCGCGCTGCCGGGCGATGAAGTCGAGATAGGCGCCGCGGGTGGGCGCGGACCGTCCCACGATGCGCGCGGTGACCGCACCGACCACCGGGTGAAGGCTATTCATGCCAGCTGACCCCGTCGCGTTCGGCCAGGCCGATGGCGGACGAGGGTCCCCACGTCCCGGCGGTGTACGGACGCGGCGTCATGGCGTTGGCGGCCCACCCTTCGCGGATGCCGTCGACCCATCCCCACTGGGCCTCTACCTCGTCGCGTCGCACGAACAAGGTGGGCTGGCCTTCGATCAGGTCGGTGAGCAGGCGCTCATAGGCGATCCGGCGGCGAACGCCGGCAAAGGCGGCCGTCAGGCTCAGATCCAGCGCGACCTCCCGCAGTCGCAGTCCGTCGCGGTCCAGGCCCGGTTCCTTGGCCATGACCAGCAAGCGGACGGTCTCTTCCGGTTGCAGGGTGATGACCAGCTTGTTGGGCGCCAGGGCCGCGCCCACGCCGCTGAACATGGAATGGGGCACGGGCTTGAACTGAATGAAAATCTCCGATTGCCGGGCCGGCAAGCGCTTGCCGGTCCGCAGGTAGAACGGCGCCCCCTGCCAGCGCCAGTTGTCGACGTGGGCTTTGAGGGCGACGAAGGTTTCGGTGTCCGAGGGGCCGCCGAGATCGGTGGCATAGGCGGCGGCCGGCTTTCCAAGGACGATGCCGTCGGCGTACTGCCCGATCACCGTCTGCGTCGGCGCCGTGCTTCGCCCGATCGGACGCAGGCTGCGCAGCACCTTGACCTTCTCGTCGCGCACCGAGGTTCCGTCGAAGGTCGCCGGCGGCTCCATGGCCACCAGACTCAACAACTGCAGCATGTGGTTCTGCACCATGTCGCGCAACGCGCCGGCCTTGTCATAGAAATCACCGCGGCCTTCGAGCCCGACCGTCTCCGACACGGTGATCTGAACGTGTTCGATGCCGCGAGCGTTCCACAGCGGCTCGAACATGGCGTTGGCGAAG
Source organism: Caulobacterales bacterium (assembly GCA_038206535.1). Taxonomy (GTDB): domain Bacteria; phylum Pseudomonadota; class Alphaproteobacteria; order Caulobacterales; family Caulobacteraceae; genus Acaudatibacter. The sequence goes on from JBBRAV010000037.1 coordinate 27,724, forward strand.
CGCAGGGCGATCAGGTTCTGGACGGTCTCCTTGCCGAGATAATGATCGATGCGGAAGGTCCGCTGCTCCGGAAAGGCGGCGGCGACCGCGTCGTTGATCAGACGCGAGGACGCCAGATCGTGTCCCAGCGGCTTTTCGAGGCCGATGCGCACATTGGGACCAGCGAGGCCGGCGCCGACCAGCCCCTGGATGGTCTGCTCGAAGAGGCTGGGCGCGGTGGAAAGAAAGATGGCGATTCCGGTTTCCGACCCGGCGTCGACCGCCGCGGCCAGATCGGCAAACTGCTCAGGCTGGGTGACGTCGAGGGGTCGGTAGGACACGCGCGCCAGGAAACGCTCGATGTCGAACGCCCTGGCGCGGTCGGCCGGCAGGAAGCGGGCGAGGCTGGCGCCGGCGAGTTCGCGGAAGCCGGCGTCGTCGAGTTGGCTGCGGGCGGTGCCGATGATGCGCAGTCCCGGCGCGATCAGGCCGTCGACGTGGAGATTATAAAGCGACGGCAACAGCATTCGTTGCGACAGGTCGCCCGTGGCCCCGAACAGAAGGAGCTTGGTTACGGTCGGCGTGGGCATGGTTGGTGGAGAGCTTTCGGTTCAATGGGGGCACGTCGCGTCGCCTTGGGCGGAGACGAGACGGATGTCGCTGAAGGCCAGTGTCAGGGTTCCGCCTGTGGTGAGACGAAACGGGGAATCGATATGGTTCATCCGGACACCGGCCACCATGAAGCAGGCCAGCCTTACAGTCAGGGTCTTCCACTCGCCATCGGCAGATGGCGCAAGACGTGAGGAAATATCCACGGCGCCGCCGCAATCGGCGCCGCAACGCATCGCCAGCACAACAGGCGCGCTCGCGGCGGCGTCGAGCCGGTAGCGCATCGACAGGGAGAGCGCGCCGGTGGTCTGCCGCGACAGGTCGGCGACGGGGCCATCGAACGCCAGTGCGCCCTGGGCGGCGCCGTTCCAACGGGCCAGTCGAGCGTTCTCCTGCGCCCCGGCGTCGATCGGCTGCAGGGTGACATCCCCGGTGGCGCTCATCGTCCAGGGCGCAACGGCGCGCCCGGCGGCGAAATAGCGCTCGACGTTCGGACCGGCGAGAATGGCGCCGGGGTCTTCGGAAAGGGCGGCGAGCGCTTGCCCGCGGGCATAGGTCAGGCCGTAGCCGTAGGGGAACTGCGCATCCGCCGCGGGTTCGGCGCGGCGTGGCCAGGGATAGGAGAGGCGGCCGGTGAAGTCGTGGTTTACGCCCCCGTCCGGCCTGCGCACGAGGACATCGGCCACCCCGCCCCCGGCGATGCCTGGCAGCCACGCGGCGACGAACGCGTCGGAGGCGTTGATCTCGGGGTTGGTCCACAGGGGGCGTCCGGAGAGGAAGACCGAGACGACGGGGATGCCCTTGGCCTTCAGGGATTTGAGCAGGGCGAGGTCCCTCTTGCCGTCGGGCTGGTACTGCAGCGTGGCGATGTCGCCCTGGAACTCGGCATAGGGAGTCTCGCCGAAGACGACGACCGCGACATCGGGGCGGGTGTGGAAACGGCCGTCGAGAGAGAGTTCGGCATGGCCGCCGCCGGCCTTGACCGCCTCTTCGATGCCGGCCCAGAACGATTGGCCGTGCGGGAAGTCGCCGTTGGTGTTGCCGACGCCCTGCCAGGAGATGGTCCAGCCGCCGGATTGCTTGCCGATGTCGTCGGCGCCGTCACCGGCGACCAGAACATGGGCGGAGGCGCGGATCGGCAGCACCATGCCGTTGTTCTTCAGCAGCACCAGCGACTTGCGCACCGCCTCGCGCGCCAGGGCCAGGTGATCGGGAGCGCCGAGCCGATCGAAGCGGCCCTCATACGGGCGTTTCGCCTCGAACAGGCCGGCCTTGAATTTGACGCGCAGGATGCGGCGCACGGCGTCGTCGAGACGGCTCATGGGGATCTGGCCGGACTTCGCCTCGGCGAGGGTGTTGGCGAACAGGCCCTTCCAGCTGTCGGGGGCCATGTACATGTCGAGGCCGGCGTTGATCGCCGCCGGGCAGTCGTCGTTGCGACAGCCGGGCACTTCGCCGTGCGCGTTCCAGTCGCCGACGACGAAGCCCTCAAAGCCCATGCGGCCCTTCAGCACGTCGGTCAGCAGGCTGGCGTTGGCGGTGTGCTTGACGCCGTTCCAGCTCGAGAACGAGGCCATGACGGTGAGGATGCCGGCGTCGATGGCCGGCGGATAGCCCTGGGCATGCAGGCGGATCAGGTCCGGCTCGGCGATGACGGCGTCCCCCTGGTCCTTGCCGCCCTGGGTGCCGCCGTCGGCGAGGAAGTGCTTGGCCGAACCGGCGATGTGGCCGCTGGCGAGAGGCCGGCCGGCGACCAGGTCACCCTGAACACCCAGGGTGATGGGGCCGGCGTAGGACGCCACCACCCGCGGGTCCGACGCGAAGCCTTCGTAGGTGCGCCCCCAGCGAACGTCCTGGGGAACCGCCAGTGTCGGGGCGAAGGTCCAGTCGGCGCCGGTGGCGGCGACCTCTTCGGCCGTGGCCGCGCCGATGCGGCGCACCAGATCGGGGTCGCGCGCCGCCCCCAGCCCGATGTTGTGCGGGAAGATGGTGGCGCCGATGATGCGCTGGTGGCCATGCACGGCGTCGATGCCGAAGATGATCGGGATCGCCGTGTGACCTGCCCGGGCTTCGGACGCCACGGCGCGGTAACGCTCGAGGAAGGCGACCCAGGCGCCCGGCGAGGCGTGCTTGTCGCCGCCCGGTGACGAATCGCCGCCCGCCAGCAGGCCGCCCAGGGGGTAGGCGCGCAGATCCTGTGGCGTGATGGTGGAGATGTCGGCCTGGATCGTCTGGCCGACCTTTTCGTCGAGGGACATGCGCCCGAGCAGGGCGGTGATGCGCGCCTCGGTGGCGGCGTCGGTGATGGCGGCGGGTGAGGCGGCGCGCGGCCAGAGCGCGGGATGGGCGATCTGGGCGAGGCCTGGGCAGGCGAAGAGGGTGGCGCATACGGCGAGCGCCGCGCGGCGGGGCAGGATCGGCTTGACGTCCATGGGAGGCTCCGAGGGCGAGTGGCGCTGGGCGGCGCGCCGGGAAAGAGCGATCAGGCGGCGCCAAGGACGGGCGCGAACCAGCTGTCATGGCTGGGCGCGTCAATGGCCGCCCCGGCCGTGGCGCGGGCCAGTCCGGCGAGAATGTCGCGCAGTCGCTCGCCGGGGATGATGTCCATCAGCGGGTCCGTGCGGAGGGGCTCCACGCCCAGGCCTTCGAAGATGTAGAACCAGCTGAGATCGGTGAATAGCTCGCCCGGCCTGATGCGGATCTTGCCGTTTTCGCGATAGGTCTCGATCCGCTGCAGCAGGCTGTCGGGCAGAGCCATGGTTCGGCAATCCTTCCAGAACGGCGTATCGTCGCGACCCGCGGCGCAATAGTGCAGCACGATGAAGTCGCGCACTCTCTCCATGTCGGCGATCAGGTCTTCGTTGTAGGCGGCGATGTTGGTCGGCTCGAAGGTCTTGTCGGGGAAGTGCTCGAGCAGCTTGTAGACCCCGCTCATCGCCAGATGGATGCTGGTCGACTCGAGCGGCTCGAGGAAGCCGGAGGCCAGGCCGATGGCGACGCAGTTGCGGTTCCAGAACAGCTTGCGCCGACCGGTGACGAAACGCAGGAGCCGCGGTTCCGCCAGCGGCGTCTCGCCGACCTCCGCCAGAAGATCGTCCGCCGCCTGGGCGTCGCTGACATGGGCGCTGGAATAGACATAGCCATTGCCGGCGCGGTGTTGCAGCGGAATGCGCCAGCGCCAGCCGGCGGGTCGGGCGCTGGCCTCCGTGTAGGGCGACCGGGGGCGAGACAACTGCGTCGGCATGGCCACGGCGCGGTCGCAGGGAAGGACGCTGGTCCAGTCGACATAGCCGGTGTTTAGGGTCTGTTCGATCAGCACGCCTCGGAAGCCGCTGGCGTCGATGTAGAGATCGGCCGCGAGGGTCGAGCCGTCCGTGAAGCATAGTTCGTCGAGGAAGCCGTCGCCACGCCGGGTCGCGTGGGAAACGGTGCGCTCCATGCGCACGACGCCCAGCTTCTCGGCGTAGGCGCGCAAATATTGCGCAACCAGGCCGGCGTCGAAATGAAGGGCGTAGCGTAGGCCGCCGAGCGGTCCCCCCGCGGCGGGATCGGGATGGCGGAAGCGCCCGTGTTCGCCCAGCGTCGCGCACAGGCTGAAATCATTGAAGCGCGGCGCCAGCCCCTCGGCCTTCGCCTTCAGCCAGGCATGGAAAAAGGGTCGGCGGTTGATCGGCGCGCCGAAGGTTCCAAACGGATGCCAGTAGCTGTGGCCGATCGCCCGCCAGTCGGTGAACTTGATGCCGAGCTTGTAGGTGGACCGGGTGTTGCGGATAAAGTCCGCCTCGTTGATGTCCAGAAAGCGCAGCAGGTCGATGATCGGCGGAATGGTCGCCTCGCCGACGCCGATGATGCCGATGTCGGCCGACTCGACGACGGTGATCGTGCAGCCGAAGCCGGGAAGGGCGCGAGCGAGGATGGACGCCGCCATCCAGCCGGCCGTGCCACCGCCGACGATGGCGATGCTTTTGACACGCGGATCATCCGCCATCTTCCCGCAACCCTCGATAACGTCCCATCCCCGGAAGGGAAGATACAGTCTTCCGGTCAGAACTTGAACTTTACGCCCAGGTAGTAGCGGCGGCCGCTGTTGTCGTAGGTGAAGGGCATGTTCGGCCACTGTAGGTAGGTGTGCAGGGATGCGTCGGCGATGTTCTGCACCTGGAAGACGACGCCGACGCGCGCGTTGAAGTCGTAGCCGATCTGACCGTCGAGCTGGCCGTAGGGGGCGGCGAACACCTGATAGACCTTCGAATTGCCGTTCTGGTCGGCGAAGGCGAAGGTGGAGCCGACCAGGGAGTCGTTCACCGCCGTGTCGCGCCACGAATAGGACAGCCGGGCCGAGAAACCGGCCCGTTCGTAGTAGCCGGTCGCCGTGACCGAGTCCTTCGACACGCCCGGGATCGGCGCGGTGTTGGAGAAGGCGGTCACCTGCTGCGAGGAGGACTGGGTGCGGGTGTAGTTGGCGGCGACGCCGAACCCTTTCAGGAAAGGCAGGAACTGGTCGTTGAAGGCGTACTGGAAGCCAAGCTCGGCGCCATAGATCTTGCCCGATCCGGCGTTGACCGGTTGGGTGACGTCATTTGTGACACCCCCGACCGTGGTCGCGATGTTCTGCGTCTCGACGAAGTTGTCGACCGCCTTGTAGAAACCGCGCACGCTCAGGATGGCGCCTCGCGCAAAATAGTTCTCGTAGCCGATGTCGAACTGCGTGGCGCGATAGGGGTCGAGCTGCGTATTGCCAGAGGAGCCGCCGGCGAACACGAACGTGCTGTTCGCCCCGCTGCGGGTGAAGTTGTACGAGTTGCCGAGGCCGAGGCTGAACAGATCCTGTGGCGAGACCACGCGGGCGGCGTCGAAGCGGATTTTTTGCGTATCCGTGACGTCGAGGGAGAAGTTGAACGAGGGCAGGATGTCGATGTAGTTGCGGGTGGTCTCGATCGGCACCACGTTGGAATCGACGCCGTTCCATGACGCCGTGCCGTAGTAGGTGGGCGATTCCGCGGCCTGGCCGTTGTCGATGGTCAGGGCTGTGTCGACCAGGCGCACGCCGAAGTTGATGTGGAAGCGGTCGGACGGTCCGCCGATGTCGCCCATCAGATAGCCGGCGTAGGTCTTCTCGTCGACGCGGAACGAGCTCAGGCCGTCGACGAACAGCTTTTCGGTGTTGTTCGGGACGCCCGCGCCTTTCCAGACGGAGTTGAGGTAGGTAGCGGGATCGCTCATGGTGGAGGGATCCTTGACGATGATATTGCCGACGGCGAAGTTGTTGACCACCTTGACGAGGCCCGGATTGCTGGTGGCCGTCGAATAGGGAATATTCGGCGTGCCGTAGCCGGGATCCTGATAATAGAGCCACGGACCGGCCGCGGCGCCGCCGCCGACGTCGCCGGCGACCTGGCCGTCGGGGAGCGTGCCGTTGATCAGGTAGCGTCCGAAGGTCTGGTCGACTTTGCGGCCGGCAATGCGGAAGCCCGCGGTGAGGTTCGCGTCGACGTTGCTGATGAACGACGGCTTGTACTGGACGTCGCCCTTGACCGCCCATTGTTCCTGCTTGGTGAAGTTCGCCCAGGCCCAGTTCGACTTGAAGGTGGCGAAGGCGGGGTTGTTCAGGACGTTGGCCAGCGGCGCGAGGTAGCTGGCGGTGGGCAGTCCCGACGTGCCGCCATTGTTCCAGGCGAACTCATAGCCGTGGTTGCCCGAACTGCAGGTCGAGGCGCCGTTGTTGCAGCCCGGCGCGCCGGGCGATGTCACGACACCGGCGCTGGTGCTGTAGAGTCCGTGCTCAACGTCGGCCTGGGCGGCCTGCAGGTTGGAGATGGCGCGGGAGTAGAACAGGCCCAGCGACGCCTTGAGCGGGCCGCCCGGGTCGTACTTCGTGACCCACTGGAAGTTGTTCGCCTCATTGATCTCGTGCTGGTACAGCGTCGAGGTTTCCGCGCCGTTGGCGTTGAAGGTCGCGTCCTGGACCACGCCGTTCGCGTCGATGTGATAGGGCCGCGTCGGGTCTATGCCCGGCAATGCGTAGAACGGATTGGCCGACAACGCTGCGTTGAGTTGTGTGGACGTATAGCAGCCCGGGGCGTCGGCCGTGCAGCCGCCGGGGTAGGCGCCCTTCAGTATCTGCAGGGCGTTCGACTGGCCCTGGCCGTTGAACCAGACCTTGTCCGAATAGCTTATGGTGGTGTCGTCTTCCCGCGAATAGAACCAGTCGAAGCGGGTCGTGATGCTGTCGGTCACCTTCCAGTCGAAGCCGAGACTGGAGCCGAGGATTTTCCGCTTGTCGAATGCGTCGGTGAAGTAGGCGAGCTGCGGGTCGATGTAGTCCTGGTTGTTGGGAAGGGCGGTTATCCCGGAGGGGCCGAGCGGGCCGGTATAGGGTCCGGTCGCCGAATCGGTGACGACCCACTGGTTGCGGTTGGCGTCCTGGAACTCCTTGGTATGGGTGTTCTCGGAGTCGTAGGAGATGCTGCCGGTGATCGCGAAGCGGTCGTCGAACTTGTAGGACGCCACGATGGCGCCGACCGGCGTCCAGTCATGGTCTCCCTGGGCCGTCGTGGCGCGCCCGTTGCCGCCGATCTGGAAGCCCGTGGGACCGACAAGGGGGTCGCGTGTCTTCAGGTTGATGGTGCCGCCGAGGCCGCCTTCGACCATCGACGCGTCCGGGTTCTTGTAGACGTCGATGCCGCTGATCTCTTCGGAGGGGATGCCTTCCAGCGAGCCGTATTGCGAGTTTGAGCCGGCGCCCCCGCCGGACGCTTCGCCCGAAACGTAGAACTCGCGGCCGGTCAGGAAGATGTCGCTGTTGAGCGTGGTCAGGTTCTGGCGCAGGCCGTCGATCAGCACCGACGTGCCCTGGCCCTGGGAGCGGTCGATCTGGATGCCCGGCAGGCGCTGCAGGGCCTCGGCGACATTCTGGTCGGGGAGCTTGCCGATGTCCTCGGCGGCCACGGATTCGAGCGGCAGGATAGAATTGCGCTTCATCTGCAGCGCGGTCTCGAGGGAGTGGCGGTATCCGGTGACGACGACTTCTCCCACTTCGGGCGCCTTGGCGGTGTCGGCGGGAGTCTTGTCGGGCGGGGCCTGGGCCAGGGCCGGCTGTCCGGCGGCCAAAGCGAGCGCGGAGGACGCCGCTAGAAGGGCCGCCTTGAGAAGAACGTGGCGGACGTGAGTCGGTTCTTGGGTCATCTTGTCTCCCCTAACGAAATCTTATCGCGCGCCCGTCTGAGCGAGCGCGACGTCGATCGATGCCTGACGTGGAGCGACTAGGACCGCTCCGAACCTCGGCGGGGGTGATGGCCCACTTGATGATCCCCATCCCCGGCGACGCCGCAATCTCTCACCCATGCCGTCGCGGTGTCAAGAGATTGATAAATCAATTTGGGTATTTTTTTCAGCGACGTGGGACTACGGTCGCCAGCACGGGCCTTGCTGGAGCGTAGCCGTCCCGGACACAGACAAGTTGCGTTCATATAAACTGTAACACGTTCTTTTATTTCAATTTGGGTTTTGGAGCGAGACGAGCGGAAGTGGTATGACTGCGCCGTGAACGGAAAGCTCTCAAAGACCGACGACGCCGCGCGGCCAAGCCGGCAGGACCGCGGCAAGACGTTCGCCGACGGACTGTCCGGCTCGAACCTCGAGCGCGCCGGCGACCACAACCAGCGGGTGACCTTGCAGGCGATCCGCGTCAACGGGCCGATCACGCGCACCGAGCTGACCGAGATCGTCGGCCTGACCGCGCCGACCATCGCCAATATCACCAAGCGTCTGCTGGCGGAAAATCTGATCGTCGAGGCCGGCCGGTTGCACGGCGCCCGGGGCCAGCCGGCGATGTGCCTGGCGATCAACCCCGACGGGGCCTACGCCTTCGGCCTCAACATCGACCGCGACCATGTGACCCTGGTGGCTCTCGATTTCGTCGGACGCGTGCGCGCCCGCGCCACGCGCGAGGTCGACTTCGCCCTTCCCGATGCGATCCTTTCCTTCGTCCGCACGCAGGTCGCCAAGATCGTCAAGGCCGGGGCCGTCGATCCCGCCCGGCTGGCCGGCATCGGCGTGGCCCTGCCGTTCGGCCCCGGCGGCGCCAATCTGCCGCATCGCCCCGCGGCCTACAGCATCTGGGACGACACCGATGTCTCCGCCCTGCTGGCCAATGTCCTGCCCCACCCGGTGTTGATCGAGAACGACGCCGCCGCCGCCGCCATCGGCGAACTGCGCTTCGGCCACGGCCTGCGGACCCGCAGCTTCGTCTATCTCTTGATCAGCGCGGGCCTGGGCGGCGGCCTGGTCGTCGACGGGGCGTATTTCCGCGGCGCGCACGGCCTGAGCGGCGAGATCGGCTTTCTTCCCGTCAGGTCACCACCTGCCAACGCGCCGGCGGGCGCCAAGACTCTGCAGGACATCGTCTCGCTGTCGGCGCTGTACGACTATCTGGGCGAGCGTGGGGTCAAGGCGACGACGCCCGGCGAACTGACCGCCGTCGCATCCAGCGCCAAGAGCCTGATCGACGAATGGCTGGACCTTTCGGCCGAGGTGCTGTGCGAGCCCCTGCTGGTGCTCAACTGCGCCATCGATCCCGAGGCGATCCTGATCGGCGGCCGGCTGCCGGCCAGGATCGTCAACGGCCTGTGCGAGCGCCTCAACCACCGCCTGCTGCGCCGCGCCCAGAACGCCCCGGCCCTGGCCCCGGTGATGCGCGCCGCCCTGGCCGCCGACGCGGCCGCCATAGGCGCGGCCATCCTGCCGTTCAGCGACCGGTTTCTGCCCACGCCCACCGCATTGCTCAAGACGGGCGAGGGGTAGGGCGCCTACCTCGCTCGGGATTGGCGGGACGTCCGCGACAGCATTGGCGCCTATGGAACCGACGCACTCGGAAAAGCGGTCGCACTCCGCGCTTACAAATCGCGCCAGATGTGAGTTATGCGAAAGCCGCCCTGAAGCGGACCTTCCCAAGTTCCGCGTTGGGTGGAAGGATTGCTGCCGTTGGGCTGCTCCGGCACGCGAGGCTCCTTCCGCTCTCCCCGGCGAAAGCCGGGGCCCAGGCTTTTTTGTTAGTTGAGATCGTCAAAGAGGTCCCACCAAGTCGGGTTGAAGCGCTCGATCAGTTCGAGTTTCCAGGCCCTCCGCCACGTCTTCATCTGGTGTTCGCGGGTCCAGGCGCTCTCGCGGGACTCGTGGGTTTCATACCAGACGAGTCGCTCGACGTTGTACTTTGCAGTAAAGCCGCCAAGGCTGTGAGCCTTATGAGCGGTCACGCGGCGGTAAATGTCGTCCGTATAGCCGAGGTAGAGGGTCCCGTTGCGCTGACTGGCGAGGATGTAGACGAAGAACGTCATGAAACAAAAAAAGCCTGGGCCCCGGCTTTCGCCGGGGAGAGCGGAAAAACGGGACTATAGTCTCTGGATCAAGCGATAGTGAGAAATCGGGGTGCAATTTGCAAGGTTCGCTGAGGGTCGTGAGCCGTCACTGACGAGCTGCCCGACTCCTGACACTCGGAGCCGGTGGCTGTTGGGCGCTCTCTTCGCACGCTTTCGTCAGAACGATGGCTTGGCTGTCGCGCCCAACTCGGACAAGTTGGGGAAATGCTGATCTATATCGCGATTGCCGCTACGCTCTGTGCGCCTGGAAGGGTCCGGTTTGAAGATGCCGAGGCCCTTGCGATCGCGGCCGCTCCAACGATCATGGCGGAAGGGAGAGCCCGAGGCTCAAAGCCGATTGTCAAATGGTCGGAAAAAACCCCTCAGGGGTGGGCGTTCAAGATCGGCGCAACAAACCCGTGCGCGCCTGGCCTGGACGCTTGTTCAAGCTTGTTGGGCTACTACTCAGTCGACACCCATTCGCTGCGGGTCGTCGATGACACCGCGGACCAATCGATTTCGAGCAACGAGGTCGATGCGCTAGCTCAGTCGATTAGAAAGTCCCGTTGCGCGCCGTCGCCGCCGCGATAGCCTGGGCGGGCTCTATAACCCTTTATCGCCGCTGGCGTGCCAGCCTCCGGCCCTTCACGTCCCGGATTCCCTTCCCCTCCTATATGTGATAAAGGACACCATCACACATAGGCCGTCCGCTCTCGCTCATCGTAAATTGGCAAAGACAGCGCCGCCTGCACGGCGGCTCGCATCTGGGCCTTCAGCGCATTTTGTGGGTGTCGAATACCGACTGCGATGGCGCGGACACCATCGAGGGCGTAGATTCCCATGTGGAAGTCAGTGCCCGGCAAAGAGGGAAGAGGACCGGAGGCGGCCTCGACCATCGGCGGCATGCTCGACCACGCCTTAGCGCTGAAGACGAGCAACTTCTGAACTTGATGCTCCTGGGCGATCCTCAGCACGCGCCGGCGGCCCGCGTCAGCCTCTTCAAGGGTCGCGGCTGCAAACTTATGCTCGGGGGCCATAGCGCACGGCACGAACTCGAAGAAGATAACACGCGCGTAGAAGTGCGCCGGTGTCATCTCGAAATAATCCGGAATGGCGTTGAAAAACCGCATCGTCCGGTCCGCGCCGGAAATCACCTTGGTGACACACTCGATCGTATAGCCCTCGTAATCTTGGGTGGTATGTGGGGAAAACCCCATGATCGCGATGCGCTGACCGTCGATGCCTTCCGCAGCGTAGCGGTCCCCCACCCAAGGTCGATGCTCGATCACCAATGCTCCCCCGTGTCTATCAGCCGCCTGACGCGGCGGCCCTGCGTCCCGAATAAGCGGTTGGCTCACAGATGTGAAGTCCGCGCGGCCGACGGCCTCAATATGCGACCTTGAAGGTCGGGCTGTCCTCCGGCCGCGTGCGGCGATGGTCGTAGATCCGTGTGGTGGCGATGTTGGCGTGCCCGAGCCACTCCTGACCTTGGCAATGTCGGCCTGGTGATCGAGGGCGTTGGTGGCGGCCGTCGCGCGCAGCGCATGCGCGCCGATCTCGAAGCCCAAAGCCGCAGAATAGACGCGCACCATCTTATAGACGCCGTCCGGCGTGATCGCCTTAGCGAGATCGCCCGTGCGATTGTTGCGTACGGGCCTAAACAGCGCTCCATGATCATCCGCACCGTGGCCAACGGCGTCGAGATAGTCTGTGATCAGCCCGCTCGTCCCCGGATGCAGCGGCAACCAGCGCGTCTTGCCGCCTTTGCCCGCCACCTTCAGATGTGGCACGCCTTTGCGTGCGTGCCGGAAGTCCTTCACCTTCAGCTTGCTGAGCTCCTCGCGCCGCAGGGCGTGGAAGAGCAGCGTCGAGAGGATGGCCCGATCGCGCTTGCCGCGGATACCGTCGTCGATCGGCGCGTCGAGCAGCTGGCGGGCCTGGTGGTCGCCGATCGCCGGCGTCTTGCCTTCGGCGGTTTCCGCTGTCGGGCGCTGCACGCCCTTGACCGGGTTGTGGGTGACGGCGTTTTGACCGCACAGATATTGGAAGAGCGAGGCCAGCGACGCGAGCCGATGCCGGATCGTACTTCCGCCAAGCCCGCGTCCGACCAGCTCGTCGCGCCAGGCGATAACGTGCGCGCGCGTCACCGTGCGGAATTCCTCGGGGCGCGCGATGCCGGTGAAGCGAACGAAATCGCGCACGGCGTTCTCGTAGGCGCGCCGCGTGTTGGGGTTGGTCAGGTCGGCGAACCACTCGACCTCGGGCGGCACGTCGGCCAGCCGATGAAACTCGGCGGCCGTCAGCAGCCGGCCGAACCGCGGGGCCTCGGTGGGGAGTTGGGGGTCGTCGTGGGGCGGGGCGATGTCGGTCATGGATTCCCTATAGCGGGACGCTGCTATTGATAAAATCTGTTATCAAGAGTAAACGTCAGACCGGCTTGATGGCAGGCAGCAGGGGCTTCGAAACGGCTCGGTGGGCGGGAGACCGGCACTTCCCGAAAAAGAGGCGTGTGTGACACGCTGAGCCGGCACGGCTTATCAAGTGCCATGGCCCGTCAAACAGATGGCACCTGGAATGAGGCGACCTGACCAATTTTGTTTCCGGTTAGGACATAGGGCCATCCGGGCATCGTCGCTACGGAAGTAAATGCGGCATCGCCCGTAAATCGATCTGTCTCCAGTCCTGCCTCAAGGTCCCACAGCCGCAAGGTTCTATCCCACGATGCCGAAACGGCGCGCCGGCCGTCCGGCAGCACCGCCACGACCCAGACCGTGTTGGTGTGGCCTTCCAGCACTCGCAGCGTCGCACCCGTCTCAAGGTCCCACAGCCGCATGGTCTTATCGGCGGCCCCCGAAACGGCGCGACGGCCGTCAGGCAGCATCGCCACGGCCGTGACCCGATCGGTGTGGCCATCCAGCGCGCGCAGCATCGCACCCGTCTCGAGGTCCCACAGCCGCAACGTCTTATCCCACGACGCCGACACGGCGCGCCGGCCGTCCGCCAGCATCGCTACGGCTGTGACCCAGTAGGTGTGGCCTTCCAGCACTTGCAGCATCTCACCCGTCTCGAGGTCCCATAGCCGCAAGGTCTTATCATGGGACGCCGAAACGGCGCGACGGCCGTCCGGCAGCATCGCTACGGCCGTGACGGCGCCGGTGTGGCCGTTGAACGTGCGCAGCATCGCACCCGTTTCGAGGTCCCACAGCCGCATGGTCTTATCGAGGGACCCTGAAACGACGCGCCGGCCATCCGGCAGCATCGCTACGGCCTTAACCCCACCGGTGTGGCCTTTGAGCGTGCGCAGCATCGCACCTGTCTCGAGGTCCCATAGCCGCAAGGTGTCATCGGCGGACCCCGAAACGGCGCGACGGCCGTCGGGCAGCATCGCTACGGCCGTGATGTCGTCAGTATGGCCTTGAGGCGGCCGCGGCGTCGCACCCGCCTCACCTGCCTCAAGGTCCCATAGCCGCAAAGTATTTCCCCATTCCCCCAAAACAGCCCGCCGCCCGTCCGGCAGCATCGCCACGGCTTGGAACACGCTAGTGTGGCCTTCGAGCACTCGCAGCGTCGCACCCGTTTCGAGGTCCCACAGCCGCAAGGTCTTATCGACCGACGCCGAAACGGCGCGCCGGCCGTCCGGCAGCATCGCTACGGCCGTGACGGCGTCGGTGTGGCCGTTGATCGTGCGCAGCATCGCACCCGTTTCGAGGTCCCATGACCGCAAAGTCCCATCCTGCGACGCCGAAACGGCCCGCCGGCCGTCCGGCAGCACTTTCACGGCCGTGACCCGATTGGTGTGGCCCTTCAGCGCGCGCAGCATCGCACCCGTCTCAAGGTCCCACAGCCGCAAGGTCCAATCGGCGGACCCTGAAATGGCACGCCGGCCGTCCAGTAGCATCGCTACGGCCATGACCCAGACGGCCGTGACCCAGTCGGTTTGGGCTTTGAACGTGCGCAGCATCGCACCCGTCTCGAGGTCCCATAGCCGCAAAGTCCCATCCTTCGACGCCGAAACGGCACGCCGGCCGTCCAGCAGCACCGCTACGTCC
>JBBRAV010000038.1:0-41604 GCA_038206535.1 Caulobacterales bacterium
GATCACGCCGGAAGCGCAGACGGTGCTGCAGGATGCGGCGAAATACGCGAGCGATGGCCATGCGACGAAGGAAATCGTGGTCGGCTACACCGATACTTCCGGTTCGGTCGCCTACAACCTGCGTCTGTCGGAACGTCGCGCCAAGGCCACCGCCGACGCGCTCGTGTCGTTGGGCGTGCCGCAGGACACCCTCGACGTCAGCTGGAAGGGCAAGACCGATCTCGCCGTTCCGACCCCTGACGGCGTCAGGGAGCCCTTGAACCGCCGCGCCACGGTCCACATCGCTTTCTGATCGCGAGATCCGAAGCGCCAGACCTTGCGGGAAGCCCGGCCGAGAGGCCGGGCTTCTTGCGTTCCGGGCCATGTCCGAACTCGCGAATCGGAGCGCCCGGCGGGCGTTCACACTCGCGTGATCCGGCCGGACGCCTTCGGCGCCAACACGTTGAAAGCGCTGAAAACATCGAGAACTGCTAACAGTTTTTTTCGCCGAAAATTCACTGCGCGGCATGATGGCCGTTGACGGTCGATAAACCTTATGACCCCATATAGTGGGCTCTGGGCGCCGAAGCCCACTATATGTAGCCCCCGGCGGAGGCGCTCCGAAGCCGGGCGGCTCGCGCTCACGGGGTTTGAAGGATCACGCGATGGTTAGTCTGGCAACAAACGAATCGCTCGCCGCTGCCGCAGGAAGCCCGCGCGCGGCGACACGGCCGAAGCTGCAGCTCGTGCGCAAGGTGGAGATCGATCGATCGCGCGACGCCCTGCTGACCGACTTCGGCAAGACCACGCTGGAAGATCGCTATCTGCTGCCTGGCGAGTCCTACCAGGATATGTTCGCACGCGTCGCCACGGCGTTTGCCGACGACGCCGATCACGCGCAGCGCATCTATGATTACATCTCGAAACTCTGGTTCATGCCGGCCACGCCGGTGCTCTCGAACGGAGGAGCGTCGCGTGGTCTGCCGATTTCATGCTTCCTCAACGCCGTCGGTGATTCGCTCGAAAGCATCGTCGGCACCTGGAATCAGAACGTGTGGCTGGCGGCCAATGGCGGCGGCATCGGCACCTACTGGGGCGGGGTCCGCTCGATCGGCGAGAGAGTGAAGGGGTCAGGCCAGACCAGCGGCATCATCCCGTTCATTCGCGTGATGGACAGCCTCACCCTGGCGATCAGCCAGGGCTCCTTGCGACGGGGCTCGGCGGCGGTCTATGTCGACATCCATCACCCTGAAATCGAGGAGTTTCTCGAAATCCGCAAACCCTCGGGGGACTTCAACCGAAAGTCCCTCAACCTGCACCACGGAATCTCGATCACGGACGAGTTCATGGAGGCGGTGCGTCGGGGCGACAAGTTTGCGTTGCGCTCGCCCAAGACCAGCGACGTGGTCCGCGAGGTCGACGCCAGACGGCTCTGGCAAAAGGTTCTCGAACTGCGGCTGCAGACCGGCGAGCCGTATCTGATCTTTTCCGACACCGTGAACCGCGCCATGCCGGCCCACCAACGCGAACTCGGCCTCAAGGTGCGTCAGTCCAATCTGTGCTCCGAAATCATGCTCCACTCCGGACCCGATCACCTGGGCGAGGAGCGCACGGCCGTCTGCTGTCTCTCGTCCGTAAACGCCGAGACCTTTCTGGAGTGGCGCGAGAATCCGAGATTTGTCGAGGATGTCATGCGGTTTCTCGACAATGTGCTTCAAGATTTCATCGACAGGGCGCCGCCGGAAATGGCGCCGGCGAGTTACGCGGCCGCGCGGGAGCGGTCGGTCGGGCTTGGCTTGATGGGATTCCACTCCTTCCTGCAGAGCCAGAACGTCCCGTTCGAGAGCGCCATGGCCAAGTCCTGGAATATGCGCCTTTTCAAGCACCTGCGCCGCGAGTGCGACGCCGCCAGCAAGGTCCTGGCCGAAGAACGCGGCCCGTGCCCCGACGCCGCTGAACGCGGCGTGATGGAGCGGTTTTCGCACAAGCTGGCGATCGCCCCGACGGCCTCCATTTCGATCATTTGCGGCGGCGCGAGCGCGGGCATAGAACCGATCCCGGCCAACATCTATACTCACAAGACCCTCTCCGGATCCTTCGCGGTCAAGAACCCCTATCTGGAGCGCTTGCTCGCGGCGAAGGACCAGAACACCGTGGAAGTGTGGAGTTCGATCCTCGAGAACGAAGGTTCCGTCCAGCACCTCGCCTTCCTCGACGCCGACGAAAAGAGCGTGTTCAAGACGGCGTTCGAACTCGATCAGCGCTGGATCATCGATCTGGCCGCGGATCGCACGCCGGAAATCTGCCAGTCACAGTCCGTCAACCTGTTCCTGGCTGGTGACGTGGACAAATGGGACCTGCACATGCTGCATTGGCAGGCCTGGGAACGCGGCATGAAGAGCCTGTACTATCTACGGTCGAAGTCCATTCAGCGCGCGGCGTTTGCCGGCGCCGACATGGCGACGGAAAGTGCGGCCCGTTCGGCCGAGGCCCGAACCGACTATGAGGAATGTCTCGCCTGTCAGTAAGGCCGCGCGAGACCGGTCAGGCCCCCCCGCGCTGCGGGAACAGGCCGAGGATCCCGGCCTCCGTAGCGGGACAAACGCCACGTTCGGTGATCAGGCCGGTGATCAGCCGCGCGGGGGTCACGTCGAACGCGAAGTTCGCGGCGGCGCTGCCTGGCGCGGCGATCAGCACTTCCGCCACGCCGCCGGCCGCGAGAGCGCCGCTCATGTGGGTGATCTCGCGAGACGAGCGTTCCTCGATCGGGATCTCGGCAACGCCGTCAAACAGCCGCCAGTCGATGGTGGACGACGGGGCCGCCACATAGAACGGAATGAGATTGTCGCTCGCGGCCAGCGCCTTCAGATAGGTCCCGATCTTGTTCGCCGCGTCGCCCGAGCGCGTGATGCGGTCTGCGCCGACGATGCAAAGATCGACCTTGCCGTGTTGCATCAGGTGGCCCCCGGCGTTGTCGACAATGATCGTATGGGCGATGCCTTGTTGTCCAAGTTCGAACGCGCTCAGGGCGGCGCCCTGGTTTCGCGGCCTTGTCTCGTCGACCCAGACATGCATGGCGACGCCACGTTCCTGGGCGATGTAGATCGGTGCGAGCGCGGTTCCCCAGTCCACCGCCGCCAGCCAGCCGGCGTTGCAATGCGTCAGGATATTGACCGGGGATCCTCCGTTGCGGCGAGAGGCTTCTTCTATGAGAGCAGCCCCATGCTCGCCGATCGAGCGACAGGCCAAGACGTCCTCCTCACCGATCCTGGCCGCTTCCGTTCGCGCCGCTTGCGCGCGAACCGCTGGCGGGAGGTCTGCGACAGACCGGCTTACCCGCTCGATCGCCCAGGCCAGGTTCATGGCGGTCGGGCGCGAGGCCCGCAGGAGGGCGCCGGCGCGTTCGAGGCCGAGATCCGACGCGTCGTCCGCCAGAGCGAGGGCAAGGCCCCAGGCCGCGGTCACCCCGATGAGCGGCGCGCCGCGAACCTGCATCTGCGCGATCGCCCGGACGGCGTCGTCTGCGCTTGCGAGTCGGACGATTTCGACCGCGTGCGGCAGGCGGGTCTGGTCGATGATCTCCACCGCGTGATCGGCGGTCGGCCAGATGGTGCGACACGGGCGTCCGTCGATCAGCATGCGGTCAACTCTCCCAGCCGGCTTTGAACGGAAACCGCCGCCCCCATAGCTGCGCCAGCCGCGGCTCCGCGTCGACCCTGCGCACGACATCGCCCATCCGTGGCGCGATCTCGTAAAAGCGCCGCCGTCCCGGTTCCCAACGCGAGATCACCGTCACATAGATGTCGAGCACGGAGATGTCTTCACCAAGCAGGAAGGGGCGAGGTTCGATCTGCGCCTCCATGATCGCCCAGCAGTGCGCAAGCCTGGCCGCCAGCCGCTCCCTGATAAGGGCTTTTTGCGCCAAGTCGTCGCTCACCCTGGAAGGTTCGTCGAAAATCCAGAATAGTGCGTAGATCGCCGCCGAGACGAACGCCATCCAGCGCAGAAACGCCGCGCGGCCTGGACTTCCAACAGGCGGCGACATCCGTCCTTGCAGGTTTTCGTCGGCCAGCCAGATCAGGATGGCGGCGCTCTCGGTCATCAGGTCGCCGGATGGCAGGACGAGCGTCGGCAATTGCCGCATCGGGTTGATCTGGCCCAATGCTTCTGAACCCGCGGGGCCCGAGGGGGCGGCCAGGTCACGAATCTCGTACGGCAGGGCGAGCAGCGCGAGGGTTGCTTCGACCGCGACCGCCCCGGTTCCGGGCGCGCCGTGCAGGATGTAGGGCCTGTCCATCGCTTATCCCCAGGTCGCGCACAATATATTGAAGGAAGAGAGCATCAAGCCACTAGCGGTAGTCAAGTTCGAGACTAATCTTGTTCCCCCACCCGCGGTCCCGACGTGAGTCGCGGCGTCAATGAAAGAGCGTTCCATGAGTCTCGTGCACCTCCCCGCCAAGCCCGGTCTGCTCACGCCGTCGTTCGCCTACAAGCCGTTCCGCTACCCATGGGCCTACGATTTCTGGAAGCGCCAGCAGCAGGTCCACTGGATGCCCGAGGAAGTGCCGCTGGGCGAGGATTGCAAGGATTGGGCGACGAACCTCAATGACCGTGAACGCAATCTCCTCACCCAGATTTTCCGCTTCTTTACACAGTCGGATGTCGAGGTGAACGACAACTATATGGAGCGTTACGCCCGCGTGTTCAAACCCACCGAGGTCAAGATGATGCTCGCGGCGTTTTCCAACATGGAAACCATCCACATCGCGGCCTACGCCTTGCTGCTGGAGACCATCGGCATGCCGGAAGCCGAGTTCTCCGCCTTCCTCGAGCTCGACGCGTTGAAGGCGAAGCACGACTACATGCGGGCATTCGGCGTCGACGATAACGCCGATATCGCCCGCACCTTGGCCATGTTCGGCGGGTTCACCGAAGGCCTGCAGTTGTTCGCCAGCTTCGCCATGCTGATGAATTTCCCACGCTTCAACAAGATGAAGGGCATGGGCCAGATCGTTTCATGGAGCGTGCGCGACGAAAGCCTCCACTGCGAGGGCATCGTGAAACTCTATCACGCCTTCAACAAGGAGACCGGCGCGGTCACCAAAGCCGTCGCCGACGATATCGTCGACTGCTGCAAGACGGTGGTCGGTCTCGAAGATCGCTTCATCGATCTGGCGTTCGAAGCCGGTGAAGTGCAGGGCATGACGCCTGACGACATCAAGGGCTACATCCGTTTCATCGCGGACTGGCGGCTGCGCCAGTTGGGCCTGCCTACCGTCTACGACGCCAAGGAAAATCCGCTTCCATGGCTGCAGAGCCTCTTGTCCGGTGTCGAGCACGCGAACTTCTTCGAGGCCCGGTCGACGGAATATTCGAAGGCCGCGACCCGGGGCGACTGGCATGGGGCGGAAGGTGTATGGGCTCAGTTCGATCGCAATCTGGCGCAACGGACTCAGCGAGATGCTTCGGCCCACTGATGGGCTGGCGCGTGTCTCGCAATTGTCGCGGCGTCCCGCTAAGACGAGGCCATGACAAGGCGATTGAACCTCGATGGCATAGAGAATTTCCGTGATTTCGGCGACTACGAGACCATGGACGGGCGGCGGCTCAAGAAGGGCCGACTGTTTCGCTCGGCCTCGCTCGGGCGCGCCACCGAAGCCGATCTCGAGGCGATCGGCCGGCTGGACATCGCCCTTGTCGTGGATCTGCGTCGCGCTGGTGAGCGGACGCGCGACCCGTCCAAGCGGCATCCCGCGTTCCGCGGCCAGGTGATCGACAATGATCTGGGAGACGAGGACGAGGATTCATGGATAACGCACGTCCGTGACTCCGATCTCACGGAAGCGTCGTTTCGCGACTACCTGTTCGGCTACTATCGCGCCGCGCCATTCGAGGAGCGCCATATCGATTTGTTCTCGCGCTATTTCCGCGCCTTGACCGATGTGGACGGCGCGGTTCTGATCCATTGCGCGGCCGGCAAGGATCGGACAGGCATATTGGTCGCCCTGACCCACCATGTCGCGGGCGTGCATGCCGATATGGCCCTCGAGGACTATCTGCTGACCAATCATCCCGAGAGGCTGGCCGCGCGCATGCCGATGATCGCCAAGGCCATGGAAGAGATAGCCGGGCGCGCGCCGTCGGAGGCGGTCATGCAGGTCGCCCTCGGCGTGGAAGCCGACTATTTGCGGACGGCCTTTGCGGCCATAGAGGCGCGCTACGGCAGTCTCGACGATTATCTCCAACAAGTTCTCGGCGTCGGCCCCCAGCAGCGCGCGGTTCTGCGCGAACGGCTTCTCGCCTGAAGCCGCCGGGCCGCGCCGCCGCCGGCGGCCGCTTACGTCATTGCGGGAATTTCGGAGGCTGAACGATACCGGGATTGACGGGCGGGCCCCCAGGAGCGCTCCACTCACCGTGATAGGTGTAGTCCAGGGTCTTGCACAGACTGGCCGACCCGGCGCCAGGCCCGTCACCCAGCACGTAAATTCTCAGGTCATGGTTGGCGCGGATGTGGCCGAACGCCATCCACGCGCGGCGCGATTGCGGACAGAGGGCCGCGATCATCGCTGAGCCTTCCTCCAGGGGTTCGACCTCGTAGAGGTCGCGTTCGATGGCGCGCGGCCCGATCAGCGCCGTCAGTCCGCCGGGACCAAGATCGTGCTCGTTGGCGGGACGCACCTCGGCCTTGGCGTCCCCTTCCGTCGCCATGACCCGCAAGATTGTCGTAAAGACCAGGCGGCGCTTGAATTCGAAGGTCAAGGCGCCAGCGCTGTTGCGGGTCTCGGAGTTGGCAGGATCGTACGAATACATGTGAAGGCTGCCGCAATGGGCGGGCGCATGGAGGCCCGCCGTGACCATCAGGGCGAGCAGCCCTGTCGTCCACCTCATGGCGCGCCTCGCCTCCCCAGCTTCAACATCGCCGCATCCCCATTGAATTCCACGAGCCGCCAGGTTCCATCCTCCTTGGCGAAGGTCAACAGGCACGGGCCATGCTTGCCCTTTGCGGCGCACACCCGGCCGTCATCGACGGACCGCAGCATCGTGGCGATCGCGAACGGTCCAGGAATGGGCGTGTCTGGGCGATAGCCATAATAATCCGCGACGGCGCGGAAGACGTCTGGTCGGATCAGCGCGCCCGCCGCGGCTTTGGCGAGCGAACCGGAAACGAGAAGCCCCAATCCCTTCAGCCCATCGGGCACGTCGGCGCTCCGGGTGCGGTCGACCACGATCTGCTGAATTTGCGCCTCCAGTGCGCGGTGGTCGACGTGGGCGTCGAACGCAGGCCTGTCATCGTCGCGGATCGCAACCAAAAGCGCGCGCACGTCGCCGGCAGCCGACAGGTCCCTGGTCGTGGCGCAACCGTACAGGCCAAGTCCGGCGATCAAAATAAGGGTCAGGCGCCGCAGGTTCGTCATGAGCTAATCCATCCGCTTGAGTGGCGGCGAACCAAGGCGAGGTCAAGGCGCCGACTGTCGAGCCGGTGGCGATCATGAACGCGGCAGGTAGGTTCGCAAGACGTCGTCGATGATCCTTTCCAGCCGGCGCAGGGTGTTGCAGGTTGCCGCTACCGTGCAGAACCGGCGGTAAGCGTCCATTCGCGAATCGCCCTGACCCCAGTATGATTCCGGCTCCGGGTTCAGCCAGATGACCGCCCGCGCCCTCTCCGATATGCGCCGCATCAGATCGAGCCGAGGGTCGGAGAAGTTCGAGCGTCCGTCACCCAGCACGATGACTGTCGTCCGACGGTCGAGCGTCGGCCCCATCAGCATGTCGAAATCCTCCAGGGCCGCGCCGTAGTTCGTCGGCCGCAAGCCGATCCGTTGCAAGATCAGGGAGATCGCATCGTCGACGGTCTCCTCGTCGAGCAGGTCGTTCACGCAGATGGCGCGGTCCGAGAACGCGAAGGCGTCCAGCCGCTCGACCGCCGCGTTGAGGCTATACAGGAACAGCAGCAGAAACTGCGCCGCCGCGGCGACAGAGCGCGAAACGTCGCAGAAGACGGCGATCTTGGGTTTGTGGAGCGTCCTTTGCTTCCATACGACTTCGAAGGGGACGCCGCCATGCGCCATCGATCGCGCCAGAGTCTTGCGGACATCCAGCCTGCCGATCCTCGCACGCCGCCGCCGCCGGACGTATCGGCTTGCGAGCCGCCGCGCCATTCGGCGCACCAATATCTCCATGGCGCGAAAATCGTCCGTCTCCACCGAGGTGAGCGCCTGCCGCGATAGGATGGATTCGCGAAGTCTGCGGGCGGTCTCGCCCGTACGCAGACGCGCCTGGCGCTCGACGTAGTGATTGGCCTGCGCGAACAGGTCGGCCCTTCGTTGCGTCAGGTGTTCTGCGACGGCCTGGTCGGCGGCCTCCCGGCTGTCGCGCAAGGCGCCGATTTGCGCCTCGAGGGCCCGCAGTCCCATCTCATCGAGCATTCGCCGTACGATGAGACCGCGCTGCGCCCGCAGCTGGATGTCGCCGGCGCCGACCTGGGCGGCCGCGCCCTCCATCGCCTGGGCCAATCCGGTGGCGTCGCCCGAGCGCAGCATTTCAGCTAAGGTGGACGACCCATCGCCCCCGTCTGCCTGCGGCGTCGCGCTGTCGGTGAACTCGTCGCGATCCCAAAAGGTATCGAAACAGGCCTCGAAACGATCGATCTCGTCCACCGTCTTCGCCAGTGTCACGCACAGGGCGTCGCGAAACAACTGGCGATCCCCGAAGCCGACCTCTGCCACCGCGCGGTAGGCGTCTATCGCTTCCGCGGGAGAAACCCGTACGTCCGACGCGCGCAGGGCGCGCAGGAAATCCTCAAGCGGGCGTTGCATGCGCCATCAGTTCGCCGACCCTGGGTTCGACCGCCGCTATGTCGCGTTCGAACTTCAGCAGCACGTTGAGGGTGTCGCGCACCAGTCCGGCGTCGAGCGCGTGGGCGTGAAGCAGGACCAGCGCTCTGGCCCAATCCACGGTTTCAGAAATCGAGGGCGGCTTGCGCAGGTCGAGCGTGCGCACGCTTTGAACGAAGGCTACCAGATCGGACCGTAACCGCGCCTCCAGAGCCGGCACGCGGCTGGCCACGATCTTTTCCTCCAGAGCCCGATCCGGCAGGGGTATGTGCAGATGCAGGCATCGGCGCTTCAGGGCGTCGCCAAGATCGCGGACATTGTTCGAGGTCAGGAACACGACCGGGGGCGTCGAGGCCTTGAACACCCCTATCTCGGGAATCGACACTTGAAACGCGGACAGGATTTCCAGAAGGAAAGCCTCGAACGCCTCGTCGCTCTTGTCGATCTCGTCGATCAGCAGAACCGCGCCGTTCGGCTCTCTGAGCGCCTTCAGCAACGGGCGGGGCTCTAGAAAGCGCTCGGAGAAGAAGGCGTCGCCAACGCCGTCGAGGCGCGCCATCGCCTCGGACATGTCGTGGGCGCCGGCAAGCTCGGCGCCGACGTGATCCTTGAGGATCTGTGTGTAGAGAAGCTGCTTGCCGTACTTCCACTCATAGAGAGCCTTCGACTCATCAAGCCCTTCGTAGCACTGCAGGCGAATGAGCGGCAGGCCCAGCATCGTGGCCGAACACAGCGCAAGTTCCGTCTTGCCCACCCCCGCCATGCCCTCGACCAGGATCGGCTTCTGCAGATGAGTCGCCATGAACAGGGCCGTCGCGATACGCCGTGATGCGATATACCCGGTGTCCGCCAGCCCGGAAATGATCGTGTCGATTGAGAGCAGGGGTGACGGCGGGTTCGCGGCAAGGGTCAATGGCGCTGTCTTTCTGATGGAGTTTCTGCCTTGGGGCAGATGCGCCGGCCGCACAAGAGGCGACGATTGATGCGACGCGGCTAGCCCTCGGCGTAGAGCAGGAGGCTCACGGCGCCGGCGGCGAAGGCGATTGGCGCTCCCCACGCGGCGATCAAAGGCGGCAGGACGCCTGTCTGCCCCATGGCCGTGAGCACGCCATCCGAGACCAGATAGAGAAGGCCGCAACCCAGGCCGAAGATCATCGGAAGCGTTCGGTTGCTCCTGGCGTGTCCAAGGGCGGCCGGCAAGGCCAGCAGGAGCATGATGATCGGGGCGGCGCCGCTTGCCAGGGTCCGATAGAGGCGGGTCTGAAACTGGCTGGGGCTCTTGTCCACCGGTCCCTTGCCGAATAGCGAGCGGTAGGCGGTCCCGGAGGTGATCTCGTAGGAATCGGCGAAGAGGCGCGCCGTGTCGCTCGGGCGCAGGCTCGTGCGCCAGTCCATGGCGCCGACGCTGATCAGGTCGGCGCGAGTCGCTCCCAGATCGGTGATCTTCGCGTCCTTCAGTCGCCATCCGCCAGCTTCGGGCGTCGCGGTCGCCGCGGACATGCGTCGGACCAAGGCCCGCTGCGAATCGCGCTGGTAGACCGTGACGCCATGCAGCAGCCTGCCGTCCGGCGACGCCGCGGTGATCGTCACAATGTCGCCGTCGAGCCGGAACCATTTCGGCGAGGGTTTGGCCACCGATGGGCCTCGCGCCGTTGCGCTGAACCAGGTCGCCAGCGACTGTTCGGCGCGCGGCGTGACCTGGTCGGTGACGATGAGGTCGAGCGCGGCGACCGCGAGGGCGACTGGAAGCGTGCGCCGAAATATCTCGAACAGCGACATGCCGGAAATCCGCATCACCACCAGTTCGCTGTTTCGCGCCAGTTGACCGAAGGTGAAGATCGCACCGGCCAGCACCGAGAAGGGAGCGACCTCTTCAAACATGAAGGGCATTCGCAAGGCCATATATCGCAATATGTCCAGCGGCCCGCCCCTGGAAAGGATGTCGCTGGTGCGTTCGAGCAGATCGATCAGTTGCAAAAGCCCCATCAGCGCGACTGCGGCCGCCGCCGTCCGCACCAGCATGATCCTTGTCAGATATTCCGAGAGACCTAGGATCCCTTTTTTCTGCATGGTTTGAGGCTTGGATTTGGGCCTACGGTCAAACAGGCTTTCCATCCGCAGGAAAAGACCCGAGATCGGGGTGTCGCCAGGCCGCTTTCGGCTCGACAGGAACAGCCAGATCGAAAATCCGATCATGAAGACGAACAGCCCGCCCAGCGACAACAGGGGATTGAGCTGTCCGTTGTCGGCGAAACTCTTGCACAGCGTGACACCGTGGTGGAACGCCACGAGAATGACCGCGCCCGTGATCATCCCTGGCGCGCGTCGCCCTCGCTTGGCGGCAAGCGCCAGCGGCAGCGCCAGGAGGGGCAGGAACGGTATCGCCAGGGAGCGGGTAAGCCGCGAATAGAACTCGGCCTGCAAGACGCGTTTGGGTATCAGCGAGTCGGAGCGGCCCATTTCCTGGGCGAGCTCCGTAATCGTCAGTTCCGCCTCATCCCCGCCTCTTGGACGAAGCGCCTGGCCGCCGCTTAGGATTTCATGATCTTCGAAGTCGTTGAATCGCAGCAGACGAGGCCCGTTCCGCGTCGCGTCCGTCAGGATCAATCCGCCTTTGAGCTGCAAATCCGTCGTCTTGCCATCCGCGCGCAACGCCAGACGCCCATCATCCGCCGTCACCACGGATTCCCCGCCTTGGGTCGCCCGGCGGATGAAGACTCCCTTCAGAACACGGCCGGTCGCATCCACCTCGTCGGCGCTGATGGTGAAGTCCGGGCCGGCATGGATGAAGACCTGCGGGTCGAGTTCGGCTGTCCAGCCCGCTTCCGTGGCCGCGTTGAGAACCGCCCGATAGCTAAACCGGCTGTACGGCTGGAGAAAGCCCACCAGAAGCAGGCTCACGATCCCCAGCACGACTCCGACAAAGACGAGCGGCGCCACTATGCGTACGAATGGGATGCCGCCGGCCAGGATCGCGTCGATCTCGCTCTCTTCATCAAGGCGGGCGATGACGATGAACATCGCGGCAAAGAAGGACGCGGGCAGGGCGAGG
The DNA here is from genome assembly GCA_038206535.1 of Caulobacterales bacterium. Lineage (GTDB taxonomy): Bacteria > Pseudomonadota > Alphaproteobacteria > Caulobacterales > Caulobacteraceae > Acaudatibacter. The sequence goes on from JBBRAV010000038.1 coordinate 11,866, forward strand.
CCCAGCTGATAGGGCACCATGTTCGTGATGAGACCGAACAGGTAGCCGATATGGGCGCCCTCAGCTTCAAGCTGGTTGATCAGCCGCAGTGTCTGTTCGAGCAGAAAGGCGACCAGAGTGACGCCCAGCACCGCGAGCGCCGGCATGGCGAGCTTGCGCACCATGTACGCGTCCAGGATCGATGGACGCCAGGAAGTCTTGAACGCCGCCGGGGCGGCGGCTGCGAGCGCCACGTTGTTACCGTCCGATCGATGAGGACCGTAGAGAGCGGCCAGGAAGCAGGACCGTTCGGTAAGTGTCTCCAGACTGTCCGTCAGCTAACGCCATGCCATGTGCGCGAGCCCTGGAGGAGCAGAATTTCAGGCGGGACCGTATAAAATATGATTTCTCAGCGCGAAACAAAAAGTGAAAGCCCGGCCCGGGTATTCCAACGGATTGGGCGAGACTCACGGGCTCTAGACAGCTCCGGCGGCGCGGCGACGCTCGTCCTTGAGGAAACCCAGCTCGCGTCCGACATGCTCGAATACAGCCAGGGCCGTATCGATCTGCGCGGTCGAATGCGCCGCGCTGACGCTGCTGCGAAGCAGGCACACGTTCGTCGGGGTGGCGGGCGGCAAAGCGAGATTCAGGTACACGCCCGATTCCAGCAGCATCTTCCAGAACATCACCGCCAGTTCCTGGTCGGGCATGGCGACCGCGACGATCGGATTGGCTTCGGGTCCCGTGCGGAATCCCATCGCCGTCAATCCGGCGTGAAGGCGGTGGGCGTTGCGCATCAGGTCCGTGCGCAGCCAAGGCTCGGTGCGCACTTTGACGAGCGCCTCCAGAGTGGAGGCGACGACGCCGGGCGGCAGAGAGGCGGTGAACATGTAGGGGCGGCAAACAAAGCGAAGGACGTCAAAGTCGGGGTCATCAGAGACGCAAAAGCCCCCGACGCTGCCCAGGCTCTTGGAGAAAGTGCCGACGATGAAGTCCACGTCCGCATCGACGCCGGCCTTTTCGGCCAGTCCGCGGCCGTTTTCTCCCAGAACACCCAGTGAATGGGCCTCATCGACAAGCAGGTAGGCTCCGGTCTCCCGCTTGACCGCCGCAATTTCCTTCAACGGCGCCGTATCGCCCAGCATCGAATAGATGCCCTCGACAACGATCAGCCGATCACCGGGGGCGCCTTCAAGCCGACGTAGCCGCTTATGCAGGTCCTCGGGATTGTTGTGGCGGAAACGGATGACTTCGGCTCCGCCCAGGCGCGAGCCGTCATAGATACTGGCATGGCTGTCTGCATCCAGCATGAGGTGGTCGCCCCGCCCGACGAGCGCAGACAAGACGCCGAGATTCGCCTGGTAGCCGGTGCTGAACACCATGGCCTGCTTGCGCCCGTAGAAATCCGCCAGAGCCTCTTCGAGTTTCGCGTGACCGTCATAGGTGCCATTCGCCACCCGTGATCCCGTGGTGCCCGTGCCCTGGCTTCGCGTCGCTTCGACGGCTTTTTCGATGCAATCGGGGTCAAAGGTCAGGCCAAGGTAGTTGTTCGTGCCAAGCAGGATCGTGCGCCGGCCCCCCAGCATGCCTTCCGTCGGTGACAGTACGCTGTCGAAGCGCACATTCAACGGATCGACGCCATGCTGAAGCAGGGTGTCGTGGGCATGCCTGTAGGCGGAATGTTTATCGAGAATGCTCATGAGGGGGTCCCGCTCCGCAGGTCTTCGACCGCGTGGATGAGATCGCCGACGGTCTCGATTTGGGCGATTCGATCAAGGGGAATCGAAATATCATAAAAATCTTCGATCGCCATGACGAAATTCATCACGCCGAGGGAATCCATACCCAGGTCCTCGACGATGTTGGTGCTGTCGGCGATCTGCACGGGGTGGCCGAGCACCTGTTCGAAAATATCGGAGATGTCGGACCGGCGCGGGCGCAAGCCGCCTCCCTTGTTGTCAACGAGAGCCAATTGATGGTTGCGCCCCATGCCGCCTGCTCACTGTTTCTCCAAGGGGCGCGAGCCCCGAATCACCGTAACAGGTTTGAGACTGACGCTTCAACCGCGCGTCCTTCATCCGCCGACCCCAATGGCGCCCCGAGGGTCCGATGGGAACCTCAAGCGATCACCCTGACGGGTTGGGAATCGAACGCGCCCGATGCATACAAGGCCTTGGCGCGTGTCCGGCTGAGCTTGCCCGAAGAGGTTTGCGGAAGGCTGTGAGGCGGTGCGAGAACCACCTGGATGTCGAGACCATGTCGCGCGCGCAGCAAGTTGGCGACCTGCGTTCGCAGACCCGCCCGGGCCGTCTCGTCGCTGACGCGGCACTGAACCAACGCCACGACACGTTCGCCGTCGTCGTCGAAGACGGAAAACACCGCGACGTCGCCGCCTCTGAGGCCGGCGGTCTCCGCTTCAGCCGTCCATTCGAGATCCTGGGGCCAGACATTGCGGCCATTGACGATGATCAGGTCCTTGGCTCGTCCGGTGATGACGATCTGCCCACCCAGCAGGTACCCGAGGTCGCCGGTGTCCAGCCATCCGTCACCCGAGAGCACCTTGGCCGACTCGGCGGGCTCGCCGAAGTAGGCCTTCATCAGGCTCGGTCCCGAAGCAAACACCCGCCCCACCCGACGGTCGCCCAGCTTGGCGCCCGAATCGTCACGCACCTCGATGGAGTGACCCTCGAGCGGGCGGCCGCATAGCGCGAACTCCCGGGACCGGGCCTCCGGCGAGGAAGGCGAGGCCGCTCGTCCCTGACGTTCGAGGCGGTCGATATCGGTCAGGTCGGTACGCAGCCCCTGGCCAGGGGGCGAAAGCGTGAGCGCCAGAGTCGCTTCGGCCATGCCATAGCTGGCGACAAACGCGTTCGCATCAAAGCCACAAGGCGCGAAGGCGCTTGCGAAGGCCCGCAGCGGCTCGGCGCGGATCATGTCGCCCCCGAGGCCGGCAACCCGCCACGACGACAGATCGAGCGCGTCGAGCGCCATCGCGGCGCCCCGACGCGCCGCGAGATCATAGCCGAAGGTGGGGGCGTAGGACACGCTCGCGCGATTCCTGGATATGAGGTCGAGCCACAGGCTTGGGCGACGCACGAAGGCGCCGGTGGGCAAAAGATCGACCGAGAGCTGGAAGGCGAGACTGTTCAGCAACATGCCGACCAGACCCATGTCGTGGTAGAGCGGCAGCCAGGTCACGGTGCGGTCCTGGGGCGTGACGCGCAGGCCGTCGCGGCCGACGGCGCGCAGATTCGCCATCAACGCAGCCTGGGTCACGGCGACGCCCAGCGGGAAACGCGTGCTCCCAGACGAAAACTGCAAGTAACACAGGCCATCGCGATCCTGCGGCGGCAAGGGCTGAGGCGTCGCCGGGGGCAGATCCGCGACCGTGCCGGTGGCGAGCAGGCCCAGGCCCTCGCCGGCCTCAGCGAACCAAGCGGCGAGGGAGGCCGGGGCGAAGGCCGCGCGGGCTCCCGACGAGATCAACATCCGGCGAATATGGGCGACGTAGGCGTCCTTGCCGCCGAACGGAGCCGGTAGCGGCGTCGGCGTCGGCGACATGCCCGCGTACTGGCAGGCGAAGAAGGCGCGCAGAAAATCACCGTCGCTCTCTGCGGCGAGGGCGACGCGGTCACCCGGCTGGAGGCCGGTCGCGAGCAGACGGTCCGCCAAAGCCAGCGCCCGTTCGCGCAGCAGCGCGTAGGGCAGCACCTCGATCAGTTCGCCGCGGATCGAATGGATGTTGATGCCCGTGGGCTGGCCGGCGGCGAAGTCCAAGGCCTCGGCGATCGTCGAAAAATCCCCGGCGCGCATGATGCGCTCTGGCGCGGTGGGCGTCGGCGTCAAGTTTGTTTATCCAATCGAAACCTGCACAATTCCATGCGTGAACGCCCCATATGGCACGAGGGCGACCGCCACGTCATTATCGACAATAACGCACGACCTGTTAGTCGATAGTGGCGGCGGGCAATACGCCTTTCGTTCAGCGGTGTCAGCCGGCGGGACGAGGAGACACGATGGCGACGAAGCATCCGGGCGGCGCCCGATCGGCGGACAGCGGGCGCCCTAGCCTTGGCGCATTGATGAAGGACGCCTTCCAGGTCGATACGTGGCGCCGCGAGCACGCTCGTGACCTTCGCCCTCTGCGACGGCTCATTCCCTTCGTGCGCGCCCATCGCGTGGACGCCGCGCTCGGCGCCTTTTTTCTAGTCCTGTCGTCGGCCGCCCTGCTTGCCATGACCGGCGGCGTCCGGATGGTGATCGACCGAGGCTTCAACGTGCACGATCGCCTTGCTCTTGCGCACATATTTCTCGAACTGGCCGGCGTGGCGGCCGTGCTGGCCTTGGCGACAGGGCTTCGCATGTATTTTCTGTATTCTCTGGGCGAACGAGTCGTGGCGGACCTGCGCCAGGTGGTGTTCCGCCACGTCCTGGGCCTTGATCTGACGCATTTCCTGACCCTGCGGACTGGCGAGGTGTTGTCGCGCATGACGACGGACATGACGATCGTCGAAGGGACGGTCGGCAACGTCATTCCAGTCGCTATGCGCAACGCCCTGACCCTTTGCGGATCGCTTGCGCTGATGATCATCGTCAGCCCTCACTTCACCGGCCTGGTGCTGATCCTGATCCCTATCCTGTTGGCCCCCCTCTTGCTGATCGGGCGGCGCATGCAGCGCCTGTCTGTCCGAGCCCAGGACCGCTTCGCCGAGGCGGTCGGCTACGCGGGCGAGGGGCTCGAGGCGCTGGAAACGGTGCAAGCCTTCGGTCAGGAGGACGCCGTATCGGCGCGTTTCGACGCGGCGATCGAGAGCGCCTTCACGGCTTCGCGGGCGCAGATCCGCGTCAACGGCCTGATGTCCAGCCTGATGATCAGCTTGATATTCGCCGGCATGCTGGTGCTGCTCTACCAGTGCGCGATCGCCGTCGTCATCGATCACTCCATGTCGCCGGGGGCCTTGTTCCAGCTCCTCGTTCTCGCCCTGGTCGCCGCCAACGCCCTGAAGGATCTGTCCGAGGTGTGGGGCCAGGTCCAGAAGGCGTCCGGAGCGGCCCAACGCATCGCCGCGATGATCGACACCCGCCCGATGATCGCGGCCCCAGCGCGGCCCGTCGCACTGCCGTCGCCGACCCGCGGTGAAGTCAGCTTCGAGCGGGTGCGCTTCGCCTATCCTGGGCGACCGGATCTGGCCGCCCTCAATGGCTTCTCGCTGCACGTTCGCCCCGGCGAGCGCGTCGCCCTGGTCGGGCCGTCAGGCGCCGGCAAGAGCACGGTGTTCCGGCTGTTACTCCGCTTTTACGATCCGGACTTTGGATCGGTGAAGATCGACGGGATCGATCTGCGCAGCGCCGACCCCCGCAAGGCGCGGGAACGTCTTGCCCTGGTCGCCCAGGAGGCGCCCCTGTTTTCGGGATCGGCGGCGGACAACATCGCATTCGGACGCGCCGACGCATCGCCTGCCGAGATCCGGGCGGCGGCCCGTGCGGCGCAGGCCGAGGGTTTTCTCGATGCGCTGCCGGAAGGATTTGCAACCATGATCGGCGAGCGCGCCAAGACTCTTTCCGGCGGGCAGCGTCAGAGGATCGCCATCGCGCGCGCGCTCATTCGGCGCTCGCCGATCCTGCTGCTCGACGAGGCGACAAGCGCGCTGGACGCAGAGAATGAACGCCTCGTGCAAAACGCTCTTCACGGAGCCATGGCCGGCCGCACCACCCTGGTCATCGCGCACCGCCTGGCCACCGTGCTCGAGGCCGACAGGATCGTGGTGATGGACGCCGGTCGCGTCGTCGAAGAAGGCCGGCACGCGGAACTGCTCGCGCGCGGCGGTCTCTACGCTCGCCTGGCCAAGCTCCAGTTCGGGGCCGAGGCGGCCTGAGCCGACGCGCCAAGCGTGGAAATGAGCTGGTCATCGCGTCGGCGGCGCTCACGGGCAAACCAGACCAGCGCAATGTTCAGCACAGTCATCTCGAACAGGAAGAACCACAGGGGACTTCCGGCCAAGACGCTGGCGAAAGCGGCCAGAGAGCGCGTGTTGCTGTCGAGCAGACCGCTACTCTTCACCAGCGGCGCGTAGAGGTCGCGGTAGAGCGAGCGGGCTCGGGCGGACGTGTCGGCGTCTGCGGCCAGCGCCGGCGCCATCGCCGCTTCGATCCTGGCCTCTCCTGGGCTGGCGAGGTTTGAGACAGCCATGTAGAGGCTGGCGAGCGTCCGCTGCGGCGCCCGCTGACCGGCCGCCGCCGTTGACGTCTGCCGCATCCATTCCGCGCCATAGACCCATCGGCGATAGGTTTTTCGGCCGGTCTCATAGACGTTGGCCTGGACGAAATGGCACACCCCGGCGATCGAGGCGAACGCCCAGGCCCACGCCCCCCAGCCCTGGCGCTGCAGAATGAAGACGAACGCGATATAGATCAGCGCTTGGCTGAGATGGTCGCAGACTCCGTCGATGAGTTCCCCCAGTGGCGAGGCGCGGCCTGACCGGCGCGCCAGGTCGCCGTCCGCCCCATCCAGCACATGCCACGCGAACTGGCAGGCAAGTCCAGCGAAGGCCGCCCATGGCCAGGCTAGCCAAACGTAACAGGCTCCCGCTGCGGCGGCGCAGGCCATGCTGGCCAGCGAAACCTGATTCGGCGTGACCGGCGTGGCCAGAAGACGATCCACGACGGCGCGGGAAACCGGGTGCACGAGATGCAGGTTTGTCCACGCCTCGATCTCTCGCGGCCGCCCTGGCGCCGGCGGGATGGCGCTCGATTGCATCACGCCGTTTTGTCCCTTACGCAATTGCCCGGGGTGTCAGTCTTGTGACACTCATCGGTACGCGATAGCGTAAGTCGGCAACATTGGACAACAAACTGTCGGACCGGGCCCTCGGGGACGTTCGGTGGACATACGGTTTTCACCCCCGAAGGGAAATACTATGGGAAAAATTCGCGCTGCCATCGTCGGCGTCGGCAATTGCGCGAGTTCGCTGGTCCAGGGCGTCGCCTATTATCGGGCGGCCAACGACAACACCGTCGGGCTTATGCACCACAATCTCGGCGGCTTTGAACCTACGGACATCGAATTCGTCCTCGCGTTCGACATCGATGAGCGCAAGGTCGGCGCGGATCTGGCCCAGGCGATCTTCGCCAAGCCGAACTGCACCGCGGTATTCGCCGAGGTGCCGGCGTCTGGCGTCACGGTGCGAATGGGCGCTGTTCTGGACGGCATGGCCGAACACATGGAAAACATGCCCGCCGACCGAAGCTTCGTCAAATCCGCGGCCATCGAGCCCACGAAGGCAGAGGTCGTTCAGGCGTTGCGCGACGCCCAGGCGGAGATTCTGGTGAACTTCCTGCCGGTCGGTTCCGAAGACGCCACGCGGTTCTACATGGAATGCGCCCTGGAGGCCGGCGTCGGCGTCGTCAACTGCATGCCTGTGTTCATCGCCAGCGACCCGGCGTGGGAGCGCCGCTTCAAGGCCAAGGGAATTCCCATCGTGGGCGACGACATCAAAGCTCAGTTCGGCGCGACGATCGTGCATCGGGCGCTCACAAATCTCATGCGTCAGCGCGGGGTGCGCATGGCGCGCACCTATCAGTTGAACACAGGCGGCAACACCGATTTCCTGAACATGATGGACCGCGGCCGTCTGATGTCCAAGAAGATATCCAAGACCGAGGCCGTGCAGTCGGTGATGGCGCAGCGCCTCGCCGACGAGAATATCCATGTGGGGCCCAGCGACTACGTCCCCTGGCTCAATGACAACAAGCTTTGTTTCCTGCGGCTGGAGGGCGCCCTTTTCGGCAATGTCCCGATGAATATCGAGGTGCGGCTCTCGGTCGAGGATTCTCCTAACTCGGCCGGCGTTGTGATCGACGCGATTCGTTGCTGCCGTCTTGCCCTGGACCGGGGCGTCGGCGGCGCGCTCATTGGGCCCTCCGCGTTTTTCTGCAAACACCCACCCGAGCAATTCACTGATGACGAGGCCGAACGCATGACCGAGGCTTTCATCGACGCCGAACACCGCGTCGCCGCCGAGTAAGGTCGCCGCCGTGCAGGGACTGATCGTCGCCGCCGGCCAGGGAACCCGCCTGCGCGACATCGCGCCGTCAAAGCCGCTCGCCAAGGTGCGCGGTCGTCCGCTGATCGAACACGTGATCTTCTCCGCCCAGGCCGGGGGCGTCGACGAGTTCGTAGTGGTCACCGGGTACGAGGGCGCGCGGGTCGGCGCCTTCCTTCGACGCCTGTCGATGCGCACGAACATTCCCATCCGCACGGTTTTCAACGTCGATTGGATGTTGGCGAACGGCCACTCGGTGCTGGCCGCGGCGCCGTATCTGGACGACAGCTTCGTGCTGATGATGTCCGACCACCTGTTCGACGCCCGGCTGCTGAGCGCCCTGCTGGCGAACCCCGCGCCGCCGGGCGGCGTGGTGCTGGCGGTCGACAGGCGGCTGGACAATCCCCTGGTGGATCTCGAGGACGTCACCCGCGTCGCCACCGATGCGACGGGCGCAATCAGGGACATCGGCAAGCTGATCACGCTCTATGATGCGTTCGACACCGGCGTGTTCCTGGCTTCAAAGGGGCTCGTCGAGGCGATCGCCGCCGATATCGCCGGCGGCGGCGGCGGCGGCATTTCCGGAGGCATGGGCCGTCTGGCGTCGGCCGGCCTGGCCGCGACGTTCGACATCGGCGACAAATTCTGGCTGGACGTCGACGACGCCGTCGCCTTCGAGCATGCGGTCAGGCTCAGCGCCTGAACGGACGGACTGCGCCGTCAGCCCGAAATCGCCGTGCGCGGCCTCAGAGCGGAGCGTCGGGCGCGGGTGCGCCGGACGGTCGGGAGGAGGCCGGCTTCGGCCTGCTCGAGGAAGAGATCGGTATAGGCCTCGACCATTTCGTCGATGTCGAAGCTGGCGGCGCGCACCGGGCCGGCGCGCCTGAACTGTTGAGTGAGGTCTGGACGCCGCAGCAGCATGTCCATGGCCGCTCCGAACGCGCCGACATCGTCGGGCGGCACGACCCAGCCGCTGCGGCCATGTTCGACGACCTCACGCGGACCGAAATCGCAGGCGGTGACCAGGGCCGGCGCGGCGCACGCCAGTGTCTCGGCGACGACGCTGGGGAAGCCCTCCCACCGCGACGGCAGCACGAAGAGTTCGGCCTTGGCGATCCACGCCCACGGGTTGTCGCTGAACCCCAGGAACTTGACCCGGTCTGCCACGCCCAGATCCGCCGCCTGCTTCTCGAGCGACCGCTCCAGCGTGCCGCGTCCCAGGATGATCAGATCCATGTCGCGCGCCGCCTGGCTGGCCGCGAACGCCTTCAGGAGCACATCGTGGCCCTTCTGGTATTCCAGGCGGCCGGCGGTGACGATGAAGGGACGGCCGGGGGGCTGCGCGAGCGGTTCGTTCGCTCGCCGCCGCACCATGGCCACGTCGATCGGATTGTGAATGACCCGCATGCGCGACGCGTTCAGCGCCAGCGTCCCGTGCAGGCCGTTGGCCATTTCATGGGAATTGGCCAGGAAGCAGTCGGCCCTGCGATAGGCTCGGCGCGTCAGGTGCTTGACCACCGCGCGCGCCAGCGGGTTGTTCAGTTCGTCTTCGATCACCGCGTCGGTGTTGTTGCCCTCGCGCGCGATCCAGCGCGGCGCGTCCTCGCCCATGGCGTTGATCACCAGCCAGGTGAGCAGGCTCATCCCTTTGAGGAAGCTCATCACGACGTGCGGCTGGTGGGCGTCTATCATTCGCCGGATGTTGAGCGGGGCGAGGCCGATGGCGGCGGCGAGGCGGTCTGGGCGATAGAAACTGGAGTTGCGACCTTCGAAGGTGAGCAGGCTGGGTGCGATCGGCGCCACATCGACGCGCGTGGGGTCGGCGTCGGCGAGAAATGGCCCGGATTTGTTGAGCAGTCCCATGCGCACATCGACGATGTCGGGGTCGCAGCGATTGAGCAGGTGGACAGCAACGCGTTCGGCGCCGCCACCGTTCAAGGAGGACAGCAGCAGCATGACGCGCGTGCGTTCGGTCATGCTTTCTCCCACCCCGTCAACCTGAAGGTGGCTTCTAGCCACTCGGCGTGGGTCGAGGCAATCTCAATATGAGAGCAAATGAGAACGAGGCGGCCCCGAGTGACCACTTTCGAACTTCTGATCGGAGCGCCGGCCTTCTGGGAGCGCGCCGCCAGCGACATCGAACGCTCGCGCCGTCGCGTTCTTGTTCAGGCGATGACGTTCGAGGGTGACAGCGCCGGACGCTCCGTGGCCCAAGCCATCGGCGCCGCCTCCGCGCTCGACCGTCGCGTGCTTGTGGATGACTATTCCCGCTTCGTCGTGAGCGATCGCTGGGTGGCTGGTCGGCGCGAGAAGCTTCCCGCCGACTTGAGGGCGGAGGTAGAGGCCACGCACGCCATGTTCGCCGAGCTGGGCGCGGCCGGCGTCGGCGTGCGACGGACCAACCCGATCGGCCCCCTTTTCGCCAACTATCCGGCCCGAAATCATAAGAAGCTGATCGTCGCCGACGAGGTCGCCTACGTCGGCGGCATCAATTTCAGCGACCACAATTTCGCGTGGCGCGATTTCATGCTGCGACTCGAGGGCGGCGGGGCCGCCGACTGGCTGGCGCGGGATTTCGACGCTACGTGGCGCGGTCAGCCGCGCGCCGGCCACACCGACCTGCCCGGGGTGACGCTCCGCTCACTCGACGGCCGTTCCAACGCGTCGGCGTTCGGCGACCTGATGGCCTTGATCGAGGCCGCGCGCCGTGAGATCGTCGTGATCAGTCCTTATCTGACGTTCCCGGTGACCGGCGCGCTGGCGCGAGCCGCGCGGCGAGGGGTGCGCGTGAGGTTGATCACGCCCTGGCCGAACAACAAGCCGACCGTGCGCGACCACTTGCTGGCCGCGGCGCAGAGGAGCGGATTCGAAATAACGCTTCTGAGCGAGATGATTCACTTGAAGGGGCTGCTGATCGACGCCGCCCGCCTGGTGATCGGTTCGTCGAATTTCGATTTCGTCAGCCTGGCCGCCGAGGAAGAGCTGATGGCGGTGATCATGGACCCGGCGATCATCGCCGATTTCGAGGCGCGGATCGTTCAACCTGCCATCGCAGGAGCCATGGCCGGCGGCGCGCGGCGGATTTCGCCCATCCGGGGCTGGATCGCCACGGGCGCGCTGAAGATCGCCCAGGCCGTGGCCATGACGGCGCGAGGGTCGCGACGCACGGCGGTGGCATGGGAGGCCTGATCAGGCCGCCGCCAATGTCTGCGGAGATCGGAAGGCGTCGAGGAAGCTGGCCTGGTGGACGCAACTGACCGTACAATAGGGCGCGCATGGCTTGGCGGTGTCATATTCGCGCACGATATCGGCCACGTCGTATTGCGATAGCGGCACGCCTGGTCTGCCGCGTTGCTGCGAGCAATAGTGCACCAGGCCTTCCTCGCAGATGTACAGGTAGCGGGCGCCCGCGCGGCAGCGCCAGCTGTTCGGCTTCCCGGCCATCAAATTCTTCTGGAACATCAGGAAATTGATGCGATGAGCCAGCGACCGCTTGTCCATCAGGGCGTCATAGACCTTGCGTTGAGTGACCGACAGCGGGGCGAGCGTCCCCTCGGCGTCGTGCAGCACGCCGACGGTGTGGCTGAAGCCCCAGTCCTTGGCCGCCTGCGCCACCTCCAGGGCGTCCTGGGTGCGTTCTTCGGAGATGCCGAGAACCGAATTTATGTTCACATGAAACGTGGCGTGCTGCGCGAGAAGTTCGAGTTTCCCCGCCAGCGACTTCAGCGTCTTTTTCGAAACCTCATCGGGCTTCACGCCATCGATGGAAATCTGCATCTCTTGCAGGCCCGCCGCGTTCATCCCCGCGATCTTCTCGGGTGTCAGCAGGAAACCGTTGGTGATCGTCGTGGCGACCATGCCGTGCTCGCGGATCCTGGCGATCACCGCGTCGTGGCCCGGGTGGGTCAAGGGCTCGCCGCCGGTCAGGGTGACGATCTGCGTTCCCAGCCGCGCCAGGGCGTCGACGCGGGCCAGCAAATCATCGAGCGGTACGGGAAGCGATACCTTGTCGTATTCGCTGCAGTAGGCGCAGTCGAGGTTGCAGTAGCGGGTCACCACGAGGTGAGCCAGCATCGGCCTGCGCCGCGAAGCCAGGACGTTCACGGCCACTTTCAGTCCGTCCGCCAATGTCACGCCGGCCATGCAGGCTCTTTCCGATGAATGTGAATCCCTTAGATGGCGCCTTGGCGCGCCGGTGTCACGCGGGCTAGTGGCCGCGATTGAGGCGGATCTGGAGCGTCGTGTCCTCGCCGACGGTTGGAAACCGCACCGAGGCGAGGGATGGTTTGGAGAACATGATGCGCGGATTGCGGCTGAAGCCGTAGTCCTCGGATGGCCCCAGCATGCCCAGGTCCAACCGGCCGTTGGCGTTGGCGTCGTGGTAGACGGCGACACCGTAGGTTCCAGGCGCCTTCAGCCAGATGCACATCTTCGTCGAGGGCGCTTCGGCCGGGACGCGCCAGACCTTGAGCGCTCCGTTCTTCGCCAGGAAGGTCGTCTTGTCGTCCGCATAGAGCGAGGCCGTCATCTGTCCCCGGTTCGAGCGAACGCCCTCGATGACGATGGATAGCTTGTTCGCGCTCGGGGCGCCTTCGCACGGCTCTGCGTGGCTCGCGAGCGGCGCGGCCAGCCCGACCGTCATCAGTCCCGCAAGGGCGATGTTCAATGGTCTCAATGTGAAGCCTTTCTGCGGCGCCAGGTCTGTCCGAATCTAACGGACGGACGTGACAATTGGCTGCGCGGGACCGGGGGGTGCTTCCCCCCGACGGATGTTTCGGGCGCCTCCTATCCGACGTCGCCGTATCCGTCGAGGGCGCCGACGGCGGCATGACGGCTTGCAAAGGGGTTTGCCGGGCTCTCCTCAGGCGGCCAGCGCCGCGCGGGTCTCGGCGGCGATTTCGAAAGAGCGTAACCGCGCCGCGTGATCAAAAATCGAACTGGTGATCATCAGTTCGTCTGCCCCCGTGCGTTCGGCGAAGGCCGCCAGACCGGCCCTTACCGTTTGTGGCGAACCGACGACCGCGGTCGACAGCACCTGGTCGAGCATGGAGCGCGCCATGGGCTCGAGGCGCGATTCGATGTCGTCGACGGGCGGGGGCAGTTTCCCGGGGTTGCCGGTGCGCAGGGCGATGAAGGCCTGCTGCAGCGACGTCAGCAACCGGCGGGCCTCGCGGTCGGTCTCGGCGCCCACGACGTTCACGCCCAACATCACATGTGGCCTGGGGCAGCGTTCGGACGGCTGGAACTGCTGGCGGTAGATCGCCAGGGCGCGCCCCAGATCCGCCGGCGCGAAATGTGAGGCGAAGGCGTAGGGAAGTCCCAGCATGGCGGCAAGCAGCGCGCCGAAGGTGCTCGAGCCCAGGATCCATGCCTCGACGTTCTGCCCTTCTCCGGGCACCGCGCGCACCGCCTGCCCAGCCTGGGCCGACTCGAAATAGCGAAGCAGTTCGACGACGTCGCGGGGGAAGGTGTCCGCGCCGCCGGTCAGGTGGCGGCGCAGGGCCTGGGCGGTCAAGCCGTCCGTTCCCGGGGCTCGCCCGAGGCCCAGGTCGACGCGACCGGGAAACAGGGCGGCCAGGGTGCCGAATTGCTCGGCGATGATCAGCGGCGCATGGTTGGGGAGCATGATGCCGCCGGCCCCGATGCGGATCGTCGACGTGCCGGCGCCGACAAACGCCAGGGCGACGGCCGTCGCCGCGCTGGCGATGCCGGGCATGTTGTGGTGCTCGGCCATCCAGAACCGATGATAGCCGAGCCGCTCGGCGTGCCGCGCCAGATCCAGGCTGTTGCGCAGGGACTGCCCCGCGTCACTGCCTTCGACGATGGGAGAAAGATCGAGAACGGAGAGGGAGGTCATGAGGCGAATATGGGGTGTGGCCGGCCCCAAGGACCAGGGGCGCGGCTCAACTTATCGAGCGACGAGGCGGCAGATACCGTCTTTTCCGAGGCCGAGCGGGGGGTGGCCTAGCCTGGCGGATGGGCGGCCGCCGCGTACTGGCGGTCGCATGAGAACGCGGGCATGCTTGCGGCCAGTGATTCCGATGGCTTTGCCATCTCCCATGTTGGAGGATGCCTGACCTTGCTGGACGCCTGGCTCATTCCGGTGATCGAGGCGGGCATCGTGGTTCTCGCCATTGTGTTGTTCGCCGTTCTCTCGGTCGCATGCGAGGCCGGCTATCGGCTGGGACGCTGGCGGCGCGACCAGTCCCGATCCAGCGACGCCGAGACGGGCGCGGCGTCGATCCTGACCGGCGGCATGCTCGCCCTTCTCGCCTTCATGCTCGGGCTGACGGTCAGCTTCGCCGAAAGCCGCTACGAGGCGCGGCGGGAGCTTGTCGTGGAAGAGGCGAACGCGATCGGTACGGCGGCGGCGCGCGCGCGCATGGCCGGCGGCGCGGATGGGGAGCTCATCGCCACGCTGGTCGCCGACTACGCCGAGGCGCGGCTGCAATTCACCCGCGCACCGCACGGGGCGCCGGTCGAGCGGACGCTGGCTCGCGCGACGGAGGATCAGAGGCGCATCTGGGATCTCGCGACCGGCATCGCGCGCCGAGACCCCAATCCAATGACGGCCAACCTGGTCTCGTCCTTGAACGGCGTGTTCGACGCCGCCCAGGCTCAGCGCTTCGCGTTCGCGCAGCGTGTGCCGCCGGGCGTCATGACCTTGCTCGTGGTCGGATCGATCCTGGCGATCGGCGCCATGGGCTTCCAGCTCGGTCTGGTCGGCCACCGCCAACAGGCGCTCTCGTCCTTGCTGCTGGCGATGTGGGTCGGCGGAATGGTGCTCGCCGTCGATCTCAGCCGGCCGCGGCTGGGGTCGATCCGCGTGGAGACCGATCCCCTCGAATGGACGATCGAGGAACTGGCCGCGCCGGCCGCGAAGGGACCGTGATGCCTCCGCGCATTTGGGACATCAGCCAGACCCTGAGGCCGCATCTGCCGGTATGGCCGGGCGACACCGCCTTCTCCCATTGTCCGCGCTGGTCGATGACGGATGGCGCGCCGGTCAATGTCGCGGCCTTCGAGACCACCGTGCACGCCGGCGCCCACGCCGACGCTCCGTTGCACTATCAGGCCGGCGGAGCGAGCGCGGCCGACGTCGGCCTGGACGCCTATATCGGCCCCTGCCAGGTGGTCGACGCGACAGACTGCGGCGCCTTTGTCAGCCTTGATTTTGTCGAGCGCGTCCTGCCCGCGCCCGAACCCCGCGTTCTGTTCCGCACCTTCCAACGGTTCCCCACCGATGCATGGCCCGATAGCTTCATGGCGGTCGAGGCCGGCGCGATCGCATACCTGGCCTCGCGAGGCGTCGTGCTGATCGGCGTCGACGCGCCCTCTCTTGATCCCCAGTCGTCGAAGACCATGGACGCGCACAAGGCGCTCCTGGCGGCCGACATGCGGGTGCTCGAGGGCCTCGTGCTCGATGACGTGGCGCCCGGCCGCTACGAGCTGATCGCCCTGCCTTTGAAGCTCGCCGGTCTGGACGCCTCGCCGGTGCGGGCGGTATTGCGCGCCCTGTCCGATGCGTGCGCGGGTGGCCGATGACGTTCGAAATTCGCCAGGATGATCTGTCCGGTGAGGCCGTCCAGGCGCTTCTCGCCGTGCATCTGGGCGGAATGCACGCCAACTCTCCGCCAGGCCACGTCTTCGCGCTCGACCTGTCGGGCCTGCGGGCGCCCGAAGTGACGGTGTGGTCGGTCTGGGACGACGGCGACCTCGCCGGCATCGGCGCGCTCAAGGCTCTGGGCGGCGGCGTCGGCGAGCTGAAGTCCATGCGCACCGATCCTGGCCATCTGCGCAAGGGCGTCGCCGCCGCCCTGCTCGATCACATCATCGCCGTCGCCCGCAACCGAGGGCTGAAACGCCTCAGCCTCGAGACCGGCCGTGGCCCGGCCTTCGAGCCGGCCCTGGCGCTCTACCGCAGGCGCGGCTTCGTCGACGGCGAGGCCTTCGCCGACTACGCGGCCGGGACCTTCAGCCAGTTCCTGCACATGGACCTGTGACGGCGGTAAGCTGGCCGCTATGTCGGGAAATTGACGCACGCCGTCGATGAGAGCATCGTCGAGTGGGGTATTGAAGCGCGAATTTGGGCGTGAGCCATCACGGCGCGCTGGAGGCTGGTCGATGAAGCGAATCCTTTTCTGCGGCGTAATGTCCCTGGTGGCCGCGAGCGCCGCCGTCGGTGTCCTGGCCGACCCGCCCGCCGACAGGCGCCCGCCCGGTGTCGCCAAGCCTGTCGGCCCGCCGGCGCACGCTCCTGGCCGTCCCGGCGGCGGCGCCCCGCCCAGGCCCTCGCCCCCCAGGCCCGGCGGCGGTCCGCCGGCGACCCGCCCGCCCCAAGGCGGTCCGCCTCAGGGCGGTCATCACCGTCCCCCGCCCTCGCCGGGTCCTCACCGTCCGCCCTCGCCGGGCCATCATCGCCCGCCTCCGGCGCCCGTCCATCGGCCCGGCAACCGCCCCATCTACGGCTGGAACCACCATCGCCTGCGCCTGGGCCAGTTCCGCTATCCCCCCGGCTACGCCTATCGCAGCTGGGGCATAGGCCAGTCCCTGCCGCGGGCATTCTTCAGCTCAGCCTACTATTTCACCGACCATTCCGCGCTCGGCCTGGACTCGCCGCCCTACGGCTATCAGTGGGTCAGGTACGGGCCCGACGTCATGCTGGTGAATATTCGCACCGGCGAGATCCTGGACGTGATCAACAACGTCTTCTACTGACACCGCGCGCCGCGGCTTGGCGTGCGTGGGCTGGCGGCGCCGGCGTCGCGCGGGTTTCACCGGCGGCGCCACCCGTGCTATCGGGCGGGCGATCATGATCGAGACTCAGGCCCAGGCGCGCGCCGCGGACGCCGCCGATCCGTTGCGTATCTTCCGCGATCGCTTCGTGCTGCCGCACGGCGTCATCTACCTGGACGGCAACTCGCTGGGGCCGCTCCCCCGCTGGACGCAGGCGCGAGTCGACGCCACACTTCGCCAGGCGTGGGGCGAAGGCCTGATCCGCAGCTGGAACGACGCCGACTGGATCGCGGCGCCGTCCCGGATCGGCGGCAAGATCGCCCGCCTGATCGGCGCCGCGGCGAACGAGGTCGTCGCCGCCGACTCCACGTCGGTCAACCTGTTCAAACTGCTCGCCGCTGGCGTCCAGGCGCGGCCCGGCCGGCGCGTGATCCTGACCGAAACGGGGAACTTTCCCACCGATCTCTACATCGCTCAGGGCGTGGCGGCGAGCCTTGCCGACGTCGAGGTTCGCGCGGCGCCGCGTCAGGCGGTGGCCGAGGCCATCGACGCCGACGTCGCCGTCGTCATGCTCACCCACGTCCACTACAAGAGCGCCGCGCGCTGGGACATGGCGGAGATCACCGCGCGCGCCCACGACGCCGGCGCCCTGGTCTTGTGGGACCTCAGCCACAGCGTGGGCGCCGTCGAGATCGACCTGCGGGCCTGCGACGCGGACATGGCCGTCGGTTGCGGCTATAAGTATCTCAACGGCGGACCGGGCGCCCCGGCTTTCCTGTTCGTCGCCGAACGCCATCTGGCCGCGTTGCACTCTCCTTTGAGCGGCTGGATGGGACACGCCTCGGGGTTCGACTTCTCCGACGCGTATCGGCCGGCCGCCGGCGTCGAGCGCTTTCTCTGCGGCACGCCGCCGGTTCTGGGCCTGGTCGCGCTCGAGGCCGGCGTCGACATCGCCTTGGAAGTCCAGATGAGCGCGGTGGCGCGCAAGTCGGCTGCACTTTGGACCCTGTTCGCCGATCGCGTCGAGACGCGCCTCGAGGGCCACGGTCTCGAGCTGATCAGTCCGCGCGCGCCCGCCGCCCGCGGCAGTCACATCTCTTTCGCCCATCCCGAAGGCTACCGCATCATGCAGGCCCTGATCGCCCGTGGGGTCATAGGCGATTTCCGCGACCCCGACGTGCTGCGCTTTGGCCTCACCCCGCTCTATCTCGGCTACGAGGACGTCTGGCGGGCGGTGGATATCCTGCATGACGTCATGAGCAATGCAGCCTGGAAGGCCCAGACGCAGCGCGCGCCCGGCCGGGTGACATGACTCGATGAACGTCTATTTTCTCGGTATCGCCGGCGCCGGCGTCAGCGCGCTTGCCTCGGTGCTGGCGTCGGAGGGATGCGAGGTGTCCGGCTCGGACGACGGCGTCTTCCCGCCGGTCAGCACCTATCTCGACCGCCTGCGCATCCCCTATCACATTGGCTTCGACGCCGGCCTGGTTCCGGGCGACATCGACGCGGCGGTGATCGGCTCCAGCGCCAAACTCGACCTGGCGCGAAACCCCGAACTGGCGGAAATCGCTCGCCGCGGCGTGCCGCGGTATTCGTTCGCGGAGTACCTGGGCCTGCATACCCGCGGCCGCGACAACGTCGTCATCGCCGGCAGCTTCGGCAAATCGACCGTCACCGCCCTCGTCGCGGTGCTGATGCGCGAGGCCGGTCGCGATCCAGGCTATTTCGTCGGCGCCGTGCCGCTGGATCTGCCGACCACCGGCCACTGGGGGAGCGAGCCCACCTTCCTGATCGAGGGCGACGAATACATCGTTTCGGAGCACGATCGACGTCCGAAGTTCGCCCTCTACCATCCCGACTGCGTGCTGATCAGTTCGCTGATCCACGACCATCTGAACGTCTATCCGACCATGGCCTCCTACGAGGCCGCCTTCGCCGAGTTGATCGCGTTGCTGGCGCCGGACGCCCTGCTGGTCTGCGCCCAGGGGTTCGAGGCCTTGCGCCGGCTCACCGCGGGACGACGCGTGGTCTGGTATGGGCTGGCGCCGGGCGATGGCTATCACGCCGCGGACATCCGGATCGGCGAGGTCACCCGATTCGATCTCGTCACGCCCGGCGGCGCGCGCATCCCGTTGCAGACCGGGCAGCTGGGCCTGCACAACATCGAGAACATCGTCGGCGCCGCCGCCCTGCTGTTGGAGCGCGGCGCGATCGACGAGCGCGCCCTGCAGCGCGGCGTCGCCCTGTTCCGCGGCGTCGAGCGCCGCCTGGACAGGAAGACCGCCGTCTCGCGGGTCCCGGTCTACGAAGGCTTCGGCTCGTCCTATGAAAAGGCCCGCTCCGCGATCGACGCGATCGCCCTGCACTTTCCCACCCGCCCGGCCGTGGTGGTGTTCGAGCCCCATACCTTCAGCTGGCGCAACACCGCCTCCCTGGCCTGGTACGACACGGTGTTCGCCGGTGTCGCCCGCGTCCTTCTGCTGCCACCCCCCGGGCACGGCGCCGGCGGTCACGACCAGCTGACCCAGGAGCGCATCCTCGCGCGGATCCAGGCCGCCGGCGTGCGCGCCGAGGCCTTCGACGGAGGGGCCTCGATTCTGCACGATCTCGTCCATACCTTGGCGGGAGACGAGGTCGTGCTGCTGCTTTCGTCCGGTCCGTTGGACGGCCTGGCGCGGTCGCTGCCGGCCATGCTCGACGACACCTTCGCTTGAGGAACGCCCAAAGATCATGCTGACGCTCGACGATCCCACCCTGCTGCGCACCGGCGCCTACGTCGATGGAAACTGGGTCTGCGCCCGCTCGGGCGAGACATTCCCGGTGACCAACCCGGCCGGCGGGGCGGTCATCGCCGCGATCGCCAACTGTGACGCCGACGACGCCACCGCCGCCGTCGAAGCGGCCCAGCGGGCCATGCCGGCCTGGGCGGCGCGCACGGCGAAGGACCGCGCGCAGGTCCTGCGCCGCTGGTACGAACTGATCATGGCCGCCCAGGAAGACCTGGCGCGGCTGATGACCGCCGAACAGGGAAAGCCGCTGGCGGAATCTCGCGGCGAGGTCGCCTACGGCGCCAGCTTCATCGAATGGTTCGCCGAGGAGGCCAAGCGGGTCTACGGCGACGTCATCCCGGCGACGCAACCAGGCAAACGCATCCTCACTTTCAAACAGCCCATCGGCGTGGTCGGCGCAATCACGCCTTGGAACTTCCCCAACGCGATGATCACGCGCAAGTGCGCGCCGGCCATGGCCGCGGGATGCGGCTTCGTGATCAAGCCGGCGAAGGAGACGCCTCTGTCGGCCCTGGCGCTCGCCGAACTGGCCCATCGCGCGGGCATCCCGCCAGGCGTCTTCAACGTCATCCCCTCGGCCCGCGCTTCGGCGGTCGGCAAGGTGCTGACCCAGCACGAGGCCGTGCGCAAGTTCTCGTTCACCGGCTCGACCGAGGTCGGCAAGCGCCTGATGGTGCAATGCGCCGATACGGTGAAAAAGGTGTCGATGGAGCTCGGCGGCAACGCGCCGTTCATCGTCTTCGACGACGCCGACCTCGATGCCGCGGCCGACGGCGCCATGGCCTCGAAATACCGCAACATGGGACAGACCTGCGTCTGCGCGAACCGTTTCCTGGTGCAGGACGGCGTCTACGAGGCGTTTCAGGCCAAGCTCACCGAGCGGGTCCGCGCCATGCGCGTCGGCGACGGCGCTGAGGCTGGCGTCACCCAAGGCCCTCTGATCAACATGGCCGCGGTGGAAAAGGTCGAGGAACTGCTGGCCGGCGCGGTGGCGGGCGGGGCCAATACCGCGGTGGGCGGTCACCGCCATGCGTTGGGCGGCACATGGTTCGAGCCCACCATCCTCACCGACGTAACCCCGGACATGGCGATCTCGCGCGAGGAAATCTTCGGCCCGGTCGCCACCTTGACCCGCTTCCGCCACGAGTCGGAGGCGATCGCCATGGCCAACGACACAATCTACGGCCTCGCCGCCTATTTCTACGCCAGAGACTTCGCCCGCGTTGTGCGCGTCGCCGAGGCGCTGGAATACGGCATGGTCGCCGTCAACGACGGCATCCTCTCCACCGAAGTCGCCCCGTTTGGCGGCGTCAAACAGTCGGGGCTCGGCCGCGAAGGCTCGAAATACGGCATCGAGGACTATTTGGAGATAAAATACGTACTGTTCGGTGGCCTCTGACGTCTCCTATCGCGGAGGATATCCTCCCGGCCGCAAGCCTGGTTTTACGGCCGGCGTCGTGGACACGTCGGGGAACGCGGTCGCGCGATGGTGCGTTCTCTTCAGCCACGCATCGTGTATTTCGCGCATCGGCGCAAAATTTAGCTTTGTGACAAACACGACGTTGATTTGGTGATAAAGTCGACATTAGGTTGACGTCAGGCACACGTAGGATATTGGGGCGGAAGCAACTTCGCCTTCGCGGGACGAGGCGTAGCGGGTAGCAACCATGACCAACATCCACTGGGCCGACGCCGTCGACGGCGCTTTCGACAACGCCGCCGATTGGAAGGGCGATGCGGTCCCCGGTCCCTCGGACGACGCCATCCTGGACGCGACGGGCGCGCGGTTTACGGTGACCGCCACCTCCGGCGCGACCGTGGAGGGTGTCCAATTGGCCTCCAATGCGACCTTGGCCATCTCAAAGGGCGCCTTCGTCGCCACCGCGGGCACTGACGGCGGGGCCAACGCGGGGACCATCGCGGTTACGGGCGGCGCCATGTTCCAGACTGGCGGCATACTGAACAATAGCGGCGGCATCACGCTCTCCGGCGCGGGCAGCGAACTACGCCTGCTGTCCGACACTACACTGACCGGCGGCGGAGACGTATCGGCGAACTACGGGACCTACGGGAACTATACCCAGGTGCGCGGCGGCGCGCCGGTGACCCTGACGAACATCGACAACACCATCAGCGGAGCCGGCCAGATCGGCGGCAGCGCCGGGTTTTCGCTCGTCAACGAAGCCGGCGGAGTCATTGAAGCCGACGTTTACCAACGGCGCCTGATCCTGGGCTCATCGAGCTATGCCGGCACGCGGATCGTCAATGACGGTTTGCTGCAGGCGGCGGCCGGTCAGCGGTCGCCTTCGTCGTTTTTAGAGATCGATCAAGCCACGGTAACTGGCGCCGGAGGGACAATCGCCGCCGGCGCGGATTCCAACGTGACGATCATGAATTCGCGGGTGAGCGGTCAGACGTTCACCATCGCGCGCGGCGGCACATTCCAGATCTTCCACAGTCGGGTCAAGTTCGGCGGCGCTTTGGACGATCCTAGCC
Source organism: Caulobacterales bacterium (assembly GCA_038206535.1). Lineage (GTDB taxonomy): Bacteria > Pseudomonadota > Alphaproteobacteria > Caulobacterales > Caulobacteraceae > Acaudatibacter. Next base: position 33,908 of record JBBRAV010000038.1, read on the forward strand.
TGCTCCAGCTGACCAGCGACGTTGTCACCATCAAGAGCGGACTGACGCTGACCGGCGGCGGTACAATGGAGATTCATGGCGGGAGCGTGGTCGGGAGCAAGGCCGGCGCCACCCTCACCAACGTCGACGGCTTCATATCTCTTTTCAAAGGAAATCTGGGTGGGGGGAAACTCACCCTGGTCAACCAGGCGCTAGGGACGATCGAGTGCGAGGGCACGATCGATACGGGGGCCCGCGCGATCATCAACGCCGGCCTGATCGATCGCGGCTCCTTCGGCTGGCATGTGCCGGGCGTGATCATCAGCGCCATCGAGAACACCGGAACATTGTCAACCGGGGAGGGTGGGACCCTCGTCTTCGAAGGCGCCGTGACCGGCTCGGGGCAGGCGATGATTGCCAGCACCAGGTTTGGCGGCGGCGTGCTGGATTTCAGGTCGGACTTCAATCAGGACGTGACCTTCGCGCCTGAGGTCGGCCGGGATGGCGTCGGCGTCCTCGAACTGGCGAGGTCGCAAGCCTATGCGGCGGCGATCACCGGCTTTTCGAAAGGCGGCAGGACCAGTCTCGACCTTGGGGACATTGGCTTCGTCAAGGCGTCGCGAGCCAGCTTCAGCGGCACGAAGACGTCCGGCGTGCTGACGGTGACCGATGGAACCCACACGGCCCACATCGAACTGATCGGCGACTTCCTCGCCTCGACCTTCGTCGTCTCGAGCGACGGCCACGGCGGCGTTAGTATCGCTACGAAGACCAAGGACGCGCCTTCGGCGTCGTCGTTCGTCTCGGCGATGGCAAGCTTGGGGGGCGCACCGGCGACGCCGGTTCATGACTTGGGCTTCGCGCGCCACGACGGGGGAACCGCTCTGCTGGCCCCAAGAGCCTCGCTGGCATTGGCTTAGGCGCGGGGTCGGCCGTTGTTCGTCACCCGCCGTGCTCGATCGCGATTTGGCGAGCCGCCGCCGCTTCGCTCCTAACCCACCACCTCGAGAGGCAAGGCATAGACCCGCGAACAGTATTCGCAGGTCACCTCGATTCGGCCGTCCTGGGCCATGTCGGCGCGTTCGTCGGGCGGGAAGGCCATCAGCATGCCGATGACGCGCTCTTCCGTACACCGACAGAACCCGCTGAGCGGTGTGGCCTGGAACAGCCGAACGCCGTCTTCGTGGAACAGCCGCCACAGCAGGGTCTGCGCCGCGACGGTCGGATCGATCAGCTCATCCTCGCCGACGGTCTCGAACAGCGCCTCGGCGCGCGTCCAGGCATCCTGCGTCGAACCCCGCGCGTCGTCCTCGGCGACGTTCTGGATCAGAAGTCCGCCGGCCCGCCAGTGGGGTCCTTCGCCGGTGTCCGCTTGGCCGACCGCCAGCCGCACGCGGGTCGGAACCTGTTCCGACTGGGCGAAATAGCTCTCGGCGCACAGGGCCAGGGTCTCACCCTCGATCGGCGTAACGCCCTGATAGCGCTCCATATCCGGCCCCGGATCGACGGTCATGATGAACACGCCCTCGCCCAGCAGGGTGCGCGCGCCAGGCCGCACGAAGCCGGACGAGGCGGCTGCCACGCGCTCGGCGTCGAACCGGCAATAGCCGCGCAGCGCGCCGTTGGTGTCATAGTCGGCGACCACATAGGCCACCGGGCCCGACCCCTGCGCCTGGACGATCAGCCGACCCTCGAATTTCAGGCTCGATCCGACCAGCGCCGCCAGGGCGCAGGCCTCCCCCAGCAGGTTGGCCACGGGCTCGGGATAGTCGTGCCGGGTGAGGATCTGATCGATCGCGGGGCCGAGCCGAGCCACGCGGCCGCGCACGGGTTGCTCCTCGATGGCGAACGGAGCGACGAAGTCGTCGGTGGGAAACTGGGTCACGGCCGGTGATATGGGAATGAAAACCCGATTTTCACCCCGTCGCGTTCGATCGGGCGGCCACTAGCGTCGGCGCCCGCCCAAGCCTATCCTAGCGCCCCGAAGCACCACGCCAGGATCGATTTCTGGATGTGGATGCGGTTCTCCGCTTCGTCCCAGACCAGCGACTGCGGCCCGTCGATGACGCCGGCGGTGACCTCTTCGCCGCGATGGGCCGGCAGGCAGTGGAGAAAGACCGCATCGGGCGCCGCCATCGCCATCAGCGCCTCGTCCACCACATAGGGCGCGAAGGCCTCGACGCGTTCCTCATAGTCGGCGTGGCCCATGGAGACCCAGCCGTCGGCGATTACGCAGTCGGCGCCGCGCGCGGCCCCCTGCATGTCCTCCGACACCTCGATCAGGCCGGGCGCCTTGGCGAGGTCATCCTCGCTCGGCCAGTACGCGCGCGGGCCGGCCACGACCAGGCGGAAGCCGAACTTGGCCGCGGCGTGGATGAAGCTGGCGCAGACATTGTTGCCGTCGCCGATCCAGGCGAAGGTCTTGCCGGCGATCGGCCCGCGATGTTCCTCGAAGGTCATCAGGTCGGCCATGATCTGGCACGGATGGCTTCTGTCGGTCAGGCCGTTGATCACCGGGACCGTCGCCGCCGCCGCGAAGTTCTCGATGTCCTCGTGGCTGACCGCGCGGATCATCACCGCGTCGACCATGCGCGAGAGCACGCGGGCGGTGTCCTCGATCGTCTCGCCGCGCCCCAGCTGCATGTCGGTTCCGGTGGCGATCACGCTGTCGCCGCCGAGCTGGCGGATGGCCGCGTCGAACGAGAACCGCGTGCGCGTCGAGTTCTTCTGGAAGATCATAGCCAGGGTGCGGCCTGCCCCGGGCGCGTCGGCGTCGACGCGCCCGCGGGTCCAGCCGCCGCGGGCGGCCTTGCGGGTCCTGGCGTCCTCCAGGATCAGCCGCAGGGTGGCGGCGTCCATCCGCCACAGATCGAGAAAATGGCGAGGAGCGGAGCCCGTCATGACGCTCCCGCCTTGGCCCGCGCGGCGTCGCAGGCCTGTTCGAGCCTGCCCAGCGCCTCGCTGGCCTCCTCGGTGGTCATCACCAGCGGCGGCAGAAGGCGGATGCAGTTGTCGCCGCCGCCGGCCACCAGCAGGTGCTCATCGCGCGCCAGGGCCATGAACTCGCGGTTGTTGGGGATCAGCTTGACGCCGATCAGCAGGCCCTTGCCGCGGATGTCGGCGATCACATCCGGATATCGGTCCTGCAGGCCCTTCAGGCCTTGGGTGAAATAGCCGGCCAGGTCGCGCACGTGCTGCAGGGTCTCGGCCGTGTCGATCTCGTCGAACGCGGCGATCCCCACGGCCATGGCCAGCGGATTGCCGCCATAGGTCGAACCGTGCGAGCCGACGCTCATGCCGCTCGCCGCGCGGGCGGTCGCCAGGCAGGCGCCGACCGGGAAGCCGCCGCCCAGCGCCTTGGCCACGCACATGATGTCGGGCGCCGCGTCGGCTGCCCACTCATGGGCGAACAGCCTGCCGGTGCGGCCCATGCCGCACTGGATCTCGTCGTAGATCAGCAGCACGCCGTGCGCGTCGCAGAGCTTGCGCAGCGCGGTGAGGCAGTGTTCCGGCACGGCGCGCGCGCCGCCCTCGCCCTGCACCGGCTCGACGATGATCGCCGCCGTGGTCGGCCCGATCGCGCCTTCCAGCGCCTCCATGTCGCCGAATGGCAGCTGGACATAGCCCGGCAGGGCGGGGCCGAAGCCCTCGGTGTAGTGCGGATTGCCCGCCGCATAGACGGCGGCGTAGCTGCGTCCATGAAAGGCGCCCTCGAAACCGATGACGTCGATGCGCTCGGGATTGCCGGAGGCCCAATGAAACTTGCGCGCCGTTTTCAGCGCGCACTCGACCGCCTCGGTCCCGGAATTAGTGAAGAACACCACATCGGCGAAGGTCGCGTCGGTCAGGCGTCTCGCCAGCGCCTCCTGGCCCGGAATGCGGAAGATGTTGGAAACATGCCAAAGCTTTTCGGCCTGCGCCTCCAGCGCGGCGACCAGCTTGGGGTGGGCATGGCCAAGTCCGGTGGTGGCGATGCCTGCCAGGCAGTCCAGATAGGCCTCGCCCTCGGCGGTATAGAGCCACGCGCCTCGCCCGCGCTCGAACGCCAGCGGCGCGCGGCTATAGACGCCCAGCAGGTGATCGGCGGGAACGGCGGGGCTGTCGGCGAGGGTCATGGTCAGGCTTCCCAAAGTGGAACGTCCCCGCGTTGGGGCGCGAGGACGGGAAGCACGCTGCTTTCGCTCTACCGTGGCTGCCTGTCAACGGCGCCGACCTTTCACGTCTTCATCTTGTACCCGGTGACGAACATCCAGATGCAGCCAGCCCCCAGCACGACGGTGAGCACGGCGGTCATCGCCACGCCCACCCACAGCGAGCCGTCGACATGGCCGATGAAGCCATAGCGGAAGCCGGCGATCAGATAGAAGAATGGATTGTAGTGCGAGGCCGCGCGGAACGGCTCGGGCAGGCGGTCCACCATGTAGAAGGTGCCCGACAGGAAGGTCATCGGCATGATGATGAAGTTGCCCACCGCGGCGATGTGGTCGAACTTCTCCGACCAGATGGCGGCCATCAGCCCGACCATGCCCATGATGAGGGAGGCGCCGACGCCGAAGTAGATCACCGCCCACCAGTGGGCGACGCTCACATGGGCGAAGGGCAGCACGGCCAGCGCGGTCACCGCGCCCACCGCGACCCCGCGCGTGGCTGCGCCCAGGGTGAAGCCCAGGACCTGCTCGAGCGGCGACAGCGGCGGGGTGATGAAATCGCCGATCAGGCCGTTCATCTTCGCCTGCAAAAGGCTGGAGGATGAATTGGAGAAGGCGTTGTTGAGGACCTGCATCATGATCAGGCCGGGGGCGACGAAGGTCGCGAAGTCGACGCCGGCGATCGGCGGCGCCGCGCCTTTCACGGCCACCACGAACACCAGCATGTAGAGCAGGGCGGTCACCACTGGCGCGGCCAGGGTCTGGGTTCCGACCTTCCAGAACCGGCGCACCTCGCGCTGGTACAGGGTGTTCAGGCCCACCCAGTTGACGCCGTTGTAGTCGCGCGGCAGCGGCGGCACGACGGCGGGGGCGGCGAGCATGTCCTTCATGCGTCCCATGTGCTCTCGCGACCCCAGCAGCGCAAGGCCGCCCGCGGCGGGTTGGGCCCGACGTAAAGGCGCGCCCAAAGCGCTGAAACGTGAATCAATATGTTGATCTCTGTGGACGAATGCATGGCGCCTATTGTGTCTCGTTAACGAAAGGTTACGATATCTTGTAGGTCGTCGTGTGAGCAGGGGTGGGCAGACACTATATCTAGGGCGCCCGCATGGGCGAGCGCCCGTGGCGCGGAAACAATGAGAGGGATCTCATCATGGGTTGGACCGATGAACGAGTGGAACTGCTGAGAAAGCTTTGGCTGGACGGCCATTCCGCCAGTCAGATCGCCAAACAGCTGGGCGAGGTGACGCGCAACGCCGTCATCGGCAAGGTGCATCGATTGGGCCTGTCGGGACGGGCGACGCCGTCGCAGCCCGCCCGCCCGGTGTTCAAGGCTCCGCGCCCACCCAGGCCCGTGGTGACCGCGACCCCCGTCCAGCGCCGCCCAATCGAAGTGCGACCGGTTGCGCCCCCCGCGCCCAACCCGGCGCCGGTGATCTATGTCGAGGAACGCGGCACGGCGACCGTGCTCACCCTGGGCGCCCACATGTGCAAATGGCCGATCGGCGATCCGGCGACCGACGACTTCTCTTTCTGCGGCCGGCGCGCCGGCGCCGAGGGTCCCTACTGTGTCGAACATGCCCGCGTGGCCTACCAGCCGCAGCAGGCGAAAAGGAAGTCCGCGCCGTCCGAACTGGCGAGGTCGCTCCGCCGCTATATCTGACCACCTTTCTCCTCCCTCCCCTTTATGGGGAGGGACAGGACGCGAAGCGTCCAGGGTGGCGCACTGCCGCGCAACGTCTGCTGGCGCCTTTTCCTGCGAGAGCCCCACCCTGACGGCTTCGCCGTCTGTCCCTCCCCAATAAGGGCAGGGAGGGATACAATAATCCCCATGACCGACGTGATCGCCGAAGACACCAACGCGCAGGCCTACAGCGTCTCGGAGCTGGCCTTCGCGCTCAAGCGCACGATCGAGGACGCCTATGGCTTCGTGCGGCTGCGCGGGGAGCTTTCCAAGGTCACCTTCCACGGCAACGGGCACGTCTATCTCGATCTGAAGGACGAACGCGCCTGCATCTCCGGCGTGATCTGGAAGACCCAGGTGCGCGCCCTGGCCATCCGCCCCGAGACAGGCCTGGAAGTGATCGTCACCGGGCGCGTGACCACCTATCCGGGGCGCTCGCAATACCAGATCATCATCGAGACCATGGTCCCGGCCGGCGTGGGCGCCTTGCTGGCGCAGCTCGAGCGGCTGAAGGCCAGGCTCGCCGACGAGGGCCTGTTCGACGCCGCGCGCAAGGTTCCCCTTCCGGCCATGCCGCGCGTCATCGGCGTGATCACCAGCCCGACCGGCGCGGTCATTCGCGACATCCTGCATCGCATCCGCGAACGCTGGCCCTGCCACGTCATCGTCTGGCCGGTGGTGGTGCAGGGCGAGCAGGCCGCCCAGCAGGTTCGGGCCGCGCTCGCCGGCTTCGGGGCCCTGGCGCCCGGGGGACCGGTCCCGCGGCCGGATCTGATCATCGTCGCGCGTGGCGGCGGCTCGGTCGAGGACCTCTGGCCGTTCAACGACGAGGCCCTGGCCCGGGCCGTCGCCGCCTCGACCATTCCGCTGATCTCAGCCGTCGGTCATGAGACGGATACGACCCTGATCGACTTTGTGGCCGACCGCCGCGCGCCCACGCCCACCGCCGCCGCGGAGATGGCGACGCCGGTCTACGCCGATCTCGCCGCCATGGTCGCCGACTACCACCGCCGCCTGCTGCAAGGCGGCGGCCGGGTGGTCGAGCTGCGCCGTGCGCGCCTGGCCGTCGCGGCCGGCGCCCTGCCGCGTCCCGCCGACCTGCTGGCGATCGCCACCCAGAGGCTCGATCTCGCCGCCGGGCGCCTGTGGGCCGCGCTGCGCCAGAACCTCGCCAGCCATCATCATGATTGGCTCGAGATCGCCGCGCCGCTCAAGCCGGGCCTGTTGCAGCGTCCGATCCAGGTGAAGCGCGAACGGCTGACGGTCGTCACCGCGCGGCTGGCGCCCGCCGCGCAACGCCGGCTCGAGCGGGCGTCCGACGCACTCGGCAACCTCGAGAAGCTGCGCCGCTCGTTCAATCCCGACGGGCCGCTGAAGCGTGGCTTCGCCCGCGTCCACCATGCCGACGGCCGCCTGGCTCGCGCCGCCGCGACCCTGACCAGCGGCGAGCCCCTGCGCCTGGTGTTCGAGGACGGCGATCGCGCCGCGGTGGTGGACGGCGTGGGCGCGAGCCGCGCTCAGAGGGCCAGACGCGGCGGAGCGGGCGATGACCAGGGCGACCTCTTCTAGCCGCGGGATTGGAAGCGGCCGCCCGAAGCGCTATGGAGAAAAAGGCATGAACGCGCACGACAAGGATTTTCTGGGCCCCTCGGGCGATATCGCCATGGTTCGCTATGGCGACGGAGAGCTGACGGTGCTCAGGCCCGGCCGGTTCGTGATCTGCGCCGTGTCCGGCAAGCGCATCTCGCTGGACGCCCTGCGCTACTGGAACCCGATTACCCAGGAAGCCTTCGCCGGCCCCGCCGAAGCCCTCGCCCGCTGGAAACAACTCAACGACAAGTAAAGGAGCGCGGGGGGGGCGCCCCCCGGGGGGAGCAGCGGGGGGG
>JBBRAV010000039.1:0-40914 GCA_038206535.1 Caulobacterales bacterium
GTGGCCGAGCTCGGCCACGGCAATGCGGCGCAGGCCAACGAACCGGCAAATGTGTAACCTATCTATCCGGTACATTATGTCACCCAACTATCCGCTGGACATGCGAAGCAGACGGATGAGGGGTTCGCGCCGCCGCAGCAATCTAAGCGTTTATGTTTATTCGGATAATCACGGAGAGCCCCCTCATCCGGCCCTGCGGGCCACCTTCTCCCGCGAGGGGAGAAGGAAGCGCTCGTCTCAGTCCACCGGCGACCACTTGGCCGGGGCGTCGCGGCCGGCGCTTGCGTTCGCCTTGGCGGCGGGCTTGGGGCCCGCGCCGCGACCGCGCTGACCGCCGCCGCCGGCGGGCCGGCCGCGATTGCGGTTGCGAGCCGGGCCGGCGTCGCCGCGGCCGCCCTGCGCCTGGCGTGGGGCGCGTTCGGGCATGACGATCTTCTCCTCGACGGCGGCCAGGGCGCCCAGGGTGCGATCGTTGCGGCGATCGAACGAGGGGATGGTCTGGCGAGTCACCTTCTGGATGTCCTTGAGCAGGGAGCGCTCGTCGTTGGAGCAGAAGCTGATGGCGACCCCGGCTGCGCCGGCGCGGGCCGTGCGGCCGATGCGGTGGACATAGGCCTCCGGCACGTTCGGCAGCTCATAGTTGACCACATGGCTGACCGCGTCGACGTCGATGCCGCGCGCGGCGATGTCGGTGGCGACGAGCGCCTTGACCTCACCCTTCTTGAAGGCCGCCAGCGCCCGCTCGCGCTGGCCCTGCGACTTGTCGCCGTGGATCGAGGCGGCGCTGATGCCGGCGACCTCGAGATATTTGGCCACCCGGTCGGCGCCGCGCTTGGTGCGCGTGAAGACAAGAGCGCGATCCATCTTCGCCTCGACGAAGAGTTCGGCCAGCAGCTGGCGCTTGCGGTCGGTCTCGATAAACAGCAGGCGCTGGTCGACCTTGGAGACGGTGGTCGCCGCCGGGGTGACCGAAACGCGGGCCGGATTTTTCAGCAATTCGTCGGCCAGCTTGCCGATTTCGCCCGGCATGGTGGCGGAGAAGAACAGGTTCTGGCGCTGCTTGGGCAGGGTGGCGACGACCTTGCGGATCGGCGGCAGAAAGCCGAGGTCGAGCATCTGGTCCGCCTCGTCGAGCACGAACACTTCGACGCCCGACAGATTGGCGACCTTTTCGTTGATGTGGTCGATCAGGCGTCCGGGCGTGGCGACCAGGATGTCGACGCCGGCGGCGAGCGCCTTGACCTGCGGGCCATATTTCACGCCGCCGAACACGACCGCGACGGAGAAGCCCATGTGGCGGCCGTAGACGCGGACGCTGTCGGCGATCTGGCTGGCCAGCTCGCGGGTCGGGCTGAGCACCAGGACGCGGCAGCCGCGCCGGGGGGCAGGCCTGGGATCGGCGGCCAGGCGCTGCAGGATCGGCAGGGCGAAGGCCGCGGTCTTGCCGGTGCCGGTCTGGGCGATGCCCAGCATGTCACGGCCGGTGAGGACACTGGGGATGGCCTGGGCCTGGATGGGCGTGGGCTCGGTGTAGCCTTCCTCCGCAAGCGCCTTCAGCAGGGGCTTGGAGAGGCCGAGTTCATTGAAAGTCGTCAAGGTGTATGGATCTTTCACAAGCGCGCGAGGCGACCGCCCGCTTCAAGCGGGGGCTTCGCCTGGAGCGAAACGTTTAAATTGGGAGCGCCCCGCGTGGCCAGGCGATCGGCTATTGCCTCTATGGCGCTCGACAGGCCGGAACACTTGGAGGGTGTGTTCCTCACGCGACTGGAGCGCCGATAACGCGTCCAAACCGGAACGCGTGGCAGGCCTATCGCTGCTGCGACGCACAATGTCAAGCCGCGCGCCTTTTCTTGTCCGCGCGGCCCTTGTATTCGCGCTGACTTGGCGCCGGGCCGTTCTGGAAAAATTCGCGTGATGAAGACACTGCTCGTCGCCGCCTGCGCCCTCATCGACCTCGACGGCCGGGTGCTGATCGCCAAGCGCCCCGAAGGCAAGCAGCTGGCCGGCCTGTGGGAGTTTCCCGGCGGCAAGGTCGAGGCGGGCGAGACGCCGGAAACCTGCCTGATCCGCGAACTGGACGAGGAACTGGGGATCACCGTCACCCACGCCTGTCTCGCACCGTTCGTGTTCGCCAGCCATGCGTACGAAACCTTCCACCTGCTGATGCCGCTCTATCTTTGCCGGCGCTGGGAGGGGTTCGTGACGGCAAGGGAACACGCCGCCCTTGCGTGGGTGACGCCCGCGAGGATGGGCGACTATCCGATGCCGCCGGCCGACGCGCCGCTGGTGGCGTGGCTGCGGGATCTGCTCTGAGGGCCGGATGGCGCCATATGGGCAGCCGGCCGGCAGCGTTCGGCAACATCCTGGCAATGTATCGGCAAATTGAAGGCAATCGGAGGGCAGCTTCCTGGCAGTGGACGGGCAGTCGGACGGCGACATCCGGGCATCAGTTGGCAACCCGATGGCAACTGGCCCTCTCATTAAATAATTGTTTTTATAGATTTTTTTCACGACTTTGGATGCCCTCATTGTTCCGGCGGTCGCGGCGCTCCAAAGCCGGATCCGATGGGTGACATATTGCAACGACTATTCAAGTTGTCAACACCTTTGCTGCGCGCCACTCGCGGCCGGCGCTACTTTGAGGAGGTGGCCATCCACCTCACCGCCGGAGCGCCGGCTCCCAGCCTGCTGGCTTTCCCACCAACCGGGCCGCGGAGAAAGCAAGATGCCGGCTGGGAGCCCATCTGCGCCAGGTTAACGGCAGCAGGCGGCGCCTTCTCGTAACGCGGACTTCCAGCCCGCATCTTTCTGACGGATCTGCGCCGCTGGACGACGCTAAGGGCGGGCTAGAAGCCCGCGCTACGAGAAGCCGGCGGCTCCTCTCCCAACCCGCGCCCATTGGGCCAGCCATGCCGGTCCAGGCATGGACGGCGCCGCGAGTCGCAGCTATTGCGTCTGCCGCCCGCGCTCACGCGCGGCGATCCGGATTTCGCGCGCTGAAACATGCACCCCGACAACCGAAAGCAACTGGCCCAGAAGGTGTCCACAGCCGCCGAGTCGGCGCTGCACGTGCGCGGTTTCGTGACATCCATCGACATCCTCGTCGGCGTGGGCTGGCTCACCCCGGCGGCGGTGGAGTCATGGCGCCAGGGGCGCACCGACTATCTCGAACGCGTCGTGGTGTCGAACCTGTCACGGATTTCCGAGGCCATGCGGCTGTTCCGCTCATGGGCCAGCGCCAAGGGGCTGAAGCCGAGCGAGACCGTCTATGCCCTACACCGTCCGGGGCGTCCGGCCTTGCGGTTCAGCAAGAGCGGAGACCACGGCGTGGAGCGGCTCTATCGCACCCATTGGGTCTCGCCGGCGATCTGCGAGACCAGGCGCGAGCCCCCCGACGCAGCGCGGCCTCGGGCGCCGCCCTTTGCGGTCAAATTCAACAAGACGCGTGGCCGCTTCGAGCGACATGAACCGCCTGCCGCCGGCCAGCCTCCGGCGGCGATGTCGGACGCCCGGCGTCAGTTCGAAGCGGGAGTTGGGCCCTGATCATTCCCGTCGTCCTGGCAGATCACGTCACCATCACAACGCCGATGGCGACGGCGCCGAAGTGAAGGGCGGCGCCGGCGCAGACGAACGCATGCCAGATCGGGCGGCGGAACGGGAGGCGGGCGTTGAGAAAAGCTAGGGAGCCGACCGTATAGGTGACGCCGCCCGCGACGAGCAGCGCCATCGTCGCCAGGGACAGGGTCCGGCTGAAGGGCTGCAGCGCAAGCACGGCCACCCAGCCGAAGAGTATGTAGACGCCCGTCCAGACCTTTTCGGAGATCTTCGGGAAAGCCAGCTTTCCGATGATGCCGCCGAGCGCGATCGCCCAGACGAGGGCGGTCATGCCGATCGCCCAGGCGCCGGTCAGGCGTTGCGTCGTGAACGGCGTGTAGGAGCCGGCGATCATCAGGAATATCCCCGCCTCGTCCAGCCTGCGCAAAAAGGGCCGCGCCGGCGAAATGTGGGTGAGGTTGTAGATGGCCGAGAAGACCAGCATGCAGATCAGGGCCACCCCATAGACGGCGGCGGCCAGGACGAGGCCCGGCCTCTGCGTCGAAATCGCCTGGTGGATCAGCCAGGCCGCTCCCAGGGCGGCCAGGGCGATTGCCACCAGATGCAGCCACTGGTCCGCCGCGCGCTCGATCGCGTTGGGGTAGTGGTCGACGAGGTACTCATCGGGAATGACGGGTGGCATTGAGAGTTAAGTCGGAAAGGCGGCAGCGGTTCCCGGCGTGTCGGCCGCAAGCTCAAGCCGGCAGGACCTCCTGAAGAGAGTCGAAGCCTTCGAAGCTAGGCGGGCCGAGGTAGAGGGGCTTGTTGTCGCCCGCGCCCTTGTGGGCGGCGCGGAAGGCGTCGGACCTGGTCCAGGCCTCGAAGGCGGCCCGGGAGGCCCACTGGCTCATCGAGGAGAACAGGGTGTGGTCTTCGGCCGTGGGACCGCGCAGCAGGTTGAATTGGAGGAAGCCCGGCACGTGCTCGAGGTGGCTGTCGCGGCCGAGCCAGACCGCCTCGAAGGCGGCTTCCTGGCCGCGGATGACGCGGAAACGGTTCATGGCGACGAACATTGCGGGCGCTCCAGGCTGTACGACCAAGGTAGTGTCGCCCCCGGCAGGCTGGAAGCCGGAATGCGTTTTTGTTTTGACAGGGTTTGAGGGGCTACCTAAGGCTTGCGTCAACAGAAGCGCGAACAGGCGCACGTAGCCCACGAGGAGCCCTCAGGAATGCCGAACACCCTCTCGACCTATCCCATCTTCCAGTACGCCTACTACGTGAACGACCTGGAAGAGAGCATCAACAAGTGGGCCAAGCTGTACTATGCCGGTCCGTTCCTGCTGGTCCCGCATCACAAGACCGACAAATTCCACTATCGGGGCACGCCGCAAGAGGCGGACGTCTCCTATGCGTTCGGATACCTGGGCGACATGATGATCCAGTTCATCCAGCAGCACGACGATACGCCGTCGATCTATCGCGACATGTACAAGGCGGGCGAGGAAGGCTACCATCACATGGGCCTGCTGGTGCACGAATTCGAGGCCGAGTACGCGCGGCTGCAGGAAGCCGGCTTCGTCGACGCCTGTCGCCTGTACGCAGACGAAGTGGACGCCTGCTACTTCGACACCCGCTCGGTCAGCGGCGGCTTCACCGAACTGCACGGCGATCCCAGTCACATCCTCGGCAGTTTCGCGCAGTGGAAGCGGGCGCACGAGCTTTTCAAGCCGGGCGACAACCCGTTCATGACGCGATAAGGAAAAGATCAAGGAGCGCGGGCGGGACGCCCGCGCTCCTCTACGGGAGACGACCATGCCGACCACCGCCCTCGCCGAACGCCCGGCCGCCACCCCGAGCCGCCCCTACGTCAAGCCGCTGGTCGGCACGCCGATCGAGCGCATAGAGCGGCTGCGCGAGGTGATCGTGGCCGGCGGCGACAAGGCGCAGGAGATGCGGCGCCTGCCCGATGACACGGTGGAGGCGCTGATCGACGAGGGGATGTTCCGGTTCGCGCAGCCGACCGAGCTGGGCGGCGAGAACGCCTCGGCCTGCGAGACGGTGGCGATCCTGGAAGCCATGGCGGCGATCGACGCGTCGGTGGCCTGGAACGTGATGCTGGGCTCGGAGATCAACGCCATGGCCGCCGGCGGCATGGCGCGCGACCTCGCCCAGGAGATCTATCTCGCAAATCCCCGCGTGATCATGTGCGGCGGCGGCGGTCCTGGATCGACCCCCTCCTATGCGATCGAGCAGGCCGACGGCAGCGTGAAGGTGTGGGGCGAGACGACGTTCATCAGCGGCGTGCACAACGCCGAATGGTGCTTCATGGCCGCGCCGCTGGTGAAAGAAGGCGAGGAGCACACCGCCAACCCGATGGCCGCGCGGATGTGGTTCCTGCACAAGTCGCAATACGAGATCATCGACGTGTGGAACATGGCCGGCCTGCGCGGCTCTGGCAGCAACACGGTGCGCGCCAAGGGCGCCGTCGTGCCCGCAGAGTTCGCGGAGGTCCAGCTCGTCAGCCTTCCGGCCCTGTACGACAATCCGGTTTTCCGTATCCCGGTGCCTCTGCGGCTTTCCTACAACAAGGTGGCGATCGCGCTGGGAGTCGCGCGCGGCGCGCTGGAAGGCTTCGCGCAGATCGCCAACAACAAGATCCCGTTCCTGTCCGCCTCGAAGCTGAGCGAGCGGCCGATCGCACAGCACAAGATGGGCGAGATGGAGGGCAAATACCGCGCGGCCCGCGCCTATGTGATGGAGGCGATGCGCGAGGTGGAGGAGGAACTCGAAGCCGGCGCCGAGGCGCCCGGCGCGCGCACGACGCAGAACGCCCGCCTTGCCTGCACCTATGGCGCCAACGCCTGCATGGAGGTGGTCGACGTGCTGCACAACGCCGCCGGCACCAGCGGCATGCAGATGGCGAGCCCGCTCGAACGGCGTTTGCGCGACGCGCACGGCTGCGCAACGCACCGCTGGGTCGCCCACCCGCTGTTCACGGATCTGGGGAAGATCCTGCTTGGCCACGAAGCCGGTCCCGAGTTCGCCGGCACGGGCGGCCCGGGGCTGGGCGCCAAGAAATAGCCGACGGCGATCTTACCGCTGGTTTGACGAGAGCATTCAAACCCGCGCGACAAGTGCAGAAACCCCGTAGCGCGGAGCGGCGAAAGAAAAGCGCCTTCGCGCGTTTCGTGATCTTTCCGGCCCTCGCCATGAGGCCGAAGCCAAGTCTTTGATGAACGCCCACTGAACCGCGCGCATTCCAGGACGTTCATACGAGCGTGCTATTTTGCCTGCGCCGATACCGCCACGCACCGGCCAGCATAAGAGGCCAAAGACGTGAGCAAGGGAGAGACATCCGTGACGCGATCATCCAACGCTCGTCGTCTGGCGACCACCGTCGTCAGCGGCGCCATGGCCGCGCTGGCGCTCGCCGGCTGCAATAAGACGCCGACGGCCGCCCCCGCCGCCGCCGACGCGACCGCGGCGACCACGCCGGCGGACGTGCCGGCGCCGAGCGACGCCCTGCCGCTCACCGACGCCTCCGACGCCCCTCTGGCCATCGCGCCGCCTGCCGACGCGCTGCCGACCGCCCCGCCCGTGCGCGTCGCCCAACTGCGCGACCCCAACCAGGGCTATGCCTATCTCGACAAGGCGACATCGATGCGCAACGCCTTCGCCGACGCGCCGCCCGACTACACCTATGACTATCAGGGCGTTCGCCCGTGGGTGTGGCGCAGCGCCGACAACGCGACACAGCTGGTCGAGCCTCTGGCCGACGGCAACCGGTCGTATTATTACCAGCCCGGCGCATCCCTTCCCTATCTGATCAGCGACGGCCAATACAGCTATGGCTACGACAGCGGCGCGCTGGTCATCGTCTATGACGACCGTGGACGCCCCCTGCCGCCCGTGCAGGTCGAGGGCCGCGCCAATCTGGCGTCGCGATACCTGCAGCGAGCGCGGGCCATCTATCAGGCGTCGATGAAAGCGCAGCGCATGGCTGTCGCGCGCGACCACTGGCTGACGCGGCGCCGGGAGTGGCAGGCCGAACAGACGCGCTGGGAAGATGGGCGGGCGCAGGACGCGGCGTGGCGCGCCTATCACCAGAAGCATGCCGATGACGAGGCCGCCCGCTGGGCCGCGGAGCGCTATCAGCGCCAGGCCGAGGCCGCGCGGATGGCCGACAGACTGCATGACAAGGCGGCCGCGCAACGGGCCTGGCAGGCTGCTCTTGCGGCGCGCGATCGCGCATCCGCGCGGGCGATCGCCGGCGGAGGAAACGGCAACGGTCAGCCGGGCGGGCCGCTACGTCCGCTGCCGGTCAACCCGCCCGCCAACCCGCCAGTCCTCGGCCGTCCGCCGGGACCGATCGGGCCTTCGCCCGCTCAGCAGGCCGCGTCCAACGCCCAGGCGGCGGCGACCGCCCGCGCCGAAGCGGTGCGTCAGGCGCAGATGCAAGCTCAGGCGGCCGCGCGGCAACAGGCGGCCGCGCAGAACCAGGCGCGCCAGCAGGCGCTTGGGGCGCAGATCGCCCGCGAGCGCGCCCAGGCGCAGACTCAGGCCCAGCAGCAGGCCCTGGCCAAGCATCTCGCCCAACAGCAGGCGCTCGCCGCCCAGGCGCAACGCCAGAAGCTCATCGCCGATCAGGCTCAGGCCAGGGCGCAGGCCCAGGCGGCCTCACAGGCCAATCAGCAGGCCCGGGCTCAAGCGGCCGCACAGTCTCACGCTCAGGCGGCTCTGGCCGCTGCTCAGGCCAAGGAGCAGGCGCATGCTCAGGCGGCGCAAGCCGCCGCCCAAGCCCGCGTCCAGGCGCGCGCGCAAGCCGCTCAATCCCACCCGCAGGCGAAAGAGCCGAAGCCGCAGCAGGTCCAGCCGCCCGCGGCGGCGAAGGCCGAGGCTATCAAGAAAAGGCAGGAGGCCAAGGCGGCAGGCTCGCCACCCGCACCCCACCCCTGAGGCGCAAGCCCGGCGACTACCTGGACACCTCCCATCCGCCGAGACGTCAGATCTTCGCGGCCGCCAGGATGGGGCCGCCGTCGACCGTCTGCACCAGCACCGCGGTCTTCAGCGCACTATCCGCCGGCGGCGGCAGGACAAGTGTTTTGGCGGTCCCGCGCCACTGGCCGAGCCGCGTCAGTTCTCGCACGACATTCCTGTGCGGCGAGGTGCGGCCGCCGTTTTCACCCCGTTTTATCGGAACCTGCACAATGCGCGGATCGTAGCGGACCAGCCAGACGTCGGCGATCCGACCGGGCGCGGCGGAGATCGTCAGGAGCTTGCCATGGACGGCGAGCAGAGGGCCGCCGTCTCCGCGATCACCGGCTGCGATAAGGCGCCGCAGTTCGTTGCGATCGGCGCCGACGCCGTCGACGCGGCCATTGACGACGACCTGGGGCGTGAAGACGTTCGTGTGCTTCAGTGCGTGGGCGTAGTCCCATTGGCGCGCGGTGAAGCGTGGCGAGGCGAAGGTGTCCTTCCAGCCCAGACTGTCCCAGTAGGTGACGCCGAAACTCAAGGCCAGCACATCAGGCGTGTCGGCGATGGCCATGAGATTGGCGTTCGCCGGCGGACAGGACGAGCAGCCCTGGCTCTGGAAGAGCTCGACGACCACGGGATGGGCAAGGTCGGCGGCGCGGGCCGCGCCGGACCCCAACACGGAGGCCAGCACAGGAAGCACGAGGGCGATGCAAGGTTTCATGACAAAGGCCTTAGGCGGCGAAAGGTGAGGACAATCCGCGTGTTTCACCCCCTTGGTTACAAGGGATCACGGAAATGTTCCCGAGCATGGCGCGATCGTGACGCGCCTGACAAATCGCTGACACGTGGAACCGTCATATGCTGCTTCGCGCCATCGATCGTCAGCGTCACCGGCGCGGGAGAATGAAGATGATCCAGGTCATCCATGTAGAACCTCTTGGTCATGGCTGGGCCGTTCGCCACGAGCCGACGTCTCCGCCGCAGGTGTTCGCCAGCGGGGCGAAAGCCGAAGCCGCCGCCCTGTCGCTCGGCTCACGGCTGGCCGAAGCCGGCCGTCCGTCGGAGATCAGGATCTATCTTCGCGGCGGCGCGCTCGGCGGCCGCTATGTGTATCCGGCGGACGCCTGAGGCAGGCGTCTGATCAATCCGCGTCCAGGCCGATGTCCAGGACCGGGGCGGAGTGGGTCAGGGCGCCGACGCTGATCAGGTCGACGCCGGTCCGGGCGATGGCGCCGATCGTTGTCAGGTCGACGCCGCCCGAGGCTTCCAGGATCACACGGCCGGCCGTCAGACGCACGGCCGTTTCCAGATCCTCCAGGCTGAAATTGTCAACCATGACCACATCGGGTCCGTGCGCCAGCGCTTCGGCCAGCTGATCCAGTCCGTCGATCTCGACTTCGATCTTGACCATGTGGCCGACCCTCTCGCGAACGCGCGCCAGGGCCGCGCCGACGCCGCCGGCCGCGGCTACGTGATTGTCCTTTATCAGCACCGCGTCGTCGAGGCCGAAGCGGTGGTTGTCGCCCCCGCCGCAGCGGACCGCGTACTTCTCCAGGGCGCGCAGCCCCGGCGTCGTCTTGCGGGTGTCGACGACCCGGGCGCGCGTCCCGGCGACCGCCGCGACGTAGGCGCCGGTCAAGGTGGCGATCCCGCTCAAGCGGCCAAGCAGATTGAGCGCCGTGCGCTCGGCCGACAGCAGGGCGCGGGCGTTGGCATCGACCCGGGCCAGCACGTCTCCAGGGCAGACGCGGTCGCCGTCGGAAACTTCGGCCGCGAAGCTGGCGGCCGGGTCCATCTGGGCGAGCGCCAGGCGCACACACGCGAGCCCGGCGACGACTCCCGCCTTTCGCACCCGGAAAACCCCCGACATGCGGGCGTCGGCGTCGATACAGGCGGCGGAGGTGATGTCGCCGGCCCGCCCGAGATCCTCGGCCAGCGCCGCGCGAACGATGGGCTCGATCATCAGATCGGGTAGAGGGGCGCTCACGCGGCGGCCACTCGCAGGTCTGGGGCGTATTGGACGGACGAGGGAGCCGTCCGGATCGAGGTGTGGAAGGCTGGCTCGATCAGGCCGGGGTAATCGGCTCGGCAGTGGGCGCCTCGGCTTTCGCGGCGATCGAGGGCGGCGGACGCCACCAGCCGCGCGGCGACGAGCGCCAACGCAGGTCCATGAATCGCCGTCTGGGAGTCGAGCCAGGCAACGAGTTCGCCAAGGCCGGCGCGGTCGCGCACGACGCCAGCGTCGCGACTCATCCGTCGGCGCAGGTCGGCCAGCAAGGCGTCCGGCAGATCTCGCGGCGCGATCGACGGCAGCGGTTGGCTCAGGTCCGCCATCTCCTCGCGCGCGGCGACGCCGGCGCGGCGGCCGAACACCGCCGCCTCCAGCAGCGAGTTCGAGGCCAGGCGGTTGGCGCCGTGCACGCCCGTGGAGGCGCACTCGCCGACGGCGAACAGGCCCGGCACGGACGTGCGGCCGTCCAGGTCGGTGGCCACGCCGCCCATGTGGTAGTGGGGCCGGCAGCACCGGGATCGGCCGGAGGCGCGGATCGAGGCCGGCCGCCATGCACGCGGCGAACACGGCCGGGAAATGCTCGGGGAACGCCTCGCCGACAGCGGCGCGGGCGTCGAGAAACGCGCCCCGGCCCGCGGCCCGCTCGACGGCGATGGCGCGCGCCACGACGTCGCGCGGCGCCAGTTCGGCCGAAGGATGATAACGGGACATGAAGGCCTCGCCGGCGAAATCGACCAGACGCGCGCCGTCTCCGCGCAGAGCTTCGGTGGCCAGGGGCGCGGGGTCGGCGCCCACGTCTATGGCGGTGGGATGAAACTGGACGAACTCAGGATCGACGATGCGCGCTCCGATGGCGGCGGCCAGGGCCAGACCCTCGCCGCGCACGGCGGCCGGATTGGTGGTGACCGAATAGAGACCGCCGAGACCGCCGGTCGCCAGGACTGTGGCTGGAGCGACGATTTCCAAGCCGCGCCCGTCATGGTCGGCCAGAACGCCGCATGCGCGGCCCCGCGTGTCGACAAGCAGCGCGCGGACGCGCCAGCCTTCGAGGACTTCGATATGGTCGGCGGCGCGCACGGCGGCGATCACCGCCCCCATGATCGCGGCGCCAGCCCCGTCGCCGCCGACACGTGTGACGCGGGCGCGCGAATGCGCCGCCTCCAGGCTCTGGACGAAGCCACCATCGGATCGGCGATCGAACGGGGCGCCCAGCGCGGTCAGGGCGCGGACGGCAGCCGGACCCTCGCGCGTGAGGACATCGACGGCCGCCGGATCGCAAAGGCCGGCCCCGGCCGCCAGGGTGTCGGCGGCATGCAGGGCGGGATCGTCGTCGTCACCCAGCGCCACGGCCATGCCGCCTTGCGCCCAGGCCGACGAACATCCCGCGCCCAGCGGCGCGGCGGCGAGGACGAGCACCGGCCTTGGAGCGGCGGCCAGGGCGGCGGAAAGGCCCGCAAGGCCGGCGCCGACGATCACGACGCCGTCGAATGTCATGCGAGCGGGCATGGCCCTGTCAGATCAGTTCGACATCGACGTGGTGACGCGCCTTGACCAGATCGTAGCGCGCCGGGCTGGCCGGCGGAGGCATGTCGATCATCCTCTGTACGGCGGCGCGGGCGCGCAACCCGATGCCCGCCTCGATCGTCACTTCGTAACGATCCATGGCGAGCGCGTCATGGATGTTCTCGAGGGTGATCCGTTTCATGTGCGGGCAGAGGTTGCACGGGCGCACGAACTGGGTGTCGGGAGCGTCGCAGGCGACGTTGTCCGCCATCGAACACTCGGTGATCAGGACCACCTGGCGCGGGCGGCGGGTGGTGACATAATCGCTCATCGCCGCGGTCGAGCCGGCGAAGTCGGCGGCTTCGAGGACCTCGGGCGGACATTCGGGATGGGCGAGGATTTCCGCGCCCGGCCAGGCCTGGCGCATTTCGGCGATGTCGGCGGCGGTGAAGCGCTCATGGACCTCGCAGCGCCCCCGCCAGGAAATGATGCCGATATCGGTCTGGCGCGCGACGTTGCGGGCCAGGAACTCGTCGGGCAGCAGGATCACGCGGTCGACGCCGAATTCGCGGGCCGCCCACTCGACCACCTGCACGGCATTGGCGCTGGTGCAGCAGATGTCGGTCTCGGCCTTCACCGCGGCGGACGTGTTGACGTAGGTGACGATCGGCAGACCAGGGTAGCGCTGCTTGATCAGCCGGACGTCGGCGGCGGTGATCGACGCGGCCAGCGAACAGCCGGCGCGCAGATCGGGGATCAGCACGGTCTTGTCGGGGCACAGCACCTTCGACGTCTCGGCCATGAAGTGAACGCCGGCCTGCACGATGACAGCGGCGTCCGAGCGCGCCGCTTCCCGCGCCAGGCCGAGGCTGTCGCCGACGAAATCTCCGACGCCATGGAAGATTTCCGGCGTCATGTAGTTGTGGGCCAGGATGACGGCGTTCTTTTCACGCTTCAGCCGGTTGATCTCGGCGATCAGCGGGGCCTGCAGACGCCATTCGAGCGGGGTGACATGGGCCGAGACCTTGTCCCAAACCTTTTCGGTCGCGGATTCCACCGCCTGGGTGAATGCGAAATGGCTCGATCCGTCCGCCATGGCGTCCTCCTTATGCTCAAAGTGAGCATTTCTTCCGCCTTAAAAAAACGCCAGATCACCGTGTAGGAGAGCGGCGTTCGCCTTATGCTAGATTTGAGCATAAGTAGACATGGTAGATAGGCCTGCGAAGGCACGAGGAAAAGCCCAAATCGACTCGATGTCGCAAAATTGTGATGCGCCCTTATGGAAGACGCCACCCTGGCGGGTGGCCGCCGCCGCCCTCGCCGCCATCTTCGGCCAGACCGCGTGCGTGCCCCTGGCCGGCTCGGCGCCGCCGCACGCAAGACTGTCGTTCGCCGACATGGAAGCGCTGCCGCGCGTCGCGGACCCCGCGCTGCTTAGGCTCAGCACCCGGCTGGCCGAGCCTGGAGGCGCCGACGCCATAGGGAGCGACGCCGCATGGCGGACGCTCGACCTAACCCACGCGCCCGACCTTGGTCTTGGCGCGCTGGACGCCGATGCGGCTCGGAGGGTAAACGACTTCATTCCCGCACTCGGGGCCTCCACGGCGCCGGCCGCGCCGTTCTTCCTTCGCGCGAGCGGCCCGCAGCGGGATCGCGCCATGCTTTGCCTGACCCAGGCGATCTACTATGAAGCCGCGCTCGAACCCGACGCCGGACAGGCGGCGGTGGCGCAGACCGTGCTCAACCGGGTCCGCCACCCGGCGTTTCCGCACTCCATCTGCGGTGTCGTGTACCAGGGCGTCGAGCTCGGAATTGGCTGTCAATTCACCTTCGTCTGCGACGGCGCCCTCGGCAGGCGCCCGATGGACACCCCGTGGCGGCGGGCGCGCGCGGCGGCCGAACGCGCCGTCGACGGCTATGTGATGACCTCCGTCGGGTCGGCGACATCCTATCACGCCGACTATGTGTTCCCGCGATGGGCGCCGTCGCTGGTGAAGATCGGCCAGATCGGCGCGCATATCTTCTACCGCTTCCCGGGGCCGATCGGCCTGCCCGGAGCCCTGCGCCGCGCCTATCAGGGCGACGAGCTCCGCGTGGCCACGTCGGTCCGGCCGGCGAGCCTGACCCTGGTCGACACCCTCCCCGCCCCGAGCCAAAACTATTTCTACGTCAACCCAAGAGGGGCCCAGCCGCTTCACAGGCCGACGCCGGGCGATGTCGTCTTCGGCCGGCGCGTACCCACCCGCGACGAGATTGCCGGCATCAACGCAGCCTTGCTGGAGATGGAAAAGAAGTCGACGGATCTGGCGGCGGCGACGTCGCCCCCGCCGACGCCGAGTTCGTGAGCTTCTACCAGACGCCGATCTTGGCGGCGTCCGCGTGGGTGATCGGATGGTGCGCGGCCTCGTGGTCGCGCTCGGCCAAGAAACGCGCCACCTCGAGCGCGGCCATGCAGCCCATGCCCGCGGCCGTGACCGCCTGGCGGTAGACGTCGTCCGTGACGTCGCCGGCCGCCCAGACGCCCTCGACCGCGGTCGCGGTCGTGCCGGCCTTGACCGCCAGATAGCCCGACGCGTCCATCTGCAGCTGGCCGACGAACAGCGCCGACGCCGGCGCATGCCCGATGGCGACGAAGAGCCCGTCGCAGGCGAGCTCGCGCGCCTCGCCGGTCTTCACATCGCGCAGCCGCGCGCCGGTGACGCCCATCGGATCGGTCGTCCCCAGGACGTCATCGACGGCATGGTCCCAGATCACCTCGATATTGGGATTGGCGAACAGGCGCTCCTGCAGGATGCGCTCGGCGCGCAGTTCGTCGCGGCGGTGAACGAGCGTCACCTTGGAGGCGAACTTGGTGAGGAACAGCGCTTCCTCGACCGCCGTATTGCCGCCGCCGACGACGATGACCTGCTTGCCGCGATAGAAGAACCCGTCGCAGGTCGCGCAGGCCGAGACGCCGAAACCCTGGAAGCGCTGCTCGCTATCCAGGCCCATCCATTTCGCCTGGGCGCCGGTGGCGATGATCAGGGTCTCGGCGAGCCACGCCTCGCCTGAATCGCAGCGCACCAGGAACGGTCGCGACGACAGATCGACCGAGGTGACGATATCGTCGATCAGCCTCGCGCCGACGTGAGCGGCCTGCTCGCGCATCTGGTCCATCAGCCAGGGACCCTGGATGACGTCGGCATAGCCTGGATAGTTCTCGACATCGGCGGTGATGGTCAGCTGCCCGCCCGGCGTCAGCCCGGCGATCAGCACCGGCTCCAGCAGAGCGCGCGCGGCGTAGATGGCGGCGGTGTAGCCGGCGGGGCCGGAGCCGACGATCAGGCAGCGAACGGGCGTGGGGGTTTCAGACATTTCGGCGGCCTTAGCGGTGTTCCTCCCTCCCCTTCATGGGGAGGGTGGCTCGGAGCGTAGCGACGAGACGGGTGGGGCGCTCCGAAGCCTCCACGAACGCCTTGACGGTCAGCGACTGCGGAGCGTTAAGACTACCCCACCCTGATCGCTTCGCGATCTGTCCCTCCCCATAAAGGGGAGGGAGGGAGGAAGATCGACCTAAACCCACTCGACCTTGGTGATTTCGTAGGCTTTCACCCCGCCAGGCGTATTCACCTCGACGACATCGCCGGTCTCCTTGCCGATCATGGCGCGGGCGATCGGCGAGGCGATGGAGATCTTGCCAGAGCGCACGTCGGCCTCATGCTCGCCGACGATCTGGTAGCGCGCGGGCTCCTCGGTGTCCTCGTCGATGACGCTGACGGTGGCGCCGAACTTCACCTGGCTGCCGGAGAGCTTGGACACATCGATGATCTGGGCGCGGGCCATTCGATCCTCGATTTCCGCAATGCGGCCCTCGATCCACCCTTGGCGATCTTTGGCGGCATGGTATTCGGCGTTTTCCGACAGATCGCCGTGCTGCCGGGCCTCGCCGATCGCGGCGGTGATGGCCGGCCGTTCACGGGTCTTCAAACGCCTTAGTTCCTCGTCGAGAGCGTGGAAGCCCTCGGCGGTCATGGGAATTTTTTCCATCGTTGGGTAAGCTCGCGTCGCCCTTTTAAAGATAGAAATCCGGCCGCGGACGCTATCGACCGGGGGGACGATAGGATAGAGGCGCGGTGTCGAGGTTTCAAGGGCCGTCTTCCGGACGCGCCTGTGGCAGGCGGCCGGCGGAGCGCCCGACGCATCAACAAGCAGGGAGCCGAGAGGCTACAAGTGAGCAATCTGATCGTGCGCGGCGGCCGGCCCTTGAGCGGCCGGATCATCCCGTCGGCCAACAAGAACGCGGTGCTGCCGATCCTGTGCGCGACGCTGCTGACCGACGAAGAGGTGATCCTTCGCGGCGTGCCGGACATCACCGACGTGGGCCAGATCCTCGCGCTGTTCGAGGCCCTCGGCAGCGAGGTGGCCATGGATCACGACACCCGCGTGCTGCGCCTGCGACACGCCAGCGCGCGCGACGCGGGCGCGGCCCGGCTGCCGCAAGGCATGCGCTCGTCGATCATGCTGATCCCTCCGCTGATCGCCCGCTTCGGTGAGGCGCGGATCGAGGGCGAGGTGAAGGGCTGCACCCTGGGGGCTCGCGAGATCGACCCGCACATCGAGGTGTTCCAGACCTTCGGCGTGGAAGTGTCGCCGGAGGCCGGCGCCCTGGCCATGACGCTCGAGGCGCGCTTCCGACCGACCGACCACTGGCTCGACTACGCCTCGGTGACCACCACGGAGAACTTCGTCCTCTGCGCCGCCAAGGCGTCGGGAACTTCCCAGCTGATGAACGCTGCGTCGGAGCCGCACGTGCAGGAGTTCTGCGCCTTTCTGCGGCTGATGGGCGCGCGCGTCGAAGGCTGCGGCACCAGCCGGCTGGTCATCGAGGGCGTCGACCGGCTGGGCGGCGCGGACTACACCTTCGCCGAGGATTTTCACGAGATCGCCACCTTCCTCGCCCTGGGCGCGATCACCGGCGGCTCGGTGTCGGTGAGAAATGCTCAACCTGAGCAATTCCCGCTGATCGACCGGGCGTTCGCCAAGTTCGGCGTGGCGATCAGCCACCAGAACGGCTGGTCGACGTCGTCGGTCGAGGGGCCGCTGCGGGTCAAGGCGCCTTTCACCAGCTACATCCTGCCCAAGATCGAGGCCGCGCCCTGGCCCTATCTGCCGGTCGACCTGCTGCCGATCTTCGTGGCGCTGGGGGCGCAGGCGGAAGGCCAGATGCTGTTCTGGAACAAGGTTTATGAGGGCGCGCTCGGCTGGACTTCGGAACTGGCCAAGTTCGGCGGCCACGCCCTGCAGTGCGACCCGCACCGGGTGATCACCTTCGGCGGACGGCCGCTGACGCCAGCCAACGTGGAGAGCCCCTACATCATCCGCGTGGCCATCGCGCTGTTCATGGTGGCCGCCAGCATCGAAGGCCGATCCACCATCCTCAACGCCGACCCGATCCGCCGCGCGCATCCGCGTTTCGTCGAGAACCTGATCGCGCTGGGGGCCGACGTGGAGTGGGCGTGATCTGGCGCGGGCGCCCTTTGAGAAAGTTGCGTTCCGGCCTTTTCAGTCCCCGCCGCTTGGGCGATCCTGCCGGTCTCAAGGTACAGTGAGCGAACCTGCAAGATGACCAACACCGAAATCGTCGAAGCCTTCATTCGGGCCTGGGAAGACAAGTCGATCGACGCCATCCTGGGGTGGATGACGCCGGACGCCCGCTACGTGAACGTCGGCCTTTCAGAAGCGGTGGGGCATGAGCAGATCCGCGCCGGCATCGAGCCGTTTCTTGCGGCGGCGACGCGGGTGGAGTGGACGATCCACCATATCGGCGAAAATGCCGCGGGCGTGGTGTTCACCGAGCGCACCGACGTGTTCGAAATGCCCGGACGAACCGTCAGCGTGCCGGTCATGGGCATATTCGAACTGCGGGACGGGCTGATCAGCGGCTGGCGCGACTATTTCGACCTGCCCGGATTCCAGAAGCAGATGGCCTAGCCGCCGGCCGCCGCGTGGTCAGGTCACGACGACGTCGAGCGCCCTGCAGAAGCCGGTCATGTCGTCCATCGACCCGACCGTCACGCGCGACATGGTCGGCCAGATCGGCCACGAGCGTCCGATAGCGACGCTCTGGGCCGCGAAGGCGGCCTGCATCTCCTTGGCCGGCCGCGTCTTCCAGTCGATCATGAACATGTTCGCGTTGGTCGGCAGGACGGTGAGCTTGCGTTTCGCCAGATGCGCCAGGGTCATGGCGCGCGCTTCGCGCATCTCCTGGCGCCTGGCGGTGATCAGGTCGGCGGCGGTGAGGCTGGCGGTGGCGCAGGCGAGCGAGGGCAGCGGCAGAGCGCCCGACTGCATCCCGCCGTCGTAGCGCATCATCCCGGCGATGATGTCCGGCTGGGTCATGACGTAGCCCATGCGCATGCCGGCCATGCCGAAGATCTTGGAGAAGGTGCGCATGACGATCACCGACTTGCCTTGCGCCACCATGTAGGAGGCGACCGGCACGTCGGCGAAATGGGTATAGGCCTCGTCGACCAGCACCATGGATCCCGGCGGCTTGTTGGCGACCAGCCACTCGATGTCGGCGAGCGGCGTGATCGTGCCGGTGGGGTTGTTCGGCGTGCAGATGTAGTAGAGGCCCGCGTTCGGATCGGCCGCCAGCATCGCCTTCACGTCGTGGCGGTAGTCGGCGGTCAGTGGTACGCGCTTGACCGGAACGCCCAGCCACGCGCCGGTCCGGCCAGCCAGTTCGAAGGTGGGGTCGGCGGTCACCAGCCCCCTCGTCGGCGAGCAGTAGGTGACCACGGCCCGGCAGAGCGGATCGCTCGACCCCGGCCATGGCGCCACCTGCGCGGGCGCCACGCCCTCGACCTCGACGACGGCGCGGATGAAATCGCCCCGCTCGTCGTGCGGCGCGTAGCGGTTGCTGGACGCAATGATTGCGGCGGCGGCGGCGGCTCCGGGCGCGAGGGGCCCGGTCCAGCATTCGTTGGCGCCGATGCGCACCTTGGCGTCGGGGGCGGGGTCGGGAACCCCCGCCGAGCCCCAGGCCGGGCGCCCGACGCTGGCCGCCGCGACGCCGGCGCCGAACACGGCGGCGATACCGGCAAGCTGGCGGCGCGAATAGCCGCGGTGGAGCAGGTCGTCTCTGGTTTCGTCGGCGAGCGTCATTATCTGTGGTCTCCCCGAGATCGCCGGAGCGGTCACTCTTATGTCCACCCTCGCGATAGCTTTCACTTTGCCGCCGTGAGCGATGCGGCGATCACATCTTCAGCGCATTCCTGAACATCAGCAAGGCGATGAACACCAGATAGGCGCCGAAGATCCTTTTCAGCGGCGCGGCGGGCAGCCGATGCGCCGCGGCCACGCCCAGCGGCGCGGTCAGGACCGACATGCAGCCGACCGCCAGCGCCGAGGGCAGGTTCACATAGCCCAGTGAGCCCCACGGCAATCCCTTTTGGCCCAGGCCGATCAGCACGAACCCTATCGTGCTCGGAATCGCGATCAGCGTGCCGATCCCCGACGCCGTGGCGATGGCGCGATGGATCGTGCGGCCGCACAGGGTCATCACGGTGATCGCGATCGTGCCGCCGCCGATGCCGAGCAGGGACGAAAACACGCCCAGCCCGCCGGCGATGCCGGCGCGCAGGACGCCGGAGGGCATCTGCTGGGAGATCACCCGGTCGCCGATCCTGGGGACGAGGAAGTTCACCGACATCGCCATGACGCCGGCGGCGAAGATCAGGGTCAGTCCGCGTCCGTCGATGTGGCCCGCCAGGATGACGCCGAGGGCCGAGCCCATGACGATCCAGGGCGCCCAGGACTTGAGGACCTCCCATTCCACCGCGCCCCTGCGGGAATGCGATCGCAGCGAGCGGATCGAGGTCGCAATGATGGTGGCCGCCGAGGTGCCGACTGCGATGTGGGCATATTGCGCTTTCAGCCCGCCCATCAGCGGCAGGACGACGAACAGGGCCGGCACGACGACAAAGCCGCCGCCGATGCCGAACAGCCCGGCGGCGAAGCCAGCGAGCAGTCCGGCCGCAAGCATGGCGAGCAGGGGAAGGATCCAGGGAGAGGCTTCGGCCATCAGGGAGCCAGATCAGCGCGGCGCGCCCCGGGGCCGAGAGAGCAAACACGAACGTATGGGCTCAATTCCGTATGATCTCCCCAGGAGTCCTTTTACGCAGGACACCGCGTCGCCTCTGTCATGCACCTACGCCGCTTGCGCGCTCGCGTCCGTCGCCCCGGCCTGAAACATCACCGATTT
Organism: Caulobacterales bacterium; assembly: GCA_038206535.1. Lineage (GTDB taxonomy): Bacteria > Pseudomonadota > Alphaproteobacteria > Caulobacterales > Caulobacteraceae > Acaudatibacter. The sequence goes on from JBBRAV010000039.1 coordinate 20,271, forward strand.
GCGGGCGGCGCCCAAAAGCGCGGCGCGTTCGGAATTGCTGGCGAGTCGCTTTGTCACCGCCGTTCGAAGATATAGACAGGCTTCAAACAAGGGAGAGATCGCATGAGACTGGAAGGCGGTTGCTACTGCAAGGCCGTTCGCTATGTGGCGGAAGGCGAGCCTATGATGAAGGCGCAATGCCATTGCCGGGAGTGCCAGTACATCACCGGCGGCTCACCCAATGTGTTCGTCGCCATGCCGGTCGAGGGGTTCGCCTACACCCAGGGAGTGCCGAAGGGCTTCACCCGCACCGACCTGCCGCGCGCCGTGACGCGTGAGTTCTGCCCCGATTGCGGGACCCACCTGGCGACGCGTCCGCCGGGCTTCCCGGCGGTGATCGTCAAGGTCGGAAGCCTGGACGATCCCAGCCTGTACGGCGATCCCTCCGTGGCGATCTTCACCATGGACAAACAGAGCTTTCACCAGATTCCCGAAGGTCTGCCGAGCTTCGAGCGCATGCCGGGACGCTAGGCCCTCGGCAGGGCCATCAGTCGTTGAACTTCATGCCGACCATGACGGCGTTGGGGGTCCCGCACTTGGCCGGACGCCCGTCGATGCTGCTACGGCAGATCATCGTACCGACCTTCGGGGGTGGGGCGGCGGCGGCGGCGGCCGGCCTGGGCGGGGGCGGCGAAGGGGCCCGCGCCGTCGGCGAACATGCGCCGACAGCCAGAGCGACCCCGGCGGCGAACAGACATGTTGCGGAACGGTGGCGCATGATCGGCTCCGGGCGACATCGCGATCCTCTCGCGCGATCAAAATTTAACACCACTCGCAAGATTTGTTGACTCGGGCCGACCGCTGAGAGTTACCATGCGTGAGGCGCCGGGGTGGCGCGCGACGATGGCTGGCCGCCGTACGCGGTTGACCGTCGAAAGACAACTTGGGAGTGATGGCGATGGATGGTTCCGCGTTTGCAGGCCGGCCGGACCGGCATCCGGGCGACACCTACGAGGACATCCTCAACCGCGACAGCCGGCCGGTCCCGGACTATCTGCGCGAGGGCCGCCTGCCCGACATCGGCGTCGAGCCTGTGGCGGCGTCGCGCTACACCGACCCGGCGTTCTTCGCAAAAGAAGTGAAGTATCTATGGAGCAAGGTGTGGCAACTGGCGTGCCGCGAGGAAGACATTCCCAACGTCGGCGACTACCACATCTATGAAAACATCGGCAAAAGCCTGATCGTCACGCGCACGGCGCCGGACGAGATCAGGGCTCACTATAACAGTTGCCTGCACAGGGGCCGCAAGCTGGTGACCCTCAACGGTTGCCGGCATGAGTTCCGCTGCCCCTACCACGGCATCGCCTGGAACAACGACGGCACGTTCAAGGACAATCCGATCGGCTGGGACTTCCCGCAGTGGGACGGCAAGGACATGACCCTGCCGCAGGCCAAGGTCGACACCTGGGGCGGCTTCGTCTTCGTCAACTTCGATCTCTCGGCCAAGCCGCTGATGGATTACATCAAGCCGCTGGCCGACGATTTCGCCAAGTTCGATTGGGAGAATCGCTATCGGCTGCTGTGGATCCAGCGCAAGGTGCCTTGCAACTGGAAGGTGTTGACCGAGGCCTTCATGGAAAGCCACCACAGCGTCACGACCCACCCGCAGATCCTGGCCAGCCTGGCCGACGCCAACAGCCAGTACGATCTGCCCAACGACTGGATATCGCGGCACTTTTCCGCTGGCGGGGTCCCTAGCCCGTTCATCGACCCGATGACGGAACAGGAGGTCCTCGATGCGATGCTCGGCCCCAACGGGCGCCGACGCGGCCCTGTCGCGGAGCTGGAGGAAACCCATCGGCTGGCGGAAGGCGCGACGGCGCGGTCCTACATGGCCGAGCTCAGCCGCAAGGGCCTGGGCGCGGTCGACGGGCGCGACTACGGCGCCGCGGCCGACGCCGAGATGATGGACGCCCTGCTCTACAACATCTTCCCCAACATGAGCGTGTGGGCGGGCGAGGGCCAGAAGCTGACCTATCGCTGGCGTCCGAACGGCCTGGACGTGAACAGCGGCGTCATGGACATCATGATCCATGCCCGCATCCCCGAGGGTCAGGCGCGCCCCAAGCCCGCGACGCCGATCGAACTGGGCTTCAACGACTCGATCGCCGCGGCCGTTCCGCCCGAGTTCGCGGGGCTGGCGGCGGTGTTCGATCAGGATTTCGGCAACCTGCCCTATGTTCAGGAAGGCCTGATCGCGTCGGGCATCGGCGAAGTGCACCTGGCCAAATACAGCGAGATGCGCATCCGTCATCTGCACCACATGATCGACCGCTTCATCGCTCACGGCGAAACCGGGGCGCCGGCGCCGGACTAGGCGCGCGCTCTCCGTGTCCCGCTACGCCAATTTGTTCGCGCCGATCAAGGTCGGCCCGGTCACGATAAAGAACCGGATCGTGCGCTCCGCGCACGGCACGCTTCTGCAAGGCGAGGCGCTGATCGCCTACCATGAGGCGCGCGCGCGGGGCGGCGTGGGCATGTCGACCCTCGAGGCGACCAGCGTCCACGCCAGGGCCCCGTCAGCCCTGCCGCTCCATTCCGACGCCTGCCTGCCATTCTACGAGGCGATCAGCCGGCGCGTGGCGCCCCATGGCATGAAGCTGTTCCAGCAGATCTACCATCCGGGCGCGTCGCACCCGGGCGCGGGCGACCAGCCGGAGACCTGGTCATGCAGCGCCATTCCCAATGTGATGACCGGCATCGTGCCGATCGGCATGACCAAGGCGATGATCGACGAGGTGGTGCACAGTTTCGCCGACGCCGCGCGCCGGTGCCGGGACGGCGGACTGGGCGGCGTCGATATCCACGCCTCCAGCGGCTACCTCATCCATGAATTCCTGTCGCCGGCGCTCAATCACCGTACCGACGACTACGGCGGATCACCGGATAACCGGCGACGGTTCCTCGTCGAGGTGATCAAGGCGGTGCGCGAGGCGGTCGGCGACAGCGACTTCGCGGTGGGGGTGCGCCTGCCGAACGAAGACTATGTGCCGGACGGACTGCAGGCGGCGGACAACGCCGAGATCGCGCGGTCCGTGGAGCCGCTGGTCGACTATGTCTCGCTGCACATGGGCGCCTACTGGCGGTTCCACCGGCTGATCGCGCCGTCCGACGATCCGCTCGGCGTCGAGATGGACGCCAACCGGACGATCACACGCGCGGTGTCGAAGCCGACCATCGTGGTCGGGCGGATCATGACCCTCGACCACGCCAGCGCCATCGTCGCCGCCGGCGAGGGCGACATGGTTTCCATGGTTCGCGCGCTGATCGCCGACCCCAACCTCGTCAACAAGGCGCGCGACGGGCAGGAACACAGGATCCGTCCGTGCATCGGCACCAACATGGGCTGCGTCGGCCAGCTGATGTCGACCGGCGTGCTCGGATGCGTCGTCAACATCGCCGCGGCGCGCGAAGACAAGATCTCGTTCGAGCCTGAAACCATGGCCGCACGCGTCAAGAAGGTGCTGATCGTCGGCGGCGGACCGGCCGGCCTGGAAGCGGCGCGCGCTTCCGCCCTGCGAGGGCACGCGGTCGAGCTGCACGAAGCCACCTCGCGCCTGGGCGGACAAGTGCGCCTCGCCGCCCAGGCGCCGCACCGCGCGGACGTCGGCGCCATCACCGCCTGGCTCACCGAGGAGATCGAGAGCCTGGGCGTCGTCGTGCGCCTCAACTCGCTGGTCGACGAGGAGAAGATCCTGGAGATCAACGCCGACGAGGTGATCATCGCGACCGGGACGACCCCCAGGACCGACGGCTTCCAGGTCTCGACGCCGGCGCGGCCGATCCTGGGCCACGACCTGCCCCATGTCCTCGACAGCTGGCGCCTGTTCGGGGTGGGGCCGAAGCCGCGCCTCGAGGGACCCGCGGTGATCTTCGACGACACCGGCACGTTCGAGGCCATTTCGGCCGCCGACGTATTGCGCAAGGCTGGACTGAAGGTGACGATGGTCTCGCGCATGGACCAGATCGGCGAAAAGGTCCCCTTCCCGCCCTCGACGGTCGGCGCGGCGCGCGAACGCCTGATGTCGGGTGATTTCGATTTCATCGGCGGGCACTATCTGCACGCGATCGGGCCGGACTCGGTCGAGATCGGCGTACTTTTCACCGACCGGGTGCGCACGATCGCCGCGAGGACCGTCGTCGTGGTGGGCTTCAACGAACCCAATCGCGGCCTCGCCGAGGCCCTGACCGAACGCGGGATCAACCATCACCTGATCGGCGACGCGCGCGGTCGCAACAGCATCATGACGGCCATTCACGACGGCGCGAAGCTGGGCCGGGCGCTGTGAGCTAAAAGGGCGGCGCGGTGATCGTCGCGCCTTCGGCCCGCAGTCGCTGCAGAGCGCCGCCGTCGCGCAGCAGGTCGCCGAGCGGGAAGATGGCGACGCTCTTGCCCGGGCGTGACAGGGCCGCGTCGATAGCCGCGACGGTGTCGGCGACGCTCTTGTCCTTCAACGCCACGAACGACGGCGCCGCCTCGAGGCAGAGTCGGAACGCCGGCTCGTCGTAGTGCTCACGCACGGTCCGCAGATCGCCGACCGCCCACGCCTTGGCGGCCTCGGCGGCATGGCGGCTGTCGTGCAGGACGTCGCTCACCGCGTCGGCGAGACAGGCCTGGCCTTCCGCATCGGTCATGGCCTCGAAGTTGCGCACCACCGGCTTGGCCCGATAGGTGGCGATCGGCCGGACCGGCGTGTGATGGCGCGACGCCAACCGCGCGAGGGTGTCCTGGGGTTCAGTGTAGGACAGCCTGGCCGCGCCATAGTAGTCGCCCAGCAGCCGCCACGCCGCCCACAGCGGCTTCATATGTGCGTAGCGGCCGGCGTTCACGCCCGCGAGCGCACGGGCCTGGGCGAAGCGCGCCTCGAGATCGGCGGGCAGTTCCTGATCCAGCGTCCTGCCCCTCGGCAGGTTCAGGTGAGTGAGGACGCCGAGCACGGTGAACAGATCCACACTGGCGCGCGGCCGCGTCAGGACGACGTTGGCGCCGGTGATCACGCGCTCCAGGCGCGCCGTGTTCCAGGCCTGCTTGCGCGGCATGGCCGGCAGCGCGCCCAGGATCCACACCTCCGAACCGCCCTTGGCGACCCGCCAGAGCACCGGCCCCTGGGCCTTCGCCGTCACCACCAGTTCACCGACGGTCCACGATGGCTCGTCGGCGCAGATCGCGCCGCTCCCGAAGGCGGTCAACAGGCTCGCCAGGATGATGCTGACGGTGCTTTTCAACGAGCTCAAACCATAGACCAGCCGCCGTCCAGGCGCATGACCTGACCGGTCGTGTAGCCGCCGCGCATCAGGTAGATGTAGGCTTCGGCGACTTCGCGCGGTTCCGCCGCGCGCGGCAGCGGCTGGCGCGCGGTCATCCTGGCGAGGAAGGCCTCGCGCTCGCCCTCGGGCATGCCAGCCCAGACCTCGGTCTTCACGTAGCCCGGGCAGACCATGTTGACGCGGATCGGCGCGAGTTCGACCGCCAGCGCCAGGGCGGCGTGCTCGACGGCGCCGGCCATCGCCGCGCTCATTACCGCGCCCTTGACGGGACGATGGGCGATCATGCCGTTGGTCAGGGTGACCGAGCCGTCGCCGGCCAGCCATCGGCAGGCGTGCTTGACGACGCGCATCGCGCCCCAGAAGCGCACGCCGAACAGGGCGTTGGCCGCGTCGAGGTCGATGTCCGCGAACGCCGCGCGGCGCGGTCCGCCCCAGTCGCCGGCGGTGAACGCCAAATGGTCGAAGCCGCCGAAATCCTTGAAACAGGCCTCGACATCCGCCTCACGGGTGACGTCGACCGTGACGCCCGTGGCGTTGCCGCCCAGGCGCTGAACCGCCTTGTCCACATTGGCCCCCTGGCTGGAGGCGACGACCACGCGCGCGCCCTGGGCCAGGGCCGCCTCCGCGACCGCATAGCCGATGCCCGAACTGCCGCCGATGATGACGACGCGTTTGCCCAGGAGTGTCATGGTCAATTGATCCTTCGCCCGGAATGGCGCCACAATGAACCAGCGAAGCCGCAAGAACACCAGCCAAGAGGACAGGGAATGGCCGTCGAGAGTTTTCCGATCGAGTTCAGCCACATCATGATGTTCGCCCGCGCCGTTGGCGACGACAATCCGATCTATCATGATCCGCAATACGCCAAGACGACCGAGCCCGGCTCGGTGATCGCGCCGCCGACGTTCGCCCAGGCCAGCGCCCAGTTCGATCCCGATTATCCCCTCCGCCCAAAGCCGGGCAAGCCATGGTTCGGTTCGGGGGGAACGCCGTCCGGCGTGACGCCCGGCTCCAGCGCCGGCGGCGGCAACAGCGGCGGCCTGCACGCCGAACAGCACTTCGAATACCATCGCCACGTGAAGCCTGGCGACGTGCTCACCGCGACGTTCAGGCCCGGCAAGACCTGGGAGAAGGAGGGCAAGCGCTCGGGCAAGCTGATCTTTTCCGAAAGCATCACCGAATATCGCGACCAGACCGGCGCGCTGGTGATCACCGCCCGCGGCGTCGGCGTGCGGACCGAACGTCCCGTCGAACAGGCTTGAAGGAGAAAAACAGATGGCGTTGAAAGCCAGCGACCTGAAGGTCGGCGACACCCACACCGAGCGCCTCGTCGAGGACCTCAAGCGCACCCAGCTGGTGCAGTACGCCGGCGCGTCGGGCGACTACAATCCGCTCCACACCGACGAGATCTACACCACCCAGGTGGCCGGCTACCCGGCCGTGTTCGCCCACGGCATGCTGACGATGGGCATGACCGGCCGCATGCTGACCAACTACGTCGGCGACGGACGCCTGACCAAATTCGGCGTGCGTTTCACCAGCCAGGTCTGGCCGGGCGACACGCTCGACTCGACGGCGACCGTGGAAAAGGTCTCCGAAGAAGGCGGGGTCAAGCTCGTCGATCTGCAGGTGGCGACCACCAACCAGAAGGGTGTCACCGTATTGTCGGGTTATGCCCAGGCGCGCGTCGACTGAGGGCCTCGAACCCGTTCGCTCTCAGGCGACGTCCAAACGTCACTGGAGCGATGCGGTGTCGGATGCGCTGGTGATAGAGAACACCGATGAACGCGGATGGCGCTTCGCGCCCCACGGATGGGTGGTGATGTTCCTAAAACGCGCTTGTCGAGGCGATGTGTCTTTCGGGTCTGGCCGAGGCGCCGCTTCATCCGCGCGGCGCGAAGCGCCATCCGTGCCCTTCCGTGTTGAAAAATCACGGGCCGATCAAGCGAAGGGGCGCGCCCGCGACGACATCGGCCGTGAAGCCCTTCGCGGTTCCAAAAATTCTCGGCAATCCATCACGATCGACTCTGCAAACATCGCCTCAGGCCGCCCTTATGACGCCGAAGCCGTGGCGGGGGAAGTGGACATGCACGAGACCCGTCCGTTCGTGTTCGCGCGCGATCACGATCGATGAGAGGTCACAGTTCAGCAGGGCGCCGCGGCTGGGCATGACGCCGTAATCGGTCGGCCCGACATCGACCAGCGCGCCGACCGGAATACCGGCGATATCGCTCGATCCGGCGATCGGCGCGGGGGTGGCGTTCATGGCCACGGTCAAGGCGTCGGGCCCGCTGATGTCCTCGCCGCGCCTGGCGCCGAATGCTCCCAGGCGCTGGAACCAGGCGCTCGTCGCCGGGTGAGCCGCCAGCAGATCGGCCATGGCGCCGCCAGCGTGGACGAACCACAGCACGTGGTAGGTCGAGAAGTCGGCGATCGTCCAGTCGGCGCCGAACAGCCACCGCCGGCCATCCGACAGCTGCGCCTCCAGTTCGGCGAGGAACAATCGGTAGCGCGGCTCGGCCTCTTCCAGGGGCAGGCGCCGGATGGTGGCGCCCTCGGCGAAATTGACGCGGTCCTCGGAGAAGGCGACGGCGGCTTCGGCGCTGGGAAAGAACGATCCCATGTTCGAGGGCTGGAAGCGCAGCGTCACCGAGGCCCAGAACAGCTCGGTGTCGACCCACCGCGCCAGCGTCTGGGCGGCGAGCCGCCAGGCGGCGGGAAAGAAGGTCGGGCCCGAGCCCTTGTCGTCGAGATACGCCGCGATCGCCGCCGTGTCGCAGTAGATGTCCGCGCCGACCTGCAGCACCGGCGTGCGCCGGTAGCCGCCCGTCAGCGGAATGGTGTCCGGCCGCGGCATGATCATCGGGATGATGACTGAACGCCAGGCCAGCCCGCGCGCGTTGAGCATGGCGCGCGCCTTTTCCGAAAACAGGGATTCCCGATAGTGATGCAGGATCAGTTCGAGCGTCACGGCCAAGGCCTCCCAGTGTAAATTCTTCCAGAACGCAAATGTCACGGGTTGCCGCGTTGTGGCAACGAAACATCGCGCGCCGTATTCTTGATCACGAAAGCCGTTCAGTGACGGTCGCGCGAGAAAACAGGAGTGCGAACTGGATGCCCACGCCCCTGCATCAGCGTTTGGAGCGCGTTCTCGACCGGCTGCCGCGCGCCTATCCAGGCCCGGGTGGGGCGGTCGCGGTGCTGCGCGAGGGCGAGGTGATCGCGCGCCACGCGTGGGGCTGGGCGAACGCGGAACGGCGGATCGCCTTCACCCCCAGGACCCTGTTCCGGATGTGCTCGATCACCAAGCAGTTCACCTGTTCGCTGCTGCTCGACGCCTTTGCCGACCCGTCGGCGCTCGACGCCGATGTGCGCGCTCGCCTCCCCCTACTCGAAGAACCCGCCCCCGGCGCGCTGCATCTGTGCCACAACCAGTCCGGCCTGCGCGACTACTGGGCCGTGGCGATGCTGCACGGCTCGCCGGCGGAGGCGCCGTTCGGCGACGTGGAGGCGGCGCGGGTGATCGGCGGGACGCGCACGCTGCAGTTCGCGCCGGGGACGCGGTATTCCTATTGCAACCAGAATTTCCGTATCCTGAGCGACATCCTTGAGCACCGCACCGGCCGCGGCCTCGCCGAGCTTCTGAGAACGCGGATCTTCGAGCGCGTCGGCATGGAGACGGCGTTCCTGGCGGCGGACACCCGCGCCATGCCCGATGGCGCTGAAGGCTACGAAGGGACGCAGACGAGCGGCTTTCGCGCCGCCGACAATCGCATCGTGTGGACCGGCGACGCCGGCATGGGCGCCAGCCTCGACGACATGATCGCCTGGGAAAAGCACGTCGACGCGACCCGCGACGATCCGGGCAGCCTGTACCGCCGCATCAGCGCGCCGGTCGCCTTCGCGGACGGGACGCCGGCCGGCTATGGCTTTGGCCTGGCGCGAGCGCGCGACCTGGGCCGCGCCATCACCACCCATGGCGGCGGCCTGCGCGGCTGGCGGAGCAACCGCCTGTACGCGCCGTCCGAACGGGTGTCGGTGGTGGTGATGTTCAACCACCTCTCGCCCGCGCACGAGGCGGCCGGCGAGCTGTTCGCGGCGGCGCTGGGCGAGACCCGGCCGGCGGCGCCGGCGCGGGCGCCGCCGCCCTGGGCGGGCGCATATGTCGAGCCGCAGACCGGACTGGCGACGAGGATCGAGTGGGCGGGCGGGGGCAAGGTCAGGCTCCGCTTCGGCCACTCCGCCGAGTTGGTCGAAGTGCGGGCCGATGGAAGCGCCGGCGTCGAGGGCGTGCGGCTACGCAAGACGGCCGATGGACTCTGGATGGACAGGCCGCAGGACAACCAGATGAGCCGGCTGCAAGGTCTGGTTGACGGCGGCTCCCGCGATGTCGCCGGCCGATACAGATGCCCAGAGCTCGACGCGGAGGTCGCCGTCGTGGACGCGGGCGGCGCGCTCTACGGCGCCTTTTCGGGGTTCCTCGGCCAAGGCCGCATGGAGCTGCTGAACCCGGTCGGCGGCGACGTCTGGACCCTGCCCTGTCCGCGCGCGCTGGACTTCACGCCGCCCGGCGACTGGACCCTGGCGTTCGAACGCGACGGTGGGGGCGCTCCCATGCGCGTGCGCGTCGGCTGCTGGCTGGCCCGCAATCTGGTCTACGAACGGGTCGGTTGAACGGCCGGCGCGTCCAGCCCCCCTCCCAGGGCCGTATACAAGGCGATCAGATTGGCGGCTTCGGTCTGCCGGGTGGCGACCAGGCTCTGCTGGGCGGCGTAGTAGGCGCGCTGGGCGACCAGGGCGTTCAGGAAGGTGTCGGCGCCCTGGGCGTAGCGCGCGTTGGCCAGCCGAAAGGAGGTCTGGTTGGCGGCGACAAGGCGCTGCTGCGCGGCGATTTCGCCCTCGATCGTTCCGCGCTGGGCAAGGGCGTCGGCGACTTCGCGGAAGGCGGTCTGGATGGACTTCTCGTAATTGTCGATGGCGATATCGCGCTGGGCCTTGGCGTACGCCAGGGCGCCGCGGTTGGCGCCGGCGTCGAAGATCGGCTGCGAGAGGGCCGGAACGAAGCTCCAGGTCGCGGCGGCGCCCTTGAACAAGTTGGAGAGCGCATTGCTGATCAGGCCGCCCGAGCCGGTGAGGGTGATCGAGGGGAAGAAGGCGGCCCGCGCCGCGCCGATGTCGGCCTCGCCCGCCTTCAGCTGGTCCTCGGCCTGCAGCACGTCCGGGCGTTGCAGCAACACGCTCGAGGTCAGGCCGGCCGGCAGACGCGAAAGCACCGCCACCGGGGCGCCGAGCGCCGCGGGCAGAAGGTCGTCGGCGACCGGCGCGCCGACCAGCAGGTTTAGGGCGTTGCGGTCCTGGGCAACCTGGGTGGTGAGGCGCTGCACGTCGAAGCGGGCCTGTTCGACGATGGTCTGCGCCTGGGCGACGTCGAGGCCCGAGGCGACGCCGATGGTGTGGCGGGCCTGGGTGAGGTCCAGCGTCCTAGTCCCGCTCGCCACCGTGTCCTGCGCGATCTGCAGCAGGGAGCGATCGGACGCGACGGTCAGATAGGCGGCGGCGACCTCGCCGACCAGGGCGATCTGGGCCGCGTCGCGGGCCTCACGGGTCGCGAAGTACTGCTCCTGTGCGGCGCGGGAGAGATTGCGCAGCTTGCCGAACAGGTCGAGCTCATAGGCGCTGACGCCCGCCCCGATCGAGTATTGATGGATGTCGACCTCGCCCTGGCCCGGAGTGGCGACGCCGGTGACGACGCTGGCCGGCTCCTGGCCGATCGTGGCCCCGGCGCTGGCGTTCAGGTGCGGGAACAGGCTGGCGCGCTGCACCTGATACTGCGCCCGCGCGGCGGCGATATTGGCCACGGCGGCGCGCAGGTCGCGGTTGTTGACGAGCGCCTGGTCGATGATGGTCTCGAGCCGTTGGTCGGCGAAGAAGTCCCGCCAACCGACCACCGGCTGGACCTCGCCGCCTTGCGGCGCGTAGGCGGGGCCGCTCGGAAAGACGGCCGGCGTCGGCAGCGCGGGCCGATGGTGGCGCGGGGCCATGTCGATACAGCCGGCGAGGCCGGTAGCCGCGAGGAACCCCAAGAAGATAAGCGCCGGCCTTTCGCCGCGTCGCCGGTGCGTGGCTCGCGCCCCCTCCACCGCTTCGCGGTCCCCCTCCACCATGCAAGGGCATGGGGGAGGATTCAGCCGGCAAGCGATCCTCCCCCGTGAAACGGGGGAGGGGGACCCCGAAGGGGTGGAGGGGGCGCGGGAGCAACGCCTTTTCGGACAGGACGCTCCCTCAACCTGGAAAAGCGGGATGAAGCGCATGTCAGCTCTCCGGCGCCGGCGCGGCGTCCGTGCGCGGGCGATCCTGACGGAACAGGCGTTTCACGAGGACGAAGAACACCGGCACGATGAATATGGCCAGGACCGTCGCGGAGAGCATGCCGCCGATGACGCCGCTGCCGATCGCGTTCTGGCCGCCCGATCCCGCGCCATGCGACAGCGCCAGCGGCAGGACGCCGAAGATGAAGGCGAACGAGGTCATCAGGATCGGGCGCAGCCGGAGCTTGGCGGCGGCCAGGGCCGCTTCGGCGGCGCTCATGCCCGCCTTCATCCGCTCCTCGGCGAATTCGACGATCAGGATGGCGTTCTTGGAGGCGACGCCGATGGTGGTGATCAGGGCCACCTGGAAATAGATGTCGTTGTTGAGGTGGGTCAGATGGGCGGACAGCACCGCGCCGACCACGCCCAGCGGCACGACCAGCAGCACCGCGATCGGCACGGACCAGCTTTCATAAAGGGCGGCGAGGCACAGGAATACGATCAGCAGGGACAGGGCGTAGAGCCAGCCCGCCTGCCCGCCCGCCGCCTTCTCCTCGAACGACAGGCCCGTCCATTCGTAGCCGATGCCTGGCGGCAGCTTCTTGGCCAGCGCCTCCATGTGGGCCATGGCCGTGCCTGTGCTCTCGCCCGGGCTTGGCGAGCCCTGGATCTCCATGGCCGGATCGCCGTTGTAGCGCTCCAGGCGGGTCGGCCCCTTGAACCAGGCGCTGGTGGCGAACGACGACACCGGGGCCATGGTCCCCGACGATCCGCGCACATAGAGGTTGTTCAGGTCTTCGGGCCGGGTGCGGAACGGCGCGTCGGCCTGCACGAACACCTTCTTGACCCGGCCGCGGTCGACGAACTGATCGATATAGGCGCTGCCGAAGGCGGTGCTGACGGTGGTGTTGATGTCGGACTGAGACAGGCCCAGCGCGCCGGCGCGGGCGTGGTCGATGTTGAGCTTGAGCTGGGGCACGTCGTCCAGGCCGTTGGGACGCACCTGCGCCAGCCCCTTGTCGTTCATCGCCATGCCCAGCAACTGGTTGCGCGCGGCCAGCAGCTTGTCGTGGCCGACATTGCCGACGTCCTTCAGCTCAAAGTCGAAGCCGGTCGCGTTCCCCAGTTCGAACGCCGCCGGCGGCGCGAAGGCGATGACCTGGCCGGCGGTGACGGCGGGGGTCAGCTGCTGGAAGACCCTTTGCACCACCGCCTGGACGCTGCGCGTTTTGCCGGGCCTCTGGCCCCATGGCTTGAGCGTGGCGAAGGCGGTGCCGGCATTCTGTCCGATGCCGACGAAGCCGAAGCCGGCGGCGGTGAACAGGCCGGCCACATTCGCCTTTTCATCCACCAGATAGTGCTTGCGCACCTTGGCCATGACCGCTTCGGTCTGTTCGACCGTCGAGCCGGGCGGCAGGGTCACCTGGGTGAACAGGAAGCCCTGGTCCTCGTCGGGCAGGAAGCCGCCGGGCAGGGTCGTGAACAGCAGGGCCATCACGCCGACGATCAGGCCGTAGATGACCAGCGTGCGGCCCCAGCGGCGGTTGGCGCGCTCGACGCCGCGTCCATAGCGGGTGACCCCGCGATCGAAGTTGCGGTTGAACCAGCCGGCGAAGCCCTTCTCATGGGCCCGGTCGCTCCTGGCCGGCCTGAGGATGGTCGCGCACAGAGCCGGCGTGAAGATCAGCGCGATCATGACCGACAGCGCCATGGCCGAGACGATGGTGATGGAGAACTGCCGATAGATCACGCCCGCCGATCCGCCGAAGAAGGCCATGGGAAGGAAGACGGCCGACAGCACCAGGCCGATGCCGACGAGGGCGCCGGTGATCTCGTCCATGGACTTTCGCGCCGCCTCCTTGGGCGAGAGACCTTCGGTATGGATCAGGCGCTCGACGTTTTCGACGACGACGATGGCGTCGTCGACCAGCAGGCCGATGGCCAGCACCATGCCGAACATGGTCAGGGTGTTGATGCTGAAGCCGGCCGCCAGCAGCACCGCGAAGCTGCCCAGCAGCACGACCGGCACGGCGATGGTCGGGATCAGGGTGGCGCGCAAATCCTGCAGGAAAACCAGCATCACCAGGAACACCAGGCCGACCGCCTCGATCAGGGTGACGACGACATCCTTGATCGAAAGGCTGATGAAGGGCGAGGTGTCGATCGGGTAGACCACCTTGATGTCGGGCGGAAGGGTGGCCGAGAGCGCCTTCATCTTGTCCTTGACCGCCTGGATGGTGGCCAGGGCGTTGGCGCCCGGCGCCAGCTTGATGGCCAGGCCCGTGGCCGGATAGCCATTGTAGCGAGAGATGAAGACGTCGCTCTCCGCGCCGATCTCCACGCGCGCGACGTCGCCCAAGGTCACGGTGGACCCGTCGGGATTGGAGCGCAGCAGGATCTTGCGGAATTCCGCCGGGTTCGTCAGGCGCGACTGGACGCTCACGATGGCGTTCAGTCTCTGACCTTTGACGGTGGGCAGTCCGCCGATCTGGCCGGCCGACACCTGGTTGTTCTGGGCCGCGACCGCGCTCGTCACATCGCCGACGGCGATCTGCAGATTGGCCATCTTCAGCGGATCGAGCCAGATGCGCATCGCATATTGCGAGCCGAAGAACTGGGTGTCGCCGACGCCCGGCACCCGGCTCAGCGGGTCCACGATCTTCGAGGCCACGATGTCCCCGAGGTCATCCTGGTTGTGACTGCCGTCGATGGACTCCAGGCCGACGATCAGCGCGAAATTCCGCGCCGACTTGGTGACGGTCAGGCCCTGCAGCTGGACCTCCTGCGGCAGCAGGGGCGTCGCCGACTGCAGCTTGTTTTCCACCTGAACCTGGGCGGTGTCGGGATTGGCCCCCTGGTCGAAGGTCATGGTGACCGTCGACGTGCCCGAGGAGTCGCTGGTCGAGGAGAAATACAGCAGGTGATCGAGCCCCTTCATCTGCTGCTCGATGACCTGGGTGGTGGTGTTTTCCAGCGTCTGGGCGTCCGCGCCGGGGAAGACCGCGGTGATCGAGATCTGCGGCGGCGCCAGCGCGGGGAACTGGGCGATCGGCAGGGCGCGGATCGCCAGCACGCCGGCCAGCACCAGCACCAAGGCGATCACCCAGGCGAAGATCGGTCTGTCGATGAAGAAGCGCGACATGCCGGTCCTAGTTTCCGGCCGCGGCGAGGTGCGGCTGGACCTTCGCGCCCGGATGCAGGTTGACCAGGCCGTCGACGATCACCTTGTCGCCGGCTTCCAGACCCTTGGTTACGACCCACTTGTCGCCGATCGCCTGGTCGGTTTCGACCACGCGTTGCCCCACGACATTGTCCGCACCGACCACCAGGGCGACCGCCTGGCCACGCTCGTTGCGCGTGACGCCGGTTTGCGGCGCCAGCAGGCCGTCCCTGCGCACGCCCTCGACCAGGCGGGCGCGGACATACAGCCCCGGCAGCAGGACGCCGCCAGGATTGGGGAAGGTCGCGCGCACGACCACCGCGCCGGTCGTCGGATCGACCGTGACGTCGGCGAACCGCAGCACGCCGTCGATCGCATAGACCGCGCCGTTGGGCAGGATGAGCTGCACGCTGGCGGTGTCGGCCGCGGGCTTGCTCACATCCCCGCCGTGCATGGCCGCGCGCAGGTCGAGCAGGGCGGCGGCCGACTGGGTGACGTCCACATAGACGTGGTCCATCCGCTGGATGGTCGCCAGCGCCTCGCTCTGACCGGCCTGCACCAGGGCGCCTGGCGTGAACAGCGAGCGGCCGATTCGCCCCGAGATCGGCGCGCGGATCTGGGTGAAGCCGAGGTTGACCTGGGCCGCGGCCACCGCGCCCCGGCCCGCGACCACGGCGGCCTTGGCCTGTTCCGCCGCGGCCTGGGCGTTGTCGGCGTCCTGCTTGCTGACGCCGTCGATCGCCACCAGCTGACGATAGCGATCGGCCTGGAGCTGGGTTGAGCGAATGTTGGCCTGCGCCTGAGCGAGCTGGCCCTGGGCGCTGAGCAGGGCGGCGCGATAGGGCGAATCCTCGATTTCGTAGAGCACCTGGCCGGCGTGGACGAGCGAGCCCTCGGCGAAGTCGCGCCGCTTGATGACGCCGCTGACCTGGGGGCGCACGTCCGAGGATTCCATTGCCGAGACCCGGCCCGGCAGCTCGGTGGTCAGGGTGACCGGCGCGGTCTTGAGGACCACATAGCCGACCGAGGGCGGCTGCATCGGCGGCGGCGGCTTCTTGCCGCAGGCGGCCAGGATGATGGCCATGCCCACGGCGATGCCGATAGTCGCGACGCTGAATAGCCTCATAGCGAAGTCGCCTAGGTTGCGGAAAACAGGAAGAGGACCGCCGCATGGCCCGAACTCGGCGAGGCGGAAAGGTCAAAATCGATATTTCGGCTATTTAAAGGCGCTCCGCCCATCGAATTGGCGTGCCGCCCGGTTGCGGACGATGAACAACCCGGCCGGCCAAGCTGGATTTTCCTAAGGTCAAGTTAACTGGCGTGGACCGTGTCGTCAATCGACGCGGTCTACACGGAGGGCCCGCTATCCGCGTCGCCGATCTACGAGACCGCCTGGTCGACCCTCTTGCCCCACGGGGCAAGACAAGGTCTCGTCAAGGTGAAGTCCGAGACCCGTCGGGGGTACGCCTTTTAACGCGAGATCAGGAGTGGGACGGGCATCTTCTTCAGCAGGGTCCTGGCGGCGCTGCCGAACAGGATCTCGGCCATGTGGGCGGGATTGCGGGCGCCGACGACCAGGAGGTCGCAGCCCCACAGCATGGCGCGGTCGAGGATGACTTCGGCGATCGGCCGGCCGCGCGAGGCGACCTGTTCGACCTCGACGCTCGCGCCATGGCGGCGCAAATGTCCGCCGATGTCGCAGCCGGCGTTTTCGCCCAGCAGCTTGCAGGCGGCCGGATCGACGATCACGACCTTGACCGAGGAGGCCGCCACCAGGAAGCTCATGGCGTCGGTGACCGCGCGTCGCGCCTCCGGCGTCGCGTTCCAGCCGATCATGACCCGCTCGCCGATCGCATCGCCCTTCCAGCCATTGGGCACGATCAGCAGGGGCACGCCGCTGGCCAGCAACATCTTCTCGGCCGACACGTCGTCGGGAAGGCCGTTGGGCGCCGGGTGACCGATGACCAGGAGATCGGAGTGAAGCGAGTTGATGACCGCAGTCTCCGGCGGATGGTCGCGGTGAATGGGACGGAATTCGCAGGAGACGTTCAAGCCGGCGCAGAGTTTGCGGAAGTATTCGCCCACCTCTTCGGTCGTGCAGGCGCAGGCCTCTTCGACCCGCCTCTCGTGGGCGATCACGCCGCCCATCGCCTTGCCGCTGCGCGCATACGCCATCGACGGGTGCGAGGAAACGCCGTTGAAGATCACATAGACGCCGATCAGATGGGCGCCCCAGCGCTCGGCGAAGGCGACCGCGTGCGCCATCCGCCTCTTGCCTGACGGGCTCGCATCGAGGAAGACGGTAATCGCCTTCGGATCGATCGACATCGCAGCGCACTCCAGTTTTCACGTGGGAGGCCGGGCGCGACGCGTCAGGCTCCACGAGCGTTTCCTGATGTCGATTGTGCGCCAGAAACAACGATTGGTGTAGTCTATATTTTGCGTCCGGTTTCGATCACGGCGCAGGGCCCGTCGCCGGCCTGGGCCGTTCGCGCCATCGAGCCGCGACGCGCGGCGTGGGCCAGGCCGTGAGACCGCGCAGTAAGACCAGGGAGCAAGAGCGCATTGGCCATTTCGCGGTCCGCGCCGCTATCGTTTCCGGCGCCGGCGCGTCGTGCGAAAAACGAGCTTGGCGGCCTCGGCCTCGCTGGCGGAAGTTATCGAGGCTCGCCGGCGGAAAGGGCGGGAGGGCGCGCGGCGCGCTTCATCGCCTGTGGGGTCGCAAACTCGGTCAGCGGGCGACGCAAGAAAATCCGAGGTCAAAGACGCAGGATCCCGGCGACATCACGTCACATTTGGCGCAGGGCTGCTCGAATAATGTCTAGATCAACAACAGTACCGTTCTCGGACGGATCCGATTGGCAGAGTATGTCATGGGAATCCATGCCCTTCAAACCATTTATCAGTGATTGATTCATCGAATGCTTGCGACCGATCTGCACCAGGCGCGCCTTCGGACGCTGGCAAAACAAGCTCATATGCAGCGCCGACCCCTTGACACCGGCAATTTGGCCAGCGCCGGCGATGATAGCTATCTGTTCATGGAGAGGGCGTTTTTCGGGCGCGATGATGGCGAAGCCGCGCTGTTCGAACAGCGCTTCCACCTCTTGTTCGTTGTTGATGATCTCACTGCGCTTTTTGTCTCCCCTTACGTTCAAGTGGCGCCGCGTCAAGTAAACACGATTTGGCGTAGCGTCTGCTCGAAAAAGTCTAGCATTCCTTTCGTACAATTCTCGGAACGTATCAGCGTAACTTGAGCTGGCCCTCCAGCGAATCTCAAACTCGCTCTCCGGTAATATCAGGTGATCTACAACCACGGGCCTTTTGATAGCCACAATCTGATCTAAAGGGCATTCTATTAACTGAAATATGTGGTGTACATAGGATGGCATTTTAACGGGATCACCATCCGAGTGAACCAATATTTTTATATTTGGATCTTTTTTGAAAATATACCAAACTCTGCACAAACTCTCTAACAAAAAATGGCCGAAATGCCCCCTTAGAATACCAAGATATACATATTTTCCCCGAAGCCGTTCGGCGTTGACCAGCTCGCATTCCGGCAGAACCGGCTCATTTTTCAGTCTATTGCCTTTCTGCATGGCGGCTTCGTATGCCTCGCGCTCCAGAAAACTCGGCAGAAGCTTATGGTCACGATCGTAGATACCGCCCCTTGCGTGACGTTGCTGACCGCTTTTAGTTGGTCCCAACTTCGGCTCGATCGCGCGAGGCGTGATAACCGCGTTTTCGAATTCGCTCACCTCCGGAGGGCTCGACACGATGATCGGCGGCACGATGTCTTTCGCCGCCGCGTTCCAGTAGGTCGTGCATCCCACCTCGAGCCTGAAGCTGTCGCGGGCGCGATCAGGTTCCGACGTCTTGTGCTTTGCAGCCCCGGCGGAGCGGGACCGGCGAGCGGGAGGCTTCCACAAAAGCATCTCGAAAGCGCGAGGTTTTCCCTCGAAAAGAGGCGGCGCCGTCTTACGTCTGGCGCCGGGAACCTTGTCGATCGAGCCGTCGGGCTGCAAGGACAGCCACCCGCCTGGGGCCCATTCGGACCGATGAAATCCGGCTCTGCGCGCGGCGACTGAAACTTCGTCGGGGTCCCAAACGGACGCTCCCCTGAGGTCGCCGAAGTCAGCCTTTGTTCCGGCAATGATAGCGGCCAGATCTCCGAGCAGGCGCTCAGCGAACGCCGGGCCGAGATCCTTCTCGATCGTCGCGGCGGCGCTGATAGTCTCAGGGCGGCAGTTCAGGCTTGCGAGCAGTTCCGAGGGCGTCGTCGCCCGTCGCAGTTGCTCGGCCGCTTCGAGGTTGCGCGCCGCGCCCAGCTTGATCTTTTCGCTAAGCCGCGTGAGATGGCGTCGGCTCAGTGCTTGGTAGATGCGTTCCCGCCCCCGCTGGGTGAGCCGGGGATTGTCGCCGTTCGCCTCTTCAAAGGCCAGGCCGAGGCCGCTCAAACCGAGAAAGCAGACGCCTCCAGGCTTTAGCACCCGGAAGAACTCGCTAAGCGCCGATTGCAACGGGACGGGGCCGAAAGGCGCGTCGTTGCAATACACAACGTCAGCTGATTGGTCATCGGCGGGCATTTTTTGCAGATCCGCCGTGAGGAATTCAACGATGGGAATGTCAAGTCGCTGTTTCTGCCAGTTCGCCGCGGCGATCCGCTGGGCCGCGATGTCGAACGCCACGACACGCTCGAACGTCGACGCCCACGCGAACGACCATCGGCCGCTCCCGCACCCCGCGTCGATCAGCAGCTCGCCCGACAGACCAAGATGGCGGATGCGGTCGAGATGGTACCCGAAAGGCCGCCGATAGCCGACCTTGACATAATCGTTGGTTGCCTCAGGCCACTCGGCTGGTCGCCAGGCGGTGCTGATACGCTTTAATTGGTCGGGATCGAGCATGCGTCTATTCGACTTATCTTTGGCGATTATGCCTTTGACGCACCCATGGTGAATCGCATAGGGTGCGGGGATGGCGAACCGGCTTTTTTACGGCGACAATCTTGACGTGCTCCGGCGCAAGATCGCCAGCGAGAGCGTTGACCTCTGCTACATCGACCCGCCGTTCAATTCGAAGCGAAACTATTTCCAGATTTATAACAACCAGGGATCGGAGGACCGCGCACAAGCGCAAGCCTTCGTCGACACCTGGGAATGGGGAGATGAGGCGCGCGACGGGCTGCTTTGGATCACCGACGTTGCCCAGCTTCAATCCGGCAAACTGACCGAACAGACCGTCGAACTCATTCGCGGGTTAGAAAAGGTGCTAAAGCGCGGGAGCCTGCTGGCCTATCTTGTGCACATGACACTCCGGATTGTCGAAATTCACCGCGTTTTGAAGCCGACCGGCAGCTTCTATCTCCACTGCGATCCGACCGCTTCGCATTACCTGAAGATAGTCCTAGATGCCGTGTTTTGCGCGCAGGGCGGCCAGTATATTAACGAAATCGCTTGGTGTTATGAGCTAGGTGGGCGGGTCTCAAAGAGCGCATTTGGCCGACGTCACGACACGCTTCTATTCTACTCAAAGTCAGATGGATACACATTTAACTTTGATCAAGTTCTAGAAGATTGGAGCGATGCCGGGCGCGCTAAATTTCGCCATACAGACAAAGATGGTCGAAAGTATCGGCTAATCGGCAGGTTCATTAACGGGAGTCCGATCAAGGGCCATCGCGACATATCTCCAGAATGGGAAGTGACCCATCCCGAGCTTGGTAACTGCTCACCCCGTGGTTATGCGGGTTTGGGGGCGAGTTTGGGTGCGATGATGTCCTGGATGGCCTGCAGTGCGGATTTGCCTCGGAGTCGTCCGGTGGCGATGACGGAGACGGCGGCGGCGTAGAGCTTGGCGCCCC